>NZ_CP108109.1:6762500-7465000 GCF_036199905.1 Streptomyces sp. NBC_00223 | reverse complement strand
CAGACAACGCTTCGGGGCGTCGGCGTCAGCCACGGTGTGGCGATCGGCGAGGTACGGCACATGGGGACCGCGGTACTGGAGCCGCCCGCCAAGCAGATCCGGCCCGAGGACGCTCCGCGTGAGCAGGGACGGGCCCGGCAGGCGGTGGAGGCGGTCGCGGCCGACCTCACCGCGCGGGGTCATCTGGCCGGCGGCGAGGCCCAGGCCGTCCTCGGCGCGCAGGCGCTGATGGCCCAGGACCCCGAACTGATGGCCGATGTCGAGCGGCGGATCGCGGTGGGCAGTACGGCCGAGCGCGCGGTGTACGACGCGTTCGCCTCCTTCCGCGCGTTGCTGGCCCAGGCGGGCGAGTATCTGGCAGGACGCGTCGCGGACCTGGACGACGTACGGAACCGGATCGTGGCGCGGCTGCTGGGCGTGCCGATGCCAGGGGTGCCGGACAGCGACGAGCCGTATGTCCTGGTGGCCCGAGATCTGGCCCCGGCCGACACCGCGCTGCTCGATCCGGCGCTGGTGCTGGGCTTTGTCACCGAGGAGGGCGGGCCGACCAGTCACAGCGCGATCCTGGCGCGGGCGCTGGGGGTGCCGGCCGTGGTGGCGCTCGCGGGAGCGGTCGAGCTGGCCGAGGGCACGGTCGTGGCGGTGGACGGCAGCACGGGCGAGGTGTTCGTCGAGCCGGGCGAGGAGAAGCGGGCGGCGCTGACCGAGGCGGCGGCCGCGCGGAAGGCGGCGCTGTCCGCTTCCTCCGGGCCGGGGGCGACCTCGGACGGCCACAAGGTGCCGCTGCTGGCGAACGTCGGCGGTCCGGCGGACGTGCCCGCGGCGCTGGAGGCGGGCGCCGAGGGCGTGGGGCTGTTCCGTACCGAGTTCCTGTTCCTCGACGACTCCTCGCGTGCGCCGTCGGAGGAGAAGCAGATCGCGACGTACCGGCAGGTGCTCGAGGCGTTCCCCGAGGGGCGGGTCGTCGTACGGGTGCTGGACGCGGGCGCGGACAAGCCGCTGGACTTCCTGACGCCCTCGGGCGACGAGCCGAACCCGGCGCTGGGCGTGCGCGGGCTGCGGTCGCTGCTCGACCACCCCGAGGTGCTGGGGACACAGCTGCGCGCGCTGGCGGCGGCCTCGGCGGGGCTGCCGGTGTTCCTTGAGGTGATGGCGCCGATGGTCGCGGACCGGCAGGACGCGAAGGCGTTCGCGGACGCGTGCCGGGAGGCCGGGCTGGTGGCGAAGTTCGGCGCCATGGTGGAGATCCCGGCGGCGGCGCTGCGGGCGCGGTCGATCCTCCAGGAGGTCGAGTTCCTTTCGCTGGGCACGAACGACCTCGCCCAGTACACCTTCGCGGCCGACCGGCAGGTGGGGGCGGTGTCGCGGTTCCAGGACCCGTGGCAGCCCGCGCTGCTCGACCTGGTGGCGATGTCCACCGAGGCGGCGAGGGCCGAGGGCAAGAGCTGCGGTGTGTGCGGCGAGGCGGCGGCCGATCCGCTGCTCGCGTGTGTGCTGACCGGTCTGGGGATCACCAGCCTTTCGATGGGTGCGGCGTCGATTCCCTATGTGCGGGCGACGTTGGCGAAGTACACGCTGGCGCAGTGCGAGCGCGCGGCGGCCGCCGCGCGGGCGACCGACAGCGCGGAGGAGGCGCGGCGGGCCGCACAGGCGGTCCTCTCCGGCGAGTAGCGCGCGGCGCGCCCGGACACGCTGGCGCGCGGACGTTGGCTCCCGGGGCCTCGACCCCCGGAGACCCACGTCCGGGCCCACGTCCGGGCCCACGTCCGGGCCCACGTCCGGGTCCGGGGGCACCTGGACACAACCGCGCGGCGCCCGCCGACCGCTCGCAGCCATCCGCTCACATGGCCGGTCCCTCCTCCGGCAGGGTGGGCGGCAGCGGCAGGCCGGCCCGGTAGGTGACGCCGGGTTCCGGCGGTACGGGCTCCCCCGTCGCAGGATCGGTGCAGTAGGCGTCGAACACCCGCGCCTCGCTGAGCGGGTACGGTTCGCCCGCGCGCAGCTCCCAGCCCCGTACGGTCTCGGCGCCGGCCGCGTCCGTGGTGCGGACGACGAGGCCGCCCACCCGATCGGTGGCCTCGCTCGCGGCCATGACCGTGCACAGGACGAGGGCGTCGGCCTCGGTGAAACGGACCTCGCCTTCCGGGTCCGCGTCGACGCGGACGGCGGCGAGCAGGGGCGGCTCCTCGTCGGTCGGGAGGCTGCACACGACATGGTGGTGGCCGGGGCCGACGGCTTCGATCAGCCGCAGCAGGGTGTGCGAGGCACGGTCGAACGCGCAGGTCGCGAGGTCCTGGCCGCAGTCGGGGCAGGGGCCGGCGGCCGTGAGCCGGTCCGTGGCCCGTTCCCAGGTGGCCCTGCGGTCGGCCTCGCGGGCCAGCTCGGTGCGCAGGGCGGTGAGCGGCTGCCGGGTGTAGCGGACGGCGGGTCCTGTGGTGGTGACCTCGGCGACGTAGCGGACCCGGGTGGCCGGGGAGTCCGGTGGCTGCCGGGTGCTCCGGCAGTAGGCGCGGTAGGCGTCGGGGTCGAAGAGGGTCACCGCGAGGTGGGTGCCCTGCGCGTCCAGGCTGCGCAGCAGTCCGTCGAGGTGGTGGAGATAGCTCCCGTAGTCCTCGAAGGGGAAGCTCGGATAACCCGTCATGGCGGTGAAGTCCCGCTCGTCCAGGAGTACGGCGACGACGACGGGGGCTTCTCTGCGCAGGGCGCGCCGGTG
This sequence comes from Streptomyces sp. NBC_00223, assembly GCF_036199905.1. Classification (NCBI taxonomy): domain Bacteria; kingdom Bacillati; phylum Actinomycetota; class Actinomycetes; order Kitasatosporales; family Streptomycetaceae; genus Streptomyces; species Streptomyces sp. NBC_00223. Next base: position 7,462,287 of record NZ_CP108109.1, on the reverse strand, counting down.
GCGGGTGCGGCCCGGTGGTCCGGTACGGCGCTTGTCCCGGCTGCCGCGCGGGCCCGCGCCCCCTCGGCGCTGCTCCCGCCCGGCGCCGCGCCCGCGGTCTGTCTCCCGGCGACCGGCGCATTCATCCGTCGCGGTTCCGGTCCCGGTCCTGGTCTCGATCCCGCCCTCGTTCTCGCTGTCGCTCTCGTTGTGCGGCGTGCCGCCCCGTCGGTTCATGGCTTCCCCCTCGGTTCGGGACCGCGCGCGGCCCCCTTCTGGACCGACGGTGATTCCGTGGTCCCTATTGCTCACTCACCGTAACGGGAGCCACTGACAATGGGTCTTCCGCGGCCGCCGCGGCCATCCGGTCGAGGCGGCGGAGCACCAGGCGCCGCTGGAGGAGGGCGGCCGCGGCGAGTGCGGCGCCGAGGGCGAGCCAGCCGACCGGGCCGGCCGCGATGACGACGGAGGTCATGAGCAGCGGGCCGAGGCAGCTCGCCGTGGACTGGGCCAGGCCGTGCACACCGACGTAGCTGCCCTGGGCGTGGGCGGGGGCGAGCGCGACGGACAGCTCCCACGAGACGGCGGACTGGATCATCTCGACGACGGTGAGGGCGACGGCCGCGGCCAGTACGGCGGCGGTGGCGGCCCAGCGGGCGTGCAGGACGGCGAGCGCGGCGGCCGCGCCGGAGATCAGGAACCACACCGACACCCGCCGCATCGAGTGGGCCGCGACGAGCGGGGTGCGGCCGTACCGGGAAAGCCGTACCTGGAAGGCGACGACGATGACGGTGTTGAGGACGAAGACCGCCGCCGCGAGGCCGTGGGGGGCGGTGGTGCGGGTGAGGATCCACAGGGGCAGGCCGACGCTGAGCGCGCAGCCGTAGAGGAACATCGCCGAGTCGAGGGCGGCATAGACGAGGTAGCCGCGGTCGCGCCAGGGTCCGGTGACGGCGGGACGCCCGCCCGCGCCGGGGGAAGCCCCGGGCTTCGCGGCGCCGCCGCCTCGCGGGGCCGGTCGGCTCACCACCGTCCGGCCGGCCGACGGCGGTTCCGCGCACCGCGAGACGAGGAAGGCGACCAGGACGAAGGACAGCCCGTCACCGAGCAGGAGGGCCCGGTAGGCGCCGGCGCTGCCGAGGGCGAGCGCGGCGGAGGCGGCGAGGCCGCCGAGGGTGTAGCCGAGGTTGACGACCGTGCGCTGTACGGCCTGGTAGCGGGCGCGGTCGGGTCCGGCCACGCGGGCGGCGTAGAGCTTGGTGAGGACGGAGGAGGAGCGGTCGCCGAAGCTGCCGAGGGCGACGAGCGGCAGCAGGGCCCAGAAGCCGTGCGCGACGAGCAGCAGCAGGGCGGCGGTGGCGCGGACGATCTGGGTGCCGAGCAGGACCCGGGTGATCGGCAGCCGGTCCACCAGGCGTCCGGCGATCGGCGGGCCCGCGACGCCGACGGCGCCGCCGAGGCCGAGCAGCAGGCCGGTTCTGCCGGTGCTGAGCCCGGCGACGAGGACGAAGTACAGGGCGGTGACGGAGAACCACAGCCCTGATCCGGTCTTGTCGACGAGGTTGATCCAGAGCATTCGCCGGCCGTCGCGGCCCCCTGGTATCCGCCCGGTCATGCGTGAGATCGCCGGTATCCGCCGCACAGCATCACGTCCCTGTCCCCGGCCGCTCTTGTGGAGCGCCTTGCGCGTTCATTTGTATTGATACATAGTTGTGTATGTGGCAACACAATATGCGATCAGTGGCACGACGGCCAGGGAGATTGCCGTCTCGGCCGAACACGCCGTCACCGAGGGGCGGTTGCGGCCGGGTGAGGCGCTGCCCCCGGTGCGGGCGCTCGCGCAGGAGCTGGCCGTGAGCCCGGGGACGGTGGCGACGGCGTACAAGGAGCTGCGGCGGCGCGGGATCGTGGTGACCCGGGGGCGGGGCGGCACGGTGGTCGCGCCCGAGCCCTCGGTGACGTCGCGGCGGCCGCCGCCGGTGCCGGAGGGGCTGCGCGATCTGTCGGGCGGTCACCCCGATCCGGCGTTCCTGCCCGATCTCGTGCCGCCGGGGCGGCTGTCCCCCGGTGCCCGTTCGCACCGGGCCTCGCCGCGGCTGCCGGAGCTGGAGGAGTCGGCCCGGGCGTGGTTCCGGCGGGACGGGGTGCCTGACGGCCGTGTGACCTTCGCGCACGGCGCGCTGGACTGCATCGCCCGGCTGCTGTCGGTGGAGCTGCGGCCCGGTGACGCGGTGGCCGTGGAGGACCCCGGCTTTCACCATCTGCTGGACCTCGTACGGGCGTTGGGGCTGCGGACGGTCGCCGTGCCGGTGGACGACGAGGGGCCGCGCCCGGAGGGACTGCGGGCCGCGCTGCGGGCCGGGGCCCGGGCGGTGGTGCTGTGCCCCCGGGCGCAGAACCCGTTCGGCTCAAGGATCTCGGCGGCCCGCAGGGACGAACTGCTCGCGGTGCTCGCCGCCGCGCCCGAGGTGCTGGTGATCGAGGACGACCACAGCGCGGACACCTCGGGCGGCCCGCTGCACTCGCTGACCACGGCCGGCGCCGAGGGGCCCGCGCGCTGGGCGCAGGTCCGTACGGTCTCCAAGCACCTGGGCACCGATCTGCGGTGGACGGCGATGGCCTGCGACGCGAGGACGCTGGCCCGGCACGACGGGCGGATGCTGCTGACCTCGGGCTGGGTCAGCCATGTGCTCCAGGAGACGGTGGCCCGGCTGATGACCGATCCGGCGACGAACACGCTGGTGGCCGCGGCGGCGACGGCCTACGGGGAGCGCAGGCGCGCGCTGGTCGGGGCGCTGGCCGGGTACGGGATCGGGGCGCGGGGGGTGAGCGGGTTCAATGTGTGGGTGCCGGTGCGGGACGAGTCCGCGGTCGTCAACGGGCTGCGCTCGCACGGCTGGTGGGTGGCCGGCGGCGCCCGCTTCCGGATCGAGTCGGCGCCGGGGGTGCGGATCACCGTGGCGGACCTGGAAGTCGACGAATCGGCCCGGCTCGCCGGGGACTTCGCGGCGGTGCTGGCGGAGACGCAGAGCACGTACGGAGGCTGAAGGGACGTCAGAGGCGGGTGGCGGCGCCCTTGACCGGGGGCCGCGGGTCCAGTATTCAGTTCCCGGGCGGCATTGGTACAGACCACATGGGAGTCCCGGCATGCGAAGATCCCTCACCCTCGTCCTCGCGCTCTTCGGCACGCTCGTCCTGTTCTTCATCCCTCCCGCCACGGCGGCCGGCGGCGTCGGCGCGGCCTTCGCCAAGACCTCGGACTGGGGCAGCGGCTACCAGGCCCAGTACACGATCACCAACGGCGGCAATTCCTCGATCAGTTCGTGGAAGGTCGCGTTCGACCTGCCGTCCGGCAGCAGTGTCGGCAGCTACTGGGACGCGCTGCTCACGCAGAGCGGCAACCACTACACCTTCACCAACCGCGACTACAACGGCACGCTCGCCCCGGGCGCGTCCGTGATCTTCGGCTGGGTCGGCACCGGTTCGGGCACGCCGGCCAACTGCACGCTCAACGGCGGCTCCTGCGACGCGGGTTCCGCCACCGGCGGCACCACGACGGGCGGTACGACCGGCGGCGGGAACGGCGGTACGACGAGCGGCACCACCGGCGGCACCACCGGCGGGGGCGGCACCCCTCCCCCGGCCGGACCGATCCACACCGCCCCCTATGTGGACCTGGGCGCCTGGCCCACGCCCAGCCTCACCGCGATGGCCTCGGCGAGCGGTCTGAAGAGCTTCACGCTGGCCTTCGTCACCGCGTCCAACTGCAAGGCGATGTGGTTCAACGCCTATGACCCGCGCCAGGCGTGGGCCAAGGACCAGATCGACGCCGTCCGGGCGGGCGGCGGCGACGTCAAGGTCTCCTTCGGCGGCGCCAGCGGCATCGAACTCGCCCAGGCGTGCACCTCGGTGACCGCGCTCTACAACGAGTACGCGGCGGTCGTGGACGCCTACGGCCTGAACTATGTCGACTTCGACATCGAGGGGTCGGCGGTCGCCGAGCCCGCCTCCATCGCGCTGCGCTCGCAGGCCCTGGCCAAGCTCCAGCAGACCCACCCGAACCTGCGGATCTCGCTGACCCTGCCGGTTCTCCCCGAGGGCCTGACCTCCGACGGCCTCAACGTGGTGACCTCCGCGAAGAACGCGGGCGTCAACCTCGACGTGGTCAACCTGATGGCCATGGACTACTACCGCGGCGTCGACTACGGCGACGCGGCGATCCAGGCCGCGACCGGCACCGAGGCCCAGCTCAAGACGCTCTACCCGGCCAAGTCCGACGCCCAGTTGTGGGCGATGATCGGGGTGACGCCGATGCTGGGCCAGAACGACGACGGGCACGTCTACGACCAGGCCGACGCCCGCCGGCTCGTCTCCTTCGCGCAGAGCAAGCACCTGGGCCTGCTCTCCTACTGGGAGGAGACCCGGGACGCGGCGGCCTGCACGGGCGCGCTCTACAAGTGCACCAACATCGCGCAGGCGCCGTACGAGTTCTCGAAGATCTTCGCGGCGTACAACGGGTGATCTCCGCCCGGTGATCCTGCGCTTCTACGGGCGGACTCCCCCGCCGGCGCGCTCGGCGGCGAGCCGCTCGTAGAAGCGCAGGACCCCGAGGTCGTCCACCGAACCGGGGTTGACCGCCTGGTCGAGCGGCGCGCCCTGGAGCAGCCGCTTGACCGGTACCTCGATGCGCTTGCCGGTGAGGGTGTGCGGCACGCCGGGGACGGCGATGATCTCGTCGGGGACGTGGCGCGGCGAGAGCTGGGCGCGGATCGCGGTGCGGATACGGTCCCGGAGGGCGTCGTCCAGCCCGGCGCCGTCGGCGAGTTGGATGAACAGCGGCATCCAGTAGCCGCCGTCGGCCTGTTCGATGCCGATGACGAGGGACTCACGGATCTCCGGGAGGCGTTCGACCACTTCGTAGATGTCGGCCGAACCCATCCGTACGCCTTGGCGGTTGAGGGTGGAGTCGGAGCGGCCGTGGATGATCACGGTGCCGCGGGAGGTGAGGGTGATCCAGTCGCCGTGCCGCCACACGCCCGGGAACATCTCGAAGTAGCTCTCGCGGTAGCGGGCGTCGCCGGGGTCGTTCCAGAAGCGGATCGGCATCGAGGGCATGGGGTTGGTGACGACGAGTTCGCCGACCTCGTCGACCACCGGCCGCCCGTGCACGTCCCACGCCTGGAGGTCGGTGCCCAGGCACGGTGCCTGGAGCTCGCCGATCCACACCGGCAGGGTCGGCACGCCGCCCGCGAAGCAACTGCACACGTCGGTGCCGCCGCTGACGGAGGCGATCCACAGGTCTTCCTTGACCTCGTCGTGCAGCCAGCGGAAGCCGCCGGGCGGCAGCGGGGAGCCGGTGGTGGCCACGCAGCTCACCGCGGACAGGTCGAAGTCGCGCCCCGGGTGGACGCCGGCCTTGCGGCAGGCGATGACATAGGCGGCCGAGGTTCCGAAGACCGTGGCGCCGGTGAGTTCCGCGACCTTCCACTGGGCGGCGATGTCGGGGTGTCCTGGGCTGCCGTCGTACAGCACCACGGTGGCGCCGACCAGCAGCCCGGAGACCAGGAAGTTCCACATCATCCAGCCGGTGGAGGTGTACCAGAAGAAGCGGTCACCGGGGCCGAGGTCGAGGTGGAGGCCGGTCTGCTTGAGGTGTTCGAGCAGGATGCCGCCCTGGGACTGCACGATGGCCTTGGGCAGACCGGTGGTGCCGGAGGAGTAGAGCACCCACAGCGGGTGGTCGAACGCCACCTGCTCGTACGCGGGTTCGACGTCGTCGCCGACCAGCGCGTCCCACTCCAGGGCGCCTTCGGGCGCCTCGGTACCGAGCAGCGGAATGTGGACGGTCGCGCGCAACGACGGCAGCCCGGCCCGCAGTTCGGCCACGACCTCGGTACGGTCGTGGCTCTTGCCGCCGTAGCGGTAGCCGTCGACGGTGAACAGGACGACGGGCTCGACCTGCTGGAAACGGTCCAGGACGCTGCGGGCGCCGAAGTCGGGGGCGGAGGAGGTCCACACCCCGCCGACGGCCGCGGTGGCGAGCAGGGCGACGACGGCCTGCGGGACGTTCGGCAGATAGCCGCTGACCCGGTCGCCGGGCGTGACGCCCAACTGCCGCAGGTGGGCGGCGAGCGAGGCGACCTGACGGCTCAGCCCGGCCCAGGTGACCGTGCCCAACTCCTGGCTCTCGTCCAGGTGCAGCAGCGCGGGCCCGTCGGCGCGCTCGGGGTCAAGGGCGGGCCGCAGCGCGTGCTCGGCGTAGTTCACGGTCGCGCCGGGGAACCAGCGGGCGCCCGGCATCTCGGCGTCGGCGAGCACGGTGTCGTACGGGGACGCGAAGCGTACGTCGAACCACTCGGTGACCGCCTGCCAGAGCTCGCCGGACTCACGGACCGACCAGGCGTGCAGGGCGGCGTAGCTCGCCCCCGGGTCGCCGGGCACGGCGGCCGGCGCGCCGCGGTGCTCGGCCGCCCATGCCTGGAAACGGGTCAGCCGGGCACCGGCGATCCGCTCGGGTCCCGGGCTCCACAGGGGTTCCGGGGTACGGGCGGGCTCGGACGTGGTGCTCATGGGGCGGCTCCCGGACGGTACGCGTCGTTGCGTTGCTGCTGGGTGCCCTGGGCAGGGATCTCCTGTCAGGGGCTGGGCAGGACGATGCCATGTGATCGTCTTGGGCGCCAGGGCGGGTCCCCCGGGGCGCGCCGGGGCGGGTGTTCTCCCCGCTCGGCGCCCCTCCAGGTGAACACCGGCTGAACAGGCGGCGGGGCTCCGGGAACCGGTGGAAGGGTGTGGGCATGGACGGTGAGGACCAGGTGCGGGCGGGGGCCGACGGCGGACGGCGGGGGCCGCGTGCGGCGTTGCGGCGGCAGCGCGCGAACGCCGAGGGGCTGTTGCGGTCGGTGCGGATGGCGGGCTCCGCGCGCGGGCGGCTCGCGGTGCGCTCCGCGCTGCGGCGGCGGCGCGTCGACGCGCGGGACCTGCCCGGGCGCGGCCGGGAGCGGGCCCGGGTGCCGGGGGCGGCGCTGGGCGCGGAGCCGGCGCCGGGCGGCGGCACGGTCCGGTTCGCGCGGGCGGTGCTGCGGGTGCGGGTCACCGTGGGCGGCGCGGTCTTCTGCGGCTGGGACGGTGCCGAGCCCGAGCCGTCGTACGCGCTGGCCGGGGGTTGTCCCGAGGCCGATCCCCGGGCCGTGCTCGAACCGGACACGGACGGCTGGCGGGTGGTGTCCGAGCGGGTCACCGTCGTGGTGCTGCGCGACGGCGGGGTGCAGTTCCGTACGCCCGGCGGTCTGCTGCTGCGGGCGGAGGGGCCGCCGTGCTGGTGGGACGCGGAGGGGTCTGCGGGCTCTCCGGGGTCCGGGGGCTCGGCCGGAGTCGGGGATTCGGCCGGGGTCGGCGGCTCGGTCGGGGTCGGCGGCTCGGCTCCGGCCGGCTGTTCGGCGCGCTGGGAGCAGCGCTCGCGGACCCCGGCGGACGCGCGGGTCTTCGGGCTCGGCGGCCGGGCGGCCGGGCCGCGGCTGCCCGCCGGGAGCTACCGGCTGTGGAACACCGACCCGGGCGGCTCCTTCGCCCCCGGCGACGACCCGCTCTACCTCACCATGCCGGTGCAGCTGGTGGTCGCGGACGCGGGCTGCCATCTGGTCTTCCACGACAACACCTGGGACGGCCGGGTCGTGCTGCGCGACGGCGGCGAGGGCGCGGGCTCCGGCCACGACCGGCCGGGCACGTGCCAGGTGCGGATGGACGGCGGGCCGCTGCGCTACTGGGTGATCACCGGCACGCCGTCGCGGCTGCTGACGGGCTGGACGGCGCTGACCGGCCGGCCCGCGCTGCCGCCGCGCTGGGCGCTGGGGTACCAGCACTCGCGGTGGGGCTTCGGCAGTCAGCAGGAGGTACGGCGGGTCGCGGCCGCCTACCGCGAGCACGAGCTGCCGCTGTCGGTGATCCATCTGGACATCGACCACTTCGACGGCCATCGCGTCTTCACCGTCGACCGCCGCCGCTTCCCCGATCTGCCGGGTCTGGCAAGGGAGTTGGGCGAACACGGGGTACGGCTGGTGTCGATCGTCGACCCGGCGGTGAAGGCGGAGCGGGGCCTGGCGGCGTACGACGGGGGTACGGCGGCCGGGGCCTTCGTACGCGACGCGCGCGGGCGGGAGGTGCGCGGGGTGGTGTGGCCGGGCGAGGCGGTCTTCCCCGACTTCACCGACCCGGCGGCCCGCGCCTGGTGGGGCGGGCTCTACGGGGAGCGGCTGGCGCAGGGGTTCGCCGGGGTGTGGCACGACATGAACGAGCCGGTGTCCTTCGCGCCCTTCGGCGACCCGACGCTGCCGCTGTCGGCCCGGCACGCGCTGGAGGGCCGAGGCGGCGACCACCGCGAGGCCCACAACGTCTACGGGCTCGCGATGGCCCGGGCCGGTTACGAGGGGCTGCGTCAACTGCGGCCGGAGCAGCGGCCGTTCCTCTTCTCCCGGTCGGGCTGGGCGGGCATGCAGCGGTACGGCGGCACATGGTCGGGCGACGTGGCCACCGGCTGGGAGGGGCTGCGGGCGTCGCTGGCGCTGGTGCTCGGTCTCGGGCTGTGCGGGGTGCCGTACTCGGGGCCCGACGTCGGCGGGTTCACCGGGACGCCGTCGCCGGAGCTGTATCTGCGGTGGTTCCAACTGGGCGCGTATCTCCCGTTCTTCCGTACGCACTCGGCGATCGACGCGGGGCTGCGCGAGCCGTGGGAGTTCGGGCCCGAGGTGCTGCGGCACGCGCGGGCGGCGCTGGCCGAGCGGGAGCGGCTGCTGCCGTATCTGGAGACGCTGGCCCATCTCGCGCACCGCACGGGCGCGCCCTACGTACGGCCGCTGTGGTGGAAGTCACCCGGCGACCGCGAACTGCGCGACTGCGGGGACGCGTTCCTGCTCGGGGACGCGCTGCTGGTGGCGCCCGTGCTCGCGCCCGGTGAGGTACGGCGTACGGTGCGGCTGCCGCGCGGGCGCTGGTACGACACGGCGACCGGTACGGCGTACCGGGGCCGTACGCAGGTGACGCTGGACGCGCCGCTGGGCCGGATCCCGGTGCTGGCGAGGGCGGGGGCGGTGCTGCCGGTCGTCGGTGCGGACGGGGACGTGGAGCTGGAGGCGTGGGCGCCGCGCGCCGGGCACACGGGCAGTGGGGTCGTCCTGACCGGTGATCCGGAGGGGTGGGGGGCGGTGCGCAAGGAGAAGTTCGCGTCGCGCTGGGCGCGGGGGGAGGTCGTGGTGGAGCGGGAGGACGGGGGTGAGCCCGGCTACCGGGTGCGGGTGCGGGGGGACTGGAGCTCGGCCCGGTCGTAGGCGCCGTCGAACCAGCGGCGGACCGCGAGGGTGTGCAGGGGGAAGCCCACGTCCTGGGGCTCGTGCAGGACTTGGTGGCCGTCGGTCTCGTCCGTCGGTGCGGACGGCGGCAGGTCGCCTGCGTCGCGCGGCGGGAGCAGGCCGAACAGCAGGAGATAGCCGCCGGGTTCGTCGGTGAGGGCGTCGGCGAGGGTCACGTCCGTGGCGGCCGCGTCGATGCGGGTCTCCTCGCGGAGTTCGCGGACGACGGCCTGCTGCCAGCTCTCGCCGAAGTCGATGAAGCCGCCGGGCAGGGCGAGTTGGCCGCGTTGCGGCTCGATGGCGCGGCGGATGAGGACGAGGCCGGGTCTCGTGCGTGGTGTGCTCCGCACGGGCAGGAGGCATACGGCGACCGGTAGCGGGTTGCGGTATCTGACGGCCCCGCAGCGGCCGCACGTCCGGGGCCATCCGGCCCCCTCGGAATAGGCCGCGCCGCACGCCGAACAGAAATCCGTAGCCACGTCCCGCAGCGTACCCCGCGGGGGCCCCGCGGGGGCACGTACGGGGTTACGGCCCGCCCCGGCCCCACGTCCCGCCGCCGCGGGCGGCGGCACCAGCGCAACGCTCCGCGAGGGTGTGCGGCCGGCTCGGCACGCGTCCCCCCGCGGCGGCGGGAAGAGCGGCAGCCCCCGCACGGGCGCAACGCTCCGCGAGGGTGTGCGGCCAGCTCGGCACCGCCGGAACGCACCGACCCGCGTCCCGCCGCGGCGGCGGAAAAGAGGGTGAGGGTCACCCCACCGGTTGTGGGCCATCGTTCCGCACGGCGGAACGGGGGAGGCACAACCACGCGCACCCCCACGCGGGAGCGGCTTGGCACCGCCGGAACCCGGCGGCGGAGAGGGTAGGCAGGCACGCGCTACCGCAACCGGCAGGGGGACGGCGCCCCCGCACGCCCGTTCCCCCCGGTTGTGGGCCATCGTTCCGCAGGGCGGAACGGGGGGCACAACCACGCGCACCCCCACACAGGGGCAGCTTGGCACCGCCGGAACCCGGCCATTCGCGTCCCGCCGCGGCGGCGGGAAGAGCGGCAGCCCCCGCACGGGCGCAACGCTCCGCGAGAGGCACCGCAGGCACGGCACCGCCGGACCACACCGACCCGCGTCCCGCCGCGGCGGCGGAAAAGAGGGTGAGGGTCACCCCACCGGTTGTGGGCCATCGTTCCGCACGGCGGAACGGGGGGGCACAACCACGCGCACCCCCACGCGGGAGCGGCTTGGCAGCGTCGCAACGCGGCAACTCGCGTCGCGGCGGGGAGGGGCGCGCCCATTCGGTGGTGGGTCGACGTCGCGGCCCGGAGGGCGGGCTCAGGGGTGGGGGGACGTCGTGTGGAGGGTGAGGGGGGCGTTCAGGAGGGAGGGGATCGCGTCGAGCCAGGCGCGCGGATCGGGGCCCGGCGTCTCCCAGATCGCCGGCCGCGCCCGCAGCAGCGAAGCCGTCAGCTCCGGCCGCAGCTCGCGGCCCCCCGCCACGGGGATCCGTTCGACCAGCCGCCCGTCCACCCCGTACGCCCGGCAGATCCGCAGCGGCCCGCGCCCGACCGCGTCGACGTGGGTGAGGGCGAGCGCGTCCACTCCCCCGCACGCCTCGACCGCATAGGCGTGCGCGACCGCGTCGAAGTGGCCGACGCGGAAGGCCCCCTGCCACCGCCCGTGCCCGTTGTGCCGCTCGGGCAGCACCGCCGCAAGCCCCGCGTCCTCGGTGACGAGCGGCCCCGGCCCGTGCCGGGTCGTGTACGTGCGGACCACCCCGACCCGCCGCGCGGACCCCGCCGCCCCCGCCTCGGCCAGCAGCGTCTCCGCGTTGGCGAAGGTGGTCGTGGACCACGTCGTGTACGGGTGGAAGCCGTGCCACTCGTCCAGCAGCACCCCCTGTGCGCCCTCGAAGACCAGCGGCCCCTGCCGGGCCAGCCGCCGCAGCGCCGTCTCGTCGGTGAGCCGGACCGCCCGGCCGAAGGCCGCGAACGCGTCGGCGCAGTCCTCGGGCGGCGGCGCCCCGAGCGGGCCGAGTTCGTCGGTGAGCCGGTCCCGCAGCAGCCGCAGCCGGCGCAGCAGCCGGGTCCTGGACGCGCAGTCCCCCGCGGTGGGCGCGTCCCCGGGGTGCGCGAGGTCGTACGCCGTGGTCTCCCCGACCCCCATCCCGCACGAGCCGTGCCGCCCGGCGCCGCGCGCCCGCTCGCGCAGCCGGTTCGCGGCCGCGTGGTACGGCGTGGTGAGCCGGGCCCCGCGGTCCACGGTGAGCAGCGCGTACGGGTCGGGGACGCCGAGTGCCCGCAGATGGTCGGCCTCCGCGGCGAGCGCGAGCGGGTCCACGGCCATGAACCGCGACAGATGCGTCCGCACCCCGCGCAGCGTGCCCGAGCCGAACTGGGCGAAGGTGTGGTGCCGCCCGTCGGCCGTGACGACGTTGTGCGCGGCCTGGGCGCCGCCGTTGAAGCGGACCACCGCGCGGACCGGGCCCTGCCCGCAGAGCCGGTCCACGACGGCGCCCTTGCCCGCGTCACCGAAGCCGAGGTCGACCACGACGGTGTGCACGTAAGGCCCTTACAGCCGGGTGGTGGTCGCGGGGCCCGCGCCGCCGTCGGTGAGGCTCGCGTCGGAGACGACGACCGGCGAGCGGCCGTTCCCGCGGTCCCGGTCCAGCGGGGCCAGCGCCCGCCCGACGCTCCCGCCGGCGGACGAGCCGACGTCCGCCAGGTCGGCCAGCCCCGCCGCCAGGTCGATCGCCTCCTCGCCGAGCCCGACGGTCAGCGCGATCGTCTCGCAGACGGCGTCCAGGTCGTCCAGCTCGATGACGTTCTGCCGGAGCAACTTCCGCCACAGCCCCAGGATTTCGGTGTTGCCCACGTAGGAGGCGCCGGCCGGGAGGATGTAGAAGACATGGAAGGTGCGCTGGAGTTCGGCGAGGATCTCGGTGACCGGGATGTCCGCCTCGATCTCCTCTCCGAGGACGTCCCGCACCTCGCGGGCCTTCACCTTGCCGTACGGCATCTCGTCGCCGATGAGGAAGAGGTAGCCGCGCCGGCCGCGCTTCTCGTGGCAGTCCAGGGCGGTGTGCCGGGCCATGGCGTAGAGGGCGAGTTCGTAGGACTCGGTCATCTGGCCGCCGCCCCCGCCCTCCAGCAGGATGCTGCCGAGCTGCTCGTCCATCCGGTTGTCGGACTCGAACTGGCCGAGCTGGAGCGGGACCCGGTCGCAGGTGGCGTCGCCGACCGCGCCGAAGAGGATCTGCGGGTCCTGGGTGTAGCCCTTGCGCAGCAGGAGCCCGAACAGCTCGGGGAGCTTGGTCTGCAGTACGCGCGGGACGTTGCCCATGGAGCCGGTGACGTCGAAGAGGACGGAGATCGCCAGCGAGGCGGGGTGCTCGGCGGAGTCCCGGCTCTCCCGTACGGTCAGGCCCTTCGGGTCGAGCGACGGGTGGGCCTTCCAACCGCGCCGGGAGGTCGAGGACTTGACGTTGTCGCTGTAGGCGAAGGCGTCGGTGCCGGCGGCCGCTCGGTAGCGCTCGGCGGCGTCGTAGACATTGGTGGACCAGCTTCCGCTGCCCATGGTGTTCCCCCAAGTGGTGTGGTGGCGTACGGGTCTTCGGAGGGCCTTCAGCGGGTCGGCATCGTGAACGGGCGGAACGTGCGTGGCCCGTAGAGCCGTTCGAGGATGTCGTCGAGTTCGGCCAGGAGCTTCCAGGCGTCCTGCGGGCGGGCGTTCTGGGACGGCAGCAGACAGCCGCGCAGGAACGCCCGCAGTGGAACCGGTGTCCGATCGCCCATCAGATTCCGCATGACGTGCGAGGCGAGGTGGATGTCGGTGGCGGGTGTGGCCGGCAGTCGGGCGGGGATCTCGGCCGGGTAGAGGTCGCGGTGCCGGTCGACCATCAGCGGCACATGGGTGCCGACGGCGGTCGCGTAGCACCAGTCGACCAGCACCAGACCGTGCAACCCGGGGTGAATCAGGACGTGTTCGGGGAAGACGGCGCCGTGCACCAGACGGGCGCGGTGGGCCCAGCCGAGCGCGGTGAGCAGGCGGCGCCACATCCAGGCGGCGTCGCGTGGATCGAGCCCACCGGGGTGGGCGGCGGCGACCTCGGCCAGTGTGTGGAAGCCGGTGAGCGGCGCGAAGGCGTTGACATGCCGCTCGGTGCCGTCGGCCGACCGGTGCCGGAAGCTCTCGATCACGGTGGGCGCGTAGGCCCGGTGGCGCGGTTCGGCAACGGCGTCGAGCCGGGCGAGCACGGCGGCCTCGTGCTCCATCAGGTCGTTGTCGCGGGGCCGCAGCGGGATCTTGAGCAGGGCCTCGCGGCGCTCGCCGCCGTCGAGGTCGTAGCGCGCGGTGCGCAGCACGGCCAGGTCGCCGACGGCCAGGGCCGGGCCGAGGACATAGCGGCGGTTCGCGGTGGTGACGATGTCCTCGCCGCTGTCGCGGTACGCCCGCCACTCGTCGCCCAACCGGGCGAAGGCGGCGGTGGCCTGCTCGGTACGGCCGGGCGGCGCGGTGTCGGGGTGCAGCAGCCGGGCCAGCCGCCGGTGGCGCCGGGCGGCCGCTCCGGGGTCGGCGGGGAAGTCCGCGCCGAGTGCGGCCAGAGCGTCGTCGAAGGTGCGTATCGGCTCGTGGTCGGCAGTCATCGTACGGTCGCCTCCCGGTCCGGGCGGAGCAGCGCGGGGTGCAGCAGCCGGGCGTCGCCCGCCCGGTAGAGGCGGGCCCGGGGTCCGCCGCGGCTGCCGGGGCGGGCGTCGGTCTCGCCGGTGGACTCCACGAAGCCGGGTACGGAGAGCACTTTGCGGTGGAAGTTGCCCGCGTGCAGGGGCGCGCCCCACACCGTCTCGTACACCGAGCGCAGTTCGCTGATGGTGAAGATCTCGCCGAGGAAGGCGGTGGCCAGCGGGGTGTACTCGATCTTTGCGCGGGCGCGGTCGAGGGCGTCGGCGAGGATGCGGTCGTGGTCGAAGGCGAAGCCCGCCATCGCAGCGGGCGTGCTGCCCGCTTCGGCGCCGGGCGCGTCGCCCGGGCCCTCGGTTCCGGGCCCGATGTCCGCGCCGGGACCGGATCGGCGGCCGGTACCACCCCCGTGGGTTCCGGGCCGCCGACCCTGATCAAAGGGACGCCGGGGCGCGGCGTCCGGTTGCCCTGCCGGGGAGATGGTCCCCACCGGGAGCCAGGCCGCGCCGGCCGCGTCACCGCCCGCCCGCGCGTCGGGCAGGCCGGGCGCGAAGGCGAGATAGGCGATCGAGACGACATGCATCCGCGGATCGCGGTCGGGGCGGCCGTAGGAGCCGAGCTGTTCGAGGTGGACCCGGTCGAGCGCGGCCGCGTCCAGGCCGGTCTCCTCGGCGAGTTCACGGGCCGCGGCCTCGTCCAGCGACTCGCGCCCGGCCTGGACGAAGCCGCCGGGCAGCGCCCACTCCCCCGCGTACGGCGGGCCGCCGCGCCGCACGGCCAGGACGTGCAGCCGGCCCGCGCGCAGGGTCAGTACGACCACGTCGACGGTGACGGCGATCGGGTCGAAGGCCCGCGGGTCGTACGCGGCCAGGAAGTCCCGCTCCGCGTACGGCCCCTGCGCTGCGCTCACCGTGAACTCCCGTTCAGTTCTTCTCGCTTTGAGTCTTTCTTAAGATGAGAAGAACATAACACGGCACGCTGACAGCGTCCATGGCCCGCGCTACGGTGAGGTGATGACGAAACAGCAGACCTTCTCCTCCTTCGAGGAGTTCTGGCCCTACTACGTGGCGATGCACTCCAGAGCCGCGACCCGCTGGGTGCACCTGGCGGGCACCCTGACCGGCCTCGCGGTCACCGGCTGGGGCCTGGCCCGCGGGCGCAAGAGGTACGCCGCCGCGCTGCCGCTGATCGGCTACGGGACCGCGTGGCCCGCGCACTTCCTCATCGAGAAGAACAACCCGGCGACCTTCGGCCACCCGGCCTGGTCGCTGCGCGGCGACGTCAGGATGATCACCACCATGCTGGCGGGCCGGGACGCCGAGCTGGCCGAGACGGCGGCCAAGTGGCTTACCGAGCACGGCGATCGGGCCGCCGAGGACGTATGAGCCGACCGCGGGCGTAGAGCGGGACACGCCCGCCGTACGTCAGGTGGTCACGGGCTCCCGGCGCTCGGCCGCCACCTGCGCCGCGTGCTCGACCACGGTGATCAGCACGTTCTTCGCCGACTCGCGCTCCCGCGCGTCGCAGAGCACCACCGGGACCCCGGCATCGATGTCAAGCGCCTCGCGGACGTTGTCCGGGTCGTGGAGTTCGGCGCCGTCGAAGCAGTTGACGGCGACCGTGAAGGGGATGCCGCGCCGCTCGAAGTAGTCGACGGCGGCGAAGCAGTCCTCCAGCCGGCGGGTGTCGGCGAGCACCACGGCGCCGAGCGCGCCCTGCGCCAACTCGTCCCACAGGAACCAGAACCGGTCCTGGCCCGGGGTGCCGAACAGATACAGCACCAGGTTGTCGTGCAGTGTGATCCGCCCGAAGTCCATCGCGACGGTCGTGGTCCGCTTGGACTCCACGCCCTCTATGTCGTCGACCGGGCGGCCCAGTTCGCTGAGCGACTCCTCGGTGCGCAGCGGCCGGATCTCGCTGACGGCGCCCACCAGCGTGGTCTTGCCTGCGCCGAAGCCGCCGGCCACCAGCAGCTTGAGCGCCACCGGCTCGGCGGCGACGGGCTGAGTACGGCGATCGGAGCGGGCGAAGGCCATGGTCTCTTCTCTACTTCCCTGCGGGCACAGTGGACTTGATGCTTCCGTTCTCTCGGGAGAGCCTAGCCTGCCTCCCGACTACAGCGCGCGCAGCCCGTTGATCACCTCGCGCAGGATACTCTCGTCCACCAACTCGGCCGGTGGGACCGGCTGATGGATGTGCACATGCGCGGCTTCCAGCAGGTCACCGACCAGCACCCGGACCACGCCGACCGGAAGGTCGAGGTCGGCCGCCAACTCGGCGACCGACGTCGCCTGTTCACGACAGCGCTCGACGATGTCGAGATGCTCGGGCGACAACGTCTGATCGTCGCGGGCCGCCCGGTCGCCGTCCCGCGTCTCGGTCACCACCAAGGCGATGAGGTCGATCTTCGCCTCGGCCGCGTGACTGGTACGTCCCCGCGTCATGGCATACGGCCGTACCACCGGGCCTGCCGCGTCGTCGTACCAGCGGTCCGATTCAGAACTCATGTCGCCCTGCCACCCCGTTCGATCAGCTCATGCGGTCAGCCGCTGAGCGCCGTACCGCCGTCACTTCGCGGTGCGCTGCCCAGATGAGCTCCTACCCGCTTGACCAGAAGAGCCATCTCGTACGCGACCTGGCCGACGTCGGAATCCGCGTCGGTCAGCACGGCCAGGCAACTGCCGTCGCCCGCCGCCGTCACGAACAGGAAGGCGTCGTCCAGCTCGACCATGGTCTGTCGGACGCTTCCGGCGTTGAAATGCCGGCCGACGCCCTTGGCGAGGCTGTGGAAGCCGGAGGCCACGGCGGCGAGATGTTCGGAGTCCTCGCGGGTGAGTCCGTCCGAAGCGCCGATGGCCAGGCCGTCCCCGGAGAGGACCAGGGCCTTGCGGATACTGGCCACACGGGCGACCAGATCGTCAAGGAGCCAGCTCAGCTCGCGTGTCGGGCTCGATGGTGCGGTCATCGACCGGTCCCCTCAGGTGTCGTTCGCGGTACTGATGTCGATGGGTCGTCTGTGGTGTTGTCCGGGCTCGCGCCCTCCCGGCCGCGCTGCCAGCCGCGCTGGAGCGCGGCCATCCGGTCGCGCACCTCGTCCGCGGAGCGTTCCCGGTTCGCGGCGGGCGGCTTGGGAGCGCTGTCCTGCGCGGCCTCGGCGCGCAGCTGCGGTGCGAGGCTGGCCTGCCTGACCCGGCGCGGAAGGACGCTGCCGGTGCCCGAGGTCGTCGCCCCGGCGGGCGGCTGGGCGCGCCGCTGCGGCGGGCCGGACGGGACCGCCTGGACCGGCGGCACGGAGTGCACGACGGGCTGGGCGGGCGGCAGCGGCTGGGGCTGCGGCCGTACGGCGGCCGGTTCCGGTGCGGAGGGCTCCTCCGCGCCGGAGTTCTGCGGGCGCTCGCCCACCGGCCGGCCCCGGTCGGAGACCAGGACGGGCGCGCTGCGGCGCCGGCGCGGCAGCGGCACGGGGCCGTCCAGCTCCGGATCGTCGTCGGACAGCGCGCCGGGCTCGTCGGGGTGCGCCGCGTGCTCCTTGTGGCGTTCACCGCCGGCGTCCAGGCCCCACTGGCGGAAGGTGTGCTCGGTGTCCCCGGCCGTCTGGAGCGCGCGCGGCTGGGGGGACTCGCCGAGCCGGGTGGACCCGGTGTCGTCGCCGGTCTCGGAGAGCAGGGTCGCCGGGATCAGGACGACCGCGGTGGTGCCGCCGTACGGGGACTGCCGCAGCGAGACCCGGACGCCGTGCCGCTGGGCCAGCCGGCTGACCACGAACAGGCCGAGCCGGTCGGTGTCGGACAGCTCGAACTCGGGGGTCTCGGCCAGCCGGAGGTTCGCTTCGAGCAGCGCGTCCGGGGTCAGGCCGAGGCCGCGGTCGTCGATCTCCAGCACGAAGCCGTTGGCAACCGGTTCGCCGTGCAGCCGCACTTGGGTGTGCGGGGGCGAGAACACGGCCGCGTTCTCGATGAGTTCGGCGAGCAGGTGGGTGAGGTCGGCGACGGCGGCGCCGGTCACGGCCAGCCTGGGCAGCCGCCGTACCTCGATCCGCTCGTAGTCCTCGACCTCGGCGACCGCCGCGCGGACCACGTCCATCAGCTGGACGGGCTTGCGCCACTGCCGGGAGGGGGCGGCGCCGGAGAGGATGACCAGACCCTCGGCGTGCCGCCGCATACGGGTGGTCATGTGGTCGAGGCGGAAGAGGTCGGCGAGCTCTTCGGCGTTCTCGGTCCTGCGCTCCATCGCGTCCAGCAGGGTCAGCTGGCGGTGCAGCAGGACCTGGCTGCGGCGGGCGAGGTTGACGAAGACGTCGGAGACGCCCTTGCGCATGTCGGCCTGGCGGACCGCGGCCTCGACCGCGGTGCGCTGGAGGGTGTTGAGCGCCTTGCCGACCTGGCCGACCTCGTCGTCCGCGTACTGCAGGCGCGGCACCTCGGTCTCGATGTCGACCTGTTCGCCCGAGGCGAGGCGCCGCATCACGCGCGGCAGCCGGGTGCCGGAGACCTCCTGGGCCTCGCGGCGCAGTCCGGTCAGGTCGCGGATCAGACCGCGGCCGATGCGTACCGACACCACCAGTGAGGCGATCACCGCGATCAGACCGAAGCCGCCGGCCACGGCCGCCTCGACGATCCTCGCGGTCGCCAGGGGGCGGGCCTGCTTGGTGAACTGCGCCTGGGCCGTGGCGTTCAGCCTGCCCAGGTCGTCGAAGGCCGTGCCTGCGACGCTGGGCCAGGACAGGTGGGCCGCGATGATCGGCGCGCTGTCGAGGCCGGCCGCGATGATCGCGTCCTGGACCGAACGCAGCGCCTTGCCGTTGGTGCCCCGCCAGTACGCCTCGAAGGGCGAGCGGATGTCGGCGTCGAGGGTGCCGAGGTCGTCCTTGTAGTAGTTGCGCTCCTGGCCGACCGCGAAGGTGAAGTCCGTCAGCTCGCCCTCGCTGAGGTGGCCGGTGCTGATCGCGGCGGACATCACGGCGTCCTGCCGGCTGACCGCCTCGCGCGCCCGGCCGATGTCGACGACCGCCCGGCGCTGGCTGTCCAGTCGCACACTGCTCAGCGGGTCGAGGTCGTCGAAGAGCTTGAAGGCCGGGTCGGTCAGCGAGTTGTACGCGTCGTAGGTGTCGCCGCGGGTGATCCGCTGGTTGTCGATCCGCTGGCGGAGCGAGGTCAGTCCCTCGGCGGTGCCGAGGAAGGCGTCGAGCCGTTCCCGGGCCAGTCCGTCGAGTTCGCTGCGGATACCGGAGGTGTTGATCCGGGTGCGGAGTTTCGCCAACGCCGCGTCGGTGGTGCGTTGCTGCTTGTCGAAGGCGATCCGGGCCTGTGAGTCACGGCTGTTGGCCACGTAGAGCAGGGCGACCTTGCGCTCCTGCTCCAGGCCGCTGACCGCGTCCTCACCGGGATAGACCACATTGGCGGCTATTCGCTGAATGTTCGGCCGGCCGAGCACAGCACGGCCGGTGATGGTGGCGGCGAAGCCCCAGATGGCGGTCAGGGACACCAGTGGGATCAGCAGCAGCGCCACGATCTTCCGGCGGATCGTCGTACCGCGAAAGCGCATGGCCTCCCCAACGTCTCCCCCACTTCGGGGGCGTCTGTCGCGTTTAAACGGCGTGAGCCTACTACTGTGCCGGGGCTAACTCGAAAGTCAGTCCGGTGGGTTGGGCGGGTCTGGCCGGAAACGTACCTCCTGAATGCACCCGGATTTTTCGGGGCAGGCACCTTTCATGAAGTTCCAGGGGCAATCCATGTGGGAGGAAGAGCCCGTCGGCACCGCGCGGCTGCCCGACCCGGTGCGGGCGGCGGCGGTACGGGCGGTGCTGATCGTGGCCGTGGTTCTGGTCGAGGCGGTGATCGCGACGCTGCTGGCGGCCGGGCACTCGTGGCTGAGCGCGCCCGCGACGCTGCTGACCGTGCTCACCAGCGTCGTCGCCACCTGGGCGGTGCTGGATGTGTGGGTGACCCGGCAGGTGTGGAACCAGCGCAACGGGGTGCTGTCCAGCCCGAGCAGCGTGGCGCGGGCCGCGCGCCGGGAGCGGCGCAGGGCGCGGCGGGGGGCGCGGCCCGCCCTGCGCGACGGGGGACGGGACGGGCGCGGCCACCGCATACCCCGGGCGCACGGGGTCTGACACCCGTGCGCGCGGGGGCTGGGGAGGCGCGGCTTTTCGGTCGTTCTACGGCTCGCGGAGGGGGTTCGCGGCGGCCGTGAGGGGTGGTTCGAGGGACGTGACGGACGGGTTTCGGACGGCGCCCGAGGGGCCGGGAGCCACGTCCGGGGCGGCCGGGTGGCCGGTGCTGTGTGTCGTGCCGGCCGCCGTGGTGTGTGCCGTACCGGCCGCCGCGGCGGGCGCCTCCGGCGGGCGGCGGAACATCCGGGTCGCGGTGATCTCGCCGTGCACCTGCTCGCCGTGCGGGTCGGGCACCGGCAGACCGGGCCGCAGATGCTCCTCGACGCTGATGTACTTCAGCCCCGCCCGCAGGTCCGCGTCATTGCGCAGCCGTACGACCAGCGGGAACTCGGCGAGCGCGGTCGTGTCGAACAGGCCCGTGGTGTACAGCAGTTGGACGCCCAGCGCGTCCGCGACGGCCCGCTGGAGCTCCAGCAGATAGGTGGCGTTGGCCCGGCCGATGGGGTTGTCGAGGAAGAGCGTGCCGGCGTGCCGCTGCCGGTCGCGGCCCCGGTCGTTGCTGCGCAGCGCGGCCATCGTGCAGTAGAGCGCGATCGCGGCGGTGAGCAGCTGGCCGCCGGAGAACACGTCACCCATCTGCCCGACGGGCACGCGCTCGGCGCGCAGCACCGCGTCCGGCTTGAGGATCTCCACGGCGATGCCGCGCGGTTCGAGGGCGGCGGCGACCCCGCGCAGCAGCAGGGACATCCCGTCGCGGCGCAGATCGGAGTTCTTCCGTACGGCCGAGCGGGTCGCCTCGTCGATGACCTCGCCGAGGCGTTCGGTGAGGACGGCCTGGTCGGGGTCCTCGAAGCGGATCCGCAGGAATTCCTGCCCCGACCACTCGCCCAGGCCCTCCGGCAGCTTGGAGAGCCGCTGGGCCGAGCGCAGGGTGGCGAGCGCGGACTCGACGAGCCCGCGCAGCCGGTCCACGATGCTGTCCCGGTTGCGCTCCAACTGGCCGAGCTCATCGGTCAGTACGCGCAGCCGGGGGGCGAAGGCCGCGGCCCAGGCCGCCGCGTGGTCGGGCAGCGCGGCGCCGGGCAGCTCCCTGATCTGCTGGCGGGCGGGGGTGCGCACCGGCTCGTAGCGGACGGCGTTGGCGTGCCGTACGAGTACGTCGGAGGTCTCGCGCAGCGCCGTCTCGGCGGCGGACAGGTCGGCGGCGCAGCCGCGCAGGCCGCGGCGGGCCTCCGCGGCGGCCTGCCGGGCCTCCTCGGGGCTGCCCGGGTACGGTTCGGGCTCCTCGTCCTCGGGGGCCGGTGTCTGCGGGCCGTCGCGCAGCAGGTCGCGGAGCATCGCGGCGATCTCGTCGAAGCCGCCGGCCGCGTCCTCGGCCGCGCGGTGCGCCCTGACCATGTCCGCGTGGGCGGTGCCGGCCTGCTCCCATGCCTCGGTACGGGCGGCGAGTTCGGCGTTGGCGGCGCGCAGCAGCTCCTGGGCGTGCTCGGCGTCGCGCGGCTCCAGTTCCTCGGGCAGCGGGGTGTGGGCGTCGCCCTCGGTGGGCGCGAGGCGTTCGGCCTCGCCGCGGAGCCGACCGAGCTGTTCGCTGGCGGTGACGGCGCGCGATTCGAGGGTCTGCACGAGCTGTTCCGCGCGGGCGGCCGCGGCCTGCCGTGAGGGGCCGTCGGCGCCGTCGGGGCCTTCGAGGAGTTGGGCGGCGCGGCTGCGTACCTTGTTGGTGAGGCGGCCGAGTTCGGTGAGGGCGGAGTTCTCGGTGCTTTCCGCGCGGGCCTGTTCGGCGCGCAGGTCGGCGCCGACGCCGACCTTCTCGTACACCTCGGAGGCCGCGCGGTACGCCTCGCGCAGGGCGGGCAGCGACTCGGCGGACGGCTCGGTGTCCTCGCCCGGCGCGCTGTCCTCGGGGGCGCCGGCGATCTCGGAGCGCTCGGCGCGCAGCACTCGGGCGGTACGGCGGGCGTCGTCGGAGGCGCGCTGGGCGGCGCGGCGGTCCTCGTCGGCCGCCCTGGCCTGCGCGAGGCACACCTCGGCGCGGGCCTCGGCCTCGGCCGCGTCGGCGGCCAACTCCCGGCTTCTGCGCTGCCAGTTGGCCCGCTCGCGCAACCGGTGGGCGAGCCCGGCGAGGGCGTCGGCCCGGCGGCTGGCCTGCTCGGCGGCGGCGCGGCGGGCATCGCTCTCGGCGGTGGCCTCGGCGGACGCGGCCTCGGCCGCCGCGCGCTCCTCGCGGATCGCGGCCAGCTCCGTACGGGCCCGCTCGGCGCTCTCCCTGGCGGCGGCGACCTCCGCCGCCAGCTCGTCGAGGCGCCCGGGCGGGCAGGTCGTACGCCAGGACGCGAGCCGGGCGGCGAGCGTCCGGTCGTGGGCGAGCCGGGCGGCCAGCGCGCGGATCTCCTCCTCCCGGGCGGTGGCCCGGGCCCGCAGCTCCTGCCGTTCGCCGTCGGCGGCGACCTCGTCGTGCATCGCCGGGTTCGGCGGGACGAGGTAGACGTCCTGCGGGCGGTCGCCGGCCGGGGGCGGGGCGAGCAGGGCGGCCGCGGTGCCGACCGCGACGGTGGACCTGGGCAGCAGGGCGGCGCCCTCCAGCACCTCCCTGGCCCGGGCGTACGTGTCCGGGTCGGTCACCACGACGCCGTCGACCAGCTCGGGGCGTGCTGCCATCACCGCGGCGTGGTCCACGGGGTCCACGGCCTGGGCGAGGTAACGCCAGCCGGGCAGGGCGGGGATGCCGTGCTCGCCGAGGTGTTCCACGGTCGCCAGCACATCGGGCCCCGCGGGCAGCAGACCGCCGTCGCCGAGCGCCCCGAGAATACGGGCGTCGTCGGCGGCGGCGGTCCGCAGCTCGAACAGCTGCCGCTCGGCGGCGCTGACGGAGTCGTCGAGCAGTTCGCGCAGGGAGTCCGCGAAGGCGTCCAGCTCGGCGGCGCTGAGCGCGCCCCCGCGGCGGGCCTCGACGCCGGGGTGCCGGGCGGCGCCTCCACGGCCGGGCGGTGTGTCGGCGTCCACCCGGCTCGTGATACCGGGACGCGCGGTGTGCCCTGCGGCGCGGGTACGGCCCGCGTCGGCCGGACGCGTACCCGCCGAACCGGCGCCCCCGTGGGCCGCGTCGGGGCCTGGTTCCTCGCCGTGGTCGGGCGTACCGGCCGCCGGGCCGGGAGGCGCGTCCGCGTGCGTGGTGGCCGACGTGGCGCCAGCGCCCGGCGCTCGGCCGCCGTCACCCGGACCGCTGTCCTGCGGGGAATCGGCGCCGACTGCCCGGACCGCGCTGCCGGACGGCTGGGCGGGGATCGTCTGGGGTGCTACGTCGAGGCTGAGCAGTGCGGTGAGGCGGGAGTCGCCCGCCAGCGCCGTCGCGGCGACCGTCGCGGCCGAGTGCGCGGCCTCCGCCGTGCCGAGGGCGTCGGCCGCCCGCGCGGCGGCGAGTTCGGCCCGGGCCTCGGCGGAGGCGGCTTCACGGGCCCGCGCGGCGGCGGCCGAGGCCGCGGCCGCGGCGCCACGGGCCAGCCCCTGCGCCGACTTCTCCGCGTCGGACGCGGCGAGCGCGGCCCGCGCCGGGTCCGCGTCGGGGGCGGAGTCGTCCAGCCATCCGGCCCGTACCGCCTCCGCGGTCTCCTGCCCGACCTCGGCGAGCCGCTGCCCGAGGTGCCCGCTCTCGCTGCGGGCCCGCTGGGCTCCCGTGGCGGCGGCCGTCGCGTCGCGGTGCGCGGTCTCGGACCGCGCCTGGAGTTCGGCGGACCGCTCCTCCTCCTCGTCCGCCTGCCGCTCGGCGCGCGCGGCGGCCGCGTGCAGGGCCCGTACGAGATCGGCGGCGGCCGTGGTGCGGGCCGCCAGCGCGGGGGCGGCGTCCCGTTCCGCCTCGCGGATGGCCGTGGTGACCCGGGCCAGCCGGTCTCCCGCGGCGCGGTGCCGCAGTACGGTCTCGGCGGCCTGCCAGGCGGCGTGCAGCGTACGGGCGTCGACCAGCTCGCGCCGCAGCGCCGTCGCGCCCTTGTCGGCGGCGGCCAGCGCCAACGAGGCGTGGCGGTAGGCGAGTTCGGCCGCGATGAGGGAACTGCCCGCGCGGGCCTGCTCGGCGTCGGTGACGGCGTGCGCGGCCGCGGCCATGTGCTGGGCCAACTCGGCGGTCCTGCCGCGCTCCTGCCCGGCGCGGGCCGACAGCCGCCGGGCCAGGCCGCGGGTGCGGCGCTCGGACTGGGTGTGGACGCCGCGCGCCTGGTCTCGGGCGGCGGCGCTGTCCACGATGCGTTGCAGCAGATCGAGCGAGCCGGCGGTGAAGTCGCGTTCAGCGGTGAGTTCGGCGCGCCGGCCCAGCTTGCCGGCGAAGCCGTGCACGAGGTCGGCGAGGCCGTCGGTGTCACGGGTGTCGGTGACTGCACGCAGCAGCAGGTCGGTGAAGTCGGAGTCCTTCTTGACCGCGAACAGGCCCGCGGCCTCGCCCTCGTCGGCGTTCATCTCCCGCTGGTAGCGGAAGAGTTCGGGGTCGAGGCCGAGGTCGCCGAGGTGTTCGTTCCAGCGGTCGTGGATCTCCTCCCAGACGACCTCCAGGTGCGGGTACGCCTTGCCTGCCTCGGTGAGCGCGTCCCTGAACCCCTTCATCGTGCGGCGCCGGCCGCGCGCGCCCGAGGCGCCCTCGGCGAGGGGCCGTACCGCCGTGGACTCCGCGACCGGCAGCGCGTCGAGGCTCATTCCCGGTCCCGGCCGGAAGGAGTACCAGGCTTCGGCGAACTTCCGTGGGTCGGAGGAGACTTGGCGGCCCCGCCACTCGCTGACCTTGCCGACCACGACGAGTTCACCGGTGAGGGTGTGCTGCCACTCCAGGGCGACATGGCCGCAGTCCTCGGCCAGCAGGAACTTGCGCAGTACGCCCGAGCTGGCGCCGCCGAGGGTGTTGCGGTGTCCGGGGAGCATCACCGAGAAGATCAGCTTGAGCAGGACGGACTTGCCGCCGCCGTTCTCCAGGAACAGCACGCCCGCGGGGGCCGGGCGGCGCGGTGGTCCGGTCGGCTCGTCGGCGAAGAAGTCGCCCTGGGCGGGGGCGGGTTGCGGCACGGGTTCGCCGACGCCGCGCAGATCGAGCACGGTGTCGGCGTACCGTGCGCCGGCGGGCCCGATGGAGTAGAGGCGGAGGCGGGACAGCTCGTACATGCGGGGGGCTCTCGTGGCTCAGGAGTAGGTGTGGAACGGGAGTCCGGCGTCGGCCGCCAGCTCCAGCCCGTCGTCGGCGGCAGCGGCGGGTACGAGGGTGGCGGTGCCGTCGGCGACGGGCACGATGCCGAGGTCGAGCAGTTCGCCCATCGCGGCGCTGCCCGCCATGTCGCGGACCTGCAACTGGTAGCGGGCGGTGGTGCGGTAGGTGCCGCCGGAGTCGTCGCCGGTCCGCTGCAGGAAGCCGGATTCGACCAGGAAGGCGACGGCCTTGCCGATGATGCCGGTGGTCGAACTGGCCAGCCGGCGGGCGTCCTTGGTGGCCCCGGTCGCGCTGCGGCGGGTGTAGACCCGCCAGGCCGCTTCCAGGCCGGGGGCGTCGCTGGCGGGGTCGGTGTTCTCGCCGGACTCGTCCGCGTGTTCCTCCAGCCGGCGGCACGCCTGGCGGACGAAGGCGTCCACGCCGTTGACGGTGATACGGCCGATGTAGCCGTCGTCGGCGAGGTCTTCGGGGCGGGGGAAGGCGAGGGCCGCGGCGGCGAGGTGGGCGAGGCCGTGCAGGAAGCGGTCCCCGGCGTCGGACGCGGCGCGGCGGGCGTAGTCGCCCATCCGTACGGCGAAGACGGAGTCCTCGGCGGCGGCGACGGCCATGCCGGCCCGGGGCGAGACCTCCAGGACGACGAGGCCGAGGCCGGTGGCGACGGCGTCCGCGAGGCGGGCGAACGAGGGGTCTTCGCGGTGGCGGCGGATCAGCTCGGCGTATTCCGCGTCGCGGGCCGGCAGGAGTTTCGGTTGCAGGCCGAGCGCGACGAGGCGGGCGGCGTCCGCGACGTCGCCCGCGGTGACGGAGGGGGTGCCCTCCGGCTCCCGGCTCTCCACGTCCTTCTCACTCACAACGGTCTCCTCCCACACGAACTTCTCGCTCCCGCCTCACCGGAACCCCCAACCCACCGCACCGGCGGGAAGCGGAACGCGCCGGACCGGCGGTGCCCCACACACCCGAGCCGGAGGCGACTCGGCACCGCCGAAAACCACCACTCCACGTCCCGCCACCGCGGCGAAAGAACCCCCGGAGCCTCGTAGCCGAAAACGCCACCGCACCCCCAATCCCGCCGCCGCGGCGGGAAGCCGGACGCGCCGGACCGGCGGTGCCCCACACACCCGAGCCGGCGAGAACCCCGGAGCCACCCCGGCGAGGGGACCGCGCCGGCGGCCCCGGCCCGTCGCGGCGAGGCCGGCGTCCGACGCGCGCGCGTCATGGGGTGACCTCGCCGGAGGCGAGGAAGCGGGCCTTGCCCAGAATGAGATCCGCCCCACCGAACTCGGGATCGTCCAGCGTCGTACCGTCGTCGACCCCGAACAGCACATGCGGTTCCCCCTGCCGATACGCCGTCCCGATCGGCGGCGACGCCGCGTGCACGGCCAGCAGCGCGACCAGGTACGGGAGTTCGGGGTCGCGCCGCCGCGCGTCGGCCAGCACGCCGGACAGCCGTCGCGGCGCGTCGTGCGGCAGATCGAGCAGTTCGAGCGCGGACTCCAACTGCTCGTCGGAGAAGCGCGAGTCGTCCGGCGTGGCGACGAGATCCGGCTCGGGCATCTCCGCCCCGAGGTGATCCCGCTCGACCGGCGGCGTCAGCAGCAACTCCACCAGGTCGGCGACCCGCACCGAGGAGGGCGTGCGCAACCCCGCCCCCCGGGCGAAGAACGCGTCGGTGACCCGCGACGCCCGCTCCACCGGCAGCGGCAGCAGCGGCGCGACCAGCTGCCCGTACAGGTCGAGCCCGGCCCGCGCGGGCGCCGCCGCGAACGCCTGCCGGTCCTGCTCGGCCCGGAAGAGCGGCCCGGCCTCCAGCAGCCGCGACTGCAATTGCGTGTGCCGCCGGATGCAGTCCTTGACGATGTCGACCAGCTCGGCGGCCCGCCGCTTGTGTTCGGGCTCCTCCGCCTCGTCCCGCGCCTTGCGGATGTTCGTGAGGATCGCGTTCTCGTGCCGGTAGCGGTCGGCGACGTGGTCGAGCGCCTCGGCGATCATGTCCGGTACCTGCCGCAGCCAGTCGACCGCCCGTACGTTGCGCCGGGTGGCCTCCAGGGTGCGGCGGAGCGTCTCCGCGTACTGCACCGTGCGGTAACGCGCCTGCTCGGCGGCGAGTTGGGCGTCGGCCAGCCGGCCCCGGCTGATCAGCACCTCCAGCTTTACCTCCGCCGCGATCTGCGCGCTGGTGACGTCCGTGTCGAGCGCGCCGACCAGCACGTTGACCGCCTCGTCGGTGGTCCGCAGATAGACGCCCCCGCCCGGCCCGGGCACCTCCTCGATCAGCTTGAAGTCGTAGTCCCGCCGGACATACGCGCCGTCGGCGCCGAACGTGCCGTAGACCGCGCGGAATCCGCGGTCCGCGCTGCCGACGTTGATCAGGTTCTCCAGCACCCAGCGGGCCACCCGCTCGTGCTCCTGGAGGGTCCGCCCGGGCGCCTGCGCGGCGACCCTGGGCAGCAGTCTGGCCACTATCTGGTCGTGGTCCGCGCCCGTGTCGAAGTCCATGTTGAGCGTGACGAGGTCGATCGCGGCGAGCGCCACCTCCGCCATCGCGTACACCGAGTACTCCCCCGCGAGATTCGCCTTGCGGGCGTCGAGGTCGTGCAGCGGCGCGGTGCAGGCGAGCGCCTTGAGCCTGCGGGCCAGGCCCTCATCGGCCGCCGGGCCCGGCGCGGGGCGTGCGGCGCCCGGCAGCGAGTACGGGACGGTGGTGGTCACGCCCCACACATTATGCGGTGCCACCGACAACGACCGAAACGGCACGGACCGCCACGCGGCGGGCACGGCCGCCCGCGAAGTGCCATGATCGAGTGCGCCGGGCACGACGTACGTACGCGCGCGGCGACCCCACCGGACAGCAACGGCTACAACACCGGGCGGATCATATGACGGACGCGGTCATCGATCTCAACGCCGATCTCGGCGAAGGCTTCGGCCGCTGGCGGCTCACCGACGACGAGGCACTGCTGTCGGTGGTGACGAGCGCCAATGTCGCCTGCGGCTTCCACGCGGGCGATCCGGCCACGATGCGCCGGGTGTGCGCGCTGGCCGCCGAGAAGGGGGTGCGGATCGGCGCCCAGGTGTCGTACCGCGATCTCGCGGGCTTCGGGCGGCGCGCGATGGATGTGCCGCCCGACGAGCTGGCCGCCGAAGTCGCGTACCAGATCGGCGCGCTGGAGGTGTTCGCCCGCGCGGCCGGCACCTCGGTGACGTATGTGAAGCCGCACGGCGCGCTCTACAACCGCGCGGTGCACGACGCCGAGCAGGCCGCCGCGATTGTCGCGGGCGTACGGCTGGCCGGGGAACTGCCCGTGCTCGGACTGCCGGGCTCCGAACTGCTCGCCGAGGCCGGGCGGCAGGGGCTCCGCCCGGTCGCCGAGGCGTTCGCCGACCGGGCCTACACCGCCGCCGGCACCCTGGTGCCGCGCCGCGAGCCGGGCGCGGTGATCGAGGCCGCGCACACGGTGGTCTCCCGGTCGGTGACGATCGCCCGTGAGGGCCGGGTGACCGCGCTGACCGGCGAGGCCGTCACCGTCGACGCGCGGTCGCTGTGCGTCCACGGCGACACGCCCGACGCGGCCCGGTTGGCGGCCCGGGTGCGGCAGTCGCTGGAGATGGCGGGCCTGCGGGTGAAGGCGTTCGTATGACATCCGTTGACAAGACCGGTACGACCGACACGGCTGGCGGCCCGCACGGAACCCTGAGGTTTCTGCCCGCCGGCGAGTCGGCCGTCCTGGTCGAGACCGGAGACGGCGAGCAGGCCGAGGCACTGCACGCGGAGTTGCTGCGCAGGCGGGCGGCGGGCGCGTGGCCCGAGGTCACCGAGATCGTGCCGGCCGCCCGTACCGTCCTGGTACGCGGTCTGTCCGATCCCCGGGCCTTCGCGGCCGAGGTGGCGCGCTGGGACGTACCGCCCCTGGTACGCGGCCGGGGCGAGGCGGTGGAGCTGCCGGTACGGTTCGACGGGCCGGACCTCGCCGAGGTGGCCGCCCGCTGGAGGATGGCCCCGGCCGAGGTCGCGGACCTGATCGTACGCACGCCCTTCCGGGTGGCGTTCTGCGGATTCGCCCCCGGATTCGGCTACTTGACGGGCCTTCCGCCGGAGCTGCGCGTGCCGCGCCGGGACAGCCCGCGTACCGCCGTACCGGCCGGCTCCGTGGCGCTGGCCGGGCCGTACGCCGGGGTGTATCCGCGCTCCTCGCCCGGCGGCTGGCAGCTCGTCGGGACGACCGACGCCGCCTTGTGGGACCCGGCCCGCGAACCGGCGGCCCTGCTCACCCCCGGCGCCGACGTCCGCTTCCTGGCGGTCCGATGACGGACCGTCTGGAGGTGGTGCGCTCCGGCGCCCTGACCACCGTGCAGGATCTGGGCCGCGCCGGTCACGCCCACCTCGGGGTGCCGCGCTCGGGCGCCCTCGACCGGCCCGCCCACCTCCTGGCCAACCGTCTGGTCGGCAATCCGGCGGAGGCCGCCGCCCTGGAGACGACGCTCAACGGCTGCGAGCTGCGCCCCTCGCACCCGGTCGTCGTCGCGGTGACGGGCGCCGCGTGCGCGGTACGGGTCGACGGGCGGCCCGCCGCGTGGGGCGCGCCGGTACGGGTGCCCGCCGGGGCGCTGCTCGACGTCGGGGCGGCCACGCGGGGGCTGCGCAGCTGTGTGGCGGTCGGCGGGGGCGTCGCCGTGGAGCCGGTGCTGGGCAGCAGGTCGACGGATCTGCTCTCCGGCCTCGGCCCCGGCCCGCTGGCCGACGGCGACGTCCTCCCGGTCGGCCCGGCGCGGGGCCGCAGCGCGGGCGCCGACGTGCTGCCGTACGAGGGTTTCGGCGCCGAGCTGGTCCTGCCGCTGGCGCCCGGGCCGCGCGACGACTGGTTCACGCCGGACGCGTTCGCCACCCTGGCCGCGGGCCCGTACACCGTCTCGCCCGCCTCGAACCGGATCGGGCTGCGTACCCTGGGCCCCGCGCTGCGGCGGGCCCGCGACGGGGAGCTGCCGAGCGAGGGCATGGTGCCGGGCGCCGTCCAGGTGCCGCCGGACGGCCGCCCGGTGGTCTTCCTGGCCGATCATCCGACCACGGGCGGCTACCCGGTGATCGGTGTCGTCCCCGAGGCCGCGCTGCCGGCCGCCGCCCAGGCGCCGCCGGGGACGCCCGTCCGCTTCGTGCCCCTGCGCCCGGCCCGGCTGATCTGAGCGCCGGGGCCCGTCACCTGGTGGCGAACCGGGTCACCGCGCGGAGCCGCCCGAGCGCAGCCGGCCGCGTACCGCCGTCTGCACCTCGGCCTCCTCGGCCGGGTCGGCGGCCAGCCGGCGCAATTGCGCCAGCACGCGTACGTCCCCGGAGGCGGCCTTGTGCGCGGCCAGCTCCCGGGTGCTCTCCTCGCAGTCCCAGAGGCATTCGACGGCGAACCCGGCGCCGAACCCCGGGTCGGCGCCGGCCAGCGCAAGTGCGGCGGTGCCGCGCAATTGCGACGAGGACGTCTCGCGGTAGATATGTCGCAGCAAAGGGGTGGCGCGGCAGGCGGCGAGCCGCCCGGCGCCCTCGACCAGGGCGTCGAGCCCGTCGGCGTCGGCGCCCCCGGTCCGCACGGTGCGGCGCAGCGCGGCGAGCACGGGGTCGGCGTCCGCGGGGCCGCCGTGCCGGGCGAGCATCCGGGCGGCGGCGGAGCCGAGCGGGTCGGCGCGCGGCGCCCAGTCGCGGGCGCGGGCCATGGCGTCGTCGTCCCGCTGCCGTTCGAAGGACTCGACGGCGGCGCGTACCACCCGGTCGTCGTGGCAGGCGGCCGCGGTCTCGATCAGGTCGAGCGCCTTGGGGTCACGGCGGTGGGTGAGGTGCCGCAGGGCGGCGGCGCGGGCGGCGGAGGGGCCCTGGAGGGCCGCGTCCAGCAGCTCGGGGCGGTCCTCGGGGCCCGCGACGGCGGCGAGGCAGCGGGCGGCGGGCTGGTCCCGCTCGACCGCCGGGTGTTCCGCGAGGCCCTGCTCGGCCCAGGCAAGGACGGCGGAGACCTTCCAGCCGGGGGTGGGGCCCGCGGAGCGCAGTTGACGCTGCCACCGGTCGAAGGAGACCTGTCCCTCGGCCTTGCGGACCCGTTCGGCGGTCGCCGGACGGGAGGTGTCCTCGGCCCACAGCTGCCAGGGCCGCGGTTCGTACGCCTCGCGGACCGCGCGGGCCAGGGCCGCTTCGCCCTCGGGGGTGTGCGGGAAGCGAGCCACGACGGCGGGGCCGAGATCGCGCAGCCCGCTGTCGTCGTCGCGGACCGCGAGTTCGTCCAGCGCCCATTCCCAGCAGCCGCCGGTCGCGGCGTAGCGGCGCAGCAAATGCAGCGCGTCGCGGCGACCGTATCCGGCCAGGTGCCCCAGGACGGACAGGGCCAGGCCGCAGCGGTGCTCGTCGGGGGCGATCAGGTCGTCGGGTTGGAAGAGGTGCTGTTCGATCCCGTCGAGCGGGCTTTCCAGGTCCGAGTACAGGCGCGCGTAATAAAGGGAGCGCGATTCGACCCGCCAGTCGAGCCGGGGATCGCGCAGTACGCACTGCTCCAGGGCGGCGAGGGCTTCGGCCCGCTGCGCCGCCAGGGCATGCAGGGGCCCGTCTCCGCGTCCTCTCTGGAGGAGGCCGAGAAGGGTGCCACTGGGCGCTATGTCTGGGTCGAACATGAGGTCAGCATCCGGTGCGGGGGATTCCATGGCAACGGGATTTCCGCAGCCGATGCCCGGCATCCTTACCGACCACCGGGCGTTTCATACCTGGCGGTAGCGTGAATTCCGTGGGGACGGGCGGCGGAAGCCTATCGAGTCACCGGCGCGGTGTCGCTTCCGGAGGGGCCGCGGGGGCCGCTGGGTACCCGCTGCGTGGCGAGCCAGTCGCACACAGTGGCCGAAAATACACGGTGCGAGTGGCATATGCCAGAAGCACCACCGGATCGGGTATCGCGGAAACCCTTACGACCCATCGCTCACTGTGCAACAGTCGTTACCGGTCCTTCCGTCCGCCACGGCCGCCTCAGCGCCTGCCCGCAGACATGTTCGGAGTGCGTCATGCCGTCCCCCACGCACGCGGATCACACCGCAGCACAGCCGCCGGAGCCCGGTGCGGTGGACGCGTTGATCAGTCAGGCCCGCCAGTTGCGGACCCGGGTGGACTCGATGCTGGTGGACACCGCGTCCGCCGCGGAGGACCCGCAATTGCGCTGGCAGCGCGCGCTGTGCGACCTGGCCGTGCACCAGCTGGACGACCTCGGCACCCACCTGGGCCAGCTCCGAGACGGCTTCGAGCCGGCCACCCCGGTCGCCACCCTGCTGCCCGACGTACCCGCCCAGCCCTCGCGGCCGGACGCCGGCGTGATCGGCACACTCGGCCGGGCGGGCAGCGCGGAGTGGGACCTGCTCACCGATGACGCCCAGTGGTCGGACGAGCTGTACCGGATCTTCGGCCGTTCTCCCGAGGAGGGTCCGCTGACCCTGGACGAGTTGCC
Organism: Streptomyces sp. NBC_00223; assembly: GCF_036199905.1. Taxonomy (NCBI): domain Bacteria; kingdom Bacillati; phylum Actinomycetota; class Actinomycetes; order Kitasatosporales; family Streptomycetaceae; genus Streptomyces; species Streptomyces sp. NBC_00223. The sequence goes on along the minus strand of NZ_CP108109.1, from coordinate 7,429,546 downwards.
CTCGTGGCTGTTCTCCGAGGACCAGCAGCTGCTCACCGAGATGGTGACCGGCTGTCTGGTGGACGGACGGCCGATGGACGGCGAGTTCCGTATCGTGCGCGCGGACGGCTCGGTGCGCACGGTGCACATGGTGGGCGAGCCGGTGCTCGGCCCCGACGGCGGCACCGTCGCCATGTGGGCGGTGATCCGTGACGTCAGCGATCTTCGGCGCAGCCAGCGCACGCTGCGGGAGACCCGTGAATCCCTGGAGCGGCAGCGGCAGATCGCGCAGACCGAGCGTCGGCTCGCGGTCGAGTTGCAGGAGGCCGTGCTTCCCCCGTGGCGCGGCACCCTGCGCTTCCCGCAGGACGGGGGTCCCATCACCATGGACCTCGCCGCCCACTATCTGCCGTCGGCGACCAGCGCCCTGATCGGCGGCGACTGGTACGACGCGATGCAATTGCCCGACGGCTCCTCCTTACTGACGGTCGGCGACCTCACCGGGCACGGTGTCGCCGCCACCTCGGGCATGGCGATGCTGCTCGGCGCGCTGCGCGGCATGGCCGTCGCGGGCCTCCAGCCGGGCCCGCTGATGGGCTGGCTCAACGAGCTGCTGGACACCTCACCGCAACCGGCCCTCGGCAGCGCCCTGTGCTGCCGCTACGAGCCGGCCACCCGGGTGCTCAACTGGTCGCAGGCCGGGCACCCCGCCCCACTGCTGTTCCGCAACGGGACGGGGCGGGTCCTCGACCCTCCGGACGGAGTGCTGCTCGGCGCGACCTCGGGCGCGAAGTACACCCAGGCCCGTGAGCAACTGGCCCCCGGCGACCTGCTGTTGCTGCACACCGACGGTCTGATCCCGCGCCGGGTGACCGACGCCACGGGAGTCGACAGCGGTGACCACCGTCTGCTGGCCATGGCGCCGCTCTTCGCGAACGCCAGATCCGCGCAGGACTGCGTACGGCTGATCGCCGAGGAGTTCGGCGTCCCCGAGCGCGAGGACGACGCCTGCGTCCTGGTCGCGAGAATCGCCTGAGATCCCGCGCGGGCCGGTGACAGGGCCGGAGCGGGCGAATGACGGTACGGGGAGCCCCTAGACGGACATCCGGCCGGTGGCGGGCCCCTTCCCCCGGCCGCCCCTGGCCGCCTTCACTCTCGGCAGCGCGGTCTCGATCTCCTGCCGCAGATCCTGGATACGGCCGTGGTCGGCGTACCGCGCGGTGAGCCGGTACATCGCGCGCAGCCGGTCCCAGGTGCGGTGCGAGGAGGTCTGACCGATGGTCAGCAGCGCCAGCCGGGCGTAGCGGTCGGCCTCCTCGGGGTCGTCGGCGATGAAGCAGGCCGACGCCACGGACAGATAGTCGAAGATCATGGAGCGCTCATGGCCCTCGCCGCGCAGCTTGATCGCCTGCTTGCCGTGCGCGCGCGCCCGGGCGGCGGCCGTCGGGTCGTACTCGGCCAGGGTGCGGAAGGCCAGCGCCTCCATGCCGTGCAGATCGGCCTCGTCGAAGCTCTGCATCCAGCTGGGCCCCGGAACGTCGCCCCTGTCGGACACGAACAGCTCCTCGGCCTCGCCCAGGGTGCGCCGCATCGCCTGGCCGCGGCCCATGGACGCCTGCGCCCACGCCTCGATGGTGTGCAGCATGGCCCGGGTGCGGGGCAAAGTGGCGTCCCCGGAACCGGCCCTGGCGAGCTTCATCAGGTCAAGCGCCTCGTCGGGCCGGCCCAGGTGCACCATCTGGCGGGCCGCCCGGGACAGCGCCTCCCCGGCCCTGGGCCGGTCGCCGCCCTCCCGCCCGGCGTGCGCGGCGATCAGGAAGTACTTCTGGGCGGTGGGTTCCAGGCCCACGTCGTGGGACATCCAGCCGGCCAGGACGGCGAGGTTGGCGGCCACGCCCCACAGCCGCCGCTGGAGGTGCGGCGGGTGGCGGTAGGTGAGCATGCCGCCCACCTCGTTGAGCTGACCGACCACCGCCTTGCGCTGGAGCCCGCCGCCCCGGGAGGCGTCCCAGGCGCGGAACACCTCGACCGAGCGTTCCAGGGACTCGATCTCCTGGGAGCCGATCGGGGCCGCCTCGTAGCGGTCGTAGGCGGCGGGGTCGGCGGTGAGCGGATTGTCGAAGACCGGCCCGTCGGCCGCGAGGACCGGGTCGGTGTGCAGCCAGTCGTACATGGCCGTGCTGAGTACGGAGCCGGAGGCGAGCGCGGCGCCCGCGCCCACCAGACCGCGTCGGTTGAGCATGAGGTCCATTCCCGTGAATTCGGTGAGAACCTCGGCTGTTCGTTCCGGCTGCCACGGCAGCCCGTCTCCGGTGTGGCGTTTCCCTGACTGCCGGCGCCGGTCGAACCCGAGATCCTCGATGGTCACGACACGGCCGAGACGCTCGGTGAACAGCGCGGCCAACACCTTCGGCACGGGTTCGCGCGGCGACTCACCGGTGTCGATCCAGCGGCGTACGCGCGACGTGTCGGTCGCCAGCTGCGGATGGCCCATGGCCGCCGCCTGCCGGTTGACCAGCCGCGCGAGTTCGCCCTTGGACCATCCGGTGAGGCCGAACAGGTCCGCGAGTCGGGTGTTGGCTTCATTGCCCACGTCAAGCCCCCAGGTTCCTCGGCACGTTGACAGTAATCCCCCCGACAACGGCCCCGCGACTATTCGCCAGGGTTCGCCAGGGTCCGCCAGATGGTCTGCCACCCGCACTCGGGTGTCAGGTAGGAACGCGCCACCCCGGCCCGGCGCCGCATTCCCCAGGGTGCGGTACCGGCCGATCCGTCGGGCACGGGCGCGTCCGCCTCGCGCGGTCGCGGCCGGCTGCCGAGGTGGCGCCCCTGAACTCTCAGGAACGCGAAGAACGCGAAGGGATCTGCTTCCTCCTATGTACTCGGCATCGTCCTCCGTGTCCGCCCCGCCCCGGCCCGCGTACCCCTCGGTCGCCGAGCCGGTGCTGCGCCCGCGCCCGGCCACCGCCGTACGGCGGACCATGGCGGGCGGCTCGCATCCGCTCAGCGGGAGAATCGACTTGACCGGCCCGCAGGGGACCCAGATCCGTACGGCGGTCGCGGCTGTGCAGCGGATCTGTCCCGAGTTCACCCCGGTGCAGTTGCTGCGCCGCGGTGGCCGTACGGCGCTGCTGATCGGCACCTCGGGCCGCGCTCCCGCGGTCGCCAAATGCCTGCTGGACCACTCACCGGCATGGGCGGAACGTTTCCGCCACGAGATAGCGGCCTACCGCACCTTCGTCCGGCACCGTCCGCCGGTACGGGTGCCACGGCTGATCGCCGCCGACCCCGACAGCTGTGTGCTGGTGATGGAGCGAATGCCCGGCCGGGTGGTCTCGCCGCAGCGGCACCCCTCGCAGACACCGACCAGAGCGGACGTACGCGCCGCGCTGTCGGCGTACTCGAGGGTCAACACCTGGCGTCCGCCGCCCGGCGCCTTCGACGCCCCGATCGACTACCCGGCCCGGATCAACCGCTACCACGAACTCGGCCTGCTCACCGACCGGGACATGGGCGACCTGCAGAAGCTGCTGCACGGACTGGCCCATGTCCAGGGGCAGTTCTGCCACGGCGACGCGCTGCTCTCCAATGTGCTGCTGTCGCCGGCCGGACCCGCGCTGGTCGACTGGGAGCACGCGGGCTGGTATCTGCCGGGGTACGACCTGGCGGTGCTCTGGTCGGTGCTCGGTGACGACCCGGCGGCGCGGCGGCAGATCAGCCAGCAGGCGCAGGCCCAGGGTCCGGCGGCGCGGGACGCCTTCCTGGTGAACCTGATGCTGGTGCTGACCCGGGAGATCCGCACCTATGAGACAGCCGTGCAGCGCACCATGCGGGCACCGGCCGCGGTCACTCCGGGCGCGGTCGAGGCGGGCGAGGAGCAGCGGCTGCTGCTGCGGCGGCTGCACGACGACTGCGGTATGGCCCGCCGGGCGGTACGGGCGGCGGTCGGCACGCGCTGACCGCCATGGAGAACACCGCCGCTGCCAGCGGGGCCTGGTGCCCTGAACCTCGATGTCACCCACGACCGGACCGACTCCCCGACCGACCTGCCGACTGCTCTGCCGGCCCCCGCGCCGGCCCCGCCGCACCGCTCTGATTTTCCGTTCCGCCCCACCCGCCCCGCTGGTCCACACCACTGACGCGAGCCTGGTCGGCGCCCCGGGCCGCCGAAACTTCGGCGAAACCCGTGCTGACGTGCGAAGACGACACCGGGCACGGGTAGTTGACGGATGATCCGCCAGCCGATACCTCTGTGATGCCGAACGACCCGGTATCTCTTGGAGGTGGCCGCCCGTGCCAGAGTCCGCTCCCCCGTCCGGCAGGTTCCGTGGCAGGCGCGCCCGTACGGTGACGGCCGTCGCCGCGGCCGCCGCCCTGCTGCCGGTGTTCGGGTCCGCGCACGCGGCCGAGCCCGGCCCGGCCGCCGCGTCCGGCACGCTGCAACGGGCGTTCTCGGACGCCGCCCAGCGCTACCGGGTGCCGCAGAGCGTGCTGCTCGGCGTGTCCTACCTGGAGTCCCGCTGGGACGGCCACCAGGGCATGCCGAGTGTCACCGGCGGCTACGGGCCGATGCACCTGACGGACGCCCGTACCGCCCTGACCGACTTCCCGCAGCGGGGTGCGGGCGACGGCGGGGACGACGGGCGCGGCGACGACAGCCGGCCACTGATCACCGCCGCCGCCGTGCGGGCGCCCGACATCGCCGCGCTGCCCGCGAGCCTCACCACCCTGGACCGGGCGGTCGCGCTCACCGGGCTGCCCGCCGACGCGCTGCGCGCGGACCCGGCGGTGAACGTCGCGGGCGGCGCCGCCCTGCTGGCCGACGCGCAGAAGTCGCTGGGCGAGCCGCTGAGCGCGGACCCGGCGGACTGGTACGCGGCCGTCGCCCGCTACTCCGGCGCCGACGACCGGGCGACCGCCGACGCCTTCGCCGACGACGTCTTCGACGTGATCAGGCAGGGCCAGGCCAGGACCACCGACGGCGGCCAGCGGATCGCCCTGCCGGCCGTGCCGTCGCTGGCCCCGGCCTCGGGGCAGGCCGCCCAAGTGGGGCTGCGCGCGGCGAACGCGGCGGGGACCGAGTGCCCCCAGGGCCTGGGCTGCGAGTGGGTCCCGGCGCCCTACCAGGAGACCGGCGGCGGGGACTACGGCAACTACGACCTCGCCGACCGCCCGCACGACCTGAAGATCGACACCATCGTCATCCATGACACCGAGGGGTCGTGGGACACCTCGCTCATGCTCGTGCAGGACCCGACGTATCTGGCCTGGCACTACACGGTCCGCTCGGCCGACGGGCACATCGCGCAGCATGTGAAGACACGGGACGTGGGCTGGCACGCGGGCAACTGGTACACCAACGCGAAGTCGATCGGTATCGAGCACGAGGGTTTCCTGGTCGATCCGGGCACCTGGTACACCGAGGCGATGTACCGCTCGTCCGCGCGGCTGGTTCGCTACCTGGCGGCGAAGTACGACATTCCGCTGAACCGACAGCACATCCTCGGGCACGACAACGTGCCGGGGCCGACCGGCGCGTATGTCCCGGGCATGCACACCGACCCGGGTCCGTACTGGGACTGGGGCCACTACATGGCGCTGCTCGGCGCGCCCGTACGGGCCGGCGCCGGGACGTGGGGCGGTGTGGTGACCATCGACCCGGACTACGACACCAACACCCCGCTCTACACCGGCTGCACGACCGCCGCGGCCGTCTGCGCGGCGCACGGCTCGGACGCGGTCCGGTTGTACAGCGCTCCGAGCCAGGACGCGCCACTGGTCCAGGACATCGGTCTGCACGGTGCCACCGGCGCGAGCACCACGGACGTCAACGACATGGGCGCGCGGGCCTCGACCGGTCAGCAGTTCGCGGTCGCCGGGCGGCAGGGCGACTGGACGGCGATCTGGTACCTCGGGCAGAAGGCGTGGTTCCTCGACCCGCCCTCGCACCCCACTGCCGTCAACGCGCTGGGCGTGGTGATCACCCCGAAGAAGGGCCTGGCGTCCGTCCCGGTCTACGGGCGCGCCTACCCGGAGGCCGCCGCGTACCCGGCGGGCGTCCCCGTCCAGGCGCTCACGCCCATGCCGTACCAGGTGCTCGCCGGGCAGCGGTATGTGGTCGGGGGCGCGGTGCACGGCGAGTACGACTATTCGACGACCTTCGACACCGCGAGCCACACGGTGGTGCGCGGCAAGGAGATCTACTACGAGATCCAGCTCGGCCACCGGGTCGAGTACGTCAGGGCTTCCGACGTGACCCTGGTCCCGTCGGTGCTGGGCGCTCCGCGCTGACGGTGGCGGAGCGGTGAGGTAAGGGGCACCACCGAGGGGTGGTGCCCCTTACGCGCGCTGCCGTGTGTCAGGGGCGCTGCCCGGGACAGCGGTCCTTACGGGGGACGCGGTGAAGGGCGGGCGCGGAGGGCGGGCGGCCTTTGGCGGGTCAGCCGGCCTGGAACATCTCGGCGGGCAGCGGCTTGAGCAGCTGGTAGAGGTCGTCGGTGATCGGCCGGTCCCAGGTGGCGATGGTGACCTGCACGCCGTCGCTGCGGTCGAACTGCGCGCAGGCGACCCGCGACTCGGAGATCTTGATCTTCCGTACGATCAGCGGCCCGTCGCCGTACATGACGGGGAAGTCCTCGACGCCGGTGACCTCGGCGGGCTCGTCGTTGCCGAGCGCGGCGAGCAGTTGGGCCACCTCGAACGGCACCTGGCCCTCCTCGCGCTCGCGGGCGGGCGAGCCGTCGGGCAGGTTGCCGATCAGCATCGCGGGGCCGCGGCCGCCGAACAGGTCGTAGCGCAGGTAGATGCCCTGACAACTGCCGTCGGGCCCGGGCAGCAGCCCGGCCCCCAGGTCGCCGGGCCAGTCCCCCGGGTCCATGGCCAGGACATCGAAGTCCGGCCCGGTGGGCGTGGCTGCGCTACGGCGACGGAGGAACGACATGCGGCCATGGTACGGGTCCGCCCGCGCGAGGGGCACCCACAGCCCCGCCTTCCCACCCCAGATCCCGCCCCGGGGCCCGCCCGGGACCGGGGTGCCGAACCGTCGACCCCGAAAGCCGAACCTCCCGGGAGCCTCCGGCACCCCGAACCGCCCGGGGACCACACCGCCGTACCCCGACCCCGGGGCCGACGTCTCGGAGCCTCCCGACCGCCCGGGGTCCGCTCCGCGGACCGGCTGGAGCCTCGCGCGCCCCTGGCGGCCGCCGGGGCCGCCGCCCCCGGAGCCATGCCGCCGAACCGCCGGCCTCCCGAGGTCGCACCTCCCCAGCCGCCGCACCCCCCAGGGCCGGTGTCCCGGGGCCACGCCCACCCGGCGCCTGGGAGGCAACCCCATCCGACCCCAGCCCGAAGTCCTACGCCGGGGCCCGGGCATACAGGCCCACCTGCCCCGGGGACCACGGCGCCGAACCATCGGCCCCGAGGCCGCGCCTTCCCGGCCACCATCCGGCCCAGGGCCCGCGACGGTTCGGGGCCGTACCCTCCCGACCGGCTGCCCGGAGTCACCTCTGCTGGCCCACAGTTGGAGCCTCGCGCTTCTGGCGTCCGCCGGGGCCGCCGCCCATGCCACACCCCCGGCCCGGAGCCACACCTGCCCGACGCTGCCCCGAAGTCCTCTGCCGCGGCCGACTGCACCCACTGGCCCTGGGGGCCACGCCGCCGGTGACCGTCGGCCCCGGGCCGACGTCTCGGGGCCTCCCGACCGCCGAACCGGAGCGGCACCTCCCGCCCGCCGGGGTCGGTTCCGTCGGCCCGTCCGGGCGGCCGCGGCCGGGCTCGTAGCTGCTCGGCCGCAGGGCGGGGCTCAGGGGCGGCGGGGGTCCGTGGCCGGGTGGGGGGAGGGGATCAGGGCCAGTTCGCGGCGGGCCTGCGCGGCCAGGCCGTCCGCACCGCAGCTCAGGGCGCCCACCAGGCCCTGGCGCAGCCGGTCCGCGGCCTCGGCGCGGGCTCCGGAGGCGCGCAGCGCGGCGCCGTGGGCGACCTGGGCGCAGGCGAGCTGGTGGGCGGCGGGCGAGACCTCCAGCCGGGCGACCGACTCGGCGAGCAGCCGCAGGCCCTCCGCTCCGCCGGTCACCTCGGCGGCGACCCACAGCGCGTGCCCGACGGCGGAGTCGGCGCCGAACTTGCGCGCCCGCGCCACGGCGTCCAGCGCGGTGCGCGCGGCCCGCCCGGGGCCGCCGACGGCCGTGTCCGCGCGCGCCTGCGCCTGCGCCAGGTGCAGCTGCCACGGGCACCAGCCAGGATTCCGCATCCCGCGCGCGTCCAACCGCCGCCCGACGGCGCTCAGTTCGGCGACAGCCTCCTCGTACCGGCCGCTCGCCAGCAGCAGTTCACCGTGGACCGCCTGCGCGTCGGGGAAGGTGACGGCCGCGGGGAACGGCTCGCGGAAGGCGTACCGCGCGGCCAGCGCCTCGGCCTCCCCGGTCCTGCCGCGGGCCAGCAGGACCTGGATCAGGACGGCGACCGAGTACCACTGCACGGGCGTGCCGCGCCCGACCCGCTCGGCCAGCCGCAGCCCGTCGCGGGCCAGGTCCTCCGCCTCGGCGAGCCGTCCGCGCCGGTAGCGGAGGTAGCCGAGCAGCAGGTAGCCGAAGGACAGATGGGCGCCGCGCCAGCCGTGGCGTTCGAAGTCGGCGATGCCGGTGGCGAAGAGCTCTTCCGCGCGCTCGGGCCGGTCGGCGTAGAGGTACGTCAGCGCGACCAGCACCGGCACCTCGAAGCCCCGGTTCTCGTCGGCCCACGGCAGCCCGCCGGCCAGCGCGCGGCCCGCGTGCCGCAGCACCGTGGCGGTCGGCTCGCCGCGCAACGTGGCGTCCCAGGCGCGCAGTCCGATGATGTACCGCTCGGTGAGGTCACGTCCGGAGAGGCGGTCGGCGAGCCGGGTCAGCCGCCGGGAACGGCCGGGCGAGTCGGGTTCGTCGGCCCGGAAGGCGTCCCACATGAACTGCTCCGCCTGCATCCGCAGCCGTGTGCGGGCCCCGGTCGCCGTACGGGCGGCGTGCGTGACGACCTCGGCGGCCTCACTGAGCCGGTCGCTGTGCGCCAGCGACTGCGAGAGCCGGAAGACGATGCCGTCGCGCAACGCGGGGTCGGCGATGGGCTCTTCGAGGGCGGCCCGCAGCCGGTTGACGGTGACGGAGGGTTCGAGCAGTTGCGAGGAGCAACCCAACTCGTAGAGAACGGCGGCCCGTTCTGCGGGCGGCGGGGGTTCGCGCAGCGCACGGGCGAGGTAGTGGCGGGCGGTCTCGGGAGCGCCCGCGCGAAGCATCTCCCGGGCGGCGGCGCGCAGTTGGTGGACCACCCAGGGGTCGTCCTCCGGGTGGGTCTCCAGCAGGTGGCGGGCCGCGGCGGCGGGTCCGAGCCCGGCGTCCACGACACACCAGGCGGCCTGGCCGTGCAGGGCCACCCGTACGGCGTCGGGGATGGCCCGGTAGACGGCCGTGGCGATCAGCGGGTGGACGAACTCCAGCGTACGGCTGCCGGTGAGCACCCGGGCCTCGCGCAGCCGGTCGGCGCAGTCGGCGGCCTCCTGGCTGCCGAGCCCGGCGACGGACGCGGCAAGCGCGGGCGATATCTCGGTGCCGAGTACGGCCGCGGCCCAGGCGAGCCGGACGGTGGAGGGGCCGAGGCGTTCGAGCCGGGTGATCAGGCCGCCGCCCTTGACGGCGGCGGCCAGGTCCCGCAGCAGATGCGTACTGGTCGCGTCCGGCGCGAGGCCGCGGTCGCGGACCTTGGCGGTCAACTCGACGGCCACGAAGGGGTTTCCGGCGGTGACGGCCCAGCACTCGCGGCAGAAGGCGTCGTCCGCGTGCGCGCCGACCGAGTCGCGGACGAGACGGCCGATCGCGCCCTCGGTGAGCGGTTCGAGGTCCAGCGGGCGGTGTCCGGAGCGGCCGGGCATACCCCGGAACGACTCGGCGGAGGCCGGGAGTTCGTCCGGCCGGTAGGCGACGATCACCAGCAGCGGGAGTTCGTCGGCGCGGGGCGCGAACGCGGCGAGCCAGTTGAGCGACTGCGGGTCGGCCCAGTGGGCGTCGTCCAGTACGAGCACAACAGGGGCGTCGCGCAGGGCGACATGGGTGAGCGCCCAGTCGAGGCCGTCGCGCAGGCCCTGCGGGTCGGGGGCGGCGCCGTCGGCGGTGCACAGACCGAGGGCGGGGCCGACGATGCCGTACCAACTGCCCAGCGTGGCCCGCAGTTCCGCCTCGGTCGCGCCCGCGAGGCGGGGTTGCAGCAGTTGCCGGGCGACGTGGAAGGCGACCTGCTGCTCCTGGTCGCCGCCGCGGGCGGACAGTACGGTGCAGCCCCGGGCGGCGGCGCGGGCGCGGACCGCGGCGAGCAGGGTGGTCTTGCCGAGCCCGGCGGACCCCGCGAACGCGAGCAGGCCGCCGCGCGGGCGCCGGCCCGGTCCCGTGAGGTCGTCCAACGCCGCGTCGGCGGCGGCGAGTTCGGCCTCGCGTTCGTGCAGCGTACGGTCCTGCGGCATGTGCCCCCCAGCGTTCCGGAGGCGCGCCCGGCGCACGACGTCCGGTGGCCTCACAGCGTACGCCGCCGGCCGTGGCGGGCGAGGGGGAACAGCCGTGCCGGCACGCCACTGGCAGGGGGCGTGACCGGCACGGCACCGTGTTCCCGCAGAGGCACCCGGCGGGGTCGGCCCACCGGCGAGATTGCCACGGCGCCCTCGCCCGCGGCAGCTCTCCGCCCGCCACGCCCCGCCCCCGTCCCCCAATGCGCCCCCTGTACGCCCCCGCACGCCGTCCCGCGCCGGGGTGAGCCGTCGCGCGCCGGGGGTGGGCCGGGGTGGGCCGGCAGGCAAGCGGCCCTGTCCGACCGCCGCGCCCGTGAGGCGAAGGCATCAGCGCAGGCCCACCCGCGGACGCTCCGGCCGCAGACCGGAGAGCGCCGCTGACCTGCGGAATCGCCCCGGGCAAGCCGCCGATCGACGGGAGCCGCGTCGAACGCCGTACGGAACGGTCACCCGTCCCACCCACCACGTGCCCGGGTCGGCCCGCAGGTGCCCGGCGAAGGGCTCACAGGTGCCCGGCGCGGGGCTCGCGGGGCACGGTCGCCGCGGGGATCGTGCGCGCGTCCGCCGGTCGGTGCCGGGCGCGGGGACGCGTGGTGGGCGTGCGGGCGTTACGCGGGGTCCGTCGGGGGCTGGGGGCGGCGGCGGGCGTGGTGGCGGGCGACCCGGGCCCGGTTGCCGCAGGACGGCTTGCACCACTCCTGACGTGCGTGCTGCTTCACGAAGTACCGGACGCAGCGCGGCGCCGGGCACGCCTTGAGCCGGGCCCGGTCCGGCCCCGCGAGGAAGGCGATCGCGGCGCGGGCCAGCGCGGCGGCGAGCCGGTCGGCGGGACCGGGACCGCCGGGCACGGCGTACCGCGCGGCGGGCGGCCCGTCCTGCGGCCAGTCCAGGCGCGGGACGACCGGCACCAGCGCCGCCGCCGCGTTGAGCCGTTCCAGCGCCGCGCCCGCGTCGGGCAGCCGCCCGGCGTCCGCCGAACTCGGCTCCCCCGGCAGCACGGCCCGCGCGAAGAGCGCCCGTATCGCCGTACGGACCTCGACGACCGCCGCCAGAGATGCCGCGTCCGCCCGGAAGTCGCGGAATTCGCGCAGGTCATGGACCTCGCGCAGGTCGTGGACCTCGTGAAGCTCGCCCGGGCCGTCGGACCCGCCGCGCCCGCGAGCACCGGACGCCGCTCCCCCGGACCGCGGCGCGTCAGCGCGTTGCCGCACCCACCGCGTCAACCCCTCCGGCTCCGCGAGGTCGTCGGCGATCCCGCCCTGCCCGTCGTGCCGGATCGTGACAGCCAGGGCGAGCGCGAGGTCGAGCGGAACGTCCCGCGGAAGAAGATCAGCTTGCATGCGTTAATGGTATCGTCGGTGAACACCATTAACACCGAGGGGGTATACGTGTCCGACCTGCGTGAACTGCTGCGCGGACTCAAGGTGTTCTCGGGCGATCTACCGGTCTTCGACACCTCGCGTCTGCCGGCCGATCCGCACGAACTCTTCGTCGACTGGCTGCTCGCCGCCGTACGCGACGGCGTCACCGAACCGCACGCCATGACGCTCTCCACCGCCGGCCCGGACGGTGACCCGACCGCCCGCGTACTCATCCTCAAGAACGTCTCCGCCCAGGGCTGGCAGTTCGCCTCGGACGCGCACAGCCGCAAGGGCCGTGAACTCGCCGCCCGCCCGGCCGCCGCCCTCACCTTCCACTGGCCCCGACTCGCCCGGCAGGTACGGGTCCTGGGCAGCGCCGAGCCCGCCACCGCGGAGGAGTCCGCCGAGGACTTCCTGGCCCGCTCCCCCGGCGCCCGCGCCGAAACCCTGCTGGGCCGGCAGAGCACCCCGCTGCCGAACACCGCCACCCGCGACGAGGCCGTGCGCGCCGCCGAGGCCCGTATCGCCGACGACCCCGGCCTGGTCGCCCCCGGCTGGACCCTGTACTCCCTGCGCGCCCACACCGTCGAGTTCTGGCAGGGCGACGCCGAACGCCGCCACACCCGCGTCGAGTACCGCCGTACGGACGGCGGTTGGGACCGGGGGCTGCTGTGGCCGTGACCCGACCCGTCTTCGCCCCCGCCGACCTCCAGGCGCGGCTGGCCACCGGACAGACCCGGCTGCGCGGCCTGCTGACCGGGCTCACCGAGGACGCGGTCCGCGAGCCGAGCGCTCTGCCCGGCTGGACCCGCGGCCATGTCCTCACCCACATCGAGGGCGTCGGCCTGGCCCTGGCCCGGCAGGCGCGTTACGCCCTGCGGGGCAGGCTGATCGACGTGTACGACGGCGGCCGTCCGGCACGTGACGCGGCGATCGAGGCGGGCCGCGGGCGTTCCGCCCAGGTGCTGACCGTGGCGCTCGACAACGCCCTGGACGAGGTCGAGGCGTCCTGGTCGGCAGTCGGGCCCGACGACTGGACGCGCCCGGTGCGCTACCGCGACAGCACCCTGCTGGACGCGGGCCTGGCCTGGTGGCGGGAGTTGGAGATCCACACGGCGGACGCCCGGCTGGGCCCCGGCACCGACGACTGGTCGCAGGAGTTCTGTACGTACGTGGTGGACTATCTGGCGCCGCGCGTGCCGGACGGAGTCCACCTGACGCTCACCGCGACGGACGGTCCGTGGACGTGGACGCGCGGCGCGGGCCCTGGCGCGCCGATCGCCGTCGAGGGCCGACTGACCGATCTGGCGGCCTGGTTGGCCGGGCGGCACCCCACCACGGCGCTGACCGGCGGACCGCTTCCGAGGCTGGGCAACTGGCCCTGACGGCGGGCCCGGACGGCCGATTGCCGACCGTCCGGACGACGCACCCGACGAACGGCCGCCGCCGGCCCGGGAATTCCGGGGCCGGCGGCGGCCGTGTCCGTACTGGGGTGCTGGAGAGATCGGGGCCTCAGGTGAGGTCGAACTCGCCGTCCCGCGCGCCGAGAACGAAGGCACGCCACTCGGCGGGGGTGAAGATCAGCGCGGGCCCGTCCGGGCTCCGCCCGTCCCGCATGGCGATATAGCCCTCGACGAAGGCGATCTGTACGTCGCCGGTGCCCTGGCTGCTGGACAGCCACTCCGCACCCGTCAGATCGACCTGCGGCTTCTTCCCGTTGGCCAACGGCTGTCCGGTGGTGCTTTCGGCCACGTCCGCTCTCCTCCCACGTCGTCTTCGTCCGCCAGCTTATCGGCCGCGAGGAAACGCGGCGCAATTTGCGCAAATCCCGCCCATGACGTCGCCCGTTCGGGTAAAGCGTGGTCCGCGCGCGCGGCCAACTCCCTTACGGCATCGGCCCGATGCCCGCCCGCGCGAGGCGCCGGCCGACGCGGCGAGCGGGTGCGCGCCGACACCGGGTACGTACGCCGGCGTCCTCCCCGGGCGGCGGCGCGGGCGCGCCGACGTTCGGGGCCGGGGGGACGCTCAGGCGGGAGCCTCGGCCCGCCGGGCGAGTTCGACGTGGGCGGGGTGGCGCCAACCTGGGGGCAGAGGGGCGGCGCGGGCCCGTCACGAACGTTAGACCCTCTCACGTTTGCGAGCCCCACTCTACGAGTGAGACCCCCTCACTGCCGCGAGACCCACCCCGACCAGTGAGACCCCCTCACCAACGCGAGGCCCGCCCAGTCAGTGAGACCTTCTAACTACCGCGAGACCCGGCCCGATGAGCGAGACCTCCTCACCAACGCGGGGTCCGATCCGACCGGTGAGACCCTCTCGCACTCGCATGACCTTCCCGGCCGGTGAGACCCTCTCGCACTCGCATGACCTGCCCCTTGCGTGAGAGGGTCTCGCGTTCGCGAGGGCGTCCGGGCGGCGTGAGACCCCCTCACGGCCCAAAACGCGACCGCCCGGGTCGACCCGGCGATCCCTCGGCCGCGCGCCCCCGCCTCGCCCGGACCTCCCCACGCGGCCCGCCGCACGCCAGCGGTGACGGTCAGTCAAACGCCGCCCCCGCCCCACCCCGGCCGTCGCCGCACCTGACGCCCAATCAGGACAGCCTCAGCACCCCCGCCACCGCCCCGGCCGCGCCCGCGCCAAATCCCCCAGCACCCGTCCACACCATGACAGACCGCACCCGGCAGGGTGATTCGCGATCCGTCCGGGTGAACAAGCCGTTTCTGTCAGCCGGTTCGAGCCCGGAACGTGCCATGAAAGAGGGGACAGGCACCACTTTCCGGAAAGAAGGCCGCAATGAACTCAGCGCTCGCCAGGCACCGCATCACCGCCACCCTCGCCGGTCTGATGATCGCCGGCTCGGGTCTGCTCGTCGCGACCCCCGCGACGGCGGCGGTGTCGGGCCCGGCACCCGTCCCGGCCCCGGCCGCGGCGACCAACCCCGACACGGCCACCGACCCCGGACCGGCGATCCAGCCGGACCTGGCCGCCACCGAGCCGCAGGGCAAGGTGGTCTCGAAGGTCTCGCTGTACATCCGTGAGTTCCCCCGGACGAACTCCACCATCCTCGGCTCCCTCCCGCCCGGCGCAGTGGTCTACCTGCACTGCAAGGTCACCAGCGAGAACGTCGACGGCAACAACCTCTGGTACAAGCTCGGCGACGGCCGCCCGGGCTACGTGGCGGCCCGTTACGTGCAGAACCTCTCGTTCGTGCCGTGGTGCAACTGACACCACACGGTTCGCCCCCGGCCGGGAATCCGGTCGGGGGCGTCCCCGCGATGTCGGGCGGGTGAACTGCGGGCGAACAGTGAATCCCCGGCCTTTTCGCAGGTGGGTGGGGGTGCGGTGGGGTGCTTAGCATGAGCGGCGCCGACGTTCCACCGTACCGAGACCCGGAGGCCCGGTGTCCGCAGAACCCGTATCCGCACCCGGTCCCGTGCCCGAACCGGGAGCCGAATCCGTACCCCCGCCCGAACCCCCGCCCGAACCCCCGGCCGCGGCGCCGGACGACGCCGCACCTGACCCCGAGGCCGAACCCCTGCCGCCCGCACCCGCCACCGCGGCGCCCGGCTCCGTAAACAAAGCCCCCACGCCCCGCCCCCGCCGCCGCACCTGGCAGGTGGCCGCCGCCGGAATCGCCGTCGCCGCCGCGCTCACCGGCGCCGTACTCACCGCGGGCGACGACCACACCCCGGCCGGAGCCGCGCGCTCGGACGCCAAGCACGGCACGGACGCCGAGCACCCGGCCCGGCCCGCCGCCGACGGCCTCCCGCACACCGCCGTCGACACCTCCCCCAGCACCTGCGGCCGCGGCTGGACCGGCCCGAAGGCCGGCCTACAGGTCTTCGACCTGCGCAACTCCGCCGCCACCGCCACCGAGGTCTATCTGACCGACCCCCGTACCGGAATGATCTACGGCGAGGTGGAGGGCCTGGCGCCCGGCGTCACCCGGCCGATGACCGTCAACCTGGGCAGCGGCTCGTACGCCTTCAAGTGCCTCCAGGAGGACACCGACGCCGTGACCGGCCCGACCGTGGTCGTCCCCGGCAGCCGGCCGCAGGGCCCGGCGACGCTCCCGGTCACCCAGCACGACCTGATCCCGCCGACCCTGGCCTACCAGCGGTGGATCGCCGCACGGATGGCCGAACTCGCCCACGGCACAGCCGTGTTGAAGGCGGACATCGACCGCGGCGACCTCCCCGCCGCCCGCCGCGACTGGCTCACCGCGCACCTGGTCTACGAACGGATGGGCGCGGCCTACGACACCTTCGGCGACGCGGACGGCGAGATCAACGGCACCGCGGCCCGTACCCCGGGCGCCCTCGCGGACCCCGACTTCACCGGCTTCCACCGGATCGAGTACGGGCTGTGGCACGGCGCCCCGGCTGCCTCGCTGCGCGCCCCGGCCGCCCGGCTCGACCGGGCCGTGGCCGCGCTGCGTACCGACTGGGCCGACCAGCGGATGGACCCGGCCGCGCTGGGCCTGCGGGCGCACGAGATCGTCGAGAACGCCGAGCAGTTCGAGCTGACCGGCCGCACGGACTACGGCAGCGGTACGAATCTGGCCACCGCCCGCGCCAACCTCGACGGCGCCCAGCAGCTGCTGGACCGGCTGCACGCGCTGCTCGCCCCGCGCGACCCCGCGCTGCCCGGGCTGAACGCCGCGATGGACCGTGCCCGGGCCGCGCTGGAGGCCGCCCACCACGGCGCCGACTGGACCCCGCTGGAGAAGTTGACACTCCGTCAGCGCGAGGCGATCAACGCCGACTTCGGCGATCTTCTCGAACAGCTCTCCCCGGTGGCGGCGATCTTCGACGTACGGAGGACGGCATGACCGGCACCCACCGGCCGACAGGCGCGGACGACACGCGATCGACGGGCACGGGCGTGGGCACGGGTACGGGCGGCGACCTGCGCCGACGCGGCTTCCTCCGCGGCGCGGCACTCGGCGTCGGAACAGTCGGAACGGTCGGCGCCGTCAGCGCAGCCGGCGCCGTCGGCGCGGTGGCCGGTGGCGCCGCCGCCCTCACCGTGACGAGCGCAACCGCCACCCCGGCCACCGCCACCCCCGCCGACGCGGCCCCCGCCAACGCCGCGCCCGCCCCGGAAACCCCCACCCGCCCCGACTTCCACGGCCCCCACCAGCCCGGCATCACCCACCCCGTCCAGCGGTCCACCGCCTTCCTCGCCTTCGACGTCACCGCCACCGACCGCCGGGAACTCACCGAGCTGCTGCGCACGGTGACCGAGCGGGCCCGCTTCCTGACCGGCGGCGGCACCCCGGCGCCGCTGGGCATCACCGACTCCCCGTCGGACAGCGGCACCCTCGGCCCGCGCGTGCCCGGCGACGGGCTGACCGTCACGGCCGGGGTCGGCGCCGCCCTCTTCGACGACCGCTTCGGGCTGCGGGACCGCAAGCCGCTGCGGCTGGCCACGATGCCCGCCTTCGCGGACGACGACCTCGATCCGGCCTGGTGCCACGGTGATCTCAGCCTCCAGCTGAGCGCCCCGCACGCCGACACCGTGCTGCACGCGCTGCGCGACATCGCCCGGCACACCCGCGGCGGGATGCAGGTGCGCTGGCGGATGGACGGCTTCACCAGCCCGCCGCGGCCGAGCGGCACCCCCCGCAACCACCTGGGCTTCAAGGACGGTACGGCCAACCCGGACGTCGACGACCCGGCGACCGCGGACCGGCTGCTGTGGGTGAACGGCGGCGGTGAGCCGTCGTGGACGGCCGGCGGCTCGTACCAGGTGGTGCGGCTGATCCGGATGCTGGTGGAGTTCTGGGACCGGGTGTCGATCACCGAGCAGGAGCGGATGTTCGGCCGCAGCCGGGACACGGGGGCGCCGCTGGACGGCACGCACGAGTTCGACACGCCGAGATTCGCGCAGGACCCGATGGGCGACGTCATCCCGCTGGACAGCCACATACGGATGGCCAACCCGCGGACGGCGGCCACCGACGACTCCCGCCTCCTGCGCCGCGGCCACAACTACGACCGCGGCATGGACAGCGACGGCAACCTCGACATGGGGCTGATCTTCGTCTGCTACCAGCAGGACATCGAGCGGCAGTTCGCGGCCGTGCAGAAGCGGCTGGCGGGAGAGCCGCTGGTCGACTACGTCTCCCCGTTCGGCGGCGGCTACTTCTTCGCGCTTCCGGGGGTCAGGGACCGCGCGGACTGGCTGGGCAGCGGTCTGCTGGCCTGAAACCACCGCCGGAAGCGCAAAGAACCGGTCAATTCTCGGCCTGGTTTTCCTGACTCGCTGTTCATCCCGGCGCCACCACCGGGCCGTTGGCCTGTCGTGGCCCGCCAGGACGATCGCGTTCGACACCGTGCCCGCATCGACAGCGGCACGGGCACCTCGTCACTCAGCGGAGGCAGAGCAAGCATGAGCACCACAAGCGGTTCCGGCCGGGGAGGAAGGGCGGGCGCGCGCGGGCGGGCCACCCGCTGGGGGGCGTTCGCCGGAGCGGCGGCGCTCGCCCTGCTGAGCGGCGCCGCGTCCGCCCACGCCGACTCCCCCGGCCGCGCCGGGGACGGCGGCGACACCGCGACCCCGATCAAGCACCTGGTCGTCCTCTTCGACGAGAACGTGTCCTTCGACCACTACTTCGGCAGCTACCCGGTGGCGGCGAACACGGACGGCACGCCGTTCACCGCGGCCGCCGGCACGCCGAAGGACGTCGACAACCTCCGCACGGCCGGGCTGCTGACGACCAACCCCAACCAGTACGCGCCCAAGCGCCTCGCCTCGGACCAGGCCGTCACCTGCGACCAGAACCACAACTACGGCCCCGAGCAGTACGCGGCCAACGGCGGCAAGGCCGATCTGTACGTCCAGAACACCGAGACCAGCAAGTGCTCGGGCGGCCTCTTCGGCGAGCCGGGCCTGGTGATGGACTACTACGACGGCAACACGGTGACCGGGCTGTGGAACTACGCCCAGCACTTCACGCTCAACGACAACTCGTACAGCACCACCTACGGCCCCTCCACGCCGGGCGCGCTCAACCTGATCTCGGGGCAGACGCACGGGGTGATCTCGGTCGACCCGGCCTCGGGCACCGAGCACCCGGCGCAGACGGCTACCCCCGACCCGTACGCGGTGCTGTCGCCGGACGCCAAGGGTGTCGGCACGGTGATAAACGACCCCGACCCGGCGTACGACGACTGCTCGGACAACAGTCACACCAGCACCAACGCGCTGGCGGTGATGCAGGGCCGCAACATCGGCGACCTGCTCAACTCCCGTGATGTGAGCTGGGGCTGGTTCCAGGGCGGCTTCACGCCGAGCACCCCGTGGGACGGGCAGCAGGGCCACTACGCGTCCTGCGCGGGCAGCACGCACGCCAACATCGGCGGGGCTGCGGCCGTCGACTACAGCCCGCACCACTCGCCGTTCGAGTACTACAGGTCCACGTCCAACCCGCACCATCTGCCGCCGAAGAACACCGCGGAGATCGGCCACGACGGCCAGGCGAACCACAACTACGACCTGACCGACTTCGACGCGGCCCTGAACGCGGACAGCCTGCCCGCGGTCAGCTTCCTCAAGGCCCCGGAGTACCAGGACGGGCACGCCGCCTACTCCGACCCGACCGACGAGCAGGACTTCCTGATCACGGAGATCAACAAGATCCAGAAGTCGCCGCAGTGGAAGGACACCGCGGTCGTCGTCGCGTACGACGACTCCGACGGCTGGTACGACCACGCCTACGCCGCGCCGCTCAACGGCTCCGCGGACGCCACGGTCGGCTCCAACGGCAAGGCCACCGACGGCCCGGCCTGCCAGGCGGGCCCGAAGGCGGCCGGCGGCTACGCGGACCGCTGCGGCCCCGGCACCCGGCAGCCGCTGCTGGTCATCTCGCCCTACAGCAAGGCCAACGCGGTCGACCACACCCGTACCGAGCAGACCTCGATCACCCGCTTCATCGAGGACAACTGGAACACCGGCCGAATCGGTGACGCGTCCTTCGACGCCCGCGCCAACTCGCTCACCTCGGCCTTCGACTTCCAACACCCGAACGACAAGCAGGTGTTGCTGAAGGCGGACGGCTCGGTCGAGTCGGTCACCACGATCGACCGCGGACAGCCGGCCCCGAGCACGCCGAGCACCTCGGGCGGCACCACGTCGGGCGGTACGGCCACCGGCGGTACGACGTCCGGCGGCACGGCCTCCGCGGGCACCACGGGCGGTACGGCCTCGGGCTCGTCCTCGTCCGGTACGGCCTCCTCCGGTACGGGTGGCAAGTCGCCCGACGGGGCCCTGGCGGCGACCGGCGGCTCCTCCCCGGTGCTCCCGCTGGGCATCACCGGCGCCGCTCTGGTGGCCGGCGGCGGCGCCCTCTACTACGCGCGCCGCCACCGCGGCCGGTCGAACATCTCGGCCTGACCGACCCGGTCGTCCAGACCACTTGACGGACCGTCAAGGGCCGCCCCGGCACCCGCCGGGGCGGTCTTCTTTTGTATCCAATGCGTGACGCACGGAACGTTCCTTGAACGCCCGGGCCCCGACACGAACGACGAGCGTTCATGATCTGAACGCATATCAGGCCCCATCCGCATCACGGCCCTTGCACCGCCCAGGTGCGACGGCGTCGCTCCGGGGTGGGCCGCGCGAACACCCTCAGCGATACCCGCTGGTCACCGCCACCAGTTCAACATCTGTCGCAAGTTACAACCCATTTGCGAGATTTGCGAACACACTTCCGTTTTAGCGAATGTGCTGTGTGCACAACTCTTGACATGGATGAAACAGAGGGAGAAACATCACGGTGTGCATCGGGAGAGCGCTCTCATCCCTCAACGGGAGAGCGCTTACCCGGACTTAGCGCTGTTTCACGGCATCTCGCCGTCCGGTGACCCTTGGACCGGACGGCTACCCCACCCTGCCCCCCACCTGTGGAACCAGGAGAGTTCATGCTCGCTCCCCCCACCGGTACGTCGGCTCCGCTGAGATCAGTGGCGCTGACCGACCGGCGAAAGATAGTCGCGGTGGTCGTCACGGCGCTGTTCGCGTCGCTTCTGCTCTTTGTGCCCTCGCACTCCGCGCAGGCGGCCGGCACCCTGCTCTCGCAGGGCAAGACGGCGACGGCCTCCTCGACCGAGAACGCCGGCACGCCGGCCTCGGCCGCCGTCGACGGCGACAACGGCACCCGCTGGTCCAGCGCCGCCGCCGACCCGCAGTGGCTCCAGGTCGACCTCGGCGCCACCGCCAACATCAGCTCCGTCACCCTGAACTGGGAGGCGGCTTACGCCAAGTCCTTCAAGATCCAGACCTCGGCAGACGCCCAGAACTGGACCGACATCTACTCCACCACGACGGCGACCGGCGGCACGCAGACGCTTTCCGTAAACGGTTCCGGGCGTTATGTCCGGCTGTACGGCACGGTTCGTGCCACCGGATACGGCTACTCGCTGTGGGAGTTCCAGGTCTACGGCGACGCCGGCGGCAGCCAGCCCCCGGCCTCCGGCGTGCTCTCGAAGGGCAAGCCGGCGACGGCCTCCTCGACCGAGAACGCCGGCACGCCGGCCTCGGCCGCGGTCGACGGGGACCCCGGTACCCGTTGGTCCAGCGCCGCCTCCGACCCGCAGTGGATCCAGGTCGACCTCGGCGCCACCGCGAGCATCACCTCCGTCGCCCTGAACTGGGAGGCGGCTTACGCCAAGTCCTTCAAGATCCAGACCTCGGCAGACGCCCAGAACTGGACCGACATCTACTCCACGACCACGGGAGCCGGCGGCAACCAGACCCTGAACGTGACCGGCTCCGGCCGCTACGTCCGGGTGTACGGCACCGTCCGGGCCACGCAGTACGGCTACTCGCTGTGGGAGTTCCAGGTGTCCGGCTCGATCGGTGGCGGCACCGGTCCGACCACGCCGCCCACCACGCCCCCCACCACCCCTCCGACCACGCCCCCCACGGGCCCGATCCAGGGCGGCGGTGACCTCGGCCCCAACGTCAAGGTCTTCGACCCGTCCAGCGCGAACATCCAGGGCCAGCTGGACCAGATCTTCGCCCAGCAGGAGAGCAACCAGTTCGGCAACGCCCGCTACCAGGTGTTCTTCAAGCCCGGTACGTACAACGGCCTCAACGACCAGGTGGGCTTCTACACCTCGGTCTCCGGCCTCGGCAAGAACCCGGACGACGTCCAGATCAACGGTGACATCACCGTGGACGCGGGCTGGTTCGCCGGCAACGCCACGCAGAACTTCTGGCGTTCGGTGGAGAACCTGGCCATCTCGCCGGTGAACGGCACCGACCGGTGGGCGGTCGCGCAGGCGGCTCCCTTCCGTCGGATCCACGTCAAGGGCGGCCTGAACCTGGCGCCCGCGAGCTACGGCTGGGCGAGCGGCGGCTACATCGCCGACAGCAAGATCGACGGCACCGTCGGCCCGTACTCGCAGCAGCAGTGGTACACCCGTGACAGCTCCATCGGTGGCTGGACCAACGGTGTCTGGAACATGGTGTTCTCCGGTGTGCAGGGTGCTCCGGCCCAGGCCTTCCCGGGCCAGCCGTACACCACCCTGGCGACCACGCCCACGTCGAGCGACAAGCCGTACCTGTACCTGGACGGAAACGACTACAAGGTCTTCGTCCCGAGCGTGCGGCACAACGCCAGCGGTGTGGACTGGCCGAACACGCCGGGTACCTCCATCCCGCTGAACCAGTTCTACGTGGCCAAGCCGGGCGTCTCCGCGGCGACCATCAACGCGGCGCTCGCCCAGGGCCTCAACCTGCTGCTCACGCCGGGTGTCTACCACGTGGACCAGGCGATCAACGTGACCCGCGCCAACACCGTCGTCCTCGGTCTCGGCTACGCCACGATCATCCCGGACAACGCGGTGGACGCGGTCAAGGTCTCCGACGTGGACGGTGTGCGGCTGGCCGGCTTCCTGATCGACGCCGGTACCGGCAACACCCCGCAGCTCCTCCAGGTCGGCGCGCCGGGTTCGGCCGCCAGCCACTCCGGCAACCCGACCATCATTCAGGACGTCTTCGCCCGGATCGGCGGCGCGGGCCCGGGTCAGGCCCAGACCGCGTTCGAGATCAACAGCAACGACGTGGTCATCGACCACACGTGGCTGTGGCGCGCGGACCACGGCGCGGGTGCGGGCTGGACCTCCAACCCGTCCGCGATCGGTCTGAAGGTCAACGGCAACAACGTGCTGACCACCGGTCTGTTCGTCGAGCACTTCCAGAAGTACAACGTGGAGTGGTCGGGTCAGAACGGCAAGACCATCTTCTTCCAGAACGAGCTGCCGTACGACCCGCCGAACCAGGCCGCCATCCAGAACGGGAACACCCGTGGATACGCCGCCTACAAGGTGGACGACAACGTCACCACCCACGAGGGCTGGGGACTGGGCAGTTACTGCAACTTCACCGCGGACCCGTCGATCATCGCTGATCACGGATTCGAGGCGCCGGCCAACGCCGGTGTGAAGTTCCACGACCTGCTCGTCGTGTCGCTCGGCGGCATGGGTCAATACGCCCATGTGATCAACAACATCGGTCCGGGGACTTCGGGCACCTCCACGGTGCCGTCGACGGTGACCTCGTACCCGTAAAGCCGCTGTCCTTCTGAAGCGGTCGCAGTGAAGTGAGGGCCGCCGCCCTGTTGTCCGGGGCGGCGGCCCTCTCCTGCGTTCTCCTGCGTTCCGCGAGGGTGCTTTCGGGGATCAGAAGTTCGGGATCGTACTTAATCAATGGAGTTGCGAGCTTCTTCAGGCACTCGACAAGACAGGTTCAGGCACAACAAAGCCGCCATGTCTGCAATTTGCCTTGACCTCAGCGCAACTCAAGCACAATTCTCGGGGGGCCGGGCCGCGCGCGGGGCCGCCATCCGTTCGCGCGCCGCCTTCCGGCCGTACTGCCGCACCGCAGCACTTCCCAGGGCTCCATCCCCCCAGGCGCGAGCGGTCCCCGCCGCCCGCCGAACCCGAACGGAGTGGCCATGAGACGACGACGCCGCCCCCTGCTGGCGAGCGTGGTGGCCGTCGCGGTCGCCGCGCTGACCGCCTTCACCACCGGCACCCTGCCCGCCCCGGCCGCCACGACGGCCGCCCCCAAGGCGTGGATGAACGCCGCGGACACCCCGGCGCAGCGCGCCGACGCACTGCTGGCGCAGATGACCAACGCCGAGAAGATCACGATGATGCACGGCGGCGCGCAGTGCGCGTGGGGCGCCTGCGTGGACGCCAACACCCGCCTGGGCATTCCCCAGTTGCGGCTTCAGGACGGCCCGGCGGGCGTCGCCGACGGCGCGGGCGGGGTCACCCAGCTCCCGGCCCCGGTGGCCGCCGCCGCGTCCTGGGACCGTGACCTGGCGAAGAGTTACGGCCAGGTGATCGGCAACGAGGAGTGGGGCAAGGGCGCCAATGTGGTGCTCGGCCCGACGATCAACATCGTCCGTGACCCGCGCTGGGGCCGCGCCTTCGAATCGCTCGGCGAGGACCCGTACCTGGCCGGTGAGTTGGGCGCCGCCGACATCCAGGGCATCCAGAGCCAGGGCCCGATGGCCCAGGTGAAGCACTACGCGGACTACAACCAGGAGACCAACCGCAACAACGCGCAGGACAACGTCATCCTGTCCGAGCGCGCCCAGCGGGAGATCTATCTGCCGGCCTTCGAGGCGGCGGTCAAACAGGGCCAGGCGTACTCGGTGATGTGCTCCTACGCCTCGGTCGCGGGCACCTACGCCTGCGAGAACGCCCGGTTGATCCAGCAGGTGCTCGAAGGCGACCTGGGCTTCACCGGGTTCGTCACCTCCGACTGGGGAGGCACGCACTCCACGGTCGCGTCGGCCAACGCCGGTCTCGACCAGGAGATGAACGGCAGCGACTTCTACGGCACGGCGCTGACCAACGCGGTCAACAGCGGCCAGGTCTCGCAGGCCAACCTCGACGGGCATGTCCGCCGTATCCTCACCGCGATGTTCGCCTCGGGTCTGTTCGACACCACGCAGACCGGCACCATCACCACCCCGGTCACCACGGACGCGCACAAGGCCACCGCCCGGCAGGTCGCCGAGGAGGGCAGCGTCCTGCTGAAGAACGCGAGTTCGGCGCTGCCGCTGGGCTCGGCGAACAAGAAGATCGCGGTCATCGGCGACGACGCGGGCCCCAACGCCCTGTCCGCGGGCGGCGGCAGCGCCCACGTCGGCTCCTCCTCGGTCGTGACGCCCTACTCCGCGATCACCACCCGTGCGGGCGGCGGCGCCTCGGTCACCTACGCGCAGGGGTACGCCTCCCCCGGCGGCGAGATAGTCGACAGCCCGTATCTGACGCCCTCCCAGGGCAGCGGGCACGGTCTGTACGGGCAGTTCTACAACGGCACCTCGCTCGGCGGCTCCCCGATCGCCTCCGGGGTGGACCCGACGCTCAACTTCCTGTGGGGCGGCGCCTCGCCGAAGAGCGGGGTCCCCGCGACCGGCTGGTCCGCGAAGTGGACCGGCACCCTGACCCCGCCGAGCACGGGAACGTACACCTTCGCGCTGAGCAGTGACGACGGCAGCCGTCTCTACATCAACGGCCAGCAGGTCATCGGGAACTGGGCCAACCAGCCGACGACCACCAAGACCGGCACGGTGTCCCTGACGGCCAATCAGCCGGTGAGCATCGAGGTGGACTACTTCCAGGACGGCGGCGGCAGCGAACTCGAACTCGGCTGGCAGATCCCCAACCAGGACCTGCACGGCCAGGCGGTGACGGCCGCCCGTAACGCCGACACCGCGATCGTCTTCGTCAACAAGTCCGAGGGCGAGGGCGCCGACCTCGGCGACATCAGCCTCTCGGGCGACCAGAACCAGCTGGTCTCCGACGTGGCCGCGGTCAACCCCAACACGATCGTGGTGATCAACAGCGGCTCGGCCATCGCGCTGCCGTGGGCCGACGCGGTCCGGGGCATCGTGGAGAACTGGTACCCCGGCCAGGAGGACGGCAACGCCATCGCGGCCCTGCTCTACGGCGACGTCAACTTCTCCGGCAAACTCCCCGTCACCTTCCCCGTCTCCCTGAACGACGTCCCCGCCCACACCACCGCGCAGTGGCCGGGCCAGAACGGGACCGTGCAGTACAGCGAGGGCCTCAACGTCGGCTACCGCTGGTACGACTCGCAGAACAAGACCCCGCTCTACCCCTTCGGATTCGGCCTGTCCTACACGACCTTCGCCTACTCCGGACTGACCGTCTCCGCACCGGACGCGTCCGGTAACGTCACGGTCGCCTTCGACGTCAAGAACACCGGCAGCAGGGCCGGCGCCGAGGTCCCGCAGGTCTACGTCGGCCAGCCCACCTCCGCCGGCGAACCGCCCAAGAACCTGCGCGGCTTCCAGCGCGTCAGCCTCAACGCGGGCCAGACGCAGCACGTCACCGTCACGCTCAACGCCCGCAGCTTCCAGTTCTGGAACAACGGCTGGACCAACGCCGCCGGCACCAACACCATCTACGTCGGCGCCTCCTCCCGCGACATCAAGCTCACCGGCCAGACCACCATCGGCTCCGGCGGCGGCACCACGCCTCCCGGCCAGACGACCGCGATCACCCTGCGCGCCCACGCCAACAACCAGTACGTGACGGCGGAGAACGCGGGCGCCGCCGCGCTGATCGCCAACCGTACGGCCATCGGCCCCTGGGAGACCTTCGACGAGATCGACCTCGGCAACGGCACGGTCGCGCTGCGCGCGCACGCCAACAACAAGTACGTCACCGCGCCGAACAACGGCGCCGGTTCGCTCATCGCGAGCAGTACGAGCGTCGGCGCCGCGGAGACCTTCGACCTGATCCACGACCCGGACGGCGCGGTGACTTTGCGGGCGCACGCGGACAACCAGTACGTGACGGCGGAGAACGCCGGGGCCGCCGCGCTGATCGCCAACCGCACGGCCATCGGCCCCTGGGAGGAGTTCGACCTGATCCAGGACTGAGCCCGAGCCCGCACCGACCGACGACCGCGGCCCCGCCCTCTTCGGCGGGGCCGCGGCCCGTGCCGGGGTCCGCCCTCCGTCCCCCCTCCGGCTCGGAGAACGCCTCCCCGGCTCGGCGGCCGCGCGTTCGGCCGTATCGGATCGACGGCCGTACGCGTCCCGCGCGGGCGGCGAGGAACCGAGCAGGGGCAGGGGCCAGGGGTCAGGCTCCGGCGATGCTTCGGCCCGGCATCGGCTCCGCGAGAGCGGCCCGCCGGGCCGGCGCGCCGAAGGGGTCGGCGAAGTACTGCGTCTCGTGCACCACCTGCCGGTCGGCGAACTCCATGACGCTCACCGAGTACGAAGGCACGCCGTCATAGGTGATGGTGCATTCGCTCACCCACAGGTTCCCGTGGCCGGTGATCCGCCGGACGGTGAAGTGGCGGTCGGCGGGGTGCCCGCCGCGTTGCGCCGAAATCGTCGCGCGCCCCCGGAACCGCTCACCCGACTGCGGATAGTCCAGGATCGCGTCCGTGGCGTAAATGGCGTGCTCGGCTTCGGTGTTCCCGCGTTCCGAGGCCCGCCAGTGCTCCTCGATCGCGGCCCTGGTCCGGGAGTCGGCGTCCATGGCACCACCCTTCCGTAGTGATCACAGCCTAGGCACTGCGGGCCGCTGCCTGCCCGCAGGCAGGCGGACGCGGACTGCCGAGTCCTCGCCTTTGGCCGAATCGGAGCGCGCACCATGACTGCCGAGGACAAGGCCGCGGCGAGCACGACCACCACGGCCGCCGGGCAGGCCCCGGGATTCGAACCCGCTCAGTCCCGGGGATCGAGAACAGCTTCCCCGGCCGCGGGCTTGCGCGCCTCGATCAGGTAGCGGGTCGAGTACGAGACGAACGGGCCCTCGGACTCGATGAGTTCGTGCATGTCGTGCAGCCGCTCGCGGTAGGCGTCGACGGTGAAGCCGGGCACCGTCCAGATCACCTTGCGCAGGAAGTAGACGACCGCGCCGACGTCGTGGAACTCCATCCGCAGCGACTCCGGGCGCAGATCGACCACTTCGAGTCCGGCCGCCGCCGCGCCCGCGCGGGCCCGGTCGGGGTGCCGGGCGTTGCGCGCGGCCCCGGGCTGCGGGCCGAGGAAGAACTCGACCATCTCCACGGCGCTGGCCGGGCCGACGTGCTGGGAGAAGTACGTGCCGCCCGGCCGCAGCACCCGGGCGATCTCCTCCCACCACACCGTCACCGGGTGCCGGCTGGTCACGAGGTCGAAGGCCGCGTCGGCGAAGGGCAGCGGGGGCTCGTCCGGGTCGGCGACGACGACCGCGCCGCGCGGGTGCAGCAGCGCGGTGGCCTTGGCGAGGTTCGGCGGCCAGGACTCGGTGGCGGCCATCAGGGGCGGCAGCGCCGGTACGCCGGCCAGCACCTCGCCGCCGCCGGTCTGGATGTCGAGCGCCGCGCCGGCCCGGGCCAGCCGCTCGCCCATCGCGCGCTGATAGCCCCACGAGGGGCGCTGCTCGGTGGCCCGGCCGTCCAGCCAGGAGAAGTCCCAGCCGTCCACCGACACGGCGTCGGCCTCGGCCACCAGTTCGTCGAAGGAACGTCCCATGATCACAGCCTGGTGGCGGGCGGGGTCCGCGGACAAGCGGGTTTCGCGTACGGGCGCAGGGTCGCGGGCCCCGCGTATCCGGCGGCCCGGGTGCCCGTACGGCCGGACCGGCCCCGGACGCACGCGGACCCGGCGGGCGGGGACATCCCCGTCGGCCGGGCCTGCGCTCTCAGCGGTCGTTCAGCTCGCGGTGCAGGTCAGTGTCGGCACGGCGTTCGAGCCGCTGTACGTTCCCTGGAAGCCGAAGCTGGTCTTGGCGGAGGCGGCGAGCGCCCCGTTGTAACTCTGGCTGGCCGCCGTCACGGCGGCGCCGGACTGGGTGACGGTGGCGTTCCAGCCGCTGGTGACCTTCTGGTTGCCGCCGTAGGTCCAGCCGACCGTCCAGCCGTGTGTGGCGGAGGTGCCGGTGTTGGTGACCGTGACGTCGGCGGTGAAGCCGTTGCCCCAGTCGCTGCTCACGGTGTACACGGCCGAGCAGCCGCTGCCGCCGGTGGGGGGCGGGGTGCTGCCGCCACCGGACGCGGTGGTCGCGGTCACCGCGGCGGACGCGGCCGAGACATTGCCGGCGGCGTCGTGCGCCTTGACGGTGTACGTGTAGGCGGTCGACGCGCTCAGCCCGGAGTCGGTGAAGGACGTGCCGGTGACCGAACCGGCCGCCTGGCCGTTGCGGAAGACGTCGTAGCCTGTGACGCCGACGTTGTCGGTGGAGGGCGACCAGCTCAGCGACGCGGAGTTCGCGGTGGTGCCGGTGACGGTCACGTTGCCGGGCACGGTCGGCGCCTGGGTGTCGGTGCCGCCGGTGCCGCCGGTACCGCCGCTGGTGGTGCCGCCGCCGGTGGTGGCGCTGGCGTTGAAGGAGAAGCTGCTGCTCGCCAGGCCCTGGCCGCCCTGCCAGACCTCGAAGCCGGCCTCGGCGTCGATCAGGTAGTGCGAGGCGTTGACCGAACCGCGGCTGGTCGCGTCGTCGATCAGTGCCTTGATGTCGAGGTTGCTGAAGGACGTGCCGCCGCCCTGGAGGACATAGGAGATGATCTTCCAGGAGGTCTGCTTGCCGGTCCAGACGTCCCAATTGTGGCCGGCGGCCGAGGAGGTGCCGGTCTTGCCGCCGAAGGGCTGTACTCCGCCGCGGCTGTTGAGCCAGATCATGATCTCGGTGCCGTCGGGCTGGCCCGCGGTGGTCGGCGTCGAGTTGATCCACAGGTCGTAGGCGACGTCGTACGCGCCCGAGGACGGCTGCGTGGTGGTCCACGAGGAGGTGGAGCTGGCGAGCTTGTTCACCTGGATCGGCAGCCCGCTGTTGGCCGTGCACTCACCCCAGTGGCAGCCCTTGAAGATCGAGGGGTACGTGGCGGGGGCGCCGTTGGTGGCCAGGTTGAAGTTGGCGGTGTCCAGCGACCAGGCCGTGCCGCCGGAGTAGGTGATGCACTGCTTGGCGGTGGAGTTCCACTCGTTGGCCTGGATCGTGTAGTCCCCGGCCGCGATCGTCGCCTGCGGCTCGCACGTGGTGGTCGCGGCGTGCGCGGACTGGGTCGCGGTGAACGGCAGCAGCATCGCCGCGAGAGCGGTGAGAGCCACTGCGGCGGGGCGCAGCCCGACACGGCGGGAAAGTCTGGAGCGGGAACGTGCGAGAAGGCGATTCACAGAGGTGGTCCCTTCAACGTTGCGTGGGGGGATGAGCGCTTCCACGGGAACCTGTGGGAGCGCTCCCATATCGACGCCGCCTCACATAAAGCCAGCACGGTCCCCCGGCGTCAAGGGGCCGGGAGACATTCATGAGTTGAAGCCAAAGGGGGTGGCGGCGGCGGAGGGCGCGACGGGGACGTAGAAGGGTCGAACATTCGTCGGGTGAAGCGGGCCCTGCGGGGGCTTCGTCGCAGCAGGAGATGAAGGTTGAATCCGGTCCTTTTCCCGTGCCCGGGCCGGGGCCGAACGAGCAGGCCCGGGGCGGCCGGTGCGGCGTCGGTACGGAGGCGGGGCCCCGGGCCCGCTACGGGGGCCTGGCGGCCCACCCCGTGACCCGGCGCGGCAGCGAGCTAGCGGAGGGTGAGGTAGAAGCGGATGGCCGTGCCCGTGGGGGCGGCGTGGGTGCGGACGAGGTCGGCGAGCTGATGGACCATCAGCAGGCCGCGTCCGCCGGGCCGTCCGGGCGGCGGCACCCGGCGGCCGGCGAGCGGGTCGCTCAGCCGTCCGGCGTCGCGGACTTCGCAGACCACCTGACCGTCCTCGGACCACACCCGGATCACGCCCGAACCGCCGCCGTGCAGCACGCTGTTGGTGGTCAGTTCGGCGACGGCGATGGCCAGGTCGTCGAGCCGGCTCCCGGTCACGCCCAACTCCGCGGCCGCCTCGACCGCGAACTGCCGTGCCCCGCGCAGCCGTTCGTCGTCGAACGCGAACCGCGCCGCCCGTCCCGGCTCGGGCAGCGGCACGTTGTACGTGGCCACGACGCTCTCGGGGGCGTACCGCGTACTGGTCCGCCGCCGCCCGCCCTCGATGACGACCGGGTGCGTAGCGTACGCGTCGCTCAGCACGTCGGCGTCGAGCCCGCCCGCGTCGTACGGGCACAGGATCGTGACGTCGCGGCCGTGGAAGGCGGCGTTGATCAGGGCTTCGTGCTGGACGCAGGCCGGGTACTCCAGCGGGGTGCGGCCGGGCCACACGGGCTCGCCGATGATCCGGACCCGGCCGGTGGGGTGGGCGTCGCAGAAGGCGCGCAGCACTCCGGGGATGATCCGGCCGGGGTTGCGCCCGGCCCGGGACATGTCGACGAAACGCACCTGGTCCGCGTGCGGGCCGAGAGCGGTACGCAGCAGGTCGAGCCGCGCGGCGGGCACGGCGACGGCGACGGGTTCGCCCGCCGCGAGCCCCGCGCGGACGAAGTCCAGCGTGCCCGCCAGGTACTCGGCCTCGTCACGGTAGAACAGCGCCGGATGGCGGAAAGTCGCCGCGGGCACGGCGGCGGGGACGGGTGCGGGTGCGGGCGCGTTCATCGGGGCGCCGCCGCCCGTGCGCGCGACCGTACGGGGACGGGTGCCGTCGTCCGTACGGCCCGCCGTGTGTCCGCGCTGTCCACGTTCGAGCCCCTTTCGGACACGGGCGCCGACAGCGCCGGTGTCCCCCCGCCGGGCAGGGCCTCACCGGCCGCCCGGTACGTCATATGAGAGAAGTGCCTGTTCACTCTTCGTCGATCGCCTCGAACGCCGTGGCCAGAGTCGCGCTCTCGTCCGCCGGCACGACCCGCTCCAGCGCCGGTACGAGGTCACGCCGCTCATGGAAAAGGTACTGGTACATCTGGGCCAGCGCGCCGTCGATGGTGAGCAGCCGGGTGTCGGTGGGGTGCCGGCCGGCCAGCGCGCGGTCGAGGATGCCCTGGAGGAGTTCACCCTCCTGGCGGTCGCGTTTGACGACGGTCGACGCGGCGCCGTGCCGTTCGAGCACCTTGAGGACGGTGGCCTCCTTGGCGGCGCAGTGCCGGGCGAAGGTGTCGGCCAGGGGGCGCAGATCCTCGGGCGCCGTGGCGTTGCGCATCCGCAGGTCCTCGACCATGCCGAGGATGAGGCCGCCGGAGGTGACGAGGGAGGCGCCGACGCCGCGCGGGAGGTGGCTGGAGTGGCCGGCCAGGGTGGAGCCGTGAGGGGGGTGCGGGCTCGCGGGGGCGTCAGGGTCGATCGGCTGCTCGCGCGGAGTGCCGTTCGGGCCGTCGCTCACGCGGCGGGCGGCAGCGGCCGGACCACCCGGCTCGTGGGATTCGCTCACTTCGCTCATGGCACCGGCTCCTCATCTTCACGTGCGGGTCTTGCGCTTGTTACAGGGTCTAACGAACTTTTGAGGGCAGTTCGCGGCTTATGGGGTCTCACGCCGTGCCCTCGACGTCCTCCTCGTCCGGCATGACATGCACCGCCGCCTCCTCCGCCGTCGCCGCGCCCCCGTCGATCCCGACCTCCTGCCCGGTCAGCCCCTCCTGGCGCGAGTGCGCCCCCTCGTCCGGGCCGACCAGCCGCCCGCTGCGCCGGTCGCCCGCCTCCGGGTCGAGGAGTTCACCGTCGGTCCCCGGCGCGTCGCCGAGCCCGTCACCCGTGGGGGCCTGGGCGTCCGGCCGTTCGCGGCGCAGCCGCTCGTCGAGGGACTCGCCGTCGCGCTGCTCGTTGGCCGTCGTCCCCGTGCCCTCGACGGCCAGCGACCGATCGGGCGGCGAGTAGCCCTCGTCGAGCACCTGGTCGATGCCCCGGTCCATCAGCGTGTCCTCGGGTTCGAGCGGTCCGGCGTCCTCGCGGATCTCACTGTCGTCGGGCTGGTAGACGTCGTCGCCCCAGCCGGCTCCGTTGGGCAGAGTCATGTCGTCGCGCTCATTTCGTTGAGTACCGCTTCGTTGAACGCGTCCACGTCGGCCGGCATCCGGCTGGTGATCAGGGTGTTCGGCCCTTCCTTGCAGACCCTCACCTGTTCGTCCACCCAGATGCCCCCGGCATTGCGGATGTCGGTCTTGAGGCTCGGCCACGACGTCAGCGTGCGTCCGCGCAGCACATCGGCCTCGACCAGCATCCAGGGCCCGTGGCAGATCGCCGCGACCGGTTTGCCCGCGTCGAAGAAGGACCGGACGAACGCGACCGCGTTGCCGTACAGCCGCAGCGCGTCGGAGTTCGGGACGCCGCCGGGCAGGACGAGCAGGTCGTAGTCGGCGGTGGACGCCTGGTCGACGGCCAGGTCGACGGGGAAGGTGTCGGCCTTGTCGAGGTAGTGGTAGCCCTGGACCGTTCCGGCGACCGGGGAGATCAGGTGCGGAGCCCGGCCGGCCGCGGTCAGCGCCTCCCACGGGGAGGTCAGTTCGCTCTGTTCGACGCCTATGGGCGCCACCAGAATCGCGGTGGCCACGGACATCACGTCCTCTCGGGTTGGGCTGAGGTCGGGGGTGAGGGCCGGTCGCAGGTGGCCCGTCTCCCCTGACTACGCCGGGTCGCCTACCCCTGCAAGCGGGACGGAAACGGTCATAACGTTTCCCCCTCCCCCGCCCGGAACAGCCGACGCGCACGGTGCACCGGCCACCTCCCCCGGCCCCGTACGACCCGGCCGCGCGTACGTCGGGCAACGCCTCGCGACCCGCCGCGACCCGCCTCGCACCCTCCGCGTACCCGCCCGGCACACCGCGTACCCACCGCTCTGTGCGGCCCGCTCACTCGGACGGCCCAGGCGCTTTCACCCGAAGGCATGAGCGTGCGCGCCCTGGGCATTCGAGTCCGCGTACGTGCACCGGCGGCAGGGGAGGGACAGGTCGTGGGCACAGCGCGCGATCCCCAACCCCAGCAGCAGGCCGGCGGCGGCCGAGACCGCCGCTGGCCCGCTCTCGCGGTCTGCCTGACCGCGGGCTTCATGACGCTGCTCGACGTGAGCATCGTCAATGTCGCGCTGCCCTCGATCCGCACCGGCATCGGCGCCTCCCAGAGCGGTCTGCAGTGGGTGCTGTCCGGTTACGCGCTCACCTTCGGTCTGGCGCTGGTGCCGGCCGGGCGGCTCGGTGACGTACGCAGTCGGCGCGCGGTGTTCATGGCCGGGCTTGTGTTCTTCACCGCCACCAGCGCGCTCGCGGGAGCGGCGCAGAACGAGACATGGCTGATCGGCGCCCGGCTGCTGCAAGGTGCGGCGGGCGGCGTTCTCGTACCGCAGGTGTCCGGCTTCATCCAGCAGATGTTCCGCGGCGCCGAGCGCGGCCGGGCGTTCGGCCTCCTGGGCGCGACGATCGGCGTGTCGACGGCCGTCGGTCCGCTCCTCGGCGGCCTGCTGATCCAGGCGTTCGGTACGCACGACGGCTGGCGCTGGGTGTTCTACGTCAATCTGCCGATCGGACTGGCCGCGCTGCCGTTGGCGTACCGACTGCTGCCCGCGCCGCCCGGCCGTGAGGACAAGGGCGGGCGGAAGCACAGCGATCTGGACCCGGTCGGCGTTCTGCTGCTGGGCGTCGGCACGGTGGTGCTGTTGCTGCCGTTCGTGCAGGAGGAGCAGTGGAAGGGCCCGCTGAAATGGCTGCTCGTGCCCACCGGGCTGCTGATCCTCGCGGGCTTCACCGGCTGGGAGCGGCGCTACGCCCACAGGCATGAGTCGCTGGTCGACCTGGAGCTGTTCCGGCAGCGTTCGTACGGGCTCGGGGTGCTGCTGTCGCTGCTGTACTTCGCCGGTTTCACGGCGGTCTTCTTCATCCTCACGCTCTATCTGCA
Organism: Streptomyces sp. NBC_00223; assembly: GCF_036199905.1. NCBI lineage: Bacteria > Bacillati > Actinomycetota > Actinomycetes > Kitasatosporales > Streptomycetaceae > Streptomyces > Streptomyces sp. NBC_00223. The sequence goes on along the minus strand of NZ_CP108109.1, from coordinate 7,394,953 downwards.
GAACGGGAAGCACTACTCAGCGCTGGAGGCGGGCCTGTCGATCATGCCGTTCGCGCTGGGTTCCGGCGCGGCGGCCGCGGTGGGCGGGCGGATGGCGACCAGGGTCGGACGGCCGCTGGTGGCGGCAGGCCTGGCGACGGTGGTGGTCGGGCTGCTCGGGACCGCGCTGGCCGCGCATCTCGACGGCGGCCAGTCGGTGGGGTGGGCGACCGCCGGGCCGCTGCTGGTGGCGGGAATCGGCAGCGGGCTGGTCATCGCGCCGAACCAGACCCTGACGCTCAGCAACGTGCCCGTGGCCAGGGCGGGAAGCGCGGGCGGGGTGCTCCAGACCGCGCAGCGGATCGGCTCGGCGGCCGGCATCGCGGCGGTCGGCTCGGTCTTCTTCTCACGGATCGACGCCAGGCACGCGGACTGGGCGGGCGGTTTCCAGCTGGGCCTGGTGACGGCGACGGGGCTGGCCGCGCTCGCCCTGGTGGTGGCGCTGGTGGACATCTTCGGCGGCCGGTCGGCGCGGAGCCCTTCGGGGGACGGCGGGTCGGAGGACGGCGCTTCCGCAGTGGGCAGTTCCGCGGACGGCCCGGCCCGGAGCGACACCTCGACGGACACGCCTGCCGACCGGGACCGCCGCGCGGCGAGCGCGGACGAACACTGAGGGCGCGCCGCACCTGGGACGCGCCGCGCGCCCGTACGCCGCCACGCCGCCCACCTCACCGCACCCCGCGTGGCCGGAACTGCACGCTGATCCGCCCTCCCACCCCCGCCCGCGTCTTGGGGATCGCGTGGTCCCAGGTCCGCTGACAGGACCCGCCCATGACGATCAGGTCCCCGTGTCCGAGCGGTTTGCGTACGGTGCCCCCGCCGCCGCCCCTCGGCCTCAGCAGCAAAGGACGCGGTTCGCCCAGCGAGAGGATCGCCACCATGGTGTCGTGCGTGTCGCCGCGTCCGATCCGGTCACCGTGCCAGGCCACGCTGTCCCGCCCGTCGCGGTAGTAGCAGAGCCCGGCGGTGACGAAGGGCTCGCCCAGTTCGGCCGCGTAGTGCGCGCTCAGCCGCGCACGGGCCAGGTCGAGTACGGGGTCGGGCAGCGGCTCGCCCTCGCCGTAATGGGCGAGCAGACGGGGTACGGCAACCACGTTGTCGTACATCCGCCGCTCCTCCGCCCGCCAGGGAACCCGCCCGGCGAGCCGTTCGAACAGGTCGTCGGCGCCGTCGAGCCAGCCGGGCAGGGTGTCGATCCAGGCGCCCCGGCCCAGCGGCGTACGGCGCACCCCGGCCAGGTCGCCCAGGCCGGGGTCGCCGATACCGAAGAGGGACGCCTGCTGGTGGTGCATATGTCGAGCATAACGCATGCTCGTACACACGTTCGAGTGAAATCGGCCCGCAAAGAGCGCGCGATCGGGCGGTCCGGAGCAGGATGGGGACATGCTCTTCGCCGACGTCGCCCAGGTGTCGCGGGACATCGCGCGGACCTCCGCGCGGTCCCGCAAGACCGCGCTGCTCGCCGACTTCTTCCGGGTCGCCGAGCCGGCCGACATGCCCATGGCGATCGCGTATCTGGCGGGCCGCCTCCCGCAGGGGCGGCTCGGCGTGGGCTGGTCGGTGCTGCGCGACCGGGCCGACCCCGCGAGCGAGCCGACGTTGACCGTGCGGGAGGTGGACTCGGCGCTGACCGCCGTCGGCGAGGTGTCGGGCACGGGCGCGCAGGCGGGGCGGCGGGCGCTGATCCAGGACCTGTTCGGTGCGGCGACCGCTCAGGAGCAGGAGTATCTGCTCGGTCTGATCACCGGCGAGGTGCGGCAGGGCGCGCTGGACGCGGCGGCCGTGGAGGGCCTGGCGGCGGCCACGGAGGCACCGGCGGCCGAGGTGCGGCGGGCGGTGATGCTCGCGGGCGCGCTGGAGCCGGTCGCGCAGGCGCTGCTGGCCCGGGGCCCGGCGGGGCTGGCGGAGTTCGCGCTCACCGTCGGGCGGCCGCTGCTGCCGATGCTGGCCAGTTCCGCCAAGAGCGTCGAGGAAGCGGTCCGCAAGGCGGGCCCGTGCGCGGTGGAGGAGAAGCTCGACGGCATCCGGGTGCAGGTGCACTGCGACGGCGCCTTGGTGCGTGTCTTCACCCGGACGCTGGACGACGTGACCGACCGTCTGCCGGAGATCGTGGCGTCGGCGGAGGCCCTGGAGGCGAATCGCTGCATTCTGGACGGCGAGGTGCTGGCCTTCGACTCGGCGGGCCGCCCCCGGCCGTTCCAGGTCACCGCCGGGCGGGTCGGCTCGCGGGTCGACGTGGCGGCCGCCGCCGAGGCGATGCCGGTGCACCCGGTCTACTTCGACGTGCTCTCCCTCGACGGCCACGATCTGCTCGACCTGCCGTACGGGGAGCGGCACGCGGCCCTGGAGCTGCTGGTCCCGGCCGAGATGCGGGTCCGGCGGACGGTGGTCGAGGACCCGGGTGACCCGTTGGCGCTGCGCACGGCCGAGGAGTTCTACGCCGCGACGCTCGACCGGGGCCACGAGGGTGTCGTCGTGAAGTCCATGGACAGTGTGTACGCGGCCGGGCGGCGCGGCGCCTCCTGGATCAAGGTCAAGCCGGTGCACACCGTGGACCTGGTGGTGCTGGCCGCCGAGTGGGGCCACGGCAGGCGGACCGGGAAGCTGTCCAATCTGCATCTGGGCGCGCGGGCGGAGGACGGCTCCTTCGTCATGCTCGGCAAGACGTTCAAGGGGCTCACCGACGAACTGCTCGACTGGCAGACCGAGCGGCTGCGGACCCTGGCGGTCAGCGACGACGGCCATGTGGTGACCGTCCGGCCCGAGCTGGTCGTGGAGATCGCCTACGACGGGGTGCAGACCTCTCCCCGCTATCCGGCCGGTCTGACCTTGCGGTTCGCCCGCGTGCTGCGCTACCGCGAGGACAAGCGGGCGCAGGACGCGGACACGGTGGACGCGGTGCGGGCGGCGCACGGGTAGGGGCGGGGGGTCGGGGGTGTGGCGCGCGCTGGGCGTGGGCCACGCGGGGTTGAGCGGGGCGGGGTTGCGGGCGCGGGGTTGGGCGGCGCCGCGTCGGGTACGCGCAGGGTCCGACCACCCCGTACCGGCGTACAGGAGGCGAATCCGGATGGCCCCGACACAGCGCGAGGTGTTGCGCACACTGCTGGACGACTACGGGCGCACGTACGCCCACGAGGCGGGCATCCGTCTCACCGACACTCCGCAGCCGCTCTACCGGCTGCTCGTACTGTCCTGTCTGCTCAGCGCGCGTATCCGCGCGGGGGTGGCCGTAGCGGCGGCGAAGGAGCTGAGCGCGGCCGGGATGCGCGATCCGAAACGAATGGCCGAGGCGACGTGGCAGCAGCGGGTCGACGCTCTCGGCCGGGGCGGCTACCGGCGCTACGACGAGCGGACCGCGACGCAGCTCGGCGACGGCGCGCGGCTGGTCACTGAGCGGTACGGGGGTGACCTGCGGCGGCTGCGGGAACAGGCCGGCGGCGACGTGGCGGAGATCCGCAGGCTGCTGCGGGAGTTCCCCGGGCTCGGGCCCGCGGGCGCGGACATCTTCCTGCGCGAGGTGCAGAACGTATGGCCGGAGGCGGCGCCGTACATCGACGCGAAGGCCCTCCAAGGCGCGGAACGGCTCGGCCTTCCCGCCAGCCCGCCCCGCCTCATGCGGCCGGCCCCCGATGCCGACCCCGCGACGCTCGCGGCCGCGCTGGTCCGCGTCGCCCTGAACAAGGACGCGGCCCCCCGCGTCCGCGCCCACGCGGCCGCCCACTGAATCCTTTCCGCCCCACGTGCACGCTCCCTCTGCCTTGACGGCGAAGACCTTGTTGTGTTCGGTGTGATCACGGCGTTGGAGCCGTCTTGAACAGCACCGTGTTTGCCGGCCGGAGGCCGCGCAGCTTCGGGAATACGAAGCGTCATGGCGGCGGGTTGGCTCCCTGGATGGCCTGTCGGCCGGAGCGCGGGGTGGCTCGGGTGAGGAGTTGGACTCCTGTGCCTCGGAGGGCCACGAACGCGGTGTGGACGGGGTCGAGTTCATCGACGGAACGCCCGTAGACGACAATCCGCGTCAACTCCAGGTCGATGGCTTCCGCCGATTCACGGACGCGGTCGAAGCGAGCGCCGCGACGAACCGGCCCGAGCACGCAGCGCACGGCGGCGGTGGCCTCGTGAGGGTTCACGACGGTGAACTGATCGATCTCCAGTTCCACTTCGGCCGCGTAGCCGCCGGGATTGGGGGGCTTGGTCATAAGGCAGTCGAACACATTCCGGCGCTGCGGCAACTCCGGGTACCGGCCGTGACGCCCGCGGAGTTGGGGTATCCGGAGATTACGGGGTCTCCGGCGGGGCGGGTGGTAGTGCAGGTGGCTCAACTGCCGGGGCCAGCAGCGAGGCTCACGACGCGCGCTTCGGACCTCCAAACCGCACCCGGCCAGACCCACGCGATGCCCTCACATGGGTCTGACACACTGACCCCGTGAGCCGACAGCGACCAAGTCAAGGAATCGCAAAACCCCTCCAAACCCGCAGCTCGTAAAGGGTTCTCCCCGCGCAAGCGGGGGTGATCCGCCCGCATGAACAGCAACGCCGATCAGACCAGCGTTCTCCCCGCGCAAGCGGGGGTGATCCGCTCGATCGCGCTGTGCTTGTCCGTCAGCGTCCGTTCTCCCCGCGCAAGCGGGGGTGATCCGCTGCCCCCGTTGTCGTTGAACCAGCGGACGACGTTCTCCCCGCGCAAGCGGGGGTGATCCGTCTCGCAGCTCAGCGCCTTTGAGGACGCGCCTGTTCTCCCCGCGCAAGCGGGGGTGATCCGACGTGACGCAGATCGTGGACATGCGGCCACCAGTTCTCCCCGCGCAAGCGGGGGTGGTCCGATCCTCATCAGGGTGGCGCCGGTCCTCCTCGCGTTCTCCCCGCGCAAGCGGGGGTGGTCCGGCGTGGGGCTGAATGTGGAGGGCACCGACGGCGTTCTCCCCGCGCAAGCGGGGGTGGTCCGCTTTCCGCCCCCGCGCGAGCCGGGCTGTGCCCGGCCTTTGTGCGTCCGCCCGTGGGAGGCGTCGGTTCAGGTCGCGGTGGTGCGGCCGCGTGCGTTGGCGATCTCGGTGTTGAGGTCGACGGGTTGGCAGTCGAGGAGTTGGCGGGTGAGTTGGTAGGCGATGGTGTGGCGGATGTTGGGGTGGTGGTAGCCGACGACTTCGTCGATGAGGGGTCCTTGGCTGGGGTTACCCGGGTTGTGGATGCCGCCGTAGACGCCGACGACGGGGTACTGCTTCACGCGTACGGCGGCGAAGCCGGTGGTGAGGTGGGGGCAGGCGCGGGTGGACTTCCACGCGCACGGGAGGCAGACGGGCGGGTGCGGGGTGGCCATGCCGTGGGGCCAGTTCGGCCAGTCCTGGGAGTAGTCGCCCAGGAGCCAGAGCATGCCGTGTTCGTTGAGGTCGGCGGGGCCCGCGCAGACCTGACACAGGAGGCGTCGCATGGCGCGGCGCTGCCGCAGGGAGTGGACCTTGCCCAGCTGAGGCGTTCCCTGGCCGGGCCTGAGCGTGATGCGGTTCCACAGCGCGCCGTGGCTGTCGCGGTCGGCGGGCACCTCGTCGCCGTAGGCGATACGCCCGCGCCGCCGGTCGAACACCACGGCGGGCTTGAGGACCTGCTCCGCGCTCCAGGTGGCGATGTAGGGAACCATCGGGTGCGGCCAGGCGGTGGGCTTCTGCGTGGCCGGGTGGTCGGGGGTGCGGGTCGTCATACGGTTGGTGTCTCCGTTTTCCTGTCGGTGTGATTTGTGCTTCGCGTCCGGGGGCGACGTAGCGGGCCGGGTGGCCGAACACTGAGCCCGCCCGGGCGTTTGAGGGCAGGGGCGGCCCGGGGCCGGGCTCGGGCCCTACGCCGATAGAGGTGCGCGCTTGCGCTCCAGGAAGACCACCGGGCAGTTCAGGGCGTCGGCGATCCTGGCCAGGTTGGCGGGGGTGGCGTTGCGCCAGCCGGACTCGATTTCACCGACCAGCTGTTCCGAGATGCCCACGGCCTGTGCGAGGGCCCGTTTGGTCAGGCCGCACTTCTCCCGGGCCCAGGTCACCGCCGCCGGTTCCTGGTGCAGCACGCCCGGGCGCCTGCGCGTACGAGTACGGGTACGGGTCCCGGTGGGGGTCGTGGTCATACGACCGCCGCCGTCCCGGTGCTGTGGCGCGGCGCGGAGCAGAGTCCGTCGACCACGCGCTGCATGAGCGCGAAGTCCACGACCCGCAACTCCTCGCAGACCGCCGGGTCATGACCGTCCGGGCACCCCTGCGGTAACCCGGTGCGCGCAGCCGGCGAGTCGGCCGGGGCGGTGAGTTCCAGCTCCGACCAGACGACCTTGCCGCCGGCCGCCGGGTGCGCGGTGCCCCACCGCTCACTGAGCGCCTGCACCAGCAGCAGCCCCCGCCCGCCCTCGGCATCCCCGGACGCCGCCGCCACGGCGGGCGTACCGCCGCCCCCGTCCCACACCTCCACGTACAAGCGCCGGTCGACCAGGCGCAGCTGCACCCCGATGACATGGCGCGCCCCGGCCGCCTCGCGCCGCGGGGAGGTGAACGGGAAGGGGAAGGGGAAGGGGTTGGGACCGATGCCGGTGGCTTCCCTCACCGCGTTGGTGGCCAGCTCGCTGACGATCAGCTGGGCGCTGTCGGCCCGCTCCAACAGCTGCCAGCCGGTCAGCGTCCGCCGGACGAACGCTCGCGACAGACGGACCGCCGCCGGCACCGCCGCCAGCCGGACCGAGCACACACGCATCTCCACCGGCGCCGTCACCGGGCCACCACCGCTTCATGGATCTCAGCGTCGGCGCAGTGCACGACATACGCCCACAAGTGGTCCTGGAGGACGCGGCCCGAACCCAAGTGCGCGATCGACGGCACAACCACCGCACGGTCCCCCGTACGCCGCAACTCCTCCACCAGCTCGCCCAACTCCGCGACGCTGCCCTCGTCGACCTCCTTGTAAATCAGCGCCAGGTCATACCCCTCAGCCTGCGCCCACTGGAACAACACCAGCTCATCCCGCAACAGTTGGGACTCCGGCGTCCTGTCATACGCCCGCATGTAGCCGTAGATGGGTGGCTTCATCCCGCCTCCTCATAGTGGGTGGGGGGCGGTAACGGTTTGTGCCACGTCAGCCCGCCCTCGATCACGAGGCGTCAATCTCTCTGTGCCCTGCGTGATGAGAAGAGTGAAGCACTGGAAAGCTCGAATATGCAACACTCCAGATTGGAAATCAGGAAGCCAAATGTTCGAACGCCTGTCTCCCATTCCATAATGAGAAGACACAGGCTTCCATTACGGATGTAAGCTGAGTTCCAGATCGGAGGTACACCAAGTGGTGGAAGCGGCAAACGGTTCGACCGTGCCTCGCCGTCAACTGGGCCGACACCTGCGCGAGCTGCGCAATCGCGCGCGGCTGACCGTACGTGCGGCATCGACAGCCCTGGAGTGGTCAGATCAGAAGATCTGGCGCATCGAGACCGGGCAAACGTCCATGCGGAGTCTGGACGTTGAGGCCATGTGCCGGGCGTACGGCGCTGATGCCGAGATGACCCAGGCGCTCATGGGCCTCGCCAAGGAGACGAAGGGCCGGGGCTGGTGGCACGCGTACGGTGACGTGATCCCGGAGAACTTCGACCTGTACATCGGGCTGGAAGAAGCGGCGGCCCGGATGAGCCAGTACACCACTGAGTTGGTGCCCGGACTTCTACAGACGAAGGACTACGCCCACACGTTGATCCGCGAGGACAACCCGAACGTAGGTGACGAGGAGATCGAACGGCGTGTGCATGTGCGGCTCGCCAGGCAAGCACTGCTGACCAGGGTTACCGCGCCGCCCGCACTGGAGGTAGCCCTCAACGAGGCTGTGCTCCGCCGTCCGATCGGCGGACGCGCCGCAATGTCCGCGCAGCTTGAGTACTTGGCGGAGATGTCGCGACTTCCGAACGTCTCCATCCGCGTGGTGCCTTTCGGGGTCGGCATGCACGCCGGGATCATGTCCGGGCCGTTCACGATGCTGCGCTTCCCCGTCAACGGCGACGGACAGCCGAGCGAGCCGCCGACGGTCTTCGTCGACGGTTTCACCGGGGACCTGTACCTGGACAAGTCGAACGAGGTCGAACGCTACGACGCGGCGTTCCAATCCATTTGGGGTTCCGCCCTGAACGACGAGGAGACGCGGGACCTTCTTCATCGAGCGACAAAGGAGCTTCAGCCGTGAAGAGTTCAGAACTGACGGGAGCGGTGTGGCGCAAGTCCAGCCGTTCCGCGAACAACGGACAGTGCGTCGAGGTCGCCTTCCTCGATGGTCACCGGGTTGCCATGCGCGACAGCAAGAACGCCAACGGCCCCGCCCTGGTCTTCACACCGAGCGAGTTCCGCGCATTCGTCCAAGGGATCAGCAGCGGCGAGTTCAACCCGTCGTAACCACGCCCAGGCCACACGGCACCAGCGGCGCCCGACCAGCAAGCCCGGTCGGGCGCCGCTGCGTTCGAGGGCCGGTCGCGTGGGTCTGACACACTGGCCCAGTGAGCGGACAGCAACCGAGCCAAGGAATTGCAAAGCCCTTCCAAACCCGCAGGTCGTAAAGGGTTCTCCCCGCGCGAGCGGGGGTGGTCCACCACCCCGACTACCGGCAGGAGTGGGCCCCGTGTTCTCCCCGCGCGAGCGGGGGTGGTCCGCCGAGGTCCAGGCCGCGTTCATGGACTACGACGTTCTCCCCGCGCGAGCGGGGGTGGTCCGTTGCAGCGCCGTCCACGCGGGCTTGAGCTTGAGTTCTCCCCGCGCGAGCGGGGGTGGTCCGCCCAACGCAGGCTGCCGAGAGGGGTTCGAGCGGTTCTCCCCGCGCGAGCGGGGGTGGTCCGACCCTCGATGACGCGCAGGCGGTCCGGCGGGCGTTCTCCCCGCGCGAGCGGGGGTGGTCCGCAAATCGGCGGCGTTCTCAAAAACGTCGGGTCGTTCTCCCCGCGCGTGCGGGGGTGGTCCGAGGCCCCGGTCGGGGACGGCCGACTCCAGTTCGTTCTCCCCGCGCGTGCGGGGGTGGGCCGGCTCTGCGGTGTGTCATGAAGCGGTGCAGCGCGTTCTCCCCGCGCGAGCGGGGTGGTCCGGTAGTGCTCCGGGCCCGTCACGCCACACCGCCGATTCTCCCCGCGCGAGCGGGGTGGTCCGGCCGCCCGAGGTCGGGCCGCTCTTCCCGCCGCCGTTCTTCCCGCGCGAGCGGGGTGGTCCGCGCTCGACCTCGATTGGGCACTCACCCTGGCGTTCCCCGGCGACCCGACCCTGAGCGGCTACGTGCCGCCCGTCGGTGAGCACGTCGTCTACCACCGGCCGGCCGACGGGCTGGACCGCTGCGGCACCGTGGACGACAACCGGATGGCTCTGTTCCTCACCTGCTGCAACGGGAGCCGGGTCGTGCTCACCGCTGCGAACTGGTGCGTCCATCCGGTCGCGCCCTGCCACCGGGAGGCGTCGTGACCGCCGATCGGAGCACGGTGGGGAACCGCCTGCGCGAGCCGGAGCACCTCGGCCAGCGCCTCGCCTGCACCGGGCCCCGCTGCACCGTGGCCCGCACGGCGCCCCGAGACCGGCTGGCTGATCGGCGCCGCCTGGTGCCCGCTGCCGTGCCGGGGACGCCAGTGCCGGGGGCCGTGCCACGAGGACGACCCGAGCTACGCCGAACCCGCCCTAAGCTCATCCGCACCACCGGCAAGCAAGGAAAGCAGCACGCGATGAAGAACGAAGTCGTAGCAGCGGAGGTAGCGGCGTTCCTGCGGGCGCGCCTGGACGAGGACGAGGCGGACGCACGGGCGGCCACACCGGGGGCATGGTCGGCTGACGACTCGGATTACGCCGGGGCGATCCGCAGTTGCGGCGGTGCAGATGTCATCGCTGGTGGGCGCCGGGGTGGCGACGCGTCGGTGTCCGAGTCGACCGAGGATGCCCCGCGCATTGCCCGCTACGACCCGGCGCGAGTCCTCCGTGATGTCGAGGCGACGCGCGGTGTGCTGGCCATGTACGACCAGATGGTCGTGGACATGGCCGCACCGGACGCTGCCACGAGCGGCCCGGGGAGGATTGCCGTCACCGTGCTGACGCCCGTGCTGTGCCACCTCGCGCGCGCGTACTCGGATCACCCGGACCACCGCGCCGACGAGTGGGCGCCGATCATCTGACCCCGCACACCTCCGCTCCGCCGCCGTCCGGTGGCGGGGTGTTCTGCTCTGTTCGAGTGCGCGACGAGCGCCAGGCTGCCACCCTGGAGGCATGGCGCAGACGTGCCCGGCATGCCAGGGCGATCGGGTGACGACCCACACGAAGGTCGAAGTGGAACTTGACGAGAACGGCAACCAGGTCGCGAAGACGAGGGAATACACTGCGGCCTGCGGGACGTGCCGCGGCGAGGGTACGGTCAGCTAGGAGGCTGGGATGCGATCGACGTTCTGCTGCGTGATCTGCGGGGTGCACTACCTGCCGCCGGAGAACATGGTCTACCCCGACACGGGTGCCACCGCGTCGCCCGCACACTGCGCGAACCCGGGGTGTACGGCGGCGGCACGCGACGGACAGGGGGGCCTGTCACTCGCCGCGCTGGAGACCATGGCGCTGAGCGCGGTACGGCACCGGGAAGCGGTCGAGCGGCGCATCGGCCGCACCCGGCCTGGACGTCGGGCCCGGGCCGGCGGGGTGTAGACCGGCAGGCCGAACTACACCCCCGGCAGCCCGTCCTGCTCGACCTCGAACCTCCCGGGCCGGCGGACGGTCGCATCTTCGCCGAGCTTGTGTCTGCACCCGGCCCCGAGCCCTCGAAGACGTGCTTCCCGGCCGGTGAGCGGCCGACCGCACATACCGCAGCGGACGACGCGACGCCCCGTAGCCAGTTCCTCGTCTGTGGCGAGGCCGGGCAGTGGGGCGTCGGGGGTCATGCGGTCAGTGCGTCAGCGGCGCAGGGCCCGAGTGGGCATTGAGAGCCTGACGGCTAGCTAGGGCTAGGGAAGACGGTGGAGCAGGAGTGCGAGGCCGGCGGAGGCGGCGCGGTGCTGGTAGTCGCGCAGTCCGGGGGCTCCTGGGGGTTCCGGGAGGCGGGCGTTGCGGTGCCAGTGGCCGGTGAGGGCGGCGAGGAAAGCGGTCGCGGCGCGGGGTTCGGCAGTGGCGGCCGGGTGTTCGTCCAGGGCGCGCGCGACGTCGGCGGGGTCGGCTCCCGCGAGTACGAGCTGGGGAGCGAGGGAGACGGCGTCGATACAGGCGGGGCCGGTGGTGGCGTGGGCCCAGTCCACGAAGGTCACGCCTCTGTCCGCGTCGCGGACCATGTTGTCGGCGCGCAGGTCGCCGTGGACGATTCGGGTCCCGTGTGCGAGGTCCGGCCAGGACGCTTCGAGTTCGGCGAGCCGAGGCAGGCGGGCCCGGGCGGCAGAGGGCAGGTCGGCGGGCGGGTCGGCCGCGAGCTGGGCCCAGCCGTGCAGGCGCGCTGTGGTGGAGGGCCGGCCGGTGGTCACCGCGGCCGCGTAAGCGGTCGGGGCTGGTTCGCCGGTGAGTTTGTCGAGCAGGGCCCAGATGTGACCGGGGTCGGTGGAGCCGGGGGACAGATCAGGGTGCGGCCCGTCGAGGTGTTCGATGACGACGGCGGTCCATCCGGCCGCTCGGTGGATGCCGAGCAGGCTGGGGGCCGGGGCTCCGGCAGGAAGCGCGGCGAGGACGTGGGCTTCGTGAAGGTTGGAGGCAGAGAGCGGGTCACCGTCGGGGGCGGCCTTGACGAAGGCGCGGCTGCCGTTGTCCGCGGTGAGGGCGGCGGCGAGCTGGTGGCCGAACCCGCCCTTCGGCGTGACGACATCGGTGACCGGGGCGCCGAGGGCACCGGTGAGGTTGTCGCGGAGCAGGCGGGGAAGATCGGTCCAGCCGAGGCGGCCGGTGGTGGGTGGGGTCAACGTGAACTCACAAGGGGGTGAGGGGGTGATGGGCGGGTGCGCGCGCCGAGCCGGGCCGAAAGGTGGAGTGGAGCGGGTGCTCTCAGATCTCCAGCTCGGCGCCGGGCGCTCGTCGCGTCACGCGCATCGCCTGTCCTCTGTCCATGGGTGTTGACCGTACAGTGGGGCGCCCCGGGAACCGGGGCGCCCTTCTATCGTATCGGGGTGGTACGGCCGGGCGCGCGGGATATGTGGTGCAGCAGCCCGGTGCCGATGGTGGTCGGTACGGCCAGGACCTGGCGGGCCCCGGCCCGGACGAGAGCGTCCGGCGGGTGCCAGCCCCAACCCGCGCCGAGCGCGGTGACTCCGGCGTTGAGGGCGGCACTCATGTCGACGGGGCTGTCGCCGACGAACACCGCCCGCTCCGGCCGCGCGTCCAGGGCGGCGAGCGCCATGTGCAGGCCGTCGGGGGCGGGCTTCACCTTCGCGTCCTGGCGGGTGACCACGATGTCCAGGCAGGCCATGAGCGGTGCAGGCAGCAGCCACGGCAGGCGGTGACGGTCCTGGAGCGTCACCACTCCGATCCCGGCGCCGGCCGCGCGCAGTCCCGCCAGGCCGCGCAGTACGCCGGGGAAGACCGGGAGTAGCGACCGGAGTGGACCGTCACGCGAAGGGACCCGAGGTGTGCCGCATGCTCCGAAGCAGCCTCCACAAGCGCCGAGCCGATCCCCCGGCCTCGCTGCTCCGGCATGACGAAGACGCTCTGGATGTCCGCGGACAACCGACTCGTCGCCCCAGGTCTCGGCATACGAGGGACGAGCGCGACCCAGGCCATGCCGACGATCTCCGGCCGGAGAAGTCGGGCCACGAACGCCAAGTACGAGCCCTGGTGAGCGCACCACCACTGCGCGAGCTCCGCTGCGAATACGTCAACGGACCGCTGTGCCGGCTCCTCATTACGGGTGTCCCGCCACAACAGCCGGGCCAAGTCAGCGATGTCGTCCACACCCGCGCGATTCCCTCAAGCGGGTCTGCCACACTGACCCCGTGAGCCGACAGCGACCGAGTCAAGGGATTGCAAAGCCCCACCAAACCCGCAGGTCGTGAAGGGTTCTCCCCGCGCGAGCGGGGGTGGTCCGCTGCGGTCGTCAGCCTCGCGGCGAGCTGCGCGGTTCTCCCCGCGCGAGCGGGGGTGGTCCGAGGCAGGTCCTCATGCAGATTACCGACCGCCCGTTCTCCCCGCGCGAGCGGGGGTGGTCCGGCACGCACAGTGACAATCCTGACTCCGCTTCCGTTCTCCCCGCGCGAGCGGGGGTGGTCCGGCTTGCGTGGCGGCCTCGGTCGCGTAGATCTCGTTCTCCCCGCGCGAGCGGGGGTGGTCCGATCGCCACCGACCTGGGGCTGTCCTTCGACCGGTTCTCCCCGCGCGAGCGGGGGTGGTCCGTTGTCCGCCTCCGCCCGGGCGTCCTGCGTCGGGTTCTCCCCGCGCGAGCGGGGGTGGTCCGTACCACCAGCAGTACGACTACACCTGCGCGAAGTTCTCCCCGCGCGAGCGGGGGTGGTCCGCTCGTCCCGCCGCGCGACGAGCAGGGCACCACGTTCTCCCCGCGCGAGCGCGGGTGGGCCGTCCGCAGCGAGACGGCGGGCGGGCTCGGTGCCGTTCTCCCCGCGCGGGCGGGGGTCTGCGCGGGTCCGGGCGGACGTCGGGGGTGGCTTCAACGGACCGAACGGACACGACCTCGCCTTCGGGGGCGGCGAGTTCAGGACGTTCGTGCGCACTCTCGGCGACGGCGGGTGCGACAGGCCGTAGCGTCGTACGTGATGCGCGTGCTCATGGAGCGACCGACGGTGGCAAGCTGAAGCTGTGAAGGAGTGGCGCAAGTGATGAACAGCGATCCGACCCGAGCGCGGTGGTTCAAGTCGAGCTACAGCAACGGTCAAGGAGAGTGTGTCGAGGTGGCGTTCATGGGTGAAGCCATCGCCATGCGGGACAGCAAGAACCCGGGCGGCCCCGCCCTGACCTTCGCGACCGACGAATTCAGGACGTTCGTCCGCCACATCGGCGACGGCAGGTTCAACCAGCCGTAGTGGCGTGCCCGCTGTGCGGCGGCCCTTACCCCGCACAGCGCCGGCAGCGGTTCGAGTGATCCGGCTCGACGGGGCGGAGCGGACCGTGACGGCCGCTGAACTCCCGGGCCCCGGCGGGCTACCAGAAACCGTGGTGGACAAGGCCCAGAGCCAGAGCGGCCGCCGCCGTGGCGAGGAAGACAATCCCGCCCACGATGTTCCGGGAGCCCACCCGCAGGTGGGCGATGATCGCGCCGATGAAGTACAGCACGAGGCCGCAGGCGGCGAGGGTTCCCAGGAGCGGCACGGCGAGCCCGGCCAACAGGCCCACGGTGCCCGCTGCCAGCAGCATGCCCAGCACCGGTACCCACTTCCGGGGCAGGCCCTTCATGTCCGCCTGGGTCTTGGGGTATTCGTGGCCGATCAGATAGGTGACGGCGGCGGCACCGTTGAAGACCGCGCCGAGGATGACGACCGTGACGTAGGCGGCGAACACGATTTCTCCGTTTCTGTGGGGAACGGCGTTGCCGGGCACTCCGTCGTGGGACGCCGTTCGTCCATCAGGACGAGCCGGCGACTCGTTCTGTGACAACGGCCGCCGACCGGGGCGTACAGGTGCCCCCGGCGAGCGCCCGCTGCCGAGTACCGGCGCCCGCCCGCCCGACCACGCCCGCCCGCCGACGCCTGCCCACCCGCGCCCGCCCGCACCCGCCAGCCCGCGCCCGCCCACCCGCAGCCACCGAGTCACGCAGCCCGCGCCCGCGCCGTGCCCCCACTCCCCGGACGGGCGGAAATTCAGCGCTGCGCGCCCACCGCGATCAGCAGGGCCGCCAGACCGACCGTGAGCCAGGCGACGTAGTCGCCGAGGAGGCCGGAGTGGAGGCGGCGCAGCGGGAGGACGAGGTGGCGGTCGCCGGCCGCCGCGACCGCGCGGACCGTACGGGCGGCCGCCCATCGGCGGTCCGGCCGCCAGACCGCCGCCGCGGCCAGGCCCACCGCGAGCGCCGCGGACAGCAGCCCGAGCAGAACCCCCGCCGGGGTCCACGCAGCCTCCGGCAGCGCCCGCAGCAGCGCGGGCGCGGGCAGGCCCCGCACATCGGCGACGTACCCGGTCCGGTCGTCGAACGTGCGGGCCGCCGCCGCGAACGCCGGGCCGACCCCCGGCGCCACCCCGACCGCCAGCGCGGCGGCGAGCAGCACCGCCGGGACGGCCGTCATCGTCAGCGGCAGCGCCCGCAGCGGGTCCCGTACCTCGGGCTCCTCCGCGTCGCCGCTGGTCTCCACGTCGGAGTGGCTGCGGGCGGGTGCGGGCCCGGCGCCGTGGAAGATGCGCAGCCCGGCCCTGAGCACGGCGCCACCGGTCAGCGCGGAGACCAGGACGTACAGCGCGGGCAGCCACGCCACCCGCTCCCCCGCCGCGTGTTCGGCCACCGCCTTGCCCAAGGCGGTCCCGAAGGGCGGCAGCCCGGCCAGCGCGAGGCCGCCGCAGAGGAAGAGCGCGCCGGCGAGTGGTGAGCCGCGTCCGCGCCCGTAGAGCCCGTGTTCGTCGACCGAGCCGTGCCGGTCGAGCAGCACGCCGGTCAGCCCGAAGAGCGCGGCCTTCACCCCGGCGTGCCCGGCGACGTAGAGCGCGGTGCCGGTGGTGGCCTGCGGGTCGAGCAGGCTGAGGCCGAGCAGCCACAGACCGGTGTGGCCGATGGTGGAGAAGGCGAGCAGCCGTTTGAGGTGCCGTTGGTGCCAGCACATCACGGCGCCGGTCAGGGCGGTGAGCGCGCCGGCCACCGCGAGGGTGTGGGTGAAGGCCGACGCCGGGATGCCGCCGGGGCCCGCGAAGACCGTGAGGTAGACCCGGGCGATGCCGTACACGCCGAGTTCCACCATCACACCGGACATCAGCATGCACACCGGGGTGGGCGCGACCGCGTGCGCGTCGGGCAGCCAGAAGTGGAAGGGCACGGTCGCGGACTTCACCAGCATCCCGGCCATCACCAGGACGAACGCCGTGACCGCCAGCGCGTCCGTCCGGTGCGCGGCCAGCGCGGTCCCCATCTGGGCCATGCCGAGTTCGCCGGTACGGGCGTAGAGCAGGCCGATGCCGAGCAGTGTGCAGTACGCGGCAAGGGAGTTGACGACCCCGAAGGTGAGGGCGCCGTGCAGTGGGCGCGGGTCCTCGATGCGGAAGCCGGTCAGCGCGTACGCGACCACGCCCATCAGCTCGAAGAAGACGAACGCGTTGAACAGGTCGCCGGTCAGGGCGAATCCGCACATGCCGGCCTCGAACAGCAGCAGCAGCGCGGGGAAGGTGCCCAGATGGCCGGGCGGCGGTTCGTCGAAGTACCGCCAGGAGTAGACGAGTACGGCCAGGACGAGCGCGGCGACCAGCAGCGCGAGCCCCGCGCCGATCCGGTCGCCGACGAGCACGATGCCGACGCCCTGCCCGTTGTGCAGCGTCCAGCCGCCGAGCCAGGAGACCGCGCGGCCGCCGCCCACCTGGCCGATGCCCGGGTCGGCGGTCCGCGCCTGGTCCAACCGGCTCCAGAGCAGGGCGAGTTCGGCGACGCTGAGCGCGGCGGACACGGTCGCGAGCACATCGACCGCGAGGCGCGGCAGCAGCTTGCCGCCGAGCACGAGTACGGCCGCGCCCAGCAGCGGGATCGCGACGGCCAGCGGAAGAAGGTCCACCGTCGGTGGCACGGGCGGCCCTCAGCCCTTCAACTCGGTAAGTTCTTCGGGGTTCACGGTTCCCGAGCGTTTGCGGATCTGGATGACCAGGCTCAGCAGCAGGGCGGTGACGGTGGCGCCGACGACGATGTCGGTGAGCGCCAGCGCCTGTACGACGGGGTCGACGACCGGTGTGCCGACGGGGATGTCCGAGAAGACCGGCGCGGTGCCGGCCCGCCGGAAGCCGATGGCCAGCAGCAGGACGTACGTGGACGACTGCGCCACGGCCAGGCAGCCGACGGCGTGCACGAGGTTGCGGCTGGTGACCATGCCGTAGACGCCGATCAGGAAGATCCAGCCGGCGGCGAGGAAGGGCAGCAGGTTCAGAAATCTCAACGGTCGTCGTCCTCCTGTGTGCCGCGGTCGCGGTCCGCGGCGGGACCGTCGGGGGAGGTGATCTCCACGGCCTGGTCGAGGAATTGGGCGAGCAGTACGATCACGCCGGAGGCCACCTCCACACCGACGGCGGCGTTCACCAGCGGCACCAGGCCGGCGGAGGACAGCTGGTTGAAGGTGCCCAGCGGCAGGACGTTCTTCAGGTAGGCGCCGCCCGCGACGAGCCCGGCCAGGCCCAGCGCGGTGAACGCGCCCGCGCCCACCGCGTCCAGCGCCGCGAAGACCGCGAGCGGCCGCACCCGGCGCAACACCCGGTAGTCGGCGGCGACATACGCCAGGTGCAGTCCGGTGGCCAGGACGATGCCGCCCTGGAAGCCGCCGCCCGGGCTGAGTTGGCCGTGCGCGACGATGTAGAAGCCGACCAGCGCGGTCACCGGCAGCAGTCCCGCGCCCAGCAGCAGCGTGGACGGCAGGACACGGCCGCGCTCGGGGACCGCGCGGTTCTCGTCACGGGCGCGGCGCAGCAGGACGACGGCGCCGAGCACCGCGCCGAACAGGATGGACTCCTCGCCGAGGGTGTCCATCGCGCGCTGGTCGAAGTTGATGGCGGAGACCACGTTGGCCGTACGGTGTCGCAGGGCCGCCTGTACCGCCCGGGCGCCGTACGGGTGGCGAGTGGTGCCGAAGTGCGGCAGGCCGGTGCAGGCGGCGGTGAACGCGACCGCGAACACACAGGCCGCGGCGAGGAAGAGCGCGGTACGGACGCGGCGGCTCATGAGCGGGTCCCGGAGGGGCCGGGGGCGTCGGTCCTCGGGGGGCCGCCCCCGGAGGTCCCGGTCCGCTCGCCTCCGCCGTCGCGCGGGCCGCGGCGGATCTTGCGGACGGTGAGCAGGATCAGCAGCGGGGTGATCGCGCTGCCGACGGCGAGTTCGGAGAGCGCCACGTCGGGCGCCTGTACGACCAGGAACAGCAGGGACAGGCTCAGCCCGAGCAGCGTCAGCACGACGGACTGGCGTACGGGGTCACGGGTGAGGGCCGCGCAGGTCGCGCTGACCGTGACCAGGACGAGGGCGGCGGCCACGAGGAAGTCGACGGCTCCGGGTGCGGTGTTCACGCGGGCGGCTCGCCACGGGCGGGGGCGGGATCGGGATCGGCCTGTCCGTCGTGGGGGTCGGCGTCGTACGCCATGGTCCGGCCGATCGCGATGGAGGTCAGCGGCCCGCAGAACGCGGTGAGCGCGCCGATGAACAGCAGCTTCACGGCGGCTCTGCCCGCCCCGGCGTCCAGCGCGAGGGCGAGGCAGACCAGCGGAAGGCCGAGGCTGCTCGCGGGGGCCAGGGCGTGCAGCCGCGCGTACGGGGTCGGCAGGACGAGCAGCGCCAGCGCGGACAGCAGGAGGGCGGCCGCGCCGCAGCACAGCAGGATCAGCGCGCACACATGGCGTACGTCCATGTCAGCTCCGCTCCTCCGACCGGGGTCGCCCGCCGACGCCGGACAGGCAGCGGGCGAAGACGAGGGTCCCGGCGGGCGCGAGCACGGCCAGGACGAGGGCCACGTCGACGTACGAGGTGCGGTGCAGGCCGCGGGCCGCGAGCAGGAAGACGGCCTCGGCGACGACGGCGAGCAGCGCGGTCCCGGCGAGCCGTTGCCCGGGCTCGCCCCGGGAAGCCCGCCACACGCAGGGCCCCGCCCCGCAGGGCAGCAGTACGCAGGCGACGACGATCCACGCGTTCACCGGCCGAACCCCCCGCAGTGCCGGGCGGGTTGAGGCGCACGCCCCGGAACGCGCCCGCACCGCAGCCGGCCGGGGCCATGCGGCCGGGCCGCCCGCCGGGGCCGCACCGGACCGGCTCCGTTACACGGGGCCCTCCCAGGAGGGCAGAGCACCGGTAGACCTGCGGCGGCGCAGGCGCCTAACGCGCGGGGCGCGCCCGCCGGCGGGGTCACGCGGGACGGCCTTCGGACAGGGCGCGCTCGACGGCGGAGGGGGACGGCGACAGCAGGTGGGCCCGCAGATCGCGGCCGGCCAGCGGGGCGGGCGCGTCCGCGATGTCGATCACACAGGCCCCGGGGCTCGCGGACAGCAGCGCCGCCGCACACGCCGGGTCAACGCCGGGCGCGAGCCGGACCGTCACGGCCAGTCCCTCCCCGCCGCCCCGGCGGCCCAGCACGCGCGCGACCACCGCCGCGAGCTGCCCGGTCTCGCGCAGCAGCGTCAGCGGAAACGCCGCGGCGGCCCGAGCGAGCCGGTGACCGTACCGCAGCGGGGGATGCTCGGCCTGCCGCACCGCCTCGGCCGAGCCCGCGCCGAGCAGGGCGAACCCGGCGCCCACCATCAGCTCCAGCGGCGGCACACTCGAAATCAGGATCACGTACAGCAGAAAGAGCAGGCCCCACCAGACCAGCACATTGACCGCGGCCACCGCCGCCGTACGGACCATCCCCAGCCGCCTCCTCGCTCGCGCACCGGCCTCCGCCCGGTATACCGGGCAGGGCGGGCCCGGTCGGGCCACCCGGGAGGACACGCCACCACGGGCCACTCCGTTGCCACGGGCGGGCGTCCGTCCGCGTCCGGGCGGCCGAAACGCGCGGACCCACCGGGGGCACTACGGCGACACCGCGCCGACACGACCGAAGCGCGCGAGCCCGGAGCAAGCGCGCCGACACGACGTCAACGCCTCACTGGTTCTCCAGCCGCAGCCGCGCCTCCTGCTCCTGGTCGCCGGACGCGGTCCCGACGACCCGTACGGAGAACGCCTCCGCCAGGCTCTGGCGGAGCCGGTCCACCGCGTGGTAGCCGCCCTGCGCGGTCACGGTGACGGGTTCCGACAGGTGCGCCGGGCCGGGCAGGCCGATCGTGTGCGAGACGTCGAAGGTCGCGCCCCACACGGTGGGCCGCCCGCCGGGCGCGTCGGCGGGGAGGTCTTCGGCCGCGCGGTCGGACACGAAGGTGGCGTTCAGCGCGGCGAGCACGGTCTGGGCGTCCTCCTTCTCGCACCCGTCGAGGGTGATGGCGACCTGGGCGGACGGGTCTGCGGACTGGTCTTGCAGGGTGCTCACGGCGGTTCCTTCCGGCAGGCAGCGGAATCTGCGGGGGCCCGGCCGCCGTCGTACGTACACACGAATCGACGACGGACGTCACGGACAGCGCATTTCCGCTCAGGAGCGGGCAAAACCCTGGGTTACGGCAAACGGGCGCGGGCCGATCGGCTGAATTCCCGGCCGCCCGCGTCCGGCACAATCGGGGCATGTCCCGACGGCCCGCGCGTACCCGCGTCCCCGCGTCCCAGTCCCCCGCGTCCCCATCCCCTGCGACGCAGTCCATCGCGTCCCTGTCCCCCACCGCCCCCTGCCCCTGCGGGCTCGCCGCGCCCTACGGCGAGTGCTGCGGCGCCTTCCACGCGGGGAAGGGCGCGGCGCCGACCGCCGAGCGGCTGATGCGGTCGCGGTACAGCGCGTTCGTCGTACGGGACCCCGGCTATCTGCTGCGTACGTGGTTCTCGGGCACCCGGCCGCCCGAGCTGACGCTCGACGCGGACATCCGCTGGACCGGGCTCGACGTGCTCGGCACGACCGGCGGCAGCGCCTTCCACCAGGAGGCCACGGTGGACTTCCGTGCCCGTTTCCGGCTGCGCGGCCAGGACGGCGAGCAGCGGGAGAACAGCCGCTTCGTCCGCGAGAACGGTCTGTGGGTGTACGTCGACGAGGCACCCTGACGCCCTGGCGACCAGGGGCGGCGAAAGGCTCAGGCCACCGGCGTCCTCGCGTCGTACCTGCGGAAACTCCCCTGGAACACCGCGATCATCCCGACCGCCGCGATACACGCGAGCCCGCCGCCGACGATGGCGGCCGTGGGGGTGAAGAGGTCGGCCGCCGACCCGGCGAGGAAGTCGCCGAGGCGCGGTCCGCCGACCACGACGACCAGGAAGACGCCCTGGAGGCGTCCGCGCATGTCGTCGGGGGCCGCGGATTGCAGCATGGTGTTGCGGAAGACCATGGAGACCGTGTCGGCGCAGCCCGCGAGGGCGAGGAAGAACAGGCCGAGCCACAGATTCCGGGTCAGGCCGAAGACCGCGACGGCCGCGCCCCAGGACGCGATCGCGATGAGGACGGCGAGCCCCTGGCGGTTGACCCGGCCGAGCCAGCCGGAGAAGACGCTGCCGAGCAGGGCCCCGACCGCGGGCGCCGCGGCGAGCAGCCCGACCGTACGGGCGTCGCCGCCGAACCAGAGGACCGCGAGGGCCGGGAAGAGGGCCCTCGGCTGGGCCAGCACCATGGCCGCGAGGTCGGAGACGAAGGTGGTCCGCAGATTCGGCCGGGCGGCCAGATAGCGCAGGCCCGCGATGACCGAGGGCCGCTGCCGTACGCCGCTCTCCCCGTCGCCGGGCAGCATCGCGGGCAGCCGCCACATCGCGTAGAGGGAGGCACTGAAGGCGACGACGTCGATGAGGTACGCCGCCTGGTAGCCCCACAGGCCGACGAAGACGCCGCCGAGCATGGGTCCGGCCATCTGTCCGACGCCGCCGGCCAGGGAGGCGAGCGCGTTCGCCGCGGGCAGCCGCTCGGCCGGCAGCAGCCGGGGGATCATCGAGGAGCGGGCGGGCGAGTTCATCGCGAAGCAGACCGACTGGAGGGCGACGATCGCGTAGAGCAGCCCCACGGACCGCACATGGGCGATGGCCGCGGCCGCGAGCGCCGCCGAGAGCACGGTCGCGCCCAGGGCGGTGATCAGCCCGAGCCTGCGCCGGTCCACCGCGTCGGCGACGGCGCCGCCGTAGAGCCCGAAGACGACCAGCGGGACGAGCGAACACAGGCCGACGAGCCCGACGTAGAAACTCGATCCGGTGATCGCGTACACCTGCAACGCGACGGCCATCGCGGTCATCTGCTGGCCGATGTACGAGACGGTGTTGCCGAACCACAGCCGCCGGAAGTCGGGGTGTTCCCGCAGCGGGCTGATGTCGGCGAGGAGACGCGAGCGGCGCTTGGCGGGCGCCGCGCCGGGTATGGATGACCCGGATGGCCCACACTCCTCGCGGAGGTCTTCTTCACTGTTGAGCACGGGGAACCGTAACAAACCGGCCCTGTCCCGCTTCGGCCGGGTCGGCGACCCCGCAGACGCGCCGGGCACCCCCGGGAGAGTGAGCCTGCCGCAAACCGGCTGGTGACGGGGGACGATTCCGGCATACGCTGTGCGGGACGAGCAGGCTGCCGGGGAAGTACCGGGCCCCGGCGCCCGTCCCGGAACGAGTCGCCACCTCGGCCCACGCTTCCGGCTCCGCAACAGGCGCCACCGCGTCCGCACCGCCCGAAGAAGGATTCCCGCCGGGCGCCGGGACGCGAGGAGATGGCCGCGTCAGGCGTTTCCGGTCCACGCGACGCTAAGGAGTGCGCGGTGTCACCAGAACAGCTCAAGCGCAAGGAGAAGGCCAGGGAACGCGGCGGCGACGGTGCCGTGCTCCTCGACGAGGAGACCCCCCTGGAGGCCTGGTCCCGCTGCGCGCCGATCCGGCTCGCCGGTTACGAGGACGACCTGACCGAGACGCACATCCTGCGCGGCATCGACTAGCCACGTCACGGCGTACGGCCCCGCCATCCGTTCACGGGTGGGGGGCCGTCGGCCGTTGCGCGCGACGGGCGGTGAAGCGTCCCGGCCGCCGGTGACGTACCCGGCTCAACCCGGCGTGGGCGCGGGGCGGTTACGCGGGCTGCCCGCGTCCGGGGGCAGCAGCACGCAGTTCTGACACCAGGTCAGGGAGGCGTCGCGGGAACCGAGATGACCGCCGACGGCAGCGCCGTACGCGGTGCGCCTGCGCGAGGGGGCTGTCCGTGTCTGTTCACGACTGCCGCGTCTGTCCGCGGCTGTTCGTGTCTGTTCACAGCGGACGGAGGAAGGTGGAAAGGGGGACCACCCACTTCTTTCCACTTTTAACTTATAGCGCACAGGGGGGCTTGCGGCAAGGCCCCCGTGGTGCCGCAGAATCGTCGGCCCGAGGCCGGAACCCGCGGAAACGAGAGCCGCGAAACGCGTGTGCCGTTGTCGACGCGCACGCCGGTTCCGACGCCTTGCCGCGCGCGACGACTGCGCGCGACCACAGTTCGGAGCTGATGAGTGAACCCCCTGACCACCAGCGCGTTCGACCTTCCCGACCACCTGTCCCCCAAGGCCGACCCGGCCCTGATCGCCGGCGACGAACGGCACTTCGCGGCCGTCGCGGAGAGCCTTGAGCAGACGATCGCCGAACTCTCCGACCGCCTGGACGCCGAGCGCAAGGCGCCCGGCGGTGTCGGCCGGGAGGCGATGGACCGGGACATCGAGATCCACCGCCTGACCGGCCGTCTGCGCGCCTTGCGCCGCTTCGGTCTCGATCTGTGTCTGGGCCACATCGTCCGCACCGACGATCCCCAGCCGGTGTACATCGGACGCCTCGGCCTCACCGACAGCGCGGGGCGCCGACTGCTGCTCGACTGGCGTTCCCCGGCGGCCGAGCCGTTCTTCGCGGCGACCCACGCCAATCCGATGGGGCTGGCGAGCCGCCGCAGGTACCGCTGGACCCGCGGCCGGATCGGCGACTACTGGGACGAGGTGTTCACCGCCGACGGGCTCGAAGGACACGCGGCGCTCGACGACCAGTCCGCGTTCATCGCGAGCCTGGGCGGCGACCGGTCGGCCCGGATGCGCGACGTGCTCGCCACCATCCAGGCCGACCAGGACGCCGTCATCCGGGCGGGCTCCCGCGGCGCTCTCGTCGTCGACGGCGGTCCGGGTACGGGCAAGACCGTCGTCGCCCTGCACCGCGCCGCCCACCTCCTCTACTCCGACCCGCGCCTGGGTCACCGTCGCGGCGGCGTGCTGTTCGTCGGCCCCCATCAGCCGTATCTGGCCTACGTCGCCGATGTGCTGCCCAGCCTCGGCGAGGAGGGCGTAAGGACCTGCACCCTGCGCGACCTCGTCGCCGAGGGGGCCGGGGCGGCGATCGAGACCGACCCGGGCGTGGCCCTGCTGAAGTCGTCCGCGGACATGGTGCGGGCGATCGAGCCGGCCGTCGGCATCTACGAGGAGCCGCCCACCGAAGGGATGACGGTGTCGAGCCACTGGTCCGACATCTGGCTGAGCCCCGATGACTGGGCGGCCGCCTTCGCGGCGGTGGAACCGGGCACCCCGCACAACGAGGCGCGCGACCAGATCCGGGACGAACTGCTCACGATCCTGGTGGACAAGGACGACAGCGACGTCCCGCCCGACCTGCTGCGGCGGTCGCTGCTCCAGGACCGGGAGCTGATCAAGGCCCTCAACCGCGCCTGGCCGATGCTCGACGCGTGCGATCTCGTCGGGGATCTGTGGTCGGTGCCCGCCTACTTGCGCAAGTGCGCCCCCTGGCTCGGCCCCGACGACGTCCGCAGGCTGCGACGCGCGGACGCCCAGGCATGGACGGTGTCGGACCTGCCGCTCCTGGACGCGGCACGGCAGCGGCTCGGCGACCCGGAGGCGTCCGCGCGCAAGCGCCGGCACGAAGCCTCCGTCGCCGCCGAGCGCATGCAGAGGTCCTACGTCGCCGACGGTCTGCTGGAGGCCGACGACGACGGTGAGGGCGCGGTGACGATGCTGCGCGGCCCGGACCTCCAGGACACCCTGATCGACGAGAGCGCGCTGCCCGGCGCCGACCCGGAACCGCTGGCCGGCCCGTTCGCGCACGTCATCGTGGACGAGGCCCAGGAACTGACCGACGCGGAGTGGCAGATGCTGCTGCTCCGCTGCCCGTCCCGCAGCTTCACCGTCGTCGGGGACCGCGCCCAGGCCAGGCACGGGTTCACGGAGTCGTGGCGGGAGCGGCTGGAGCGGGTCGGGCTCGACCGGATCACGGTGGCCCCGCTGAGCATCAACTACCGCACACCGGAAGAGGTCATGGCGGAAGCCGAGCTCGTCATCCGGGCCGAGATCCCGGACGCAAATGTGCCGACCTCCATCCGCAGCGGGGGCCTCCCGGTCGTCCACGGATCGGTCGCGGACCTGCGGGCGGTCCTCGACGCCTGGCTCGCCGCGCACGCCGACGGGATCGCCTGCGTCATCGGCGATCCGGGGTTCCGGGCGACGTCCCGGGTCCGGTCGCTGACGCCGGAGCTGACGAAGGGACTGGAGTTCGACCTCGTGGTCCTCGTCGACCCGGAGAAGTTCGGTACGGGGGTCGAGGGCGCGGTCGACCGCTACGTCGCGATGACCCGGGCGACCCGGCAGCTCGTCGTCCTGACCGGCTCCTGAGGCGGGCGTTCGGGCGGGCCGGCGCGCGGGGTCAGGCGGGGGGCGTGGCGCGCAGGTGCGCGATCTTCGTGTCGATCGCGGCCCTCAGATGCGCCGAATCGCCCGTGGACATCATGATCGACACGCCTCCCTGGATTCCGGCCAGCAGCGCGGCGGACTCCTGCGCGACGTCCAGGGTCGGCGCCACCAGACCGCGCGCCTGGAGCGCGCGCATACCGTCGGCCAGGTGCTCCTGCCACTGGCGCATCAGCGCGACCACGATCGCCCGCGCGCCGGGCCGGGTACGTCCGACCTGGAGGAACAGGGAGCCCAGCGGGCACTGGTCGCCCTGGCGCTCGTAGCGTGCCACCACCACGTCGCGCCACTCGTACCAGGACTCCCAGGAGTCCAGGCGCCCCAGGTGCGGTTGCTGGTCCTCCAGGACCCGGTCCGCCTCGAACCGGGCGACGGCCAGCAGCAGTTCGTCCTTGCCGTCGGGGAAGTAGTGGAACAGCTGGCTCTTGCTCGTGCAGGTGCGGTCACGGATGTCGTCGAGGGTGGTGAAGGCGACCCCCCGCTCCCGGAGCACCTCGGCGGCGCCCTCGACGATACGGGCCCGCGTGGCCCGGCCCTTCGCGGTCAGCGCCTGCGTCCCCTTCGCCGTCAGCACCTGCGTCGTCATCCCGCACCCTCCTCCGCTGGACTCACAGGTCCATTGTGCGCCGCGGCACCGTACCCCCGCAGCCCCCGCGCCCCTCGTCCCCAGCCGCAGCCGCACCCCCGCGCCCGCCCCCGAACTGGACTTGCTGGTCCATTTTTCGCGACGCACAGTGGGCCGAGCGGCCGCACGCCGCGCGGACCGAGCGGAATCACACCGAGCGAGATGAGGAAGCGCACCATGGGCGAGCGACTGAAGGGCAAGACCGCGCTGGTCACGGGGTCGACGAGCAACATCGGGCAGGCCATCGCCGAGGCGTTCGCCGCCGAGGGGGCCCATGTCGTCGTCTCCGGACGCAGCCCGGAGCGGGGCTCGCGGGTCGTCGAGGGCATCCGCGCGTCCGGCGGGCTCGCGGACTTCGTACCGGCGGACCTCGACGGCAGCGCCCGGGCGTCCCGGGACCTGGCCGAGCGGGCCCGCACGGCCCTGGGCGGGCCGATCGACATCCTGGTGAACAACGCCGGGATCTACCCCGGCGCCGCCACGGCCGACACGGACGAGGAGACCTTCGACCGGGTCTACGCGGTGAATGTGAAGGCGCCGTTCTTCCTGACCGCCGACGTCGCCGCGGCGATGGCGGAGAACGGCGGGGGAAGCATCATCAACCTCGGCTCGTGGGTCGCGCGCCTGGGCGTACCGATCGGCGCGCTCTACAGCTCGACCAAGGGCGCCGTGGAGACCCTCACCCGGGCGTGGGCGGCCGAGTTCGGGCCGGCGGGCGTACGGGTGAACGCCGTCTCGCCGGGCGTGATCCTTCCCCGTACCGAGGACGGCGGCGAGCCCCACCCCGGCGAGATCATGATGAAGGGCACCCCGGCCGGCGGCGTCGGCACCCCGGACGCCATCGCGCACGCCGCCGTCTGGCTGGCGAGCGACGAGGCGGCGTTCGTCCACGGCACGGTGGTGGACGTCGACGGAGGGCGCATGGGCGCGGCGGTCATCGCCGCCTAGAACTTCCCTCTGTGCGGGGCCCGGTGACGCGCGGATCGCGTACGCGTGCGGCGGGGCCGCCCGGATGTGCTCCGGGCGGCCCCGCCGTCCCCCGTGGTTCCCCCGTGGTTCCCCCGTGCTCCCCCGTGCTCCCCCGTGGTCTTTGACCCCCTTACGCCGCCGCGAAGAACGCGCCCGGCGTGACGTTCGCCGGCCCCGCGATGTCCCAGTTGGGCTGGGGCGGCGGGTCGGGTATCACGAGGGGGATGTGGATGTGCACGGGCGAGTGGACTTCGCTGCCGCAGTGCCAGTAGCCGTCGTCGTCCGAGGCCGGGCCGACGGTGGCGGCCGCGAGCGACCCCGGCACCACGTATCCCAGGTCACTGACCGCGTCGGTCCGCAGCCAGGTCCCCGTCGAGGAGAGCTGCGCGATGGTGAAGGCGCCGTTGGTCGCCGCGTACCCGACCATGAGCCCGCTGGCACGGGTGGACACCGCCAGTTGGGCGCCGTCCGGGACGTTGGCCGGGCCGGTGGTGTTGGGCACCGGGCCGCCGACCTGACCGCCGCCGGGTACGGGGTGCGCCACCCTGACCCGTCCGTCGTGACCGGTGAAGAAGAGGCTCAGCGCACCGGGCGTACTGGGGACGTTCACGGTCGGGGTGACCGTGATGGCGCTGCCGGGCGTCGACGTGCCCGTAGCGGTGAGCTGCTGGTCGGTCAGCGCACCGGTCGGCGAGCGCCACTGGACGCGCACCGCGCCGTAACTGTCCACGGTGAAGACCCCGTAGCCACCGTTCGGGAGGCCCACGACGGCCATCTCCCCGCCGGGGACGTACGTCGAGGAGCCGTTCGTGTACAGCTGGACCGGCGAGGGCGAGCACGGGTTGCTGATCTCCTGCGGGGCATAGGTCGCCGTGGGGTTCGGCACGTTCACCGCGCCGCCGGTGTTGTACGAACCGGTCGCGGAGGTGAAGACGACGAACCGCCCGTTGGCCGCCCCCGTGGCGACCGGGCCGCCGGGAGGCGCGACGCCCCGGCTGGTGATGGGAATCGGCTGCGGGTACTGCGGGCACGCCTCGTACACAGCGCCGTCGAGGCCGACGAAGAACACCGAGGGCTGCCCGCCCGGCAGCCGGACGGCGCTCACATGGGCGCCGGGCGGGGCGATCCCGCTGGGGCCGATCCTGGCCGCGGTCGACCAAATGCCGCTCTGGGACTGCGTGTAGCCCCACAGACCGCCGTCGGCGGCCACGTAGTAGACGTACGGATTGACCGGCGAGGCCACGGCCTGGGTCGCCGGTCCGCTCAGCAGGCCGACGGCGGCCAGCAGGACCGCCGACACCAGTGCCCATGCCGATCTGTATACGCGCCGAGCCGTCCGGCGCAGTCTCGAATGCGGGCGCCCGATTCCCACCATCACCCTCCCGACTTCCCAAAAGTCGCCTGCCGCGGGCATTCTGGCAGCGCGCTCTGGATGACGTCTGGATGCCGGACTCCCGCCCCTCGGCGGCGAGTTGTGGCCTCGCGGCGGCTGCCGTGCGCGACTTCACCACGAATCGGCGGCGTACGACGCGGTGCACGCGGGGGTGGTCACGCAGTGGACGGCGACGACGGGCGGCCGCTGCCGCTGTCGGTCCGACTGCTCGGGCCGTTACGGGCGTTCGTGGGCGAACGGGAGCTGGCGCTCGGCCCGCCGTTGCAGCGCGCGCTGTTCGCCGTACTGGCCGTGCGCGCCAACCGGGTCGTGCACAGCAGCGAGTTGATCGACGCGGTGTGGGGCGAAGAGCTGCCGGGGCGGCCCGGAGGCAGCGTGCACACCTATGTCGCCGGGCTGCGGCGGGCGTTGGAGCCCGGTAGGTCCCGCCGCTCCCCCGGCCGTTATCTGGAGTCGCAGCCGTCGGGCTACCGGCTGCGGCTGGCGGAGGGGACCACCGATGTGAGCCGGTTCGAACGGCTCAGGGACGAGGGCCGCCAGGCGTGGCGGGCCGGGCGTCCCGAGGCGGCCGAGCGGCTGATGCGCGACGCTCTCGACCTGTTCGAGGGGACCGTACTGGGCGGTGTGCCGGGGCCGTTCGCGGTGGCGCAGCGCGACTGGCTGGCCGAGCAGCGGCAGTCGCTCGCCGAGGACCGGACCGAAGTGCTGCTCGCGCAGGGCCGTTACGGCGACGCCATCACGGAGGCGCGGCTGCTGACCGGTGAACAGCCGCTGCGCGAACGCCCCTGGGCCCAGTTGATGCTGGCGCTGTACCGGGACGGCCGGCAGGCGGAGGCGCTGGCCGCGTACGACCGGGCGCGGGAGGCGTCGGTCGAGGTGCTGGGGCTCGATCCGGGGCCGCTACTGGGCGAGTTGCGGCAGCGGATCGTGGTGGCCGATCCGGCGCTGCTCGCGGGCTCACCGCCGGAAGGGGCCGCCGGGGAGGGGCCGGACGAGGGCGGTGGGAGGGCTGCCGGGCAGGGCGCGGCCCGGCGGCGGGTGAATCTGCCGCGCGACGCCGACCACTTCACCGGGCGGGTCGCCGAGGTCGCCCGGGTCGTCGCGGCGGCCGGGCGGCGCGGGGTGTGCGCGATCGACGGCATGGCGGGGGTCGGCAAGACGACGCTGGCCGTCCATGTGGCCCAACTGCTGGGAGAGCGCTACCCCGATGTCCGGCTGCACATCGACCTGCACGGCCACACTCCGGGCCAGCGGCCGGTGACCGCCGCGGCGGCGCTGGAGAAGCTGCTGCTGGCGGTGGGCGTGCCGGGAGAGCGCATTCCCGCCGAGCCGGACGACCGGGCGGCGCTCTGGCGCGCCCAACTGACCGGGCGCCGGGCCCTGTTGGTGCTCGACAACGCGCTGGACGCGGGCCAGGTACGGCCGTTGCTGCCCGGCTCTTCCTCCTCCCTGGTGCTGATCACCTCCCGGCGCCGGCTGTCCGGGCTGGACGCGGGAGAGCCGCTGAGCCTGGACGTCCTGCCGTACGCCGACGCGCTGGCGCTGTTCGACGCGGTGGCCGGGTCCGGCCGGGTCGCGGCGGAGCCCGAGGCGGCCGGCGAGGTCGTACGCGCCTGCGGACTGCTGCCGCTGGCCGTGCAGATCGCCGCGGCCCGGCTGCGGCACCGGCCCGCGTGGAGCGTGGCGCATCTGCGGGACCGGCTGGCCGTCGAGGACCGGCGGCTGGACGAACTCGCGGCCGAGGACCGCAGCGTCGCCGCCGCGTTCGCGCTGTCGTACCGCTCGCTGGACGCCGCGCGGCGGCGGATGTTCCGGCTGCTCGGCCTCTTCCCCGGCGCCGAGATCGGGCTGCCCGCCGCGGCGGCGCTCGCCGCGGTCGAACGCGCCGAGGCGGACCGGCTGTTGCAGGACCTGGTCGACTGCCAGTTGCTCGACGAGCCCCGGACCGGCCGCTACCGACCGCACGACCTGCTGGGCGTGTACGCCGCGCGCGAGTGCGCCCGCACCGAGAGCGAGCGGGACCGGTCGGCGGCGCTCGACCGGCTGTTCGACTTCTATCTGGCGACGGTCGACGGCGCCGAGGAACTGCTGCGCCCGCAGCGGCTGGACCGCGCGGACGCCGCCGCGCCGGGCGCCGGCGAGCCCTTCGCCGACCGGGCGGACGCGCTGGCCTGGCTGGACGCGGAACGTGCCGCCTTCGCGCCGCTGATCCGGGCCGCCGTACGGGCCGGCCGGCACCGGCACGCGTGGCAGCTCGCGCGCTGCCTGTGGGGGTACTTCGAGTCGCGCGGCCACTGGGCCGACTGGATCGCCTGCCAGGAACTCGCCCTGCCCAGCGCCCGGTTGCTCGGCGACCGGCTCGCCGAGGCGCGGCTGCTGGTCGGGCTCGGCGTCGCGGCCCACGACCTGCGGCGCTACGGGCAGGCCGTCGACCACTACCGGTCGGCGCTGGCCCTGATGCGCGAGACGGGTTTCCGCAGCGGGGAGGCGGGCGTGCTGACCAATCTCGGCAACACGTACCGCCGGATGGGCCGGCTCGCCGACGCCATCGGCTGCCAGGAACAGTCGCTGGAGACCTGCCGGGCGGTCGGCGACCAGGCGGGCGAGGGCATCGCGCTGGCCAACCTCGGCGAGCTGTACCGCGACGCCGGGCGCTCGGCGCGCAGCGTCACCGCGCAGGAGCAGGCGCTGGCGATGTTCCGCGAGTGGGGCGAACGGCGGCTCGAGGGCAGCGTGCTCGACGGCCTGGCCCGTACGCATCTGGCGGCCGGCAACACGGAACTCGCGCTCGCGCACGGCAGGGAGGCGCTGCTGTGCCGCCGGGGCAGCGGGGACCGCTCGGGCGAGGCCGAGACGCTGGACTGCCTCGGCCAGATCCACTTCCGCGACGGCCGCGCGGACGCCGCCGCGGACTGCTG
Organism: Streptomyces sp. NBC_00223; assembly: GCF_036199905.1. Classification (NCBI taxonomy): domain Bacteria; kingdom Bacillati; phylum Actinomycetota; class Actinomycetes; order Kitasatosporales; family Streptomycetaceae; genus Streptomyces; species Streptomyces sp. NBC_00223. Next base: position 7,363,684 of record NZ_CP108109.1, on the reverse strand, counting down.
GCGCCAGGCCCTGTCCATCGCGGAATCCCTGAACGCCCCCGCGGCCACGGACATCCGCGAACGCCTGGCGAATCTCTAGGCGGCCCCCGGCGCCCAGCCGGCAAGCGCACCGCGCCGCGCACACGCCCCCACGCGTGAGGCCGGGCCCCGCCACTCGGCCGTGTCCCATCCCGCACGCACGCCCCGCACGGGCACATACGACCGACGGTCGCACGCACGCCCCCACCCGCGGGCCCGTACAGGCGGGCCTTGAGGCCGGGGGCTGCGGCGCGGCGCGCCACGCATCTGCGGCAACTCGACGTCCGCCTTCGCCGCCACGGGCGCGAACAGCGGCGTGCTCCACGAGGACGACAGTTCGAGCGCGCGCACCACGCTCGCACTGGTGAAGGCCCGCGTCTCCCCGCGCCGACCCCGACCACCGCTCGCCCCGGCCACGGCGTGCCGGCAGATGCCCGCCGGCCGAGCCCCTTGCGGTCGTTTCCGGGCCGTCGGCGGGTGCGCGGTTGCTCGCGCGGTTCCTCGCGCGCCTTCGGGGCGGATGGCGGCGGCCCCGGGCGAAGCCACGGTGTGACGGTACGCAGTCGCCCGTCGTGATCCGCACACGGAAAGTTTTCCCGTGTATCGCGCATGTAGTCGCCGTAAGCGGGCAGGCGCGCGGAGACTTCGCCGATCACCGAGGAGTACGACGATGCTGATGGCCCACCCGACCGTGCTGCGGAACCTGGTCGAGCGCTACGAGGCGCTCCGCGCGCTCACCGGCCACCGGAACACGGGCGGCAAGGAGGACAAGGAGGGCGCTGATCCGCATGTACGGCAACAGTTGCAGGACACCGTCTACACCCTGTGCGTGTCCACGGGGACGCGGGAGATAGGCGCGGCGCTCACGGCCGCCCGCCGGCACATCGAGCGCTGCACCTTCGAGGACTCCCGCGTGCTGGGTGAGAACGCCGCCTGAGCGCACGCGTGCCGGAGGGGCATACCGGGGGAAGACGGCGGCGGTCGGAGTACGGCAACCGACCGCCGCCACCCCTCGCCACCCCCGAGGAAGCGACCAGTCACGTACCGAATCGCCCCTATAGGGACACGTCCAGAACAAAACCGGATCACCTTCACCCATTGTGATGAATCCTCGGATACGCATGACCTCATTGCCCTCTGACGCGTTGTGCCCGGTGCGGACATTCGGTCCGCGAGGCATTTCCGGAAGGCAGGGAGCGTATGAAGAGGGTCGCCCGAAAGGGACTCGTCACCGCGATGGTCGCCGGTGGCGTACTGGCCTCCGCGGGGTATGCCCAGGCGGATTCGGCGGCCGACGGCGAAGCCGCGGGCTCGCCCGGAGTTCTGTCGGGCAATTCCGTCCAGGTTCCGGTGCACATTCCGGTGAACGTGTGCGGTAATACCATCGACGTCGTCGGCCTGCTGAACCCCTCGTTCGGCAACCGGTGCGCGAACATCTCCACGGGGCAGTCGACGTTCTCCGGCAACCACCGGCCGGGCAAGCACGCGGGCCGCCCGGCCGTCGAGTCGGCGGGCGCGCTGTCGGGAGGGCGCAACGGCGGCGGCGCCCACGCGGCGGGCCGCGCCAGCGGTTCGCCGGGCGTGGCGTCCGGCAACCTGCTGCAACTGCCGCTCGACATCCCGGCCAACGTGACCGGCAACTCGGCCAATGTGGTGGGCATTCTCAACCCCACCTTCGGCAACACCTCGGTGAACACGGACACTCCGGCCCCCACGCCGCCGGTCGCACCGACGCCGCCCGCCCACAAGCCGGTGCCGGCCCCGCCGAACCCCGCGCCGGTCACCCCTTCGACCGGTCCGACACTGGCCCACACCGGCTCCGACGGCCTCGGCTGGACGGCCGCGGGCAGCGCGGCTCTGCTGCTGGCCGGTGCCGCCCTCTACCGCAGGTCCCGTCCCGGCCACCGCTGAACGGCCCGACGGGCGCCTGACCAACAGGCGCGCGACCAACCGGCGGTGGCCCGGCAGGCACGTGCCCATCCAGCGCGTGCCGCAACCGCCGCACGTATCCCACGCATCACCACAGGCCCAACGGCCCTCAGCGGCCGAGCGCCTGTGCTGTCTACGTCAAATCCATTAACCACCCCGTTGACCAGGAACGACAACAGGGGGGCCGGGCACCGCGGGGCGCCCGGCCTCTAAGGTGTATGCGCGCACATCAACGCCGGGGGCCGCTTCAGCGCCGAAGCCAGCCCCCGCGTCCCTTGCGCACCTGTACCGCGAAGACGTGATGCGAGGAGCCCCGCAATGGCGTTGCCGCAAGGCACGCTCAGCCACCGTTACCGTGGCGAGCACCCCGTCCGAACCCTCCTCTACCTCTTCCATCCCGACCGGCGCCGGGTCTGGGTCGCCGTGGCCGCGTTCCTCGGCAAGCACACCCCGGTCTGGCTGCTCCCGCTGATCACCGCCAACGTCGTCGACGTCGTCGTCCAGCACAAGCCGATATCGGTGCTGTGGTGGAACGCCGCCGTGCTGCTGGTGATCCTCAGCCTCAACCTTCCGCTGCATCTGACCTACGTACGCTGCATGCAGGGATCGATCCGCCGGACGGGCACCCGGCTGCGGACCGCGCTGTGCCACCGGATGCAGCAGCTGTCCATCGGATACCACAACCGGGTCAGCGCCGGAGTGCTCCAGGCCAAGGTGATCAGGGACGTCGAGACCATAGAGACGGCCGCCCAGCAGACCGCGGACAACGGTCTTGCCGCCATCGCCACCCTCCTCGGCGGCCTGGTGGTCATCGGCCTCCGGGCACCGGCCTTCCTGCCCGTCTATCTGGTCGTGGTGCCGGCCTCCGCCCTGCTGGTGGTCAAGCTGCGCCGGCGGCTGCGGGACCACAACGAGTCCTTCCGCCAGCAGGTCGAGCAACTGTCCTCGCGGGTCAGCGAGATGACCACGCTCATCCCCATCACCCGGGCGCACGGCCTGGAGAACACCGCGCTGCACCGGGTGGACCGCACCCTGGGCGAGGTACTGCACGCCGGGCTGCGGCTGGACCGGCTCAACGGCTGGTTCGGCTCGCTCGCCTGGATCCTGCTCAACGCCATCGGTGTCGCCTGCCTCGCGGGCTCGGCGCTGGTGGCCTACTACGGCTGGCTGAACGTCAGCGCGGGCACGGTCGTCATGCTCAGCGCGTACTTCTCCAGCCTCACCGGCTCGGTCACCACGCTGCTCACCCTCACCCCGCAGATCGGCAAGGGCCTTGAGTCGGTCCGCTCGATCGGCGAGGTGCTCCAGGCGCCCGACCTGGAGAAGAACGACGGCAAGGCGCACATTAAGGGCGTCACCGGCCGCTTCGAGTTCCGCGGTGTCGGCCACACCTACGCCGAGGCCGAGCGGCCCTCGCTGCTCGACTTCGACCTGGACGTACGGCCCGGCGAGACGATCGCCCTGGTCGGCGGCTCGGGCGCGGGCAAGTCCACCGTGCTCAACCTGGTGATCGGCTTCCTGCGGCCCTCGCAGGGGCAGATCCTGCTCGACGGTGTCGACATGGAGACCCTGGACCTGCGCGACTACCGCAGCTGGCTGTCGGTCGTCCCGCAGGACTCGATCCTGTTCGAGGGCAGCGTCCGCGAGAACGTCACCTACGGCATGACGGACGTGCCCGAGGAGACCGTACGGTCGGCGCTGCGGGACGCCAACGCGCTGGAGTTCATCGACCGTATGCCGCACGGCCTGGACACCGTGGTCGGTGAGCGCGGGGCGCGGCTGTCCGGCGGCCAGAAGCAGCGGCTGGCCATCGCCCGCGCGCTGATCCGCGACCCCCGGGTGCTGATCCTGGACGAGGCCACCTCGGCGCTCGACTCCCGCTCGGAGGCGCTGGTCCAGCAGGCGCTGACCCGGCTGGTGCGGGGCCGTACGGTCTTCGTGGTCGCGCACCGGCTGTCCACGATCAGGAACGCCGACCGGATCGTGGTCCTCGACGAGGGCCGGATCGTGGAGATCGGCTCGCACGCGGAACTGCTGCGCCGCGGGGGCGCGTACGCGGGTCTCCAGGCGGCCCAGCTCGCCTGAGCCGAAGCCCAAGCCCAAGCCTCGCCTGAGCCGAAGCAGCGAGCGTCACGGGCCCGGGGCCGCGCGCCCCGGGCCCGTCCCGCCGCTCAGTTCTTGAGCGCGTCCGTCACCATCGCCCGCGCCTCGTCCTGGACCCTGGCCAGGTGCTCGTCGCCGAGGAACGACTCGGCGTACACCTTGTAGACGTCCTCGGTCCCGGACGGGCGCGCGGCGAACCAGGCGTTCTCCGTGCACACCTTGATGCCGCCCAGCGCGGCCCCGTTGCCCGGCGCCTCGGTCAGCACCGCGGTCACCGGCTCCCCGGCCAGTTCCTCGGCCGGCACCTGATCCGGCGACAGCTTCGCCAGTACGGCCTTCTGCTCGCGGTCGGCGGGCGCGTCGATCCGGGCGTACGCGGGGGCGCCGAAGCGCGCGGTCAGGTCCGTGTAGTGCTCGGAGGGGGTACGGCCGGTGACCGCGGTGATCTCCGCGGCGAGCAGCGCCAGCAGGATGCCGTCCTTGTCGGTGGTCCACACCGTGCCGTCGTGCCGCAGGAAGGACGCGCCCGCGGACTCCTCGCCGCCGAAGGCCAGGGTGCCGCCGAGCAGTCCGTCCACGAACCACTTGAAGCCGACCGGTACCTCGTTGAGCGGCCGGCCCAGGTCGGCGACCACCTTGTCGATCATCGAGGAGGACACCAGGGTCTTGCCGACGGCGAGTTCCGGCCCCCACTGCTCGCGGTGCCCGGCCAGGTAGGAGATCGCGACGGCCAGATAGTGGTTGGGGTTCATCAGGCCGCCGTCGGGCGTGACGATGCCGTGCCGGTCGGCGTCTGCGTCGTTGCCGGTGGCGATCCGGTACTCGTCCTTGCGGGCGATCAGCGACGCCATCGCGTACGGCGACGAGCAGTCCATCCGGATCCTGCCGTCCCAGTCCAGCGTCATGAACCGCCAGGTCGGGTCCGCGTGCGGATTGACCACGGTCAGGTCCAGGCCGTGCCGCTCGGCGATCTCGCCCCAGTAGCCGACCGAGGCGCCGCCGAGCGGATCCGCGCCGATGGTGACGCCCGCCCGGCGGACGGCTTCGAGGTCGAGCACCGACGGCAGGTCGTCCACATAGCGGCCGAGGAAGTCGTAGCGCCCGGTGGTGTCGGCGGCCAGCGCGCGGGCGTACGGGATCCGGCGGACGTCCGTCAGGCCGCCGGCGATCAGGGCGTTGGCGCGGTCCTGGATCCAGCCGGTGGCGTCGGAGGCGGCCGGGCCGCCGGTGGGCGGGTTGTACTTGAAGCCGCCGTCGGCGGGCGGGTTGTGCGAGGGGGTGACGACCACACCGTCGGCGAGCGCGGTGGTACGGCCCCGGTTGTGGGTGAGGATCGCGTGCGAGACGGCCGGGGTCGGGGTCCAGCCGTCGCGCCGGTCGATCAGGACGGTGACGCCGTTGGCGGCGAACACCTCCAGGGCGGTGACCCGGGCGGGCTCGGACAGGGCGTGGGTGTCGGCGCCCAGGAAGAGCGGTCCCGTGGTGCCCTGCTGGGCCCGGTAGTCGCAGATCGCCTGGCTGGTGGCGGCGATGTGGTCCTCGTTGAAGGCGGTGGCGAGCGAGGAGCCTCGGTGGCCCGAGGTGCCGAAGGCCACCCGCTGGTCGGGCTCGCCGGGGTCGGGGTGCAGAGCGTAGTAGGCGGTGACCAGGCGGGGCACGTCCACCAGGTCATCCGGCCGGGCTGGGGTTCCGGCACGCTCGTGCGGCATCCGTCTCTCCTTCGCTGCGTCCTGCGGCCGGGCCCGCGCTGCGGCCCGCGCCCTGCGGTGCTGCTTGCCCCGCCCGCCCATTCTCACGCGTGGGCGCGCCGCGCCAAGGGGGCCTCGCCGCCGGGCGGCGCGGTCTGCGACCTGAAGGTGTGGCCGAGTTCGGCGCCGAGGCCGAAATAGTGCCGGAAGTTGTAGATCAGCGGGTTCCAGCGGGCGGGGTCGAGGTGCTGGGTGCCGGGCACCACGAGGTCCCGGCGGGCGTGCACCCGGACGACCTCGGCCTCGGCGATGAAGAAGTCGCCGGTCAGGTCCGCGCGTATCCCCCTCACCCGGGCCTCCAGTTGCAGCGGGCACTGCGCGACCCTCGGCGGCCGGACGATGTCGGAGGGCTGGGCGGTGAGCCCGGCGGCGCCGAACTTGTCCCGTTCGGTACGGAACGCTGCCCGTTTGGCGGCGGGCACCGGGTCCCGGCCGGTGAGCGGGGCCAGCCGCTCCACGGCCCGCCACTGGTCGGCGGCCGGCAGATTGACGACGACCTCGGGCCGCGCCGCCAGGTTGGCGGCGGTCTGCCCTTCGGCGCCCAGGCCGAGCACGACGGTGCGGCCGAGCGCCCAGGCGGAGGACATCGGCGCGAGATTGGCCGATCCGTCCGCGTTGAGCGTGGACAACAGCACGACGGGGGTGCCGAAGTAGAGAATGCTCGGCGTGACCGTCACATGATCGTCAACGGGCGGGTACGGCCCGGCCGCGGTCCCGGCATCGCCCGGGGCGGCGGCTGCGGCTTCGGCTTCGGCTTCGGCGGTGTCCGCGGACTCGTTCATGACCTCGTTCATGGCCCCGACGCTAGAGCGGTGACGCTTCGGCACCCGCCGAACGGTCCGGGCCCACAGGAGAGGCGGATGCGATGACCAGGGCGGAGCCGCCCGAGGCAGGCGGCGTACGGCTGGCCTCCCCGGCCGGCCGCTGGGTGCTGGCCTGCTCGGTGCTGGGGTCGGGCATAGCGCTGCTCGACGGCACGATCGTCAACATCGCGCTCCCCCGGATCGGCGAGGACCTGGGCGCGTCGCTGGCCGACCTGCAATGGACGGTCAACGGCTATCTGCTCACCCTGGCCGGGCTGATCCTGCTCGGCGGCGGCCTCGGCGACCGCTACGGGCGGCGGCGGATCTTCGTCATCGGCGTGGCCTGGTTCGCGCTGGCGTCCGCGCTGTGCGGGATCGCGCAGGACAGCACGATGCTGATCGCCGCGCGGGCCCTCCAGGGCGTGGGCGGCGCCCTGCTGACGCCGGGGTCGCTCGCGCTGGTGCAGTCGACCTTCCGGCCGGAGGACCGGGCCAAGGCGGTGGGCGCGTGGTCCGGGCTCGGCGGGGTGGCGGGCGCGATCGGGCCGTTCCTGGGCGGTTATCTGGTGGACGGCCCCGGCTGGCGGTGGATCTTCCTGATCAACGTGCCGGTCGCGGTGGTCGTGGTGGCGATCGCCGCCCGGCATGTCCCGGAGAGCCGCGACCGCAACGCCACGGGCCGCTTCGACGTGCGCGGCGCCGCGCTGGCCGCACTCTGCCTGGCCGGCATCACCTACGCGCTGATCACCGCCTCGGGGCACCCCTCGCCCCTGGTCATCGCCGTGCCGGCGCTGGCGGGGCTGGCCTGCGGGGTGGCCTTCTGGCGGACCGAGCGGCGCAGCCGCGCGCCGATGCTGCCGCTGTCGGTGTTCTCCTCGCGGCTGTTCACCGCGATGAACCTGGTGACGCTGTGTCTGTACGCGGCGATCGGCGGGGTGTTCTTCCTGCTGCCGGTGCAATTGCAGATCGCGGCCGGGTACAGCGCGCTGCGGGCGGGGCTCGCGACGCTGCCGGTGACGGTGCTGATACTGCTGCTGTCGGCGTCGGCGGGCTCGCTCGCGCAGCGGATCGGGCCGCGCTGGCCGCTGACGGTGGGTCCGCTGCTGACGGCCGCCGGGCTGATGCTGCTCACCCGGATCTCGCCGGGCTCGTCGTCGTACGTGACCGACGTACTGCCCGCGGTGGTGGTGCAGGGGCTGGGGATGAGCCTGTTCGTGGCGCCGCTGACCGCGACCGTACTGGCCTCGGTGGAGGTCGACCACGCGGGGATCGCCAGCGGCGTCAACAACGCGGCCGCCCGGGTGGCGCAGTTGCTGGTGGTGGCCGCGCTGCCGCTGCTGGTGGGGCTGTCGAACCACGCGTACACCTCGCCGCACGCGGTGAACTCCGCCTTCGGGCGGGCGATGCCGATCTGCGCGGGCCTGTGCGTGGTGGGGGCGGCGCTGGCCGCGCTGCTGGTGCCCTCGGGCGCGCTGCGCGAGGACAGCGAGCACCCGGTGGCCCGCCCGCAGTGCGCGTCGCACTGCGGGGTGCCCTCGCCGCCGCTGGAGCCGGGCGCGCACGAGGCGCCGGGCTGACCCGCCCGGCGCCCGGCTCAGCCGCCGGCGTTCCCGTGGTCGTCGGCCGGCGGCTCGGTGAGCAGCAGTTCGAGTACGGGGAGGGCGGCCAGCAGGGTCTCGCGCTGTTCCTGGGTGAGCCGGGAGGTACGGCGGGTCAGCAGGGCGGAACGCTCCCGGCGGACGGTGTCCAGCAGTTCATGGCCCGCAGGGGCGATGCTGACCAGCAGGGAGCGGCCGTCGGAGGGGTCGGGCACCTTGCGGATCAGCCCGTCGGCGGCCAGCGGGCGCAGGGTGCGGGTCAGTGAGGGGGCGGCGACCTGTTCGAGCGCGGCCAGTTCGCCGAGCCGGATCGGGCCGAACTCCTCGGTCCTGGCCAGCGCGGAGATCTGGGCGAGGGTGAGATCGCGTTCGCCGCCGGACGCCTGGGCCATCTGCCGGTAGAGCCGGGCGACGATCAGCCGCAGGCGGGCGACCGCTTCCGAGGAGAGCGCCCCGCGCGCGTCGTGGTCGGTCATGGCGGGGGCGCCTCCTCGGTCGGCCGGGTCAGCTCCGCCCGGTACCTACCGTGCGGGCCGTGCGGGCGCGGATCAGGGATGCGCCCGCCGCGACCAAGGACATCACGATCGCGAGGGCGAACACCACGACGAGGCCGTCGTGGAAGGGCCCGGAGATCAGATGCGGGAAGAACTCACGGCCGGTCAGCGTGTGCGCGTTGGCCGGCGGGAGCTTGGACAGGGTGTCCGGGCCCAGCATCTCCTGGATCGGGTTGTACCCGAGGAAGGCCGAGAAGAGCGTGCCGACCGGGGGCAGGTTCGCCACCTGGTGGGCGTTGGCGGCCGGTACGCCCTGGGCCATCAGCCCGGAGCTGAGCGTGTTCGGCAGCGATCCGGCGAGGCCGGCCACCATCAGCGAGAAGAAGACACCGATGGACAGCACCATGCCGGCGTTCTGGAAGGTGGCCCGCATGCCGGAGGCGGCGCCGCGGGCCTCGGCCGGCACGCTGGCCATGATGATCGAGGTGTTGGGCGCGGCGAACAGACCGCCGCCGAGGCCGTTGAGGAACACCATGAGCGCGAAGACCCAGTAGCTGAAGTCCGTCGGGATCAGCAGCAGACCGGCGAAGGAGCCGGCCATCACCACGAAGCCGGAGGCCGCGAAGAACCGGGCCCCGTACCGGTCGGAGAGCGCTCCCGCGACGGGTCCCGCGGCGAGGAAGCCGATGGTGAGCGGGAGGAGGTAGATACCGGCCCACAGCGGGGTGTCGGCGTAGTCGTAGCCGTGCAGTGGCAGCCAGATGCCCTGGAGCCAGATGATCAGCATGAACTGGAGGCCGCCGCGGGCGATCGAGCCGAGCAGGGTGGCCGCGTTGCCGCCCGCGAAGGCCGCGTTGCGGAAGAGCTTCAGCGGGAACATCGGTTCGGCGACCCGGGACTCCACGACGCAGAACACGACGAGCAGCGCGACGCCCCCGATCAGCCCGGCGAGCACCCAGGGGTTGGTCCAGCCCATGGTGTGGCCGCCGTAGGGCTGGATGCCGTAGGTGATGCCCGCGAGCAGCGCGGTCAGGCCGACGGCGAAGGTGATGTTGCCCCACCAGTCCATCTTGGCCGGGCGGCGCGTCCCGGTGTCGTGCAGCGAGCGGTAGGCCCAGATGGTGCCGATCAGGCCGATCGGCACGTTGACCCAGAAGATGGAGCGCCAGTTCCACTCGGCGAGCAGACCGCCGAGCACCAGGCCGAGGAAGGAGCCGGCGATACCGGCGACCATGTTGACGCCGAGGGCCATGCCGCGCTGGCGGGCCGGGAAGGCGTCGGTGATGATCGCGGCCGAGTTGGCCATCAGCATGGAGCCGCCGACGGCCTGGGCGACCCGCCAGCCGATCAGCCAGAGCGCTCCGCCGCCGCCGTGCATGGGGTCGACGGAGAGGATCACCGAGGTGACGGTGAAGATCAGGAAGCCCGCGTTGTAGATCTTGACCCGGCCGAGGATGTCGCCGAGGCGGCCGAGGGTGACCACCAGGACCGCGGTGACCAGCATGTAGCCCATGAGCATCCACAGCAGATAGCTGACGTTGCCGGGCTGGAGGGGGTCGAGCCTGATGCCGTTGAAGATCGCCGGCAGCGAGATCAGCACGATCGAGGAGTTGATCGTGGCGATGAGCATGCCGAGCGTGGTGTTGGACAGCGCCACCCACTTGTACCGCGGATGGTCTGCGGCGATACGCGGTGGCTTGCGCCCTATTCGTGTCGTCGCGTCGTCTTCTGTCGCCATGTGGCGGTCCCACCCAAACCGAGAGCAGTTACTTAACTTAGGTTAAGTAACTCTATCATCGGGGTCCGGGAGGGAAGCAGGGCGGCCTCGGGGCTGTAGGGGTGCGCGGAGGCACCCCGCACTCCCCTCCGTACGCCCTCGGCCGCCGCCCGCGCGACGGCGGGTCCCGGCGCGCCTCAGCGGCGGCGCAGCAGCATCCCGCGCAGAAGGGCGGCCTGGCCCGCGTGCTGGAGGTCGTCGGAGATCACGCTGATCAGCCGGACGCCGAGGGTGACCGGCGGGTCCCAGCCCTCGTCGACCACCCGGTTCAGAGCCGTGCCGCGCAGCCCCCGCACCTGGTCGACCGTGCGGGCGTGCACCGCGTCGTGGTAGCCGGTGAGCACGCGGGCGCTCTTCACCCGGACCGCGGCGACCTCGTCCGGGCCGTGGCCGTATCCGGTGGCCCCGTCCGGGAGGGGCAGTCCGAAGCGGTCCGCCCAGCCGCCGGAGGTCCATACCTGCTCACTGCCGGAGGCGTCGGCGAGATGGTCGTCCTGGATCCGGGTGAGGTGCCAGACCAGCCAGGCGACCGAGTTCGCGTCCGGGTCGATCCGCTCGGCCAGCTCGTCGGGGGTCAGTCCCGCGACGGCGCCGTGCACGACCTCCTTGATCCGGTCGAAGGCGTCGGTGAGCAGTTCCGCGCTGTTCATGGCGGCTCCCTGCGGGGTTTATCGGCGCCGCGCCCCGGGCTGTCCGCCGGGTTCCGGCCTGACACGGATCCTTCTTCCCAGGGATGCCCGCAAGGCCGCACACACGGATTCTCTCAGTTCCGCATTCCTTTCTGCCGGACATGCTTTGATTTTTTACTGTTATTACGTCGCTAATTTGCACAAATCCATGGACTCAATGCGCTGGGGCTCGTAGTCTCTGGTCGCTCGGGCGAGACCCCCACCTCACCTACGACCGGCAAGGACGTGACCTCGTGACACCGAATCCGTCCCCTTTCCCCCTGTCCGACCCCGCGCTCGGCGCGGGCGCCGCGACGGCGGCCGGGCTCGGCTGGACCGCCACCCGCGCGGCGCGCCCCGCCGGCGCCGCCGACCTGCCCGCCGCCACCTTCGACCCGGCGGCCGGGAACGCGGCGACGCTGACCTTCGGCCAGGTCAGCACCCGCTGTCTGCGGCTGACCTTCACCGCGAACACCGGCTGGCCGGCCGCGCAGGCGGCCCGGATCGAGGTGTACGCGAGCTGACCGGCGGCCGCCGGCCATGGCACCGGTCCCGGGCGGGTGTGAACGTCCCCGCCCGGGACCGGTCGTATCAAGGGGCCCGCGCCCCGGATCGGAGGCGCGGGCCGGAGGGGCGTCAGGAAGGCAGCGTCCACTGCTGGTTGGTGCCGCCGAAGCAGTCCCAGATCTGCAGCCGGGTGCCGTTGGCCGAGCTAGGTCCCGTGGCGTCCAGGCACCGGCCGGAGCCGGTGTTGACCAGGGTGTTGCCCGAACCCTTCTGCCACTTCTGCGCGTTGGTCCCGTTGCAGTCGTAGAGCTGCACCAGGGAGCCGTTGGCGGTGCCGGCCGAGGCGACGTCCATGCACTTGCCGAGGGCCTTGAGGCTGCCGTCGGTGCCGACCGTCCACTGCTGGGCGTTGGTGCCGTTGCAGTCGTAGAGCTGGACCGCGGTGCCGTTGGCGGAGCTCGCGGCGGCGACGTCCACGCACTTGTTGGCGTAGCCGGAGCGGATCGGGCCGGTCGCGCCGCCGCCGGCGGGCGGCGTGGTGGTGGGCGGCGGAGTGGTGCCGCCGCCGGTGATCGCGTTGAAGATGCTGGAGAACTGCCAGGCGGACTGCGAGGTGCCGCTGCACGAGCTGGAGGCGGAACCGCCGTTGGTCGCGCAGGCCTTGTCGCGGCCGAGCGCCCAGAAGGACAGCTCCTGGATGCCGTTGGCCTTCGCGAAGGTCTCCAGGGCCTGGGCGTTGGCGGTGGAGAAGACCTCGTTGCTGGAGTCGTTGACGCCGATCATCGGCGTGTTGCCCTCCATCGCCCACAGCTGGGCGGAGGACTTGGTGGTCCAGATCTGGCCGAGCTGGGTGTGCAGGGCCTGCGCGGCGCTGATCGCGGCCTGGCCCATGTCCATGGACGGCCCGTAGTCCATCGTCATGATGTTGACGAGATTGACGTTCAGCCCGTGGCTCTTGGCGTTGTTCAGCAGGCTCAGGCCGTTGGACTCCAGGCCGGTCGGGTTGACCGGCAGGGTGTAGTCGATGTCGAGCCGCTTGCCGGCCGCCGCGTACTGCTGCTGGAGGTCGGCGAGGGCGGTGTTGCGGCGGTCGTTGGCCGTGGTGTTGCTGAGCGCGCTGCCCTCGATGTCGAAGTCCAGCCGGGTCAGGTTGAGGCCGTCGATCACCCGCTTGTACTGGGTCTCCAGCGCGGACACCGAGCCGCAGGAGATACCGATCTCGGTGCCGGAGGCGCCGCCGAAGGAGGCGATGACGTCGCCGCCGCCCGCGCGCAGGGTGTTGATGGCCGAGGTCCAGCCGGAGTCGGTGATCGAGGTGTCGCCGTTGAAGGTGGCGTTGCAGCCGCCGCCGTCGATGACGAAGGCGAGGGTGAAGTACTTCAGCCCGGTCGCGTTCTTCACGGTCGTCAGCGCCGACGGCGAGTTCCAGACCTCGGCGTAGGGGGCGGCGTACTGGGCGGGGAAGCCGGGGCCGGCGTTGGCCGCGGCGTGCGCGGTGCCACCGGTGGCCAGCAGGACGCCCGCGGCGAGCGCGGGGGCGAGGGCGGCGGCGAGGAGCGCCTTGGGCCTGAGACGCGGTTTTCTCATGGGGGGTGGCCTTCCGTAGCGGACAAGCCGTACCCACATGTTCATGTGGATGAACAGTGGACGCCGACATGACTGACGGGCGCAACGGTGAAGGTAGGACTAGACCAATGCCGCGTCAACCCCCCGCGTTCATCAACTGAATACAATCCCGGCCGACTCCACTCTCCGGGAGGGCAGCAGGGCGTGCCCGCGTTCGAATGATGAACGCGGGCACGCCCCTGGCACTAGTTCACTGCCGTGCGGTCATGTCCTCCCGGAAGGGGGTCAGTTGTTGACCTTGATGGTGAAGGTGGACGTCGGGTTCTCGATGTCCTTGTAGTTGTCGCTCTCGTGCAGACCGTTGATCGTCACCGAACCGACCGCCGGACCCTGGCCCGCCTCCGGCAGCGGGTTCGCCCACAGTCCGAAGCCGGACTTGGCGTTGTACGCGTCACCGCTCTGGTGGGCGCCGGTGATCGAGATGTTGGTCAGGACGGTGTCCGTGATCGGGTTCTGCGGCTGGCTCCCGACGTAGTTGGTCTGGAACATGATGCCGCTGTAGGTCGGATCGGTGATGTCCACATCGCTGATCCGAATTCCCTGGAACACCTTCGAGGCCGAGAACAGCCAGATACCGGGGAAGGTCTGACCGTTCCAGAAGTGACCGCCCGTTCTGGCCAGCGACACATTCTGGATGTTCGTCGGCACGGTGCCGAAGCCGTTCATCGCGTAACCGAAGTCCAGCGAACTGACGGTGATACCGGCGTAGACGAGCGTGTCGGCCACGTAGATGTTGCGGAAGGTGTTGTCGTACCCGCCGTACACCGCGATGCCCGCCGCGCGCCAGGTCAGCAGCGAGGTCAGGTTCTCGAACAGGTTGTTCTTCTCGTCCGCGCCACCGGCGTCGATGGCGGAGAACAGCGCGAAGCTGTCGTCACCGGTCGCCCGCGACTCGTTGTTGAAGACGTGGTTGTCCGTGGAGCCGTTCGTCATGTTGATGCCGTCGGCGAACGTGTCACGGATACGCGAATTGCTGATGGAGATGCTGTCGGTGTTCGCACCCCAGTACATGCAGACCGTGTGCTCGACCCAGATGTTGTCGATGGTCATGTTGGCCACGTTGGAGAAGTCGAAGACCTTTCCGGGACCGTCGATGCGCGAGGTGTAGTTGCCGAAGAACGCGAATCCGGAGAACGACGTCCCGTTGGCGGTCGCGTCCGCGCGGAATCCGGCGTCCGTGTTGTCCTGGGTCGTCGGCGTGTGGAAGCGGGTGAACCACGGCCCGGCGCCGACCACCTTGATGGCGCGCTGGTAGATCTGGAACTTCTGCGCGGTCTGGTAGTCACCGGCCGGCAGGTAGACACCGAGCTTGGTGGAGTCCTGCCGCGCGGTGTCCAGCGCGTTCTGCACGTCCTGCTGGGTGAACCCGGCCGGCACGACGTACTTCGTCGGGTCCGGGTTCGGGATCTGGGTGGCCTGCTCGGTGTTGATGAAGTCGATCGCGTAGTTGGTGCTGTTCGCCGCGTCCTTCTGCAGCTTGATGGTGCTGCCCGCCGGGACCGTGGTGCCCAGCAGCAGGTTGGCCTCGTCGTAGATGTGCCGCGGGCCGCCGGAGCCGGGCGAGTTGCCCGGGCTGGTCTCGTCGCCGTACAGCCAGGCGTACTTCGACGTCAGGTCGATGGCCTTGAGGAACGTGCCGTTGACGTAGACGTTGAGGTTGGAGGTGATGCCGCCGCCGCCCGACGCGTCCGGGATGGAGTAGCGGACGACCAGCGTGTTGGTGCTGGAGCGCGTGGTGAACGACACGGACTGGCCGGTCGCGTTGAGCGTGACGGCCTTGCGGCCGGACGCCTCACCCGCGATGTCGCCGACGGTCCGGTTCGGGCCGACGACCTGGGCGCCGCCACCGAGCACGCCGTCCTCGGCCTCGTAGGAGTCGTACGGCATGTTGGCGCCGCGGCCCACGAAGAAGGACTGGTTGCTGGTGTTGTTCGCCTGCTTGATCGACAGCTCGTTGGCGTCGACCGCGATCACGGTCTTGACGGTGTACTTACCGTTGACCGCCGTCCAGCTGCCCAGGCTGACCGGGCTGGTGGTGGCCCCGGCCGCGATGGCGCCGCTGTACGAGCCGGTGAGCGTCTTGATGACGCTGCCGGTGGTCGCGTCGGCGAGGGTGAGGGTGATGCCGTGGGCGCCGGAGGCCGAGGCGACCGTGCCCTGGTTCTTGATCGCGACCGAGAAGGTCACGTTGTTGCCCGCCGACGGGTTGCCCGGCGACCAGGCGACCGGCGAGGCCACCAGGTCGGAGGTGTCGACCGGCTTGACGACCAGTGCGGTCGGGCTGGTGTAGCTGTTGTTGGTCTCGTTCTGCTCGACGACCGTGTTGGCCTCGTCGACCTTCGCGGTCAGCTGGTAGCTGCCCGCGTCCTTGGCGCCGATGTTCGCCGACACCGTGGTGCTGGCGCCGGCCGCGAGCGCGCCGACCGCCGTGGTGCCCACCTTGGTGGTGCCGAGGTAGAAGTTGACATTGGTGGCCGTCGACGCGTTGGTGCCGATGTTCTTCACCGTCGCGTTGAGGGTGACCGGGTCGGTCTCGACCGGAGCCGCGGGGGACGCGGTGAGGCTGCTGACGGTCAGGTCCGGGTTGGGACCGGGCACGCCGATCACCTGGAACTCGGCCACCTGGCCGCCGCCCGCTCCGGTGTTCGAGGAGAAGGTCAGCCGCACGTCCGCGACCCGGCCGCTGACCGGGATCGTGACCGAGTTCCCGGAGGACGGGCTGAAGTTGTACGCCGTCGCGGGCGAGAGCGCGGTGAAGGAGGTCGCGCTCTGCTCACGGCCGGAGACCGCGATGGTCTGCGTACGGTTGCCCCACGCGCTGCTCGGGTTGAGCTTGACCACGACCGAGCTGGTGTCCACGTTCGCGCCCAGCGAGACGGTCAGCGTGCTGGGGTTGCCGCTGCCCTCCCAGTAGGTGGTCACGTCGTCGTCGTTGGCGTTGGCCGCCACGAACGTCTGCGTGGAGGAGGAGGCGGTGATCGGCTTGCCGACAGCCTGGTTGGTGCCACCGGTCGGGGTGGTGCCGTTGCGGGTCACCGTGTTGCTGTTGCCCGACTCGTTGCCCGCCGCGTCCTTGGCCCGGACGTAGTAGGAGACGGTCGCGCTGTCGGGCTGGCTGTCCGTGTAGGTGAGGACATTGCCCGCCGTGGTGGCGATCTGGGTGCCGTTGGCGAAGACCTCGTAACCGGTGACGCCGACGTTGTCGCTCGACGCGCTCCAGGTCAGCTTGATCTGACCGGACTGCGGCTGGGTGTAGGCGAGGTTCGCCGGGGCGGTCGGCGCCTGGTTGTCGGTGCTGGTACCGGTACGGGTGACGCTGTTGCTGTTCGCCGACTGGTTGCCGGCCGCGTCCTTGGCCCGTACGTAGTAGGTGACCGTGGCGCTGTCCGGCTGGGTGTCGGTGTACGTCGTCACATTGCCGGCCACCGAGGTGCGCAGGGCGCCGTTGGCGTAGATGTCGTAACCCGTGACGCCGACGTTGTCCGTGGCGGCGTTCCAGGTCAGCTTGATCTGGCCGGACTGAGGCTGGGTGAACGCCAGCGAGGTCGGGGCGGTGGGCGCGGTGACGTCACCGGTGGTCGGGCCGTAGACCTCGAACTCCGAGATCTGGGCGGCGGGCCAGCCGGTGTTGCCGGTGAAGTTCAGCCGGACGTACCGGGTGGTCGTGGAGTTCAGGCTGATGGTCACCGTGTTGCTCGACGCCGGGTTGAAGGAGTACCCGGTCGACGCGACGAGATCGGTGAAGTTCGACCCGTCGGTGCTCCCCTGCACGGACAGCGTCTGGGTACGCGTCGCCCAGTCCGCCGAGCCCGGCAGCTTCAGCACGAGCTTGTTGATGGCGACCGAGGCGCCGAGGTCGACCCGCAGCCACTGCGGGAAGGCGTTGCTCGCGCTCTCCCAGTAGCTGCTCTGGTTGCCGTCGTTGGCGTTCGACGCGGCGTACGGGGACGACGTGCTGCTCGCCGTCAGGGTGCGGCCCTGGGCGAGGTTGTTGCTCGACGCGGTGGCCGCGAAGACCGAGAGCTCGGAGATCTGGGCGGCCGGCCAGCCGGTGTTGGCGGTCACGTTGACCCGCACGTACCGCGCGTTGGAGGCCGGGAAGTCGATCTTGACCGTGTTGCTCGAGGAGGGGTCGAACGAGTAGGTCGCGGAGCTGACCAGCGTGTTGAAGCCGCTGCCGTCCGCGCTCCCCTGCAAGGAGAGCGTCTGGGTGCGGGCACCCCACGAGGCGGGCAGCTTCAGCTGGACCTCGTCGATGCTGGTGCTGCTGCCGAGGTCGACCTGCGCCCACTGCGGCAGGGCGTTGTTGGCGCTCTCCCAGTAGGAGTCCTGGTTGCCGTCGTTGATGTTGCTGACGGGGTTGTTGCCGTTGGTACTGCTTGCCGAGACCGCCTTGCCGGCCGTCAGATTCGGTCCTCCCGCGGCCGATGCGGGGAGAACCTGACTGCCGAGGAAGAGCAGGCTGGTCGCGATCACCCCCGCGATCAGCCGTGGTATGGAGCGCATCGATCTCATAGCGTCCCTCTATGTCGTTGTCGGAGGATCAGGAGACGTACTTCCCGAACAATCTGAAACGTGCGGGTTGAGCCTGCAAAGTTGCGCTCTTCCCATGCAGATCCATCGTCGTTCTGCTCATAATTTGCGCGTGTGTTGGCAGAGTGTTACAGACGCGCTACGGCTGCGTCTACGCCTGGGAACGCATCGATTCATGACCAGGCAAAGGAAGTTGCACCTCGCGCGGTGAAGGCCGCCGGTCAGCCGCCGGGCGGGCGCGGAGGCCGCGCGGGCCAGGGCAAGGGCCGGTTAGGGGTTGCGCGCGGGTGGTACGCGGGAGCGGGCCGGAGCCGGGCGCGGGACCGTATACGGGCCCGGCGGGAAACGCGCGCGAGGCCGTGCCGCGGGGCCGTACACCCGTCCGTACGAGGGTCCCTGCGGGCAGTTCGTACGCCGGCCCCGGCGGTCAGTCGCGGTCGCCCGGCCCCAGGGGCCCGCGGAGGACCGCGCGGACCGGCGCCGAGGTGCGCAGCGCGCTGCTCTGCCCGGCCAGCCGGCGCTTGAGCAGCGCCCACCGCGGGTGACGCTCGATCACCTCGCGCGAGTAGCTGTCCAGCTCCTCCACCAGGCGCTCGGAGCGCTTCTCCACCGCCAGCTCGTCCAGGATCCGGTCGATCTCGGCCAGCAGGGCGCCGTGCAGCTGCCACTGCCGGGGGTGCGCCTGGACCTTGGCGAGCAGCAGATCGGCCGTGCGGTCACGGACCACCCGGCTGTCGGCGAGGGCCCGGGCCAGCCGTTCCTCCGCGTCCTCCGCGTTGGCGGCCACCTGAGTGGTGATCAGCACGGCGAAGTTCTCGACCGCGTTGGCGACGTGGCCGAAAAGCTGCTCCAGCTCACCGGCCACGTCGTCGGGGAAGAGCGATTCCTCGGTCCGCGCCTTGGCGAGGTCGGTGAGCGTACGCGACATCACCCGCAGCACCACCGCGCAGATCTCCAGGGTGTCGAGACCGGTCCGCAGCACGATCCGTGAGAGCGCTCCCTCGCGCACCCGGGGGTTCCAGCGCAGGCTGTCCTCGGCCTGCCGCAGCGAGGCGTCCACCTCGGTGATGTCGTGGTCGAGCCGCCGGGCCTCGTACAGCCGGTCGGCGGCCCGCTCGACCGGGAGATGTCCGGCCACCTCGCCTCCCATGTCGCGGAAGAGGACGCCCATCCGGCGGGAGAGCGTTTCCAGCGAGCCGCCGGCCGACTGCACCCACACCGGTGGCGCGAAAAGGAGGTTGAACAGCAGCCCCACGCCGGCCCCGATCAGGGTCTCGAAGACCCGGTCCCAGGCGGTGTTCGCCACCTGACTGACGCCGAGCACGAGCATCGCGCTGATCGCGACCTCGGGCACGAACTCGCCCACCCTGACCACCCGGCCGACGAGCAGCGCGGTCAGGATGATCAGTCCCAGGCTCCACCAGTTCAGCCCCACCAGGGCGCTGAAGCCGGTGGCGATGAGCACCCCGACCACCACCGAGTTCACCCGGCGGATGCCGGTGATGAAGGTGGAGTAGAGGGTCACCTGCACCACCAGCAGGGCGGTCAGGGGCGCGGTCAGCGGGGCGGGCTGCGGAAGGAGCCAGTGGGCCGCGAGATAGGCGATGACGGCGGCGGCGGTCGACCGCAGGGTCTGGGCGGCGGCCGGCTCGGCGGTCCACCGGACCAGCTTGACCATGGGCTCTGGTACGTCGGGCATGCCGGGCCCTTTCCCGCTCTCGGCGATCTCACCGCTCCCGGCGCCGCGCCGCCGAGTGCCGCGCACCGCGCGTGCCTCGCGCTGCCTGCCGCGCTCCCGTCCTGGCTCAGATTAGGGGCGGTCCGCGCCCGAAGGGCGCCAGGCGCGGCCGGAAACACCCCGGGTGTCGGCGGCCGCCCGCGGGCCCACCGGCGGGCCCGCGGCGAGTGTCAAGATCTTGCACACAGCGGAAAGCCGCATAACTCCCTTAGCCGGGCAAGGAGTTCTGCGGCCGTTCAGAGGTCTACGCCACTGGTTGCACAGTGAAATAAGGGGGACGAATCTCGTTCACTTTCTTGACGTGTCAGCAACATCGCCGTAATCATCGCACCATTCAGAGAGCGCTCTCTCGATAGGCGACATCACAGGAGACGCCGTGACTGGCACCCCCCACCTGCTTCGTTCCAGACGATTCCCCCACCCCCTCATCTTCGCCTGCGTGGCCGCGCTGATCGCGGCTCTCGCCCTGGTGATCAATCAGACCCCGGCCAAGGCCGCGGGCACCCTTCTCTCCCAGGGCAAGCCGGTCACGGCCTCGTCCACGGAGAACGCGGGCACCCCGGCCTCCGCCGCGGTGGACGGCAACAACGGCACCCGCTGGTCCAGTGCCGCCGCCGACCCGCAGTGGATCCAGGTCGACCTCGGCAGCACCTCCACTGTCTCGCAAGTGGTGCTCAACTGGGAGGCCGCGTACGCGAAGGCGTACCAGATCCAGACCTCGGCCGACGGCAACAACTGGACGAGCATCTACTCCACCACGACCGGCCCGGGCGGCACGGAGACACTTTCCGTAAACGGTTCCGGGCGTTATGTCCGTGTGTACACGACCCAGCGCGCCACCCAGTACGGTGTCTCGCTCTGGGAGTTCCAGGTGTACGGCGCCGCGGGCGGCGGCGGCACGGCCTGCTCCACCACCAACGCCGCGCTGAACAAGACCGCCACCGCCTCCTCCACCGAGAACGCCGGCACCCCGGCCTCCTCCGCGGTGGACGGCAACAACGGCACCCGCTGGTCGAGCGCCGCCTCCGACCCGCAGTGGCTCCAGGTCGACCTCGGCAGCTCGCAGAACATCTGCGGGGTGCAGCTGACCTGGGAGACCGCGTACGGCAAGGCGTACAAGATCCAGACCTCGGCCGACGGCAACAGCTGGACCGATGTGTACTCCACGACGAACGGCCCCGGCGCCACCGAGCTGATCACGCTCACCGGCACGGGCCGCTATGTGCGGATGTACGGCACCGCCCGCGCCACCCAGTACGGCTACTCGCTCTGGGAGTTCCAGGTCTTCACCGGCGGCACCGGCAGCAACGGCGGCGCCAACGGCGGGAACACCGGTGGCACCACCGGCGGCACCACGACTCCGCCCCCGACCACCGGCGGCACCACCGGCGGCACCACGACCCCGCCCCCGGCCGGCGGCGCGGTCCTGCTGTCGTACAACAAGCCCGCCACCGCCTCGACGTACCAGAACGCCAACAGCTGCACCGGCTGCACCCCGGCCAAGGCGTTCGACGAGGACCCGGCCACCCGCTGGGCGACCAGTGACTCCAACGGCTGGGTCGACCCGGGCTGGATCAGCGTCGACCTGGGCGCGACCGCGCACATCACCCAGGTCGTCCTCCAGTGGGACCCGGCCTACGCGAGCGCGTACCAGATCCAGACCTCGGCCGACGGCAACAACTGGACGAGCATCTACTCGACCACGACCGGCAAGGGCTTCAAGGAGACCCTGAACGTCGACGGCAACGGCCGCTATGTGCGGATGTACGGCACCCAGCGCGCCTCCCAGTACGGCTACTCGCTGTGGACCTTCGACGTGTACGGCACCGGTGGCAACCCGACCGCGCCGCCCGCCCTGCCGCCGAACCCGAGCAACCCCCCGCACCTCGTGTGGAGCGACGAGTTCAACGGCGCCGCGGGCACCAAGCCGGACACCGGCAAGTGGACCCAGGACATCGGCGGCGGCCAGAACGGCGAGCTGGAGTACTACACCAACGGTGACAACACCACCATGGACGGCAACGGCAACCTCGTCATCGAGGCCCGCAAGGAGAACGTCCAGGGCCACCAGTACACCTCGGGGCGGATCAACACCTCGGACCACTTCAACTTCACCTACGGCCATGTCGAGGCCCGGATCAAGGTGACCGGCACGCAGGGTCTGTGGCCCGCGTTCTGGATGCTCGGGTCGAACTTCAAGACGGGTACGCCGTGGCCCAACTCCGGTGAGATCGACATCATGGAG
This sequence comes from Streptomyces sp. NBC_00223, assembly GCF_036199905.1. Classification (NCBI taxonomy): domain Bacteria; kingdom Bacillati; phylum Actinomycetota; class Actinomycetes; order Kitasatosporales; family Streptomycetaceae; genus Streptomyces; species Streptomyces sp. NBC_00223. Next base: position 7,341,897 of record NZ_CP108109.1, on the reverse strand, counting down.
CACATCGGCAAGGTGCCGGACTCGGTGTACTCCACGCTGCACGCCCCCGCCTACAACGGTGGCGGCGGCTACGGCGAGCCCTACACCATCGCGGGCGGCGACTTCGCCAACGACTTCCACACCTACGCCGTGGACTGGGACTCCAGCCACATGACGTTCTCGGTGGACGGCCACGCCTTCTTCACCGCGGACAAGGCCACGGTGGAGCAGACCAAGGGTCCCTGGGTGTACGACCACCCGTTCTACATCATCCTCAACAACGCCGTGGGCGGCGACTGGCCCGGCAACCCGGACGCCACCAGCGTCTTCCCGCAGAAGATGCTCGTCGACTACGTACGCGTGTCGCAGTAGCACCCCACCGTCCGATGCCCGGGTCCCGCACGTCGGGGCCCGGGCATCGGACCCCCACCCCCCACCGATGGCCTCGAAACCCCACTGGAGAGGCGTTTCGCATGCTGACTTCGTGGTTCAGCCCAACTCCCTTCCGCAGACGGCGGCGCACCCGCGTCGCCCGGTCCCGGATGTCCGCGCTGATCGGCTTCGTGCTGGTCGCCGCGCTCGCGCTGGTGGCCACCCCGCATCTGGCCGGGGCCGCCGATCCCGTACTGCTCTCGCAGGGCAAGCCCGCGACCGCCTCGTCGGTCCAGGACGCCTTCACCGCGGGTGCGGCCGTGGACGGCGACCCCGGGACCCGCTGGTCGAGCGCGGCCTCCGACCCGCAGTGGCTCCAGGTCGACCTCGGCTCCTCCCAGAGCATCACCAAGGTCGTGCTGAACTGGGAGACCGCCTACGCGAAGTCCTTCCAGATCCAGGTCTCCGACAACGCCTCGACCTGGAACAGCGTGTACAGCACCACCACCGGCGCCGGCGGCACCCAGACACTGAACGTGACGGGCACCGGCCGCTATGTGCGCGTGTACGGCACCGTCCGCGCCACCCAATGGGGCTACTCGCTCTGGGAGTTCCAGGTCTACGGCGGTTCCGGTGACTCCGGCGGCACGGGCGGCACGGGCGGCACGGGCGGCTCCGGCGGGACAACGGGTCCTCCGCCCGCGAACTGCGGCACCACCACCGCGGCCCTGAACAAGCTGGCCACCGCCTCCTCCACCGAGAACGCCGGCACCCCGGCCTCGGCCGCCTTCGACGGCAACACGGGCACCCGCTGGTCCAGCGCGGCAGCCGACCCGCAGTGGCTCCAGGTCGACCTCGGCAGCTCGCAGTCGATCTGCGGGGTGACCCTCAACTGGGAGGCGGCGTACGGCAAGTCCTTCCAGATCCAGGTCTCGGACAACGCCTCGACCTGGAACACCGTCTACTCCACGACGGCCGGGGCGGGCGGCACCGAGACCCACAACTTCACCGCAACGGGCCGCTATGTGCGCATGTACGGCACGGTCCGCGCCACGCAGTACGGCTACTCGCTGTGGGAGTTCACCATCCTGACCCCCGGCGGCAACCCCACCACCCCGCCGCCGAGCGGCGGCAACGGCAACTGCCCGTGGGTCGGTTCGACCGCGCCGATCGCCACCCGCGTCGCGCAGCTGATGGCGCAGATGACGCAGGCGCAGAAGATCCAGATGCTGCACGGCAACGGCGACGCCTCGCCGTACATCGGCGACATGTCGGCGATCCCGTCGCTGTGCATTCCGTTCATGGGCTTCCACGACGGCCCGAGCGGTGTCGGTGACGGCTTCGGCGGCGTGACGCAGCTGCCGGCCGCGGTCTCCTCGGCGGCGACCTGGGACACCGGGCTGCAGAAGCAGTACGGCACGGTCGCGGGCGCCGAGTTCGCGGGCAAGGGCGCGGACGTGGCCCTCGGCCCGACGATGAACATCGTGCGCGACCCGCGCTGGGGCCGGGCGTTCGAGACGTACAGCGAGGACCCGTACCTCAGCGCCCAGATGGCGACCGCGAGCATCCAGGGGCTCCAGAGCCAGGGAGTGATGGCCGAGGCCAAGCACGTGGCGGTCTACAACCAGGAGACCAACCGCAACGGGCCGCAGGACAACGCGATCGTCGACAACCGCACCCTTCAGGAGATCTATCTGCCGGCCTTCCAGGCGGCGGTGAGCAAGGGCGCGTCGGCCTCGGTGATGTGCGGCTACTCCACGGTCAACGGCGACTACGACTGCCAGAACGCCTATCTGCTGAACAACGCGCTCTACCAGCAGGCGGGCTTCGGCGGCTTCGTCACCAGCGACTGGGGCGGCGCGCACTCCACGGTGGAGGCGGCGAACAACGGCATGACGGTCGAGATGCCCGGCGGCTACTTCTACGCCGACTTCCTCAACCAGGCCCTCGCCAACGGCACGGTCAGCCAGGCCACGCTGAACACCATGGTCAGCCGGGTGCTGACGCAGATGTTCGCCTTCGGTCTGTTCGAGAAGACCAAGACCGGCGACCGCAACTCGGTGGTGACGACCCCCGCCCACCAGGCGACGGCCCGTCAGGTCGCCGAGCAGGGCAGCGTGCTGCTCAAGAACACCGGCATCCTGCCGCTGTCCCCCAGCACGACGAAGACCATCGCGCTGCTCGGCCCGGACGGCGGCGCGGGTGTCCGCAGCGTCGGCGGCGGCAGCGCCACGGCGACGAGTTCGGGGACGGTCGCGCCGCTGACCGCCCTACAGGCCAAGCTGGGCAACGCCAACGTCACGTACAACGACGGCAATGACATCAACGCCGCCGTGACCGCGGCCCGCAACGCCAACGTGGCCATCGTCTGCGTGGGTTACGGCGAGAACGAGGGCGCCGATCTGACGAACCTCGATCTGTCCGCCGCGCAGAACTCGCTGGTCCAGCAGGTGGCCGCGGCCAACCCGAACACCATCGTGGTGCTCAACACCGGCTCCGCGGTGACCATGCCGTGGCTCGGCCAGGTCAAGGGCGTGCTGGAGGAGTGGTACGCCGGGCAGGAGGTCGGCAACTCGCTGGCCGCGCTGCTGTTCGGTGATGTCAACCCGTCCGGCAAGCTGCCGGTCACCTTCCCCAACAGTCTCAACGACGTGCCCGCGCACACCACCGCCCAGTGGCCCGGCAACGGCACCAATGTGCAGTACAGCGAGGGCCTGAAGGTCGGCTACCGCTGGTACGACGCGCAGAACATCACTCCGATGTTCCCGTTCGGCTTCGGTCTGTCGTACACCACGTTCTCCTTCTCCGGCCTCCAGGTCGGGGCGCTGGACGGGAACGGCAACGCCACGGTGAGCGCGACGGTCACCAACACCGGCAGCCGGGCCGGCGCCGAGATCGCCCAGCTGTACGTGGGCGACCCGGCCTCGACCGGGGAGCCCGCCAAGCAGCTCAAGGGCTTCCAGCGGGTGGACCTCCAGCCGGGGGCCAACGCCAAGGTGACCTTCCCGATCACCGCGCACGACCTGGCGTACTGGAACACCGCCGGCAACAACTGGACCACGGCGGCGGGTACGTACCAGATCATGGTCGGCGACTCCTCGCGGAACCTGCCGCTGACCGGGACGCTCAACGTCGCCACGGCGATGACCATGAAGACCGTGGGCGCGGCCTCCACCCAGGCGGCCACCGTGACGGTCGACAACCCGCACGGCATGAGCAGCCCGGCGCGTGCCGCGGTGCAGCTGCCGGTGACGGCGAAGTCCTCGGCCGCGGGCGCGAACCTCACGTTCACCGCGACCGGGCTGCCCGCGGGGCTGTCGATCGGCGCGTCCGGGGTGATCTCCGGTACGGCGACGGCGACCGGTACGAGCACGGTGAGCGTGACCGCCTCCGACGGCCACGGCGCCAGTGACACGGCCACCTTCGTGTGGACGGTGACGTGACCGGCTGACGGGCCGACCGGTTGATGACAGGCGCGCGGGCCGGTGACGGTCCGCGCGCCGTACGGAAGTCTGCCTCTCCGTGGGTGGTGACGGCTCACCGCGGGGAGGCAGACGTGTGTCCGGGGGTGTGGGGGAAGAGGAAGCCGGGCCCGTGGCTCAGCGGCCGTACCAGACGGTGGTGGCGTTGCAGAAGGCGCGGATGCCGTGGGCGGACAGCTCGCGCCCGTAGCCGGACCGCTTCACGCCGCCGAAGGGCAGGGCGGGGTGGGAGGCGGTCATTCCGTTGAAGAAGACGCCGCCGGCCTCCAGATCGCGGACGAAGCGCCGCTGTTCGTCCTCGTCGCGGGTCCAGACATTCGAACTCAGGCCGAACGGCGTGTCGTTGGCGAGCGCGACGGCCGCGTCGAGGTCGGGCACCCGGTAGAGGGTGGCGACCGGGCCGAACGCCTCCTCGCGGTGGATGCGCATCTTGGGCGTGACGCCGGTGAGCACGGTCGGCTCGTAGTACCAGCCGGGCGGCAGGGCCTTGGGTCGGCGGGCGCCGCACAGCGCCTCGGCGCCGTGGGAGAGCGCGTCCCCGACGAGCTGTTCCAGGTCGGCGCGGCCCTGCTCGGTCGAGAGCGGGCCGACGTCGGTGGACTCGGACGTCGGATCGCCCACGACCAGGGCGCTCATCGCGCGGGTGAAGCGCTCGGCGAACTCGTCGTGGATGTCCTCGTGCACGATGAAGCGCTTGGCGGCGATGCAGGACTGGCCGTTGTTCTGCACCCGGGCGGTGACGGCGGTGGCCACCGCGTGGTCGAGTTCGGCGGCGGCCGACGGCATGACGACGAAGGGGTCACTGCCGCCCAGCTCCAGTACGGTCGGCTTGACCTCGTCCCCGGCGACGGCCGCGACGGCCCGGCCCGCGCCCTCGCTGCCGGTGAGCGTGGCGGCGGCCACCCGGGGGTCGCGCAGTACGCCCTCGATGGCGCCCGAGCCGACCAGCAGGGTCTGGAAGCAGCCCGCGGGGAATCCCGCGCGGGTGAACAGGTCGCCCAGGTAGAGCGCGGTCTGCGGGACGTTGGACGCGTGCTTGAGCAGGCCGACGTTGCCGGCCATCAGGGCGGGCGCGGCAAAGCGGATCACCTGCCACAGCGGGAAGTTCCACGGCATGACGGCGAGCACGACACCCATCGGGCGGTAGCGGACACTGGCGCGGTGGGCGCCGCTGTCCTCGACGTCGGCCTGCGCCGGATGCTCGTCGGCGAGGAGTCGTTCGGCGTTGGCGGCGTACCAGCGCATCGCCTTGGCGCACTTGGCCGCTTCCGCGCGGGCTGCGGAAAGGGTCTTGCCCATCTCCGTCGTCATGGTGTGGGCGACGTCCTCGCGCTCCTTGTCGAGCAGGTCGGCGGCGGCGGTCAGGAGTGCCGCGCGCGAGGCGAAGTCGGTGGTGCGGTAGGTCCGGAAAGCGCTCTCCGCCCGGGCGATCCGCTTCTCGATCCCGTCCGCTCCCAGCGGTTCGAAAGTCCGCACGGTCTCCCCGGTGGCGGGATTCACGGTGGCGATGGCCATGATGCTCCTCTCCTGCGGGGCGCGGCCCGAGGTCCGGGGCCGCCCGGGCGTGCGCCGTCGGCGGGCCGGGTCTCGGCCGCCTGCCCGCCCGGTCCCGTTCCAAGCGACGCTGCACCCGATCGTCTCCCGGGCCGCCCTACCCCGCGACGGCTCACCCGCCATCCGGGTCAGGACGGCCGGTCGCTTCCGGGGGCGTGACGGACCCGGGGCCGATGGGCGAAGGCGCCTCCAGGCACGCGCGGGGTCCGGGTTGGCGCGCGGTCCGTGTCCCGGGAGCGAGCCGGCCCGGGAACACCCGGGTCCGCCCTCACCCGTTCGCCGCGAGACGTTCACACAACCGCAACACCGGGCACACCAGTCCCAGGCTCTACGCGCGAAGAATGCCCTCCAGCTCCCCTTCGTTCACCGTCCCCGCTCTCCACCCCCCACCCGGAGGTTGACGGATGTCCGTCCCCCGAACCCCCCGACTCCCCCGCGGCGGCGTCGTGACCACCGCGGCCACCGCGCTCGCCGCGCTCGCCCTCACCGCCGCCGGCCTCAGCTCCGCCAGCGCGCACGCGGCGGCGCCCGCCGGCAACGCCGCCGCTGTCGGCCAGGCGGCCGCCACGCATCGTGTGCTCTTCGACAACACCAAGGCCGAGACCGCCGGAAACGCCGACTGGATCATCAGCACCAGCCAGCCCGACCCGCTGGGCCAGAAGTCCTCACCCTCCGCGGAGACCGACTGGACGGGCGCCCTGTCCTCGTGGGGCGTGGCCCTGCAGAAGTCGGGCGGCTATGTGCTCAACACCCTGCCGTCGGGACGGACCATCACCTACGGCGACTCGTCCAACGCCCAGGACCTCGGCAAATTCGACACGTTCGTGCTGCCCGAGCCCAACATCCGCCTCAGCGCCGCGGAGAAGACCGCCGTGATGACGTTCGTGAAGAACGGCGGCGGGCTGTTCCTGATCTCCGACCACAACAACAGCGACCGCAACAACGACGGTTACGACTCCCCGGCCGTCATCAACGACCTGCTGACGAACAACGGCGTGGACAACACCGACCCGTTCGGCTTCTCCGTCGACCTGCTCGACGTCAGCACGGACAATCCGCGCGCGATCAGCGACTCCTCGAACCCCGTGCTGCACGGCCCGTTCGGCACGGTGACCGGCAGCATCCTGCGCGACGGCACCACCTTCACCCTCAAGCCGAACGACAACCCGGCCGTCAAGGGCCTGCTCTACCGCACGGGTTACTCCGGCAACTCCGGCGCGTTCTTCGTCACGAGCACCTTCGGCAGCGGCCGGGTGGCGATCTGGGGCGACAGCTCGCCGGCCGACGACGGCACCGGTCAGTCCGGCAACACGCTCTACGACGGATGGAACGACCCGGCCGGCACCGACGCGGCCCTCGCGCTGAACGCCACCGCGTGGCTGGCCGGCAGCGGTACGTCCGGCGGCACGACCACCGGTACGACCTCGGGCGGCACCACCGGAGGCACCGGCGGGTGCGCCTCGACGCAACTGCTCGCCAACCCCGGCTTCGAGTCCGGCGGTTCGTCCTGGTCGGCGAGCAGCGGTGTCATCACCAACGCCACCGCCGAGGCCGCGCACAGCGGTTCGTACAAGGCATGGCTCGACGGATACGGCCAGGCCACCACGGACACACTCTCCCAGAGCGTCGCCGTCCCGTCCGGCTGCGCGGCGACCCTGACCTTCTGGCTGCACGTCGACACCGCCGAGACCGGCTCGACCGCGTACGACACGCTCAAGGCCCAGGTGCTCAACTCCTCCGGCACGGTGCTGAGCACCCTGGCCACGTACTCCAACCTCGACGCGGCCACCGGCTACACACAGCGGAGCTTCAACCTGGGCGCGTACGCGGGGCAGACCGTGACGGTGAAGTTCACCGGGGTCGAGGGGTCCAAGCTCCAGACGTCGTTCGTGATCGACGACACCGCGCTCACGGTGAGTTGACGGCACGTCGGTTCGGCCGGCCGGTCGTCAGCCCGCACTCCGGGCGGGCGACCGGCTGCCCGCCTCGTCGGCCCGGGGGCCGAACTCGCACCACACGGCCTTGCCGTCGCCGCGCGGCTCGACACCCCAGCGGGCCGCGAGCGCGTCGATCATCAGCAGTCCGCGGCCGGAGGTGGCCGCCTCGCCGGGGGACCTGCGGCGCGGCCAGACGCTGGAGCGGTCCTGCACGGACAGCCGTACCCGGCGCACCGGCTCCGGCAGCACCTCCAGGGTGAGGACGGCGCCGCCCTCGGTGTGCAGCAGGACATTGACGAGCAGTTCGCCCGCGGCGAGTTCGATGTCGTCGGCGAGGTCGGACAGGCCCCAGTCGTCGAGCGCCAGCCGCAGCGCCGTCCGTGCCTCGACCAGTCCCTCGGGGTCGGCCTGGTGCACGTACTGGTGGATGCGCGCGGAGCCGATGGCACCGGGGTCGGGGGACCTGCGCAGGATCAGCAGGGCCACGTCGTCGTTGGAGCCCCAGCGCTCCCAGAGGTTGTCGGCGAGGTGGTCGGCGAGTTCCTCGGCGCGCTGCGGGCCGTGGTGGACGGTCTCGGCGAGGGTCTCCATGCCGACGCCGATGTCCTGGCCGCGCTCCTCGATCAGGCCGTCGGTGCAGAAGACCAGGGTCTCGCCCGGTACGAGGTCGAGCCGGGTCTCGGGGAACTCGTGCAGGTCGAGCGCGGTGGCCAGGCCCAGCGGCAGCCCGCCGCGTACGTTGGGCCAGGCGGTACGGCCGTCGGTGTACCGGATCAGCGGGCCGAGGTGCCCGGCGCGGGCCGTGCGCACGGTGCCGCTGTCCAGGTCGAGTTGGGCGTAGGCGCAGGTGGCGAAGCGTTCGGTGTCGAGTTCGGCGAGGAAGCGGGAGGCGCGGGCGAGCACGGTGGACGGCGGATGGCCCTCGGCGGCGTAGGCGCGGAGCGCGATCCTCAACTGGCCCATGACGGCGGCCGCGTGGGTGTCGTGGCCCTGGACGTCGCCGACGACCAGGCCGACCCGGTTCTGCGGCAGGCCCACGACGTCGTACCAGTCGCCGCCGACCTCGCGGCCGCTCCACGCGGAGTGGTAGCGCACGGCGATCTCGGCGCCCTCGAACCGGGGGATGTGCCGGGGCAGCATCGCGGACTGGAGTCCGGTGGCGAACTCGCGTTCCTGGTCGAAGAGGATCGCGCGTTGCAGCGACTGGGCGAGGATACCCGCCAGTGCCATGGCCAGTTCGCGGTCCTCACGGCTGAACTCGTGGCGGCCGCCGCCGTAGAAGAGCGCGAGGCCGCCGATCGAACGGGCCTGGGCGATCAGCGGCAGAAAGGCGGCGGCGTCCAGGCCGATGCTGTCGAGGAACGGGCGGGAGAGGGGAAAACGCTCTCCCAGTTCGGCGAAGGACGTGGCGAACCGGGGCTGCTGGGTCGTCGCGGCCTGGGCCAGCGGCAGTGACTCGTCCAGCCGCCGCATCTGGATGTCGCGGAACTGTTCCAGGCGGTCGCCGCTCACCGCGACGATCTGGAAGTTGCCGCCCCGGATCAGGCCGAGCGAGAGGCCATCCGCGCCGAAGCGTTCCAGGCCGCCGGCGCCGGTGAGGACCGCCGTGACGTCCTCCACGGTCACGGCGTGCGACAGCGCTTCGGTCGTGCGGCGGACGATCGAGGAGAAACTGCGGCCCTCGGGCTCGGGCCGGGGGCCGCCGCGGCCTTTGCCGCCGTCGCCGGCGGGCGGCGGGGCCTCGGCGAGCTCTCTCGTGGCGTCCCTGACGATGCCCACGACGCGGTAGGCGTTGCCCACCTCGTCCCGCAGGATCGTGCCCTGGGCGTGGGTCCACTGCTTGACGCCGTCGCGGCGGGTGACCTGGAAGTACCGGCCGTAGCTGCGTTCACCCGATTGGAGGGCCTTGCGGAGAGCGCTGTCCAGTCGGGCGCCCTCCTCGGGGGTCACGCGCAGCACGAGTGAGTCGATCCGGCGGTCGAACTCACCCGGCCCCAGGTCGAAGACCCGCAGGCCGGCTTCGTCCAGGTCGAAGATGCCGTGGTCGAGATCCCAGTCGAAGCTGCCCATGCCGTTCAGGGCGAGCCGCTCCTCCGGGCCGACGGCCGGGGTGACCGGTCGGCGTGTCAGGGCGAGGCGGGAATCGTGAACACCGCGGGCCAGTCGCTTGCGAGGGGTCATGCGCATGCTCCGGGGTCGGACCTGAGGTCGGAGACCACGTCCGGGAGACGGATCACCAGGACAGTGCGGCACGCTTTATGGCCAATCACGCCCATTATCCCTCGCCCCACCCCCCACCCGCCCCTCCAGCCCCGAAGACCGCCCCAGGGCAGGCCGCCCGGGGGCGGCCCGGGGCCCCAGGCGGGGGGCCGGCGGACCGCGGCAGGGGCCGGCGGCGAAGCCCCGGCGGGGCGGGCGGCGTCAGCGAGCCCTCGCCCACAGCTGGGAGCGAAGCTCCCGCGACTCCGCAGCCCGGGGCGGGTCCGCCCACGCACACCGCCAGAACGCCCCCCGCGCGCGGCACGATCAACCTCGGCGACGGGGCTCGGCGAGGCCGCCTGAGCCCCAGCGGGCGGCCCCCCGGCGCGGAATGCCGTCGACCGTGGCGGAGACCGGCGGCGAAGCCCCCAGCGGGGGCGGGCGCGTCAGCGAGCCCTCGCCCACACACTGGGGGCGAAGGTCCCGCAGCCCCGCAGCCCCGCAGCCCGGGGCGGGACCGCCCACGCACACCGCCAGAACGGCCCCCACGCACGGCACGATCAACCTCGGCGACGGGGCTCGGCGAGGCCGCCCACGCGCCGGGAGCGAAGCTCCGGCGGGGCGGTGCACGGGCCCGCCGACCTTCGGACAGTCATGGCCAGGGGCTCCGCATCGCGTGCGGCGCGAAGCCGCCGCGAGGCGGCAACGCGGGCCGCGTACTCCCCGCGCTACCGCGCAGGCCGACCACCGCCTCCGGCGGGGGCAGGGGCGCGAGCCTCGCCCGGGTGGCCGGGGCGGCTCCGGCGGGGCCGCCGAACCTTCGACGCCGGGGAACCCCGCTCCTCGTCGGCGGGGCGGCGCGAAGCCGGTGGCGAGCGCGACTGGAGGCGACTCTCGCAAGCTTCCGCTCGCCGTCCGGCGAACCGACCGCCGCTCCTGGGGGCAGTCGGGGCCGACGGCCAACGGCTGGGGCACAGCCGGCTCCTTCCACCGCGGATCAGTTGCCCGCAATGACTCGACTGCGCCGGAGCGCGGTTGCCGATCCCGGCGCGGTTCGCTCTGACGAAGCGCGCGCGGGGGCGTGCGGCAGGGCGCGCCGGGCACGGGTGCGCGCGGCGTACGAGACGGCGGGCGTACGGGATGGGCGTACAAGGCCGGAGGACGTACCAGCAGGCGGTGTACGTACAGCGCGGCCCGCGTACGAGGCGGGTACGAGGTCGCACGTATGGGTACGCCCCGACCGGGTACGCGAGGGTACGTCCAGCCGCGGGGACGTCCGAGAGCCCCGCGCCCTGCCTCCCGGGAGGGCCCGATGACCGAGCCGTACCCCAATCCGACCCCACCGCGCCCGGGCGACCCACCGCCGGGTCCTGATCCGACACCGGGTCCCGGACCCCGGCCGGTCCCGGGTCCTGCCCCCAATCCGATCCCCACTCCGCCGGGTCCTGAGCCCACTCCCCCGTCGCCCGCGCCCGAACCGGTGCCGCCGACGCCGGAGCCCAAGCCGATCCCGACTCCGCCCCTCTAGTGATCGGGCGCGGCGCCGGGGGCGGCGCCCCTCGCGGCGGGTCCGAGGCCGTCCGGCCCGATCCACGGCCCTCATGCCGCCGGGCGCGGCCGTCCCGCGCGGCCTGCTCCCACGGCCGCGCGCCCGACCTCGGTCCGCGTACCCGCGGGGGCCGTGGGACTCCGCCCGCGTACCGCCACAACCTGGTGAATCTACCGGACGAATTCGGAACCGAATAATCGTAAATACGCTCGCCCATTCATCATTCAGGTCGATGATCCCATCGCGCTCTGAACATGACAGACGGTAAAACCGCAGGCCGACGCACCGAGCACGCGGAATTCGGCCCGCCCGATCCTCTGAACTGCTGCGCGACCTCCGCGAAATTGCCACAAGTCCTCCCCGAGGTGCCTGACGATGGTGCCCGGAAATACGGCCCGCTCGGGCCGTGTCGGCAGAAGGGCGTATCGCCGTCATCGGCGGTACGCCCTTCGGGGGAGGAATTACATCTATGGGCAGAGCATTGCGCGCTGCCGCCATCAGTGCGGCTTCGGCCATGGTGGCGCTCGGGGTGGCACCGTCGGCGGCGAGTGCGGCGACGGCCCCGAGGATCGATCTGCGGGTCCTGGTCGTGGACGACGGCGGCCCCGCGACCGCGGCCGTCACCGCGGAACTCGACGGGGCGGGCACCCCGTACACCCGGGTCGACCTGACCAGGGCCGGCCGCCCGGCGATCGACGCGGCGTTTCTCAGCGACACGGTCTCGGGCCGTCCGCGGGCCAAGTTCCAGTCGGTGGTGCTGCCGAACGACAACCCGTTCGGCGCGGGGTCCGCCGAGATGGCCGCGCTGATCGCGTACGAGACGACGTACGGCATCCGGCAGGTGGACGCCTACACCTACGCGCAGCCGGGGGTCGGCCTGGACTACGCGCAGGACTCGGGGTACGTCGGTCCGCTCGACGGCATGTCGGGGCAGGTGACCGCGCAGGGCAGGGCCGGCGGCTTCGGGTACCTCAGGGGCGCGGTGCCCTTCGAGGACAACGCACCGGACCAGGACGAGAGTTACGGCTATCTGGCGGTCCCGCTGGCCCAGCAGGCGGCGGGCGCGGCCTTCACCACGCTGGTGGACGCGCCGATTCCCGGCACCACCCGGCGCGGGACGCTGGTCGGCCAGTACACGCACGACGGACGCGACGAGCTGGTGCTGACGTTCGTCTACAACCAGTACCAGGAGCAGTTCCGGCTGCTGGCCCGCGGCATCGTGGAGTGGATGACCCGCGGCGTCCATCTCGGCGCCGACCGCAACTACTTCGAGGTGCAGGTCGACGACGTCTTCCTCGCCGACGACCGGTGGAACCCCACGCTCAACTGCACGCCGGGGGACGTGGACTGTCCGCCGGGCACCGGTGAGGACACCGATCCGATCCGGATGACGGCGGCCGACGCGACGTACGCCAAGCAGTGGTCGCAGGCGCACGGCCTCACCTTCGACTTCGTCTTCAACGGCGGTGGCAGCGAGGACTGGAAGGCCGACCACGGCACCACCGACGACCCGCTCGCGGACCGGCTGACCGCCGACAAGAGCACCTACCGCTGGGTCAACCACACCTATCTGCACCCCTTCCTGGGGTGCGTGCAGGATGTGAGCGTGGTGCCGTGGCGCTGCGCGACCGGGACGAACGGCGCCACGCAGTGGGTGAGCAAGGCCGACATCCTCTCCAGCGTGCAGGACAACCGTTCCTGGGCGGTCAAGCACGGACTGTCCCTGAACAACGGCGAGTTGGTGACCGGGGAGCACTCCGGCCTCAAGTCCCTGCCGCAGCAGCCGGACGACAACCCGAACCTCGCACCGGCGCTCACCCAGCTCGGCGTCACCTACCTGGCGAGCGACAACTCCCGTGAGCCGCAGCAGCGTCAGGTCGGTCCCGCGGTGACCGTGCCGCGCTTCCCGATGAACGTCTTCTACAACGCCGCCACGCCGCAGGAGGAGACCGACGAGTACAACTGGGTCTACACCGACGCGGCCCAGGGCGGCAGCGGCGTGTGCGGCACGTCGGGCAACTCCACCTGTCTGACGGCGCCGTTGGACCCGGAGACCGGCTACCAGTCGTACATCGTGCCGCTGGAGGCGAAGATCGACCTGGGTCATGTGATCGGCAACAACCCTCGGCCGCACTTCATCCACCAGTCGAACCTCTCCGAGCAGCGCATCGCCTACCCGGTGCTGGAACGTATCCTCGGCGACTACGCGGCGCTGTTCACCGCCGACACCCCGATGGTCGATCTGCGGACCTCGGACATCGGCACCGAGTTGCAGCGGCGGGCCGCGTGGGACACGGCGGTCAAGTCGGGCAAGGTCACCGGCTACCGGATCGGTGACACGGTCACCGTCAGCGCGCCCGTCGGCACCCAGGTCAGCGCGACGATGCCGGCCGGTACCCGGCAGAACCAGCTCCTCGGTACGACGGCCTTCGGCGACGCGTACGCGGGCGCGGTCTCCGGCTGGACCCAGCCGGGGCTGCTACAGAGCGCGGTGGCGCTGACGCTGCCGTCCGGGTCCGTGCCCGCGCTGCTGAACCTGAGCGTGTCGCTCGGCCCGATCACGGTACGAGCCTCCATCGGGCAGCTGCCGGTGCCGAGTGGCGTGGCCCATCCGGTGCCCGCCGGGCCCGGCGACAGCGGCAGGGGCTGAACGGCCCGTGGGCGGGGGCGCGATGCGCGTCCCCGCCCACGGGGGGACGCGCGCCGCGGGCCCGGCGCCGCGAGCCGTCCGCCGGCCCAACAGGACACCGTCAGGGGGGACTTCACTTCGATGTACGCACTCACCGCAGAGCCGCTCTCGCGCGTCGCGCGGGTGACGATGCTGACCGAGGGAACGTATCCGCACGGCGCCGGCGGGGTCAGCGTCTGGTGCGACCAGCTGGTCCGGGGCATAGCGGACGTCGACTTCCGGGTCGTCGCGGTCACCGGCACCGGTCGGGAGCGGCCGGTGTGGGACCTGCCGCCGAACGTCCGCGGGCTCGACACGGTGCCTCTGTGGGGTGACACCCCGGAGGGGAAGGCACCGCGCGGCCGGGACCGCCGCGAGCTGCTGGCCTGCTGGGAAAGGTTTCTGCTGGCGCTGCTGGACGAGCAGAACGGTTTCCCCGTGGCCGGGAGCCAGGGTCCCGCGACAGGCGCCGCAGGCGCCGGGTACGGGGGCGCCGGGCCGATGCCGGCCCGGGTCGGCCTCGCCGAGCCGTCGGGCGCCGGGGCCGCCGATGGCGGATCGGGGAGCGCCGGGGGCGGGGGCGCCACGGGCTTCGAGGCCGGGGGGCCGGGAAGCGCCGGGGTCAGGGGCAAGGGGCCAGGGGGCGGCCGACTTGGCGGCGCGCGGCCGGACATCGGGGCCGAGCTGTACGCGCTTGCCCGGTGGGCGGAGCGCGGAACGCTCTCGGCCGGGCTGCGCGGCGAGGCAGCCGTACGGGTGTTGGCCCGGCTGTGGCGCAGGCCCGGTACGACCGTCGCGCGGTCCGCGCCCACCTGGCACGACGCGCTGACCGCGACCGAGCTGCTGGAGCACGCCCTGCGCCCACTGGCCGCCGTACTCCCGCCGGGCGGCGTCTCGCACGCGGTCAGCGGCGGGCTGGCCGCCCTGCCCGGCCTGGTCGCGCACGAGCGCCACGGCACCCCGCTGCTGCTCACCGAACACGGCGTCTACCAGCGCGAACGCTACCTCGGCTACCGGACAGGACCGTACCGCTGGCCGGTCAAGGCCCTGCTGCTCGGCTTCTTCCGGCTGCTGTCCGCCGAGACCTACCGGCGCAGCGCGCTGATCACCCCGGGCAACCGCTACAACCGCCGCTGGGAGGAGCACGGCGGCGCCGCGCCCGAGCGCATCCGCACGGTCTACAACGGGGTGGACCCCGGGGCCTTCCCGCCCGCGGGTCCCGAGCCCGAGGTGCCCACGCTGGCCTGGGCGGGCCGGATCGACCCGATCAAGGACCTGGAGACGCTGATCAGGGCGTTCGCGCTGGTCCGGGTGGAGATACCCACGGCCCGGCTGCGGATCTTCGGCGGCACCCCGCGTGGCGGTGAGGCGTACCGCGACCGGTGCGTCGCGCTGGCGCGGACGCTCACTGCGCCCGGCACCGGCGCCGACCCGGACCCGGCCGTCACCTTCGAGGGCCGGGTGGACGACATCCGCACGGCCTACGCGGCCGGCCAGGTCGTCATGCTCTCCAGCATCAGCGAGGGCTTCCCCTTCACCCTGATCGAGGCGATGTCCTGCGGCCGCTGCACGGTCTCCACGGACGTGGGCGGGGTACGGGAGGCGGTCGGCGACACCGGCCTGGTCGTCCCGCCGCGCGACCCGGCGGCGATGGCCCGGGCGGCGCTCGACCTGCTGCGTGATCCGGCCCGCCGGGCGGCGCTGGGCGAGGCGGCGCGGCTGCGGGTGATCGAGCAGTTCACCTTGCGGCAGACGATCGACGCCTTCCGCGGGATCTACGTCGGGCTCGGCGCGGAGTCGGAGCGCCGGACCGCCCGCAGGTGCGGCGGCGTGGCGTGGTTGCCGCGTATCTGGCGCCCGGAACCGCGAGGGTTGTCTGACGCCACGTCACATCCCGTGTGCGCGGCGGAGGACGGGCGATGAGCGGGCCGCTCGCCCTGGTCGCCCCCTGGCACGAGGGCGTCAACGACACCGCTGCGGACGGCGGTTCGGGGTCACTGCGACTGTCGCCGCGCCCGCTGCGCCGGGTGCCGTCCTGGGCGGTCGGCGACCCGGTGGCCGATCTGGGCGACGACCTGATCGAGCAGTGCGGAGCCGCCTCGCACCCCGACGAGATCGCCGCCCTGCTGGAGTCCGAGGGGCTGACGGAGGATCGGATCTCCGCGCGCTACGGGCATCCGGACCTCTTCTCGCTGGCCGCCGAACTCTTCGTCACCGTGCCCCGGCGCTTTCCCGAGCCGGAGCCGGCCGCCGACCCCTGGCGGGTCGACCCCTGGCGCTGTGTGCTGCGCGGGCTGACGTTCGCGCTGCCCGCCGCCGCGTATGTGCTCGGCGGGCGCTGGTCGGACGGGCCCGAGGGACCGTTCGGGGTGACCCGGGCGGTCGCCGCGTGGGCCATGGCGGCGCTGTGCGGCTGGGGCTGGAACCAGGGGCTCGCCCACCGCGCCCATCTGCTGCTCCTGGCCCAGCGGCCCGGTGCGGCCGCCCGTACGCTGCTGCGCGGCGCGGTGGCGGGGGCCGGGCTGAGTACGGTCGCGGCCGCCGCCGTGGCGAGGCCCGGCCTGCCGTCGGCGATCGTCTTCGCCGCCGGCCAGGCCCTCTATGTCGCCTCGGCCACGGTCCTGCTGGTGCTCGGCCGGGAACGCGCTCTCCTGTATGTCCTGGCGCCCCTCACCGTGGCGGCCTGCTGCGGCGCCGGCGGTCTGCCCTCCGGGGTGGTGGCCGCCGTCCTGACCGCCACGGTGGCCGCGGCAGCGGCGACCGCGCTGTCCGCGACCCTGGCCGCGGCACCCGCCGGCGACGCCGGGCTCGCCGCCAGGCTGCGGGAGCTGTGGCGCGGCGACGCCGAGGGCGGTTCGGGCGCCCTCGGTGCGTCGGTGGCGCACGGCGTGGGCGGGCTGGCCGTCGGCGTGCTGGTGGTGACGGCCGCGCTGTCCGGGCAGTTCGTGGGAGCGCTCACCGTGAGCATGGGGCTCGCCGAGTGGCTGCTGTTCCGCCTGCGCGGCCGGTCCCTGGCGGCGCTGCGCCGAACCCCCGTCGGCGAAAGGCCGTTCGTCCGCCCGTGGCGTGTGCTCGGCGGATGCCTGACCGGGTACGCCGCCGCGCTCACCGGCCTCGCCGCCGTGGAAGCCGCCGCCGTCCCCGGCGCCGCGAGCTGGAACCCGGCCCACCTGGGCGCCCTGCTCGCGCTCGGCTGCGCGCTGTGGCTCGCGCTGCTGCTCCAGTCGTGCGGCCGGCCGTGGACCGGCGCGTGCGTACCGGCTGTCGCCTCGGTGACCGCCGTCGGTCTGCTCGCCGCACACGTCGCCGCGCCCGGCACCGTACTGACCCTGGTCTGCGCGAGCGCCGCCGCCGTTCTGCTGGCCGCGTCCCTCACCGTCACCGCACGGGTGACGACTCATCACTGACGTTCCGTCAACTTCCCTTGCAAGGAGATCTGTTCATGTCCTCCGAGACTCCCGTCGCCGTGACCGGCGCCGAGGGCTTCATCGGCTCGCACCTGGTGGAGGCACTGGTCGCCTCCGGCCGCCGGGTGCGCGCGATGGTGCAGTACAACTCGTTCGCGTCGCACGGCTGGCTGGAGGTGCTGCCGCCCGAGGTGCTGGACCGGGTCGAAGTCGTCCTCGGGGACGTACGCGACCCCGGTTCGGTACGGTACTTGGTCACGGGCTGCGACACCGTCTACCACCTGGCCGCGCTGATCGCGATCCCGTACTCCTACCGCGCGCCGCGCAGTTATGTGGACACCAATGTGTCCGGGACGCTCAACGTCCTTGAGGCGGTGCGGGACGCGGGCACCCCACGGCTTGTGCACACCTCGACCAGCGAGACGTACGGCACCGCGCGGACCGTACCGATCTCCGAGGACCACCCGATCGTCACGCAGTCGCCGTACTCGGCCTCGAAGGCGGGCGGCGACCGGCTCGTGGACAGCTACCACGCGAGTTTCGGCACGCCGGTGGTGACGCTGCGGCCGTTCAACACCTTCGGGCCCCGGCAGTCGATGCGTGCGGTGATCCCGACGGTGATCGGCCAAGTCGCCGCCGGGGAAAGGGAGGTGACGCTCGGCGATCTGCGGCCGACCCGTGACTTCACCTTCGTAAGGGACACCGCCGCCGCCTTCCTCGCGGTGGGCACGGCGCCGGCCGAGAGCGTGGTGGGCCGTACCTTCAACGCCGGTACGGGCGGGGAGATCTCGGTCGGCGATCTGGTCCGGCTGATCGGCAAGCTGATGGACGCGGATCTGGCCGTACGCGAGGACGCGCGGCGGCTGCGGCCGTCGGGGTCCGAGGTGATGCGGCTGGTCTGCGACGCGTCACGGCTGCGCGCGGCCACGGGCTGGGCCCCGGCCCACAGCCTGGAGGACGGGCTGGCCCGCACGATCGACTTCTTCCGCGACCCGGCCCATCTGGCCCGCTACAAGACCACCGTCTACAACATCTGACGCCACGTCAACTCATCTAGTCCGCACGATCCCTGGGGGACGTCATCACCATGCACGCGGTCATCCTCGCCGGCGGAAAGGGGGTACGGCTGCGGCCGTACACCACCGCCCTGCCCAAGCCGCTCGTACCGATCGGCGACAGCCACGCGATCCTGGAGATCGTGCTGCGCCAGCTCGCGGTCCGCGGTTACCGCCGCTGCACGATCGCCATCGGGCATCTCGGCAACATCATCCGCGCGTACGTCGGCGACGGCGCGCAGTGGGGCATCGACGTCGACTACGTCACGGAGGACAACCCACTGGGCACGATGGGCCCGCTGCTCACCATGCTCGACCGGCTGCCCGAGCACTTCCTGGTGATGAACGGCGACATCCTCACCGACCTCGACTTCGCGGACGTGCTGCGCCACCACAGCGGTTCGGGGACGCCGATGACCATCGCCACCTACGCCAGGACCGTCAGCATCGACTTCGGGGTGCTCAGCACGGACGAGGGCGAGGTGGTCGGCTTCACGGAGAAGCCGAGCATGGACTACCGGGTGTCGATGGGGGTGTACGGGGTCTCCCGGAACACGCTCTCCGGCTATACGCCGGGGCTGCCGCTGGGGTTCGACGAGGTCGTGCTCGATCTGCTCGCGGCCGGGCGTCCGCCGCGCGCGTACGACTTCGACGGCTACTGGCTGGACATCGGCAGGCCCGACGACTACGACCGGGCGAACGCCGAGTTCAGCGGGTTGCGCGAGCTGCTGCTCAAGGAGGCGTGAGCACGGGTGAGACGGATTCTGGTGCTGGGCGGCGGCGGGTTCCTCGGCGCGCCGGTGTGCGCCCGGCTGGGCACGGGCGCCGGCGGTACGGTGCTGCTGCGCGGGGAGCGCTCTCCCGGTCATGCGCTGACGGCGGATCTGGCGACCGTGTCCGTGGACACGCTCGCCCGGCAGCTGACCGCGCTGGCACCCGACGCGGTGGTCAACTGCGCGGGTGTGGTGGCCGGTTCGGCGAGCGAGCTGTGCGCGGTCAACGCGCGCGGGCCGGCCGTGCTGGCCGAGGCGATGGCGATGGCGACACCGGCGGCGCGGCTGGTGCATCTCGGCTCCGCCGCGGAGTACGGGCCCGCGGCGGCCGGGACAGCGCTCTCCGAGCAGGCGGCCGCCCGGCCGGTGGGTGTGTACGGCGCGTCGAAGCTGGCGGGGACCCTGGCGGTGACCGGTTCCGGGCTCGACGCGGTCGTGCTGCGGGTCTTCAACCCGGTCGGCGCGGGCGCTTCACGGGCGGGGCTGCCGGGGCGGCTGGCCGCGGCCTTCCGTGACGCGCCGCCGCACGGCACGGTCAGGACCGGCAGCCTGGCCGCGTACCGCGACTTCGTGGACGTGACGGATGTGGCCGAGGCGGTGGCGCTCGCGGCGTCCGCGCCCGGGCCGCTCCCGCCGGTCGTCAACATCGGGTCGGGCCGCGCGACCCTGGCGCGGACGCTGGCCGCGGAGCTGGCGGAGGTCGCGGGGTTCACCGGGCGCATCGAGGAGTCGGGAGCCCGGTCGCCGAGGTCGGCGGAGATCGACTGGCACGAGGCGGACATCGCGCTCGCGGTGCACATACTGGGCTGGCACCCCACGCGTACGCTGCACTCGGCGCTGACCTCCCTCTGGCAGGCGGCCGCGCCGCCCCTCGCCCACCCCGAGGACCCGGCTCCCGCGCGGCCCACGCCCCATCGCCCGCCCCCGAAGGCCGCCCCGCTGCCCGCCGTCACGGACCTCCTCCCCCGCACCGCGTATCCGGACGGGACAACCGCACGGCCACCCGCACCCGGCCCCGGCAGCCCACCCACCACCGGTCCGGCAAGGCCGACGACGGCGGAATCCGACCCGGCCCCGGCACAGCGCCACGACGCCACCCACCAACCACACACCGACGTGACCGGGACATCCGTACGACTTCCCGTGCCCGGCCCCGGCAGCCCACCCACCACCGGTCCGGCAAGGCCGACGACGGCGAAATCCGACCCCGACCAGACACAACGCCAGGACGCCACCCACCAACCACACATCAACGCGACCGCCGACGCGGTGCGGCCGCCCGCGCCCGGCCCCGGCGGCCCACCCACCACCGGTCCGGCAAGGCCGACGACGGCGAAATCCGCCCCCGACCAGACACAACGCCACGACGCCACCCACCAACCACACACCGACGTGGCTGTCGGTACCGTGCGGCCGGCTCCGCCGGGCCCCGCCCCCGCGGGGTCCGGCCGCCGCCTGGGCGGCGTCGGTGCCACGACCCGGCCGGCTCCGCCCGGCGGCCTCACCAACCTGCCACCCGCCCAGAGCAGCCCACCGGCCGTCACTCCCCCGAAGTCCCCCGGCGCGGCCCTCACCGCGCCAACTCGGGCGCCGCGCGGGCGAGATGACAGCGAGGTCCGCGCGCTGCTGTGGGACAGCGCCGCAGGACCCGCGCTGCCGCCGGGCGCCAGCGAGGTCCGCCCGCTGCTGTGGGACAGCGCCGCAGGGCCCGCGCTGCCGCCGGGCGCGCGGTGAGCCCGGAACCCGGCGCGGGAGCGCTCCTCGTGCCGATGTACGTGCATCCCGCCGTCGACCCGGGCGCGTGGCAGGCGCTGGAGAAGGCGGCGGGAGGGCTGTACGGGGTCGTGGTCAACGCGGCGGACGGCCCCGGCGACCGCGTGGACCCGGTGTTCGCCGCGGCCGCCGCCCGGCTGCGCGGGGCGGGGGTACGGCTGCTCGGGTACGTCGACACCGGCTACGGCGGCCGCCCGCTGCGGGCCGTACTCCGCGACCTGCGCCGCCACCGCGCCTGGTACGGCACGGAGGGCGTGTTCTTCGACCGGGTCGCGTCCGGGCGGGCCCAACTGCCGTACTACCGGCGGCTGTCCGCGGTCGCGCGGCTGTGCGCGGCCCGGACCGTCGTGCTCAACCCGGGGGTGCACCCCGACCCCGGGTACGCCGCCGTCGCCGACCTGCTGGTGACCTTCGAGGGGAGCTGGGCGCAGTACCTCGGGGCGGAGGTGCCGACCTGGACGTCCGCCCACCCGCCGGAGCGCTTCTGCCATCTGGTCTACGGTGTGCCCGGGGGCCTCGGCTCGCGTGTCGCGCTGACGGCCGCGCGGCGGGGCGCCGCCGTACACTGCGCGGTGCCGGGCAGCCCGCCCAACCCCTGGAGCCACGCCCCGGAGACCGCCGCATGACCCGCGACCCGCACCCCCGTCCGAACCGCCCCCCGACCAGGCGCCCGCCTCGCCCCGCCGCCCGTCGGCTCGCCGCCCTCGCCGTACTCCTGCTCGCCCTCACCGCCTGCTCCTCCCCCGGCGGCCCCGCCCCCACCCCCGTGGACGGCGACCGGGCCCCCTCCCCCACCCGCTGGCAGCCGCGCCCCGGCACCCCCTGGCAGTGGCAGCTCAGCGGCACCCTCGACCGGTCCGTCGACGTGCCGGTCTACGACATCGACGGCTTCGAGAACGGCGCCGACGCCGTACGCGCCCTGCACACCGACGGCCGCAAGGTGATCTGTTACATCAACGCGGGCGCGTGGGAGTCCTTCCGGCCGGACGCCGACGACTTCCCGGCCTCCGTACGCGGCAAGGGCGACGGCTGGGACGGCGAACGCTGGCTGGACATCCGCCGGGTGGACGTCCTGCGTCCGCTGATGGCGGCCCGCTTCGACATGTGCCGGAAGAAGGGCTTCGACGCGGTGGAGCCCGATCTGCTGGAGGGCTACGCCAACACCACCGGCTTTCCGCTGACGGCACGTCAGCAGCTGGCGTACAACCGGATGATCGCGGGCCTGGCCCATGACCGCGGGCTCGCGGTGGGGCTCAAGAACGACCTCGACCAAGTGCCCGCCCTCGTCGCGGACTTCGACTTCTCGGTGGACGAGCAGTGCGCGCAGTACAAGGAGTGCGAGTCGCTCACGCCGTTCATCGCCGCCGACAAGGCGGTGTTCCACGCCGAGTACAAGCTGACGACCGATCAGTTCTGCCCGGTGAGCCGGAAGTTGCGGCTCAGCTCGATCGGCAAGCACCTCGCGCTCGACGCCTGGCGCACGGCCTGCTGACGGCACGCGCGACGCGCGGAGCCGGACGGCCCGGGCGGGCCGTCGCGCGGCCGGCGGTGGAGCGGGTGGTGGCGCGGCTGACCGGCGGCCGGGAGGTGCGTCCCGAGCGCATCCGTCCCGGCCGCACGCCGGTCACCCGGGAGGCCGGCGCGCCGCCGCTCGTATGATGGCCCGCTGCTTCCCGTCCGCCCGCCGACCCCAAGGACCGACGTATGTCCACTGCCGTCACCCCGCCCACCCGTGAGCCCTTCGGCACCGCCCCCGACGGCCGGGCGGTCGAGCTCTGGCGGCTCACGTCGGCCGCCGGAGTGAGCGCCGAGATCCTCACCTACGGGGGCGTCCTGCACGCCCTGCACGTGCCCGACCGGGCCGGGCGGACCGCCTCGGTGGTGCTGTCGCTGCCGGACGCGGCCGCGTACGCCACCCGCAGCCCGTACTTCGGCGCGCTGGTCGGGCGCTACGCCAACCGGATCGCGGAGGGCCGCTTCACGCTGGACGGCCGGGTCCACCATCTGCCGGTCAACGACCGCGGCCACACCCTGCACGGCGGTCCCGACGGCTTCCACCGGCGGATCTGGCGGGCCGAGCCGCTGTCCGACGGGTCGCTGCGGCTGTCGCTGAACAGCCCGGACGGCGACATGGGCTTCCCGGGCGCGGTGGAGGTGACGGCGACCTACGCGCTCGACGCGGCGGGGACGCTGGCGCTGGACTTCGAGGCGCGCACCGACCGGCCGACGGTCGTCAACCTCACGAACCACGCGTACTTCAACCTGGCGGCGGCGCAGGACGGTCCGGACAGCGACGGCGGCGGGAGCGGGGACGGCAGCGTCCTGCGCCATGTGCTCCGCGTCGACGCCGACCGCTACCTTCCCGTCTCCCCCGAGGGCATCCCGTGGGGACCCGAACTCGACGTGTCCGGGACGCCCTTCGACTTCACCGTGCCGCGCCCGGTCGGCGACGGCATCGACCGGCCGGACCCGCAGCTGAAGGCGGCCGGCGGGTACGACCACTGCTGGGTGCTGCGCTCCCCTGGCGGCTCGGGGGCGCCGCGTACGGCCGCGGTGCTGCACGAACCGGACAGCGGCCGGACGCTGGAGGTCCGCACTACCGAGCCGGGTGTCCAGGTCTACACGGCCAACGGGCTGGAGGGCGCGCCGGCCGGGCCCGACGGGCACCGGCAGGACGCGCACAGCGCGATCTGCCTGGAGACGCAGCATCTGCCCGACTCGCCGAACCGGCCGGAGTACCCCTCGACCGTGCTGCGGCCGGGCGAGGTCTTCCGCAGCCGGACCGAGTTCCGCTTCCCGCACCTGGACGGCCGGAGCGCCGGATGACACCGCGCCCGCTGCTGGTCGTGGACGGCGCGAACGTGGTCGGCTCGGTGCCCGACGGCTGGTGGCGCGACCGGAGGGGCGCGGCGGAGCGGCTGCGCGACGCCCTGGTGCCGCTCGCCGCAGCCGGGCTGCCGGCGGACTCCGGCGCGCCCGGCTGGGCGGTCGGCGCGGCGCTCGACGTGGTGCTGGTGGTGGAGGGCGCGGCGCGCGGGGTCGCCGCCGTGCCGGAGGTGGCGGTCGAGTCGGCGCCGGGCAGCGGCGACGACCTGATCGCGGAGCTGGCCGCCCGGTCCCGTACGGACGCCCCCGACCGCCCGTGCCTGGTCGTGACGGCCGACCGGGGGCTGCGCGCCCGGGTCACGGCGGCGGGCGCGTCGTACATCGGACCGCGCGCGGTCCGGCGGCGCTGAGGCAGGAGGGCCGAGCTGTACGGCCCCCCATGACGTCCGAAATCCGCCAGTGACCCGACCGCGCCCGGCCCATACTGGGACGTATGACGACGGAGGACAGCAGGTACGAGGCGGTGCGCAGCCGGGACGCGCGGTTCGACGGCGTGTTCTTCTTCGCCGTGGCCACGACCGGGATCTACTGCCGTCCCAGCTGCCCGGCGGTCACCCCGAAGCGGGAGAACGTCTCCTTCCACCCGACGGCCGCGGCCGCGCAGGGCGCCGGTTTCCGGGCCTGCCGCAGATGCCGTCCCGACGCGGTGCCGGGCTCGGCGGACTGGAACGCGCGGGCCGACGTCGTCGGGCGGGCCGTGCGGCTGATCGGCGACGGCGTGGTGGACCGCGAGGGCGTGGCGGGACTGGCCTCGCGTCTGGGCTACAGCTCCCGGCAGGTGCAGCGCCAGCTCAACGCGGAGCTGGGCGCGGGCCCGATCGCGCTCGCCCGGGCGCAGCGCGGGCACACCGCGCGGGTGCTGCTCCAGACCACCTCGATGCAGGCGGCCGAGATCGCCTTCGCGGCGGGCTTCGCGAGCGTGCGGCAGTTCAACGAGACGATCCGGGAGATCTACGCGGCCACCCCGACCGAGCTGCGGACGGCCCGCCGGGGCAGCGGCCCCGACGGCGCCGCC
Source organism: Streptomyces sp. NBC_00223 (assembly GCF_036199905.1). Lineage (NCBI taxonomy): Bacteria > Bacillati > Actinomycetota > Actinomycetes > Kitasatosporales > Streptomycetaceae > Streptomyces > Streptomyces sp. NBC_00223. The sequence goes on along the minus strand of NZ_CP108109.1, from coordinate 7,317,248 downwards.
GGTATCCCGCTGCGGCTGGCGTACCGGGGGCCGTACGCGGCCGGGCAGGTCTTCGACTTCCTCGCCGCGCGGGCCGCCGCCGGGGTGGAGGAGGTCACCGAGGGGCCGGGCGGGCGTACGTACCGCCGTACGCTGCGGCTGCCGCACGGCGCGGGCATCGCCGAGGTGGCCGAACGGGCGGGCGCCGGGCGGTGGTTGGAGTGCCGGCTGCACCTGGACGATCTGCGGGACCTGACCACGGCGACCCACCGGGTGCGGCGGCTGTTCGACCTGGACGCCGATCCGCTCGCGGTGGCCGAACGGCTTGGCGCGGACCCGGAGTTGGCGCCGCTGGTGGCGGCCCGTCCCGGGCTGCGCGCGCCGGGCGCCGCGGACCCGGAGGAGCAGGCGGTACGGACCGTGCTCGGCGAGGGGCTGGCGCCGGCCGAGGCACGGCGGGCCGTGGCGGCGCTGGTGGCCGCGTGCGGCGAGCCGCTGGCGTCCCCGAGCGGCGGTCTGACGCGTCTGTTCCCACGCCCGGCCGACCTGGTGGGCGCCCGGCTCCCGGATCTGCCCGGTGAGCGCGGGGCGGTGGTCCGTACGGTCGCGGCCGCGCTGGCCGACGGCGTGGTGCGGCTGGACCCGGGGGCGGACCGGGAGGAGGCCGAGCGGTCGCTGCTGGCGCTGCCCGGGGTGAGTCCGTGGGCCGCGGGGTACATCCGGATGCGGGCGCTGGGCGACCCCGATGTGCTGCCGGACCCGGCGGCCGCAGGGGCGGCCCGGTGGCGGCCGTGGAGTTCGTACGCCACGCATCACCTGTGGGCGGCGGGCAACGGGCCCCGGCCGCAGGGGAGTCAGGGCCGGCCGCGCTGAAGTGCCGCGCGCCGCCGCCTGCCCTCGTCGAAAAGCTCCATGAACTTCTCCATCCGCTCGTCGGGCTCCTCGTCCTCCTCCTCGTCGACGGGCACGCCCTGTTCGCCGATCTGCTGCTCATGGACCATGACCGGCGGGATCGGATCGGGGTCGGAGGGGCGGGGGCCCTCGGGTCCGTCGGGGCCGATGCGCAGCAGGCGTTCGACCCGGACGACACGGAAGTGCCGCCCGGCGACGTCGAGTTCGTCGCAGTGCTCGGTGTCGATCCGGTCGGCGGCCCGCAGATAGACCTCGCACTCGTCGGCGTCGAGGTCGGTCTGCCAGGGCACCATCACCCGCAGATGCATGGCGAGTCCGTCCCTGGCGGCCTGCGGGGTGGCCGCGGTACCGGCCGGATCGGGCTGCCAGCGGCCGCCCTCCCGCTCGGCGGTCATGAAGGTGGCCGGGAGCAGCACCCCGCCGGGGTGGGTGCGGGCCGCCTTCCGCGAGTCGTGCCGGACATCGCTGGGCACGCTGCCGTTCTTCCGCAGGGCGGTGAGGAGTTCGGCCCGCAGGACGCCCTCGGAGACCCGGCCCGTGCGGGCGGGCGCCGAGGGGTCGAGGGGGTCGACGACCAGGCCGCCCGCCGGGTCGTAGCTGGTCCGTGCGGCGTCCGACCTGCCGGGGTCGGGGTCGGTGGCCCGGGGCGGCTCGGGTCCGTCGGGTCCCATCCGTACGAAGCGCTCGGCGCGCACCACCCGGTAGCGCTCGCCGCGTACGGTGAGCTCGTCCAGCGGTTCCCAGTCGAGGCGTTCACCGGCCGCCAGATAGACCGTACGGGCCTCGTCGTCGCCCTCCTCGGCGGCGGCCTGGGCGAGCTGGCGGAAGTGGGCGCCGAGTCCGTCGCGGGCGTCCTGCGGGGCGAGTCCGGCGAAGTGCGGGTGCAACTCCCAGCCGCCCGACTCGCGTTCGCGGGCCACACCGAAGACCGGGCCGCCCGCGAAGACCATCGACGGGTACTTCTTGCGGGCCTTCCACGCCTCCACGTCGGCGAGTTCGGCGACCGGCGAGTCCGGGGTGGTCACCCGGATCGTCCGGTACGCGGAAACGCCGTCCTCACCTTCATCGTCTCGCGCGTCCATGCCACCAGCATGCCCATAGAGCATGCCGGTAGGCGGCGGTTCGCCGAAACGGACCACCCGTCCGGGGGGAGCTGACGAGCCGTCAATCCGCAGCCGGAGTGCGGAATTCCAGGTCAGACGGCGCCGGGGGACTTTCGGATCATTCGCCCGATTCCTTCGGGCGACAGCAGGTGCCGTACGGCCAGCCGGCGGGCGCCCTCGATGCCGGCCCGGCGGCCGAGCACGGTGGTCTCGATGGCGACGGTCCTGGTGGCAAGCGGCAGGGCGCGGCGGTAGACGGCGGCCCGGATGTCGGCGAGCAGGTCGTCATGGAGGCTGGCGATGCTGCCGCCGAGCACGATCGTGTCGGGGTTGTGGAAGCTGACCAGCGAGGCCAGCACCTCGCCGATCCGCTGGGCGGCCAGCCGCACCTGGCGGCGGGCGAGCGGATCGCCGCCCGCGACCAGGCGGACGACGTCCGAGACATGCTCGACGGGCAGCCCGGCCTCGCGCAGGGTCGCGGCGATGGCGGCGCCGGAGGCGACGGCCTCGACGCAGCCGGTGTTGCCGCAGTGGCACAGCACGTCGTCGTGGCCGGGCACCCGGATGTGGCCGATGTCGCCCGCCGCGCCGGTCGCCCCGCGGTGCACCACCCCGCCCGAGACGATGCCGCAGCCGATGCCGGTGCCGACCTTGACGTAGAGCAGATGGGCGCTCGACGGCCGGTGGGCGTACTCGCCGAGCGCCATCATGTTCACGTCGTTGTCGACCAGCACGGGCGCGTCGAAGCGGCCGGCGAAGAAGGCGGGGACCCGGTAGCCGTCCCAGCCGCGCATGATCGGCGGGCGGATCACCGTACCGGTACGGGCCTCGACCGGGCCGGGGACGCCGATGCTGATCGCCCGGACATGGCTGCCGGGGTGGCCGGCGGCGGCCAGCAGCCGGCCGATCTGCCGGTGCAGGCCGGTGAGTACGTCGGCCGGCCCGTCGTTGATGTCCAGTTCCTCGGTGGCCTCGGCCAGGACGGCGCCGCCGAGTTCGGCGACCGCGACCGTGCTGTGGGTGGCGCCGAGGTCGACCGCGCAGACCACGGAGGTGCGCGAGGCGAGTTGCAGGGTCAGCGGCGGCCGTCCCCGGTCGGTGACCACCGTGCCGGTCTCCACCAGCAGGCCCTTGGCGATCAGCAGGTCCACCCGCTGGGCGACGGCGGCCCTGGACAGACCGGTCGCGGTGGCGAGCTGGCTGCGCCGGGTGGTGCCGCCGGCCACGAGTCCGGCGAGTTCGCTGAGCGCGGTCAACTGCCGGTCGCCTGCTGCGGTCACCTGTTCCTGCCTTCGTCGGGATCTGCGCGGGGTTCCGGCCGCCGGTCCGTGATTTATGACAGAAGTTAGCGGAAATATTGCCATTGTCAACCGAAAGAGCGGTGGCTAGCGTTTCAAGCAAGCGGAAATGGAGGGCATTTGTGCGCCTGATCTCATCGAGCCTGTCGGCTCCGCGTACGGCGGTGGCCGGCGCGGGCATGATCGGACGAGTTCATCTGGACGCCGTGCGGCGCACCGGGGCCCCGGTGGTCGGCATCAGCGCCTCGACCCCCGCGCGCGCCAAGGAGGCCGCGGCGGAGCTGGGCGTGGAGCGGGCCTACGACACCTCGGAGGAGCTGGTCACCAGCGACGACGTGGACGTGGTGCACATCTGCACACCGAACGACGCGCACGCCCGGCTGGCCGAACTCGCCCTGCGGGCAGGCAAGCACGTGGTGTGCGAGAAGCCGCTGACCACCTCGGCGGCCACCGCGGACGCGCTGGCGGCGCTGGCCGCCGAGAGCGGCAGGGTGGCCGCGGTCCCCTTCGTCTACCGCTACCACCCGATGGCCGCCGAGGCCCGGGCCCGGGTGCTGGACGGGCGGGCCGGGGACGTACGGCTGGTGCACGGCCACTACCTCCAGGACTGGCTCTCGCGGCCGGACGACACCAACTGGCGGGTCGACGCGGTGGCCGGAGGGCCTTCGCGGGCCTTCGCCGACATCGGTTCGCACTGGTGCGACCTGGTCGAGTGGGTGACCGGGCACCGGATCACCGAGCTGACCGCGGTCAGCCGGACCCTGGACCGGGACGGCGGCCGGCCGGCCACCGAGGACGTGGTCCAGCTGCTGTTCGTCACCGACCGGGGTGCCACCGGGGCGGTGACGGTCTCCCAGGTCTCGCCGGGCCGCAAGAACCGGCTGTGGTTCGAGGTCGACGGCGCCCGTACCTCGCTCGCCTTCGACCAGGAGAACCCGGAGTCGCTCTTCGTCGGCGGCCGCGGCGAGAACGCCGTGGTGCTGCGCGACCCGGCCACCCTGTCCCCCGCCGCGGCCCGCCTTTCGGTGGTGCCCGGCGGTCATCCGATGGGGTATCTCGACTGCTTCGCGGCCTTCGTCCGCGATGTGCACGCCGCCGTCCGCGCGGACGGCACCGGGGACGCGGCCGAGCCGCCCGCGTTTCCCACCTTCGACGACGCCGCCCGCATGGTGCGCCTGACCGAGGCCGTACTCGGCTCGGCGGCCGACCGGACCTGGAAAGAGGTCTCCTGAGATGAAGCTGGGCTTTCTGACCGCCTGCCTTCCGCAGCTCCCGCTCGCCGAGATCGCCGCGTGGGCGGCCGCGCACGACTACCAGGCGCTGGAGGTGGCCACCTGGCCCTCCACCGGCTCCCGGGAGTTCGAGGCGAGCCACATCGACGTGGTGGGCCTCGACAAGCGCCGGGCCGACGAGACCCGCGCCCTGTTCGACCAGCACGGCCTGACCCTGTCCGCGCTGGCGTACTACGAGAACAATCTGCACCCCGACCCCGCCCGCAGGTCCGAGATCGCCGCCCATGTACGGGCCAACGTCGACGCGGCCGCGCTGCTCGGCGTGGAGTACGTCGGCACCTTCGTCGGCCGGCACCCCGGGCTCTCGGTCAAGGAGAACCTCGCGCAGGCCGAGCGCGAACTGCCGCCGCTGGTCGAGTACGCGGGCGAGCGCGGCGTGAAGATCATCATCGAGAACTGCGTGATGGAGGGGTGGCACCCCGACGGCTACCCCGGCAACCTCGCCTACTCCCCCGAGCTGTGGGAGTGGATGTTCGACCTCGGGCTCTACCTCAACTACGACCCCTCGCACCTGCTGTGGCTCGGCATCGACCCGGTCACCGCGCTGAAGCCGTACATCGACCGCATCCCGCACGCGCAGGCCAAGGACGCACAGCTCGACCCGCGCGCCCGGGACCGCTACGGCGTCTTCGGCCGCTCGGTGGCCCGCACCGACGGCTGGGACAGCGGCTGGTGGCGCTACCGGGTGCCGGGCCTGGGCGACGTCGACTGGCGCGGAGTCGTCGACACGCTCTACGAGGGCGGCTTCACCGGGGTGCTGTCCGTCGAGCACGAGGACCCCGTCTGGAGCGGGGACGTGCGGCGGATCACCCAGGGGCTGGAGATCGCCCACCGCACGCTGCGCCCGCTGATCGTCGGCTGAACCCGTCACACCCGCGTCGCCCGCACTGCCCGACTGCCCGCACCGCCCGCACCGCCCGGCACCCACCCGTGCCACCGCACCCGCCCGGGCCACGCCGTGACCCGGCGCCCCGGCCGCACCCCCGCCGTACCACCGCAGTCCTTCCAGGAGGCATCGCTTCGATGGCCACACCCCTGAGCATCCAGCTCTACACCCTCCGGGACCAGATCGCCGCCGACCGCGACGGCGCCCTGACCCGGCTCGCCGAGATCGGCTACCGCTCGGTCGAGGCATACGATCCGACCGCCGACCCGGCCGGCTTCCGCAAGGTCGCCGACGGCCTCGGGCTGAGCGTGTCCAGCACCCACGCCTACGCCCTGTTCGACAAGGACCCGGGCGAGGTCTTCGACGCGGTCGCCACCATCGGCACCGACCTGGCGATCATTCCGGGCGGCATCGCGCACGAGGAGTTCACCGGCCTCGACGGGCTGCGCCGCACCGCCGACCTGATCAACGGCTTCGCGGCGAAGGCCGCCGAGCACGACATCCGGATCGGCTACCACAACCACTGGTGGGAGATCGAGCCGCGGTTCGCCGGCCGTACGGCACTTGAGGTGCTGGCCGATCTGCTGGCGCCCGAGGTGTTCCTTGAGGTCGACACCTACTGGGCCGCGGTCGGCGGCGCCGACGTGCCCGAGCTGCTGCACGCCCTCGACGACCGGGTGCTCGCCCTGCACGTCAAGGACGGCCCCGGCGTGAAGGACGAGCCGCACACCGCCGTCGGCAAGGGGGACATCGATGTGCCGGCGATCCTGGCCGCCGCCCCCGAGGCGCTGCGGATCGTCGAACTCGACACCTGCGCGGGCGACATCTTCGAGGCCGTCGCCGAGAGCCACGCCTATCTGACCGGGCTGGAGAACTCATGAGCACGGGCCCGGTCGGCGTCGCACTGGTCGGTGCCGGGGTGATCAGCACCCAGTACCTGACCGCGCTCTCGGCCTTCCCCGACATCCGGGTGCTGGCCGTCGCCGACCTCGACGTGGAGCGGGCCCGGGCCGCTGCCCGGGAGTTCTCCGTACCGGTGGCGGGCGATGTCGCCTCGGTGCTGGCGATCCCCGAGGTGGAGATAGCCGTCAATCTGACCATACCGGCCGCGCACGCCGAGGTGGCGGCGGCCGCGCTGCGGGCGGGCAAGCACGTCTACGGCGAGAAGCCGCTGGCGCTCGCGCCCTCGGACGGCGCGAAGATCCTCACCGAGGCGCGCTCGCGGGGACTGCGGGTGGGCAGCGCGCCCGACACTTTCCTCGGCGCGGGCCTTCAGTCGGCGGCCCGGGCGCTGGCGGCCGGAGTCATCGGCGAGCCGGTGAGCGTCACCGCCGTCACCCAGGGCCCCGGGCCGGAGAGCTGGCACCCGAGCCCCGAGTTCCTCTTCCAGTACGGCGCCGGGCCGCTGTTCGACATCGGCCCGTACTATCTGACCGCGCTGGTGGCCCTGTTCGGCCCGGTAACGCGGGTGGCCGCGACCGCGCGGCAGGCGCGCGAGCGGCGGGTGATCGGCTCCGGGCCCAGGGCGGGCACGTCGTTCGCGGTCGAAGTACCCACGCACGTCCACGCGTTGCTGGACTTCGCGAGCGGGCCGAGCGCGTCGGCGACCTTCAGCTTCGACTCCTCGGTGCCGCGCCGGATGATCGAGATCACCGGCACCGAGGGCACGTTGTCGCTGCCCGACCCGAACACCTTCGAAGGGCCGCTGCGGGTAAGGGCGTTGGGTGAGGACTCTTGGCGGGAGCTGCCCGTGACGGGTACGAGCGCCGGGCGCGGCATCGGGGTGCTGGACATGGCGCGGGCCCTGCGGTCCGGCGGCGAGCACCGCGCGTCGGGCGAACTGGCCCAGCATGTCCTGGAGTTGATGGCCACCGTGGCCGAGTCGGCCGAACGGCACGGCTTTGTGGATCTGGAGTCGCCGGCACCCGTCGTGGAGACGCTGCCGGACGGCTGGGACCCGGTGGTGGCGACGCTGACCTGACCGGCGTCGCCACCACCGAAAAACCGGGTGCGGTCCCGGTTGCCCGGTCGGCCCACCCGTGGGGGGATGGACCGGCCGGGCTTTTTCGATGCCGCCGGCTCGCCGGCCGCAGGGGGCCGGCGGGCGGGGTTACGGGTAGCTGGTGAGGTCCGTGACCTGGTGGCCGCTGTTGACGGCCGCTCCGGTCGTGTTGATGACATGGCTGATCGTGCCGACTCCGCCGAGCGAGACGGTCACCATGTCGTGGAACTTCACGCCCGAGGTGTTGGGCACCTGGAAGGCGTTGGCGGAGACCACCGAGGAGTTCGTGCTGAAGTAGCAGTAACTGCCAAGACCCCACGCCTCATGGCTGGTCACCGAGTCGGCCACCTTGTACGCCGGGTAGCCCTGCGAGGAGCCGTTCATCCAGGACGACTGGTTGGGCGGGTCGTACGGCATCTCGTTCTGGAAGAAGTACGTCCGGCCGCCGTTCCCGTTCCACAGCACCTGGGTCTTCTGGTAGTGCTCGACGAACAGGCCGTACGCCGTGACGTTCTGGCCGTTGACGATCACCCCGGTGTCGGCCGTGTTGGTGGTCCAGCCGACCGTGCCGCCGTTGCCGTGGTCGGCCCGCCAGGCCCAGGTGTGGTCGATGATCGTGTTGTTGCTGTTGATCACCAGCGACTGGGTGGCCTTGCCGACGGTCGCGCCGCCGATCCGGAAGAAGACGTCGGACAGACTGGTCGGGTCGGCTGCGTGGTTGGCGGACGAACCGGCCGCGCCGATCTGCATCAGCGTCTGGGAGTTGGTGGTGCCGGCGTCGATGAGCAGACCGGCCAGCTTCACCCCGTCCACGTCGGAGGTGCTGACCGCCGTGATGCCGTTGTCCGGGACGAGGGTCGCCAGACCCATGCCGAGCACGACGGTGTCGGGGCGGGTGATGTTGAGCGTCTGGTTGAGGTGGTAGACGCCCGGGGTGACCAGCAGGTTCTTGCCCGCCGCGAGGGCCGCGTTCATGTCGGCCGCGGTGGCGCCGGGCTTGACGACGTAGAACTGGTCGATCGGCAGCGACTGTCCGGCCGGGGTCTTGCCGTTCCAGGTGGTACCGGAGGCGTTGGACTGGAGCGCGGGCACGAAGACCTGGTACTTGCCCGAGCCGTCGATGTACAGGAACGGCTTCTCGCGGATCACCGGGCTGCTCGCGACGGTGGTGTAGGTCGGGAAGCTCTGGGCGGGCGCGCCCTTGTCACCGACGAAGACCATGTTCCAGTTGGAGCCGCTCCAACTGCCCATCTCCGTGTCCTTGGTGAGGAACTGCTGCTGGGACCCGGACTGGATCTGGCCGTCGACCTTGCTGTCGGAGATGAAGCCGCCGCTGGACCAACCGCCGTCGTCCAGCGCCAGGTTGCCGCGTACGTGCATCCGCCGGTAGGGGGCGGCCTGCGAGACCGCCCAGCGGTCGGTGCCGCCGGTCGGGTTGACGGACAGGTTCTCGGCGTCGCGCCAGAAGTTCTGGGTGGCGTTGCCCTGGAACCAGTCGGCCTCCGCGTGCACGGCGCCGTTGATGGTGACGTTGTCCGGGCTCAGGCCCAGTCCTGCGACCTGGGTGTAGAAGCCGACGTTGACGTCCGCGCTGTAGGTGCCGGGCTTGAAGAACACCGCGTAGCGCTGGCTGCCGAACTGGTTGGTCTGCTGCTGGCTGAAGATCGAGTTCAGCTTGGTCTGGATGGACGACGCGGACATCGACGGGTCGAAGATGACGACGTTCGGGCCCAGGTCGGGGTTGTCGCCGGTCGGCGGGGGCGTGGTGGTGGTGCCACCGCCGCTGCCGCTGACGTTGAAGGACTGGGCGGCGGTCCCGTTGCAGGTGTACTGCTGCAACTGGACGCTGTCCGCGGTCGAGGCGCTGGGCACGTCCAGGCACTTGCCGCTGTTGCGGTTGACGAAGTGGAAGGCACCGCCGGCCTCGGCGACCGGCAGCCACTGCTGGTTGGCGCCGCCGCCGTACAGCCACAGCTGGGTGAGGGCGCCGTCGGCGGTGGAGACACCGGTCTCGTCCCAGACCTGGTTGGGGGCGCCGGCCGCGCCGATCCGGTAGTAGCCGCTGTCGGTCGCGGTGAACTGCCACTGCTGGGCGGCGGTTCCGTTGCAGGTGTACTGCTGCACCGCGGTGCCGTTGACGGTGACGGCGGCGCGCGCGTCCACGCACTTGCCGCTGCCCACGCCGGTGACCGTGGCGGGAGAGGTCGGGACGGTGGCCGCACCGGCGTTCCCGGCGGAGAGCAGCGCGAGACCGGCCGACGCCGGAAGCAGAAGTGCCGCCGTGAGAGCGGCGGTTCGTCGGCGGCGACGGGCGGGGTGGATGGGCACGGTGGGATCGTGGATCACGCGTGTCTCCTCAGTCGCGTTGTGGGGTCGCGATGCGGTTCGGACGCTAGGGGCCACCTGCCGGGGAGTCAATACACATCAAAAAATAAGTCGTGAACTATGCACCGCGCGAAAGGGCCCGGCCGCGGCGGCCGGGCCCTGGACGACGCTCTCCCGAGCGGTCAGGAGCTGATCACATCGGTCGACAGCAGGCCGATCAGCAGCAGGCCGACCACGATCCGGTAGATCACGAAGGAGTTGAAGGAGTGGCGCGCGACGAACCGCAGCAGCCAGGCGATGGAGGCGTAGGCGACGACGAAGGAGACCAGCGTGCCGACCGCGAGCGCGGGCACGCTGACGCCCCCGCCGGTCGCGTCCTTGAGCTCGTAGATCCCGGCGCCGGTGAGCGCGGGCAGGCCGAGGAAGAACGACAGACGGGTGGCGGCGGTCCGGTCCAGATCGCGGATCAGCGCGGTGGAGATGGTGGCGCCGGACCGGGAGAAGCCGGGGAAGAGCAGCGCGAGGATCTGCGAGGCGCCGACGATCATCGCGTCCTTGAAGGTGACCTGGTCCTCTCCCCTCTTGAATCGCGCCATCTGCTCGGCGCACCACATGACGACGCTCCCGCCGATCAGCGAGAAGGCCACCACCCACAGCGAGCCGAGCGGCCCGTCGATCAGGGGTTTGGCGGCGAGCCCGACGATCACGATCGGGATCGTGGCGAAGATCACCCACCAGGTGAACTTGTAGTCGTGATTGTCACGTTTTCCGCTGTTGAACAGCCCGGCCAGCCAGGCGCCCACGAACCGGGTGATGTCCTTGAAGAAGTACACGAACACCGCGGCGATGGCGCCCACCTGGATCACGGCGGTGAAGCCGACGACAGCCTTGTCGTCGACCGGGATGTTCATCAGGCCCTCGGTGAGCTTGAGATGCCCGGTGGAGGAGACCGGCAGGAACTCGGTCACTCCTTCCACTATGCCGAGAATGAAGGCCTGGCCGACGCCGATGGCACTCATGGGTGGTCCCGTCCCCTGGTCTCTCCGGTGAGGTGTACGGCCTGGCGGCGCCGCACGGACGGAGCGGGCGCGCCCGCAGGCGTGCCCGCTCCGCTCCGACTACATTCGCGTAGACGTTCGGTGCGACTTTAGAGGATCACCGGGCGTCGTACGAAGCCGGGGCCGTGCCGTCCGGTGGGCCAGGGGCCCACCGGACGGTACCGGAGGAGGCGGGGATCAGCAGGCGCCGAGGTCCTGCCAGACACCCCACTCACCGGTGGTACCGGGGGTCTCGCCCGTCGTCCACCACTTGGCCAGCCAGTTGTGGCCGCCGTAGGACACATGGTCGCCGCCCACGTAGATGGCGGTCTTGTTCCAGGCGGTGGTGGTGCAGCCGGTGGTCGGGCCTGTGACGGTCAGCACATAGGTGGCCGCGTGGCTGCCGGAGGCCGCCGTGCCGTTCACCGTGAGGGTGTAGGTGCCGGGGGCGGCCGAGGCGGTGGTGGCGACCGTCAGGGTGGAGTTGCCGCCCGCGGTGACCGAGGCCGGGCTGAGCGAGGCCGTGACACCGGCGGGCGCGCCGCTGACGGTGAGGGCGACGGACTGCGCGGAGCCGTTGGTGACGGCGGTGTGCACCGTCGAGGTGGCCGAGGCGCCGGCCAGGACCGAGCCGGAGGCCGGGCTCAGCGAGACCGAGAAGTCATTGGTGGTCGGCGGGGTCGTGGTGCCGCCGCCGCTGGTGAACGGCTCGAAGGTGTGGCTGAACTGCCAGGTGGTCTGCGTGGTGCCGGAGCAGGAGTCCGAGCCCCCGGTGCCGGGGCAGCCGCCGTTGTCGCGCTGGAGGGCCCAGAACGACAGGGTGTTGATGCCCTTGCTGACCGCCCAGTTGTAGACGGTGGTGGCGTTGGCGGTGGTGAAGGTCTCCGCGGGGCCGTAGTCGTCGATGCCGGGCATCTCGATGACGCCGATCGAGCCCCACAGCTGGGCGTCGGTCTTCGTCGGGTAGAGCGTCGCCAGCTGGTTGTGCAGTCCGGTGGCGGCGGTCTGGGTGTCGGTGGCCATGTTGTGCGTGGCACCGTCGTAGTAGTCGAACGTCATGAGGTTCACGACGTCGATCCGGGCGCCGTTGGTGACCGCGTTCTTCAGCACGTTCAGCCCGGAGGAGGCCAGGCCGGTGGTGGTGGTCGGCAGGGTGTAGGAGAACTGGATGCTGCGCCCGTTGGCCGCCGCCCAGTCCTCGACCACCTTGATCGCCTTGTTGCGGCGGTCGATGCCGGCGGTCTTGGTCAGCGAGTTGTCCTCGATGTCGAGGTCGATCCGGCTGATGTCGTAGGTCGTGATGACCTTCTCGTACGCCGCGGCGATGGAGTTGACGTCCGTGCAGCTGTCGGCCAGCTCGGTGCCCGTGTTGTCGGCCGTGTAGCCGCCGAAGGACGGGATGACGTCGCCGCCGGAGGCGTGCAGGATGTTGATGTCGCCGCCGAAGCTGGCGGACGAGATCGGCAGGCTGCTGTCGCCGTTCCAGTACGGCGTGCAGGAGCCGACGGAGGCCGTCTGGATGAAGGCCATCGTCAGGTACTTGTTGCCCGAGGCGGACGCCAGTCCGGAGAGGCTGTCGCCGTTCCACGCCTCGAAGTACGGGGCGAAGACATGGGCGGGCAGCGGGGTCGCGGCGTGGGCGGTGCCGGCGCCGCCGGTCAGGGCGAGCCCTGCCGACGCGGCCGCGGTGACGAGCCCGGTGAGCAGTGCGCGAATGGGTCTGCGAACGCGTCCGGTCATGGACCGCGCTCCCTTCGGTGGGGGGACGTGCTCTGGTCTAAACCAATAATGTTGGTCTGGACCACCAGACTGTCAAGAGTCCTAACAAACAATTGGACTGGACCACTTGACGGTCGGTTTTCAGCCGCGGCCCCACGCGCGTCCGCCGCCGCACCCGGCCGGTGCGGCGGCGGACTCCCCTATGCGGTCGGCGCGTTCCCGACGTCCCTCAGTGCCGCCACCCTCCGGCGGCGAGGGCGTGCGCGAACCGTGTGGCGTCCAGGGTGCCGACCCCGGTCGCCATGTCGTACCCCTTCACCGCGGTGTAACCGGGCACGCCGTCATAGCTGTTGTCCGTCCCGTCGGCCACGTCCACGATCCCGGTGTACCTGCTGTCGTCGGCCGCCAGCGCGTACAGCGCCTCGTGCAGGTCGCCCAGCCGGCGCCCGGCGAGCTGGTCGGCCAGCGCGACGACGCCGGAGAAGAGCGGGCTGGACTCGCTGGTGCCGCCGTAGACGTTCCAGCCGACCTCCCTCGGGTCGTAGCTGGAGTACACCCACGCGCCGCCGTCGACCGCGGCGGACATCGAGATGTCGGGCGTACCGCGCCGCTCGCCGACGACGTCCTTGACCCCGTTCTGGTACGAGGGCCGCGCGAACACCTGCGACGTGCCGCCGCCGCTCGCGCCGTAGTCGTGGTACACGCTGTCGGGCGCGGTACGGTTCCCCGCCTCGTCCAGGTGCAGCTGGGTGCCGCCGACCGACACGACCAGCGGGTCGGCCGACGGCCAGGAGTTCACGGCGTACGGGTAGTTGACGCTGCCGTCCGCGATCGCGTCGGTCGCGCCGCTGTCGCCGGAGGAGCCCAGGACGGTCACCCCGTGCCGGGCCGCGTCCTCGAAGGCGTAGCGCAACTGCTGAAGGGCCGCGAAGTCACCGTGCTCGAAGCCGGGGAAGGTGTTCTCGGTCGCGCCGAAGCTCTGCGAGATCACATCGCCGATCCCGCGGTCGATCAGCGACTTCTCCGCGTCCATCATCTCCGGCAGACCGGTGACGCCCTCGGTCTCGGCGACCCCGGTCTCCACCAGCACCAGATGCGCGTCGGGCGCCACCGCGTGGGCCATCTCCACGTCCAGGCTGCTCTCCCCCGCCCACCCGCTCTGGTCCGGGTCGGTCGCGTCGAAAGGCGGTACGTCGCCCCACCTGACGATCTGCACCTGCGTGCTCGGGATGCCGAACTGGGCACTGTAGACGTCGAGATCGTGCTGGATCGTCGGGGAGCCGTACGAGTCCACGATCACGATCGTGCGGCCCTTGCCGGTGATCCCGGCCCGGTAGAGCGGGTCGAGGTCGTACGCCTGCCGGTACTGCTGGGGCGTGTAGCAGTTGATGCCCCACTTGTCCTGGCACTGCGCGATGGTCAGCGGGCTGCCGGCGCCGCTGACCAGCCGGTGCCCGGTCACGGCCGGCCGCGGCCTGACGGGCGGCGCTGCGGCGGCGGCGCCGGCCGCCCCGGTCACCGGGGGGAGGAACAGGGCCGCGGCGGTCAGGGCGGTGGCCCCCGCCGTGACGGCCGCGGCGCGTGAAAGCGGACGAGGTGGGCGCATGCACTCTCCTTGGGTGGCGGATCTCCTGGTGGCGGAGCACCGCGGCCCGGGGACGGCCGCCGTGCGCACCACGAGGGATCGTCCCCGGGCCCGGAGAGTTCGCCGTCCGGCGCCGTCCGTTCTACCCGAACGGCCGATGACGTTGCTCCTTGAAGGTCACGTCCCGGCCGCCGGACGGCGTGGCGGCCCGTCAGGAGACGATGTCCTTGGTCCGGAAGCCGCGGAAGGCGAGCGCGGTCAGCACCAGGGCGTACGACACCGAGACCGCCGCGCCCTGGATCATGCCGGTCCACTCCATGGTGGGCTGGATCGCGTCGGCCCAGGAGAACTGCCAGTGCGCGGGCAGCACATTCCGCCACGAGCCGAGCGCGGTCACCGCGTCCAGCACATTGCCGACGATGGTCAGCCCGACCGCGCCGCCGACCGCGCCCAGCGGCGCGTCGGTGACGGTGGACAGCCAGAAGGCCAGCGCCGCGGTGACGAGCTGGCTCACGAAGATGTACGCCACCGCGACCGCCAGCCGGGGCAGCGTGCTCCCGGCGGCCAGCGCGCCCCCGGTGGGCAGTTCGAGATCGCCCCAGCCGTACGCGACCGTGCCCGCGACCAGCGCGACGGCCGGCAGCAGGACCAGCGCGACCGCGCTGAAGCCGAGCGCGACGGTGAGCTTGACCGCGAGCAGCCGGGCCCTCGGCACCGGCGCCGCCAGCAGATAGCGCAGACTCGACCAGCCGGCCTCCGAGGCGACGGTGTCCCCGCAGAAGAGCGCCACCGGCACCACCAGGACGAAGCCCGCCGAGACGAACAGGCAGGTCGCGGCGAAGTTGGCGCCCGAGGCGGTGGCGGTGTCGATCAGCGTCGGGCCGTTGGCGCCGTCGCCGTCGGGGGTGCCGCCGATCGCGAAGGCGGCGATCAGGATGAAGGGCAGCGCCGCGAGCAGCGCGGCCACGATCATGGTCCGCCGCCTGCGCAGCTGTCTGCGGGCCTCGACCCGCAGCCGCAGGGTGCGGCCCGGCCGGTAGCCGGGCGCGGTGACCGCGGGGGCGGCCGGGGTGGTGGTGCTCATGCCGAGCCTCCGATCAGGGTCAGGAAGGCGTCCTCCAGGCGGCGGTGCGGGCCGACCCGGTCCACCGGTACGCCGAGCCGGACGAGTTCGGCCACCAGTTGCGCCGCGGTCATCCCGTCGAGCACGGCCAGCAGCCCGTCCTCCTCGCGTACGGCGGTGGCCACGCCGGGCAGCGCGGCGATCTCGTCGACCACCTTCTGCGCGACCTCGCCGCCGGTCCCGACCAGGACGGTGTCGGCCGCGCCGATGATCTCCGCCACCGGGCCCGCGGTGATCAGCCGGCCCCGGTCCATGACCACCAGGTGCGTACAGCTCTGCTCGACCTCGGCCAGCAGATGGCTGGAGACGATGACCGTACGGCCGCCGGCCGCGTAACGGATCATCACCTCGCGCATCTCGCGGATCTGCGGCGGGTCCAGGCCGTTGGTCGGCTCGTCGAGGATCAGCAGGTCGGGCAGGCCGAGCATGGCCTGGGCGATGGCCAGCCGCTGCCGCATGCCCTGGGAGTAGGTGCGCACCGCGCGTTGCAGCGCGTCGCCGAGACCGGCGATCTCCAGCGCCTCCTCCAGATGGGCGTCCTCGGCCGGGCGCCCGGTGGCCTGCCAGTACAGATCGAGGTTGGCGCGGCCGGTCAGGTGCGGCAGGAAGCCGGCGCCCTCGACGAAGGCGCCGACCCGGGACAGCACGGGCGCACCGGGACGCACCGCCTCGCCGAAGACCCGGATCTCGCCCTCGTCGGGGCGGATCAGGCCCATCAGCATCCGCAAGGTGGTGGTCTTGCCCGCGCCGTTGGGCCCGAGCAGGCCGAGCACCTGGCCGGCCTCGACCCGGAAGGTCAGCTCACGGACCGCGTACCGGTCGGCGGACTTGGCGTAGCGCTTGCTCAGGCCGGTGATCTGGAGGGGGACCCCGGCCAGCGCGGGGTCGGCGGGCCGGGGCCGCACCCGGCGGCGGCCGGTGAGCAGCAGGGCCGCGGCGATCAGCAGCGCGGCCGACGGCAGCGCCCAGGCCCACCAGGCGGCCGGGGCCGCGTCGGCGGTCAGGCCCGGGTCGGTGGGCAGCGACAGCCGCGGGTCGGCCAGGGAGACGGTCAGGGCGGCGGGCGCGGCCGGGGAGGCGTAGCCGAGGTCGGTGGTGGCCAGCACCAGCCGCAGCCGGTGTCCGGCGGCGAAGTCGTGGTCCACGGCGGGCAGTTGGATCCGTACGGTCCGCCCGCCGGGTGCTCCGGCGATCCGCAGGGGCGTGGCCAGGGCGGCGGGCAGGGTCTCCTTGCCGTCGGGCGCGACGTCGTACAGCTTGGCGAAGAGCACCGCGTCGGGTGCGTCGGTGGCGACCTTCACGGTGACGGAGGGCGCGCCGGTGAGGGTGAGCCCGGAGGAGAGCCGGGCGGTCTCGAAGCGGGCGGACTGGCCGGGGAAGTCGACGGACAGGCCCGCGCCGAGCGAGGAGAGCTGACTGAGCGCGCCCGCCCCCGGCACCGCGGAGATCGCGGGCGGCGCGCCGCCGGCCGGGTTGACGAGGTGCTGCTCGGGGCCGGCGAGGGTGAGGTCGCGGGTGGCGGCGCCGGCCAGGCCGGGGTAGCGGTCGCCGCTCGCGCCGCGCAGGACGACCGTGCCGTCGGTGGAGTTCAGGCCCCCGGTGCGGGTGACGCGGAAGGCGGGTCCGGTGTCGGTGCCGGTACGGCCCTTGAGGTAGCGGTCGAACCAGGCGGTGACCCGGCGGTCGACCCTGGCGTCCTCGGTGTCGCCGCCGTCGTGGCCGCCGGCCGTCCAGTCGACGGCCACCGGGGCGCCGTTGGCCGAGATCGCCCCGGCCATGGCGTCGGACTGGGCGAGTGTGAAGAGGGAGTCGGTCTGGCCCTGGACGATGAGCGCGGGCACCTTGATCCGGTCGGCGACGGCCGAGGGGCTGAGCGCGGCGAGCTGGTCGCGGGCGGCGGCGTCCGGCTTCCCGGCCTCGGCGACCCGCTGGTAGAGCGCGCAGACCGATGCCTCGAAGCGGCCGCAGAGGGGATCGGCCGGGGTGCCGCCGGCGGGGGCCGCGGCGGTACCGGGGGCTGTTTCCGCGGGCCCGCTCGCACCCGGGAGCGGCGCGGCGCCGCTGGAGAAGAAGATCCCGGCCCACAGCTTCTTGTATACGTTGTCGGGGAAGAGCGCGTCGCTGAGGTTCCAGTACGTCAGCCGGGGGGCGATGGCGTCGATCCGGGGGTCGTCGCCCGCGGCCAGCAGCGAGATCGCGCCGCCGTACGACGTCCCGGAGATGCCCACGCGCGGGTCGCCGGGCGCGTCGAGGGTGACCTCGGGGCGGGCGGCGAGCCAGTCGACGAGCCGGCTGACGTCGGCGACCTCGCCGGACTTGGCGTTGAGCCCGATCCGCCCGCCGGAGTGGCCGAAGCCGCGGGCGGACCAGGTGAGGACGGCGTAGCCGTGCCGGGCGAGGGATTCGGCCTGGCCGCGTACGTCGTCCTTGCTGCCGCCGAAGCCGTGGGCGAGCAGCACGGCGGGTCTGCGGCCGGCGCCGCCCCCGGTGAAGTACGAGGTGTCGAGCCGTACGCCGTCCGCGCCGGTGAGCATCGCGTCGGTCCGGTGCACTCCCGCGCCGCCGCCGGCCGCCGTGGCGGTGCCGACGGCGGCACCGCCCGCGACGAGCACGGTGAGCGCTCCCGCGCCGGCCAACCACCGCTTGCGCCGCGGCCATCGAAGATCCATCCCCCGATCCTAGGCGGGGGCCGGGACGGAACGGTCGGCGGCGGGCCGTTCCCCGGGATTTCACAGAATCCCGGCGGGCAATTGATCATGATGTCCACGACGCGCCGGGACACCCCCGTACGGAATTGCGCGCGGCCACCGTGAATTCCCCAACAGGCTTTATTCCAGGGGTATTTGAGCGGACGTCGGCAATGATCGTCGCCGACGCCCGCACCGAATTTCGATCATGGACCCACGGGCCGTCCGTGAATGGTGCGACCGCTGGGAAAACGAAAGGCCCGACCGGGACAGTGGTGTCGTTCACCGGCCCGGTCGGGCCCTTTCACCGCCCGGAACCGGACGGTCGCTCAGCGGTGGACGCTCAGCGGTGTGCGCCCGAACGCCGCTTGCGGCTGAAGAACAGCACGCCCGCGCCCGCGACCACCGCGACCCCGGCGATGCCGGCGATCATCGGGGTGGCGCTGGAGCTGCCGGTCTCGGCCAGGTCGCCGCCGCCGGGGGCGGACGAGGTGCCCGCGACCGCGGGGGAGGTGGTCGTCGCCGTCGGCGCGGTGGTGTCGTCCACCGGCGGCGTGGTGGTCTCCTCGGCCGGCGGGGTCGTGGTCTCCTCCACCGGCGGGGTGGTCGTGTCCTCGACCGGCGGAGTCGTGGTCTCCTCCACGGGCGGCGTGGTGGTCTCCTCCACCGGCGGGGTCGTGGTCTCCTCGACCGGCGGGCTGGTGGGGGGCTTCTCGCACGGCTGCGAGGTCAGCGTCTCGTCCCTGTCGTACTTCCTGCTGTCGCCCGCCTTCACGACCAGGTGCACCTTGATGGCGCTGTCGTGGTCCGGCAGGGCGCCGTTGAAGGTGTACGAACCGCCGAACGAGTTCTTGGAGTCCAGGACCGAGCCGCCGACCACGGAGACGGTCACCGAGTTCCTGGCGTGGCTGTCGTACGCCGTCAGGTGCACATGCACGGCGTCGCAGGTGACCGACCAGTCGGCGTTGTGGGCCGAGGCGGAACCCGCGAAGAGCCCGGCGCCGACGAGAGCGGCCATTCCGGCCCCGGCCATCACGGCTGATCGTCTGCGGAACTGGCGTGTCTTTCTCATGTTTCCTCCCTGGTTTTGCGGAACCGCCCTGAGCGAAACCCCCCGGTTCCCGCGAAATACCTCACGGGATCGGGACGGTACACCTCACGTCGAATGACCGCGCCACCGGGGGCGCGCTTTATGAATTCCGTAGAATTACCAGGGGTATTCGGGCGGGGAGTGTCCGTGCCGCCCGGTAGGGTCGGCGCTATGGCCAAGGCGCTCACCGCAGCTCAGCGCAGGGCGGTGACCGGGTCCGACCCGGCCACCGGGCGGCTGTCGGCGCGCGCCGAGGTCTGCGCGGCGCTGGTGGCGGCCGGGTTGGCGGTGCCGCACGGCAGGGGTGGCCACCACAGCCACTACCTCACCGGCGAAGGGCTGCGGCTGCGGGCCGCGTTGGCGCGGGAGGACGCGAACCGCGCCCCGGCGCACGCGAACCCGGACGCGGCGCCCGCGAATCCCGCCCCGGAGCCCGCGCGCGGCGGCTTCGCGGCCGACGACGGTACGGGCGCGGTGACACCTCCGTCCGGCGGCGCGCGCCGGGCCGCGGAGGTGGCCGCCGCGTGGGAGGGGCTGCTCCAGATCCGCGCGGTGCTGCTCGACGGCGTGACGGACACCCCCGCGCCCTGGGAGCGCGAACGCCCGGTGCACGCGGTGGCGTTGGCGCTGGAGGCGGCGGGCTGCCCGCCGGGCGCGGACGGCTCCGCCGGATACCGGGTGACGCCCGGCGCGGACCCCGGCATGGTCGAAGTCGCCTGGACCGAACGGAGTTCGGCGGACACGTCGCTGACCAGGTGCGCCGAACTGCTGGACCGTCACGGATGGCAGTCCACCCTGCACCGCGCCCGGAACGCGCGCCCCTTCCTTCTCACCACGCCCCGCCGCTGACTGCGGCGACACCCTCAACGGCCGTACCGGGGGCGCCCCTTGGCGCCACCACGCCACGCTGGGGGTGTCGCTGATTCTCTGCGTTCGGGACGCTCTATGACGATTCTGTGTCCTGGATATTGCGAAGAATCATCGCTGTTTTGCGCAGACTCATGGACTTACTGCGACGCGGCTCGTAGTCTCTCCACGCCTGGCCGGGCTGCTCCCCCCTCCCTCACCCCCGACCCGCAAGGACGTGTGTCTGTGTCGCACTCACCGCGCAGTCATGAGCAGAGTCCCCCCACACACCGCCGGATCAGACAACGCGGCGCGGCGGCGATCCTGTCGTTCGCCGTCGCGTCGGCCGCCGCGCTGACCGCCGTGACGCTGGCGGGCGCGCCCTCCGCGAACGCCGCCGGCGGCGTGGCCGCACCCTCGCCGATCGGCATCTCCGGACGTGGCGCGAATGTGCCCTTCAAGGAGCTGGAGGCCGAGTACGCCAACACCAACGGCACCCTGATCGGCCCGGACCGGCTCTACGGACACCTCCCCTCCGAGGCGTCCGGCCGGCAGGCGGTCACCCTCAACGCGGTCGGGCAGTACGTGGAGTTCACGCTCACGGCGCCCGCGAACGCGATGTCGCTGCGCTACAGCCTTCCCGACTCCTCCGACGGCAAGGGCCGCAGCGCCACGCTGGACGTGCAGGCCAACGGCTCGTCGGTCAAGACGCTGCCGGTCACCTCCAAGTACAGCTGGTACTACGGGGGTTACCCGTTCAACAACAACCCGGGCGACAACAACCCGCACCACTTCTACGACGAGTCCCGGACGCAGTTCAGCACCACCTACCCGGCGGGCACCAAGATCCGCGTGCAGGTGACCTCGACCGCGCAGTCGCCGACCTTCACCATCGACCTGGCCGACTTCGAGCAGGTCGGCTCGCCGATCGCCAAGCCCGCCGGGGCCATTGACGCGGTCGCCGACTACGGGGCCGACCCGACCGGCGCCACCGACTCGACCGCCAAGATCCAGGCGGCGGTCAACGCGGGCCAGGCGCAGGGCAAGGTCGTCTACGTCCCGCAGGGCAACTACACGCTCTACGACCATGTGATCGTGGACGGGGTGACCGTCCAGGGCGCCGGTCCCTGGTACACCGTCTTCGGCGGCCGGGACCCGGTGAACCGCAGCCACGCGGCCGGTTTCTACGGCAAGTACGTCTCGGGCGGCGGCTACGGCGGCGCGATCCGCCCGCAGGAGGCCGGCGGCCCCAGCAAGAACGTCAACCTCAAGGACTTCGCCATCATCGGCGACATCCAGGAGCGGGTCGACGACGACCAGGTCAACGCCCTCGGCGGCGCGATGTCCAACTCCACCGTGGACGACCTGTGGATTCAGCACGTCAAGGTCGGTGCCTGGATGGACGGCCCGATGGACAACTTCACCATCAAGAACAGCCGCATCCTCGACACGACCGCCGACGGCGTCAACTTCCACTCGGGAGTCACGAACTCCACGGTCACCAACACCTTCGTCCGCAACGTGGGTGACGACGGTCTCGCGTCGTGGCCGGAGCGGGCGCCGAACGTCAGCGACAGCTTCGACCACAACACGGTGATCCTGCCGATCCTGGCGAACAACATCGTCACGTACGGCGGCAAGGACTTCAATCTGTCCGACAACGTCATGGCGGACACCATCTCCAACGGCGGCGGTCTGCACATCGCCAACCGCTACCCGGGTGTCAACGGCGGCGGACCCAACGGGGTCTCCGGCACCATCACCGCGGCCCGCAACACCCTGATCAGAACGGGCAACAGCGACTTCAACTGGCAGTTCGGCGTCGGAGCCATCTGGTTCGACGGGCTCCAGGGCAAGGTCGACGCCAACATCCAGATCACCGACACCGACATCCTCGACAGCTCCTACGAGGCGATCCAGTCGATCGAGACCGGTGTCACCGGCGTGACCTTGAAGAACGTCAACATCGACGGCGCCGGCACCTACGCCATTCAGGCGCAGGCGGCCGCGAACATGACCTTCATCAACGTCAAGGCCAAGAACATCGGCCAGGCGGCCACCCCGATCCACAACTGCGTCGGCACCAGCCTCCAGATCACCGACGGCGGCGGCAACTCCGGCTGGAACGTCGGCCAGACCTGCACCGGCACCTGGCCGACCCCGATCTGGACCAACGGTGGCGTGCCCACCGGCGGCAGCGGCGGCACCACCGGTGGCGGCGGTACGACCACTCCGCCCACCACGCCTCCGACCACCCCGCCCACGACCCCGCCGACGACGCCTCCGACCACCCCGGCCAATGGCAACCTCGCGCAGGGCCGCCCGGCTTCGGCGTCCTCGTCGGTCCAGAACTACGCCGCGGGCAACACCGTGGACGGCAACGCCTCCACCTACTGGGAGTCCAACAGCAACGCCTTCCCGCAGACCCTGACCGTCGACCTCGGCGCGAACAAGTCCCTGGGCAAGGTCACCCTCAAACTCCCGCCCTCCGCCGACTGGGCCACCCGCACCGAAACCCTCGCCGTCCTCGGCTCCACCGACAACAACACCTGGAACACCCTCAAGGCCTCCAGCGGCGTGGTGTTCAACCCCTCCTCCGGCAACACCGCCACCCTCACCTTCAACACGGCCACCGCCCGCTACCTGCGGCTGAGCATCACCGGCAACACCGGCTGGCCCGCCGGCCAGATCTCCGAGATCGAGGCCTACGCCCCCGACGGCACCACCACACCCCCCACCACCCCGCCCACCACACCCCCGACCACACCCCCCACGACCCCGCCGACCACACCCCCGACCACCCCGGCCGGCAACCCCAACCTCGCCCAGGGCCACCCCGCCACCGACACCGGCCACAACGACGTCTACACCGCGGGCAACGCCGTCGACGGCAACCAGGGCACCTACTGGGAAAGCACCAACAACGCCTTCCCCCAGTCCCTGACCGTCGACCTCGGCGCCACCAAGACTGTCGGCCGCCTCGTCCTCAAACTCCCCACCGGCTGGGGCGCCCGCACCCAGAACCTCACCGTCCTGGGCTCCACCGACAACAACACCTGGACCACCGCCAAATCCGGCGCCGCCTACACCTTCGACCCCAACACCGGCGACACCGTCACCATCAACCTCCCCACCACCAACACCCGCTACCTCCGCCTCACCTTCACCGCCAACACCGGCTGGCCCGCAGCCCAACTCTCCGAACTCGAGGCCTACGCGTCCTGAGTGACCCTCGCGGCGTGCCGGGGTGACGATCTAGAGTCGGGCATTATGGAATATCGTCACCTCGGCCGCAGCGGCCTCATCATCAGCGAAATCGCTTACGGCAACTGGCTCACCCACGGTTCCCAGGTGGAGGAGGACGCGGCCGGCGCGTGCGTGCGCGCGGCACTGGACGCGGGCATCACCACCTTCGACACCGCGGACGTCTACGCGCAGACCCGCGCCGAGTCGGTGCTCGGCAGGGCGCTGAAGGGTGAGCGCCGCGAAGGTCTGGAGATCCTCACCAAGGTCTTCTGGCCGACAGGCCCCGGTCGCAACGACCGGGGCCTGTCGCGCAAGCACATCCAGGAGTCCATCGACAACTCCCTGCGGCGGCTCCAGACGGAGTACGTCGACGTCTACCAGGCACACCGTTACGACCGCTTCACCCCGCTCGAAGAGACGATGGAGGCGTTCGCCGACATCGTGCACGCGGGCAAGGCGCACTACATCGGCGTCTCGGAGTGGACGGCGGACCAGATCCGCCGCGGCCACGCGCTCGCCCGTGAGCTGCGCATCCCGCTGGTGTCCAACCAGCCGCAGTACTCGGCGCTGTGGCGGGTCATCGAGGGCGAGGTCGTCCCCGCGTGCGAGGAGCTGGGCATCGGCCAGGTGGTCTTCTCGCCGATCGCGCAGGGCGTGCTGACCGGCAAGTACCTGCCGGGGCAGCAGCCGCCGGAGGGCTCTCGGGCCACCGACGACAAGGGCGGCGCGAACATGATCGGCCGCTTCCTGCGCGACGACCTGCTGGAGCGGGTGCAGCAGCTGATCCCGCTGGCCGCCGACGCCGGTCTTTCGCTCGCCCAGCTCGCCGTCGCCTGGGTGCTCCAGAACCCCAACGTCTCGGCGGCGATCGTCGGCGCCTCCCGCCCCGAGCAGGTCGCCGAGAACGCGAAGGCGGCGGGCGTGAAGCTCGACGCCGACCTGCTGGCCCGGATCGAGCAGGTCCTGGAGCCGGTCGCCGTCACCGACCCGGTCAAGGTGTACGAGAGCCAGCCCGCGCGGCGCCCCTGACGACATCGAGGCCCGCCCGGACCGTCCCTGGGGACGGCCGGGCGGGCCTCGCGCGTGCGCGGCGGATGAAGCGGGCCCTCGCGGCGCGCGCGGCGCCGGAAGGGGTCGGTGTCAGACGGAGACGCCGTGCTCCCGCAGATACGCCAGCGGATTGATGTCGTCGCCGTAGACCGGGCCGGTCCTGATCTCGAAGTGCAGATGCGGTCCGGTCGCGTTGCCGGTCGAGCCGGAACGCCCTATCCGCTGCCCCTCGTTGACATGCCCGCCGGCCTTCACCGATATCTGCGAGAGATGCCCGTACTGGCTGTAGTGGCCGTCGGCGTGCCGTATGACCACCTGATAGCCGTACGATCCGCCCCAGCCGGCCGTGACCACGGTGCCCGCGGCGACCGCGTGGACGGCGGTGCCGGTGGAGACCAGGAAGTCCACACCCGTGTGGTAGCCGCTGGACCAGCTGCCGCCCTCCTCGTGGTAGGGCGTGCCGATCGGGGCGTGCTCGACGGGCAGGGTGTAGCCGGTGCGGGCGGCGGCGGGCTTGACGTGCTTCTCCACCGTCCGCGCGGCGGACTTCGCGGTGGCCTTCTCCTTGGACGCGGCCTTCGGCGAGGCCAGGGAGAGCTTCTGACCGGGCAGGATCAGATCCGGGTCGTCGCCGACGACCTTACGGTTGGCGTCGTACAGCTTCGGCCAGCCGCCGGTGAGGTGCTTCTCGGCGGCGATCCCGGAGAGCGTGTCCCCGGCGGAGACCGTGTAGCCGCCGTGCGCGGCCGGGTGGGTGGAGGCGGGGTGGGTGGGCGCCGGATGCGTGGGCGCGGGGTGCGTCGACGCCGGGTGCGAGGACTTCGCGGGCGCCTTGGCCGGTGCCTTCGTGGCCGGGTGGGCGGGCTTGGCCTTCTTCGCGGCCGGCACGTGCACGGTGTGCGAGGCGGTCGCCGCCTGCCGGTTGAGCCCTGCCTGCACCGAGCAGACCGGCCAGGCCCCGGCGCCCTGGCCCTTGAGCACCTTCTCGGCCACCGCGATCTGCTGGTCCTTGGTGGCGAGGTCCGCGCGCGGGGCGTACGCCTGCCCGCCGTAGGCCTTCCAGGTGCTGGCGGCGAACTGCAGACCGCCGTAGAAGCCGTTTCCGGTGTTGATGTTCCAGTTGCCGGAGGACTCGCAGTGGGCGACCTTGTCCCACACTCCCTCGGAGGCGGCGTGCGCGCTGCTCAGCCCGATGAGCGGCAGGGCGAGTCCGGCGCCGCCGGCGGTCACGGTGAGGGATGCCTGGGAGACCCGGCTGGGGCGGTAACGGCGGTGACGTCCGCGTAAGGGCATGGCACGCGACCTCTCAGGGACCGGCCCGTACGGGCCTGGGCTGCCGTGCGCCCGAGATTCCGGGCGCGCCCAAGATAGGACGGACCCTTACCCGCCCACAAGGGCGCACGCAAGCGCGTGAACCGGACGACTGTGCTCCGGGGACGCGACCCGATGCGACCCGCGGCGACCGGACGCCACCCCCGCCGCCACCCCGGCCGCCACCCTTGGCGCGCGGGGAATACCCGACCCGGGGTGCACGGGTTGGAAGAGAAGTGAGTTCCGTGCTGAGCGACACCCCGTTTTCCGTCCTCGACCGGTCCAGGACCCGCGAGGGGCAGGACGGCCCGAGCGCGCTGCGCGACACGGTGGAGTTCGCCCGGTGGGCGGAGGTGCTGGGATATCACCGCTTCTGGGTCTCCGAGCACCACGGCGTGCCCGGGGTCGCGGGCTCCGCGCCGACCGTACTGGCGGCGGCCGTCGCCGCGGCCACCTGCCGGATCAGGGTCGGCACCGGCGGGGTGATGCTGCCGAACCACCAACCGCTGGTCGTCGCCGAGCAGTTCGGCGTCCTGGAGTCGCTGTACCCGGGCCGGATCGACATGGGCCTGGGCCGCTCGGTCGGCTTCACCGATGGCATCCGCCGGGCGCTGGGCCGCGGGAAGGAGGCGGCCGGCGCCTTCGACGAGCAGATCGGCGAACTGCTCGGCTGGTTCACCGGCACGCAGAGCGCCCACCCCCAGGTGCACGCCTGGCCCGCCGAGGGGCTGCGTCCCGCGCCCTTCCTGCTGGCCACCGGCAGCGGCGCCGATCTGGCCGCCGCGCACGGTCTGCCCCTGGTGATCGGCAACATCCGCGGCGAGGACGCGATGCTGCGTGCCGTGGACCGCTACCGCGCCGCCTTCCGCCCCTCCCCCTGGGCCGCCGCCCCCTATGTGGTGCTCTCCGGCACGGTCGCGGTCGCCCCGACCGGCGAGCGGGCCCGCCGGCTGCTGGTGTCCGAGGCGTGGTCGACGGCGTACTCCCGCACCCACGGTGTCTTCCCGCCGCTCACGCCCCCCGAGGCGGTCGCCGCGCGCACGATGTCCGGCCCGGAGCGGGAGCGCTTCGAGGCGGCGATGGGCGGGCAGCTGCACGGCACGCCCGAGGACGTGGCCAAGGATCTTGAGTCGCTGCTGACCCGCAGCGCGGCGGACGAGTTCCTGGTCACGACCAGCACCTACGACCGCGGTGAGCTGCTGGAGTCCTACCGGCTGCTGGCCGGTCTGCTGGCGGGGGACGCCGGATAGGGTCGCCGGATGGGTGAACAGCAGCGGGGCGGACTCGATGTCCGCTGGCACGCGGGGTGGCCGTCGGCGAAGCACGACCCGGCCCCCGAGATCCAGACTCACGCGTACGACGAGAGCACGCTGATCTTTCGGCAGAACATGTCGGTGCACTTCGAGGCGCCCTTTGTCTTCCTGTTCCTCGGCGCCGACCGCGCGCTGCTGCTGGACACCGGGGCCACCGCGGACCCCGCGCACTTCCCGCTGCGGAAGGTGGTGGACGAGGCGGTCGCGCGGTGGCTGGTCCGGCATCCGCACCCGTCGTACGGGCTGGTGATCGCGCACACCCACGGCCACGGGGACCACATCGCGGCGGACGCCCAGTTCGCCGACCGTCCCGGCACGGTGACGGTCGGCCCGGGGCTCGACGCGGTGACCGCTTTCTACGGTCTGCCGCGCTGGCCGGAGGGCACGGCGGAGCTGGACCTGGGCGGCCGGGTGCTCGACGTCCTGCCGGGGCCGGGCCACGAACCGGCCGCCACGGTCTTCCACGACCGCCGTACCGGCCTGCTGCTGACCGGCGACACCCTCTACCCGGGCCACCTCTACGTCCGCGACCTGCCCGAGTACTCCGCGACGGTCGACCGGCTGCTGGCCTTCTGCGCGCGGCACCCGGTCACGCATGTGCTGGGCTGCCACATCGAGATGACCACGACCCCCGGCGAGGACTACCCGCGCGGCACCACCTACCAGCCCGACGAGCCGCCGCTCCAGCTGACGCCCGGTCATCTGCGCACTCTGCGCGACGCGCTGGCCGAGGCTGGCGGCCGGCCCGGGGTCCACCGGCATGACGACTTCCTGCTGCACCTGCCCGAGTAACCGTTTCTGCCCCCGTTCACCGCGGCCACCCGGCTTGAGGTGGGACCGGCGAGGGCGGCGAGGGTGCGGTCCGGGGCGGACGGCCGTCAGGGTCGTTCGGCGCACGATGATGTGACGATACGTCCGGTTGGCGGTGGTGGGGTCACCCGCAGGCGCGGTGCCACGTCCGGTTGGGGTCCGTCGTCCCGCCGCATGCGGTTGGCGTTCTTACGGTGATCGCATGACTGCCTTCCGTCCGCCGCTCGCCCGACGCGCCCCCGACCGCCGCCGACCGCGTACCCGGCCCCGGACCCGGGCCCGTACCGCCGCCGCGCTGACCGCCGTCTGCTGTCTGACCGCGCTGCCGACGCTGTCCGCGCTCCCCGCCGCCGCGTCCCCCGGCGCCGTGCGGACGGTCGGCGCCGTGCGGTCCGCCGTGGGGTCTTCCGACGGCGGGCACGGCTCGTCCGGCTCCTCGGCCTCCTCCGAGGTCGTGGCGGGCGGCGCGCTGCTGGCCGAGCCCGGGGTGCACGTACAGCAGGAGGACGGGGTGCCCTCGCTGCCCTCGGGGCTGTCCGCGCTGGCCTGGACGGTCTCGGACGCCCGTACCGGCCAGGTGCTCGCCGCGAAGAACGCCCACCGCAGGCTCCCGCCGGCCTCCTGTCTCAAGACGCTCTTCGCGGACGTCGTGATCCCCCGCTTCCCGGGCTCGACCACCCACAAGGTCACCGACGAGGACCTGGCGGGCATCGGCGAGGGCAGCAGCCTGGTCGGCGTGCAGGCCGGGCAGACGTACACCGTCGCCGACCTGTGGCGCGGGGTCTTCCTCGCCTCGGGCAACGACGCCGTGCACGTCCTGGCCCATATGAACGGCTCGGTGCCGCTCACCGTCGAGCAGATGCAGGCCAAGGCCGAGATGCTGGGCGCGAACGACACCCACGTCGTCTCGCCCGACGGCTACGACGCGCCCGGCCAGGTCTCGTCCGCGTACGACCTGGCCGTCTTCGCCCGCGCGGGCCTGCGCAACCCGGACTTCGCGGAGTACGCCGGCACCAAGGACGCCCAGTTCCCGGGCGGGTACGACACGCACGGGAACTACGTGGCGTCCTTCGGCATCCAGAACACCAACCGGCTGCTCACCGGGGCCCAGGGGGTGACCCCGTACCCGGGCGTGATCGGCGTGAAGAACGGTTACACCACCAACGCGGGCAACACCCTGATCGCCGCCGCCCGGCACGGTGACCGCACACTGATCGTCACGGTGATGAACCCGCAGTCCGGCGTGCCGCAGGCCGTCTACACCGAGGCGACCAAGCTGCTCGACTGGGGCTTCGACGCGGTGGGCCGTACCAGCTCGGTCGGCACCCTCAACGCCGCCCGCCCGGTCGCGCTCCAGGGCGCCGGCACCGGCGCAGGCGCCCCGCCGGCCGACGACGCCAAGGCCAGCTCCATGCCACCGCGCACCCCGCCCTCGACCCCCGCCTCGGCCCGCACGGCGTCCACCTCCGCGACGGCCTGGTACATCGGCGGCGCCCTGGTCCTGACAGCGGCCGCCTGCGTCCTTCTGCTCCGCCGCAGAAGCACGTCAAAGCCCCGCTGACCGCGCCCGAACCCCGATGCCCTGCCCAAATGTTGACGAACGGTGAGGGACAGGTGAAGACGAAGCGGTGACGTGGTCCTCCCGGCGGCAGTACGCTCGGGACCCGGCAGGCGGCGGTTTCCGCGCGGCCCGCCGTGCGCCGCCGAAAGGAAGCCGTTCCCGTATGAGCCGTCGTTCGCCCGGACTGGTGTCCGCGTGGGCCGAGATCCAGCGTCAGCAGCAACGGCAGACGGAGGCCCAGCACCGGGCCCGGGAGCGGCAGCAGCGGGAGGACGAACGCCGGCAGCGGGCCGCCGAGCGCGCGCAGGCCCGCAGCCACCGCGAGGAACAGGCGGCCTACCGCCGGCGCCGCGAGGACGACGTGCGTCGGCGCACCGATGAACTCGACGCCAGGAACGCCGAGTTGGCGGGCCTGCTGCGCAACGGCTGTGACCGGCCGGTCTTCTCCCCCACCGCTCTGCTGGCGCCCGAGGTGCTGGAGCCCTTCGCGCCGGGACGGCTCGCCGAGCCCATCGCGATGCCGCGCCCCGAGAGCTACGGGGCCGGGCAGCGCTCCGGCCGTTTCCTCGGCGGCGGCCGCCAGGAGCAGGCGGCCAGGGAGCGCTACGAGCACGATCTGCGGGCGGCGCGGGCCGCCGAGGCCCAGCGGCAGGCTCAACTGGCCGCCTACCAGCAGCAGTACCGGGACTGGGCGGACCGGCGACTCGCCGAGATACGGCGGCACAACGCCGGGATCCAGGAGACCCTGGCCGGGGTGCGCAGGCGCGAACCCGAGGCGGTGGTCGACTATCTGACGGGCGCGCTGTACGCGTCGCGGGCGTGGCCCGAGGGCCTGCCCCGCCAGGTGTCCGCGACCTTCGAGGCGCCGGAACATCGGCTGGTGCTCAACTGGGAGCTGCCGTCCTTCGCCGTCGTACCCGATGTGTCCGCCGTGCGCTACATGCCGGGCGCGGACCGGGACAAGGAGGTGGCCCGGCCGGTCACCGAGCGTCGCGCCGCCTACCGTGACCTGCTGGCGCAGTGTCTGCTGCTGGTGCTGCGCGAGCTGTTCGGCGCCGACGGGTTCGGGCTGCTGGAGTCCGTCGTGCTCAACGGCTTCGTGGACGACACCGACCCGGCCACCGGACACCGTACGGAGGTGTTCCTGGCCACCGCGATCGTCTCCAGGGCCGACTTCACGGCCGTGAACCTGGCCCAGGTCAACGCGGTGGACTGCCTGGTCGACGGTCTGCGCGGGGAGCTGTCCGCGCGGCCCGACCGGCGGACGCCGGTGGTGCCGATCCGGCTGCCCGGCGACTCGGGCCGCGAGGTGGTCTCGCACGGCGGCGGCGAGGAGCCCGACCTGCTGACCATGGACCCGCTGGCGTTCGAGGAGCTGGTCGCCGAGCTGTTCCGGGCCATGGGGATGCGGGCGGTCACCACCGTACGGTCCGGTGACGGCGGGGTGGACGTGGACGCGCTCGACCCGGACCCGATACGCGGCGGCAAGATCGTGGTGCAGGTCAAGCGCTACCGCAACACCGTCTCGCCCAGCGCCGTACGGGATCTGTACGGCACGGTGCAGAGCAACGGCGCCAACAAGGGCGTGCTCATCACCACTTCGGGCTTCGGCCCCACCTCGCACACCTTCGCCAACGGCAAGCCGCTGACCCTGGTGTCCGGCACCGACCTGGTCGAGCTGCTGCACCAGCACGGGCTGGGCGGGCGGCTCGGCGGGGCGGCCCCGAGCACCTCCGACCCGGCGCGGGGGATCGACGACGAACCCGAGGCGAGCGTGCTGGGCATGTGGTGGTCCGGCCGGGTGCGGCTGGACGTGTGCGCGCTGGTCTGCCGGGGCGGGCGGGCACTCGGCGACGACCACTTCGTCTTCTACAACAACCCTGCGACGCCGGACGGCAGTGTGCGGATGATGCCGGGGCTCGGGGAGGACAAGGCGGCGATCTGGGTGAGCTTCGACCGGCTGCCGGCGGCCGCGGACCGGGTGGTGCTGGTGGCGGCCGTCGACCCGGAGGCCGATCCGGACGCCGATCTGGCCGAGTTCACCGACGCCCGGATCAGGCTCACCGACCCCTCGGGCAGCGAGGCGGGCCGGATCGAGGTCTCGGACGGGCGGCCGGGCGAGACCGCGCTCGTGCTGGGGTCCTTCCGCAAGCGGGCCGGCGGGGACTGGGACTTCGTGACCGGCGGCAAGGGGTATCCGGGGCCGGGTGGGCTGGTGGATCTGGTGCAGGAGCACGGGATCGAGGTGGAGTGAGGGGCCGCTCGCCGGGCGGGCGGGGGTCTCGGGGGGCGGGGCTTGTGCGGGCCGCGCGGGTCGGTGGGCGGGGCTGGGCGGGGGCCGCCGGGCCTTCTGTCGCGGGTGTGCGGCGGGTTTCGGCGCGGGGGGCGGGCCGCGTGCTATCGTTTTTACGGACACGAGTTCGCGTCGGGTGATTGACGCCGTTGTCCGTTCTGTATTCCCGACCCTGACGGTGGTCCGTCGGGTCTCTGTTCATCGGATGTGCAGGCCCCCCGTGTGCGGGGCCCGGAATCCGGTGGTTCCCGCGGTTCGTGGAGCGTGACCTTTCCGCTCGCACCGCACGCCCGATCCGCTGTGCTCGCACGCGGCGCGCAGTCGCCGTGCCTTTGTACCCCGTCCGCGAAAGGACGACTGATCCATGACTGAGATTCTCGAACGCCCCCCTGTTCAGCGGGACTTGCCGCGAACGGTGGCGGGCGTGCTCGACATCGGCGGCGCTCAGGGCCGCCTGCGGGGCGCCGAATGGGCGGCGACCCCCGACGACGTACAGGTCCCCCAGGCGCTGATCCGCAAGGCCGGGCTGCGCAAGGGGGACCTGGTGGAGGGCCGGACCCTCCGGCCCGGCGTCCTCGCGGAAGTGCTGCTGGTCAACGGCACGGCACCGACCGGCCGGGAGCGCCCGCACTTCGGCGATCTGACGCCGCTTCACCCTCGGGAGCGGCTGCGGCTGGAGAGCGGGCGGCTCAAGGGCTCGGGCGCGGTGGCCGGGCGGCTGATCGATCTGATGGCGCCGGTCGGCAAGGGCCAGCGCGGGCTGATCGTCTCGCCGCCCAAGGCCGGCAAGACCGTCCTGCTCCAGAGCATCGCGGCCGCGATCGAGGCCAACCACCCCGAGGTCCATCTGATGGTGGTGCTGCTCGACGAGCGCCCCGAAGAGGTCACCGACATGCGCAGAAGCGTACGTGGCGAGGTGATCGCCTCGACCTTCGACCAGCCCGCCAAGCACCACATCGCGGTCGCGGAACTGGCCGTCGAGCGGGCCAAGCGGCTGGTGGAACTGGGCCAGGACGTGGTGATCCTGCTGGACTCGCTGACCCGGCTGTGCCGCGCGCACAACACGGCGACGACCGGCGTCGGCCGTACACTCTCCGGCGGTGTGGACGCGGGGGCGCTGCTCGGCCCGAAGCGGGTGTTCGGCGCGGCGCGGCTGGCCGAGGAGGGCGGTTCGCTGACGATCCTGGCGACCGCGCTGGTCGACACCGGTTCGCGGGCCGACGGCTTCTTCTACGAGGAGCTGAAGAGCACGGGCAACATGGAACTGCACCTGGACCGTTCGCTGGCCGAGCGGCGGATCTTCCCGGCGCTCGACATCGTGACGTCGTGGACCCGCCGTGAGGAACTGTTGCAGCCGGCCGGCGATCTGTCGGTGATCCGCGGCCTGCGCCGGGCGCTGCACGGCCGCGACGCCCAGTCCGGCCTGGAGGTCCTGCTGGAACGCATCCGCCAGACCCCGGACAACACGGCCTTCCTCCGCCAGATCCAAAGCACCCTCCCCGTGGCGGACGCGTAAGCCCCGCAGCCCGACGGGCGGCGGCACCGGCGGGACGCTATGTGCTCGGGCCGGAGATCGGTCACCCCGCCGGCCCCGCGCGCCGATGATCGGCGGACCCCGCGCACGGGCAGCCGCAGAGCGCTGGAAGCCCCGCAAGTCCCGCAGTCCCGCAGTCCCGCGGAGGACAACGCGCAGGACCCGCCCGGGCGGCATGTCGGCGGCAGGCCCTAGCGTGGAGCGCATGTTGTACGGACGGGACGGGGAAGCGGCCGCGCTCGGCACGCTGCTCGACGAGGCACGCGCGGGCCGCAGCGGCGTACTCGTGCTGCGCGGCGAGGCCGGTATCGGCAAGACCGCGCTGCTGGAGCACACGGTGGCCGAGGCCGCCGGAATGACCTTGGTACGCGGCTCGGGTGTCGAATTCGAGGCCGAACTGCCTTACGCCGGAATCCAGTTGCTGCTGCGCAAGGCGCTCGGCTCGCTGGACGCGCTGCCGGAGCCCCAACGCCGGGCGCTGCGGGCCGCGTTCGGGCTGGCGGCCGAGGGCGCGAGCGAGCCGATGTTCGTCGGCCTTGCCGTGCTGTCGCTGCTCTCGGACCACGCGGGCGACGGCCCGCTGCTGTGCGTGGTGGACGACGCCCAGTGGCTGGACCGCGCCTCCACCGACGCGCTGGTCTTCGCCGCCCGGCGGCTGGACGCCGAGGGCATCGCGATGGTCTTCGCGGCCCGCGACGGCGAGGGCCGCTTCCCCGCGCCCGGCCTGGCGGAACTGCGGCTGACCGCTCTGGACGACACCGCGTCGGCGGCCCTGCTCACCGACCGCGGCGACCGCGCCGGGGAACTGGGCGCGGCCGTACGGCGCCGGGTGCTGGCCGAGGCGCGGGGCAACCCGCTGGCGCTGCTGGAACTGCCGCTCGCCCTGCGCCCGGGACAGCCGGAGCCCGCGGGCCCGGACCCGCTGCCGCTGACCAGCCGGTTGCGGATGGCGTTCCACGGCCAGATCAGCCGGCTGCCTCCGGGCACCCGGACATTGCTG
Source organism: Streptomyces sp. NBC_00223 (assembly GCF_036199905.1). Taxonomy (NCBI): domain Bacteria; kingdom Bacillati; phylum Actinomycetota; class Actinomycetes; order Kitasatosporales; family Streptomycetaceae; genus Streptomyces; species Streptomyces sp. NBC_00223. The sequence goes on along the minus strand of NZ_CP108109.1, from coordinate 7,283,246 downwards.
CTGCTGGCCGCCGCCGAGCACAGCGGCGCCCCGGACGCGCTTGTCCGGGCCGCCGACCGGCTCGGCATCGGCGTGGCGGACCTGCCGCCGGCCGAGAAGGCCGGACTCGTCTATGTGGACGACGAGGACACGCTGCGGTTCCGGCACCCGCTGGTACGGGCCGCGGTCCACCAGCGCGCGCCGCTGCCCGAGCGGTTGGCGGTCCACCGGGCGCTCGCGGAGGCGGCCGACCCGGTGCGCGACGCCGACCGCAGGGCCTGGCATCTGGCGGCCGCCGCCACCGGCCCGGACGAAGCGGTGGCCGCCGCGCTCCAGGAGACCGCGGGCCGGGCCCGGGAGCGCAGCGGCCACGCCGCCGCGGCCGCCGCCTACGAGCGGGCCGCGCGGCTCAGCACCGACCCCCGGGCCCGGATCGAACGGCTGGTGCTGGCCGCCGAGTCGGCCTCCGAGGCGGGCGAGATCGACCGGGCCAGGGCCTTCGCGAAGCAGGCCGCGCGGGACGCCGACGACGCCGACAGCACCCGCGACGCCGGGGCGGCCGGGTCCACCGAGGCGACGGACGGCCCGGTGCTGCGGGCCAGGATGCTGCACGTCCAGGCGCTGGCGGACTTCTGGCAGGGCGCGTTCCCCAGCGCCCACCGGATGCTGGCCGAAGGCGCGGCGCTCGCGGCCGGGCCGGACCCGGCGCGCGCGGCCCGGATGCTGGTGCAGGCCGCGCACACCGCCTGGTATCTGGGCGCGGACGCGGTCGACGACACCATGGCCCGGCTGGGCGCGCTCGAACTGTCCGCCGACGCGCCGATCCGGCCGGTCGCCGACTTCCTGGTCGGCGCGATGGGCCGGGCCGCGCGTCCGGTGCCGCCGGCCGTGCGCGAGGCCGCCGCGGCGGCCCGGGCGGCGCGCGGCGGCCGGGTCGACCCGCGGGACCTGGTGATGCTCTGCGGGGTCGGCCTGGCGCTCGGCCAGGACGCGGACGCGTACGACCTGACCACCGTGCTCGCCGAGGAGAGCCGGAACAGCGGGGGCGTCGGGCGGCTGACCACGGTGCTGTTCTTCCGCGCGGAGGCGGAGATCTTCGCGGCCCGCCACGCCGAGGCCGAGGCGACCGCGAGCGAGGGCCTGCGGATCTCGCGGGACGCGCAACAGGGCCAGTGGGTCAGCCAGTTGAGCAGCGTACTGGCCCATGTCGCGGCGGTCCGCGGCGACGAGGAGGGCTGCCGTACGCATGTGGACCGGGCGCTGTCGGCGGGCACGGGCGCGGCCATGGCCCCGGGCGCGCCCTGGGCGTACTGGTCGCAGGGCCTGCTCGAACTCGGCCTGGGCCGCGCCCGGTCGGCGCTCGACCGGCTCGACCTGCTGACCGAGCCGACCGTACGGCACCACATCTGCGCCACCCGCAGCGTCCCGGATCTGGTGGAGGCGGCGGTACGGCTCGGGGTGCCGGAGCGGGCCGACGAGGCGTTCGCCCGGTTCGAGCGGTGGGCCGAGCGGTCGGGGCAGGGCTGGGCGGCGGCGCTGGTGGCCCGCTGCCGGGCGCTGCGGGCTCCGGACGCGCGGGCGGAGGCGTACTTCGCCGAGGCGCTGCGCGCGCACGACCCGCACGGGCGGCCGATGGAGGCGGCGCGCACCGAGCTGCTGTACGGCGAGTGGCTGCGGCGGGCCCGGCGCAGCAGCGAGGCGCGCGGGCGGCTGCGGACCGCGCTCGACGCCTTCGAACGGCTGGGCGCGGCGCCCTGGGCGGACCGGGCGCGTACCGAACTGCGCGCCTCCGGAGCCTCGGTGACGGCTGGTCAGCAGTCCCGCTCGGTGGCCGACGAGGCCGGACTCACCCCGCAGGAGTCGCAGATCGTACGGCTGGCGGCGCGGGGGCTGTCCAACCGGGACATCGCCGCGCAGCTCTTCCTCAGTCCGCGGACGGTCGGCTACCACCTGTACAAGGCGTATCCGAAGCTGGGGGTCGTCTCGCGCGGCGAGCTGGCGCCGCTCTTCCCCTGACGGGCGCGCGTCTCCGCTGACGCGCGCGTGTCCGCGCAGGGGTGTGCCCGCCCGGTGATGGAGACCGGGCGGGCACGGTACGGCTGCCGCGTGGGCGCCGGGGGGTCCGGCCGGCTGTGGGGGTGGTTCAGCCGGCCGGGGCTCGTACGGGTCAGATGGTGACGCCGTGCGAGGCCATGTAGGCGACCGGGTCGATGTCGGAGCCGTAGTTCGGCGTGGTGCGGACCTCGAAGTGCAGGTGAGGTCCGGTGACGTTGCCGGTGGCGCCCGAGATGCCGATCTCCTGGCCCTCGGTGACCGTCTGGCCGGCCGAGACCAGCGGCTTCGTCAGGTGGCCGTACAGCGTGTACTTGCCGTCGGCGTGCTTGATGATCACGTCGTTGCCGTACGCGCCGTCCGCGCCCGCCGACACCACCGTGCCCGCGGCGACCGCGTGCACCGGGGTGCCCGAGCCGACGAGGAAGTCCACGCCGGTGTGCGAACCGCTCGACCACAGCGAACCGGACGCCTTGTAGCCCGTCCCGATCGCGGCGTTCCCGACCGGCTTCATGTAGCCGGTGGACGAGCTCGCGGTGGCGGCTGCGGTGTCCGTCGTGGACACGGTCGTGTCCTTGGCGGTGGGCTGCTGCGGCGCGGGCTTGGCGGGCGCGGGCTTCGCGGGCGCGGGCTTCGCGGGCGCGGGCTTCGCGGGCGCGGGCTTCGCGGGCGCGGCGGGCTTGGCCGGGGCCGACTCGGGCTTGGCCACGAGCGGCTTCTCGACGTGGGCGCCACGCAGCGTGAGGTGCTGGCCCGGGTGGATCAGGTTCGGGTCGGAGCCGATGACCGACTTGTTCTCGTGGTAGAGCCGGTGCCAGCCGCCGGGCACGTGGTGCGTGACCGCGATCTTCGACAGTGTGTCGCCGCTGACCACGTCGTAGGTCTTGGCCTTCCCGCCCTTGTGGTGCTCGGCGCCGTGCGCGGACGCGGTGGCGACGGTCGTCGTGCGGGCCTCGGCCGACGCGGCCGCGGGGGTGGCGGCCGACGCGTTCACGGCGCTGACCAGCGGCAGTGCGAGGGCGGCGCCTCCGGTGCCGGCGGCGATGCAGACACGGGTGAGGCGGTTGAGGCGGCGGGGCTTGCGATGCTGTCCCTTTGCGGGCATGGGGGATTTCCTCTCCTACGCCTGCGAGGTGAGCTGTCGGGTTCGGGCAGGAGATGCCCGGCCGCGCTGCGCTGTGGGTACGGCGCCGCGACTTCACCCCAAGCCGTCCCGTGGTACGGACGGCGGCTTACCTGGGTCCCCCGCTCCTGCCCTGAGTGCTCGGTGGTCCGGAGAACCGGGCGGCGGCAGGATTCGGCGTACCGCCCGGCGGATGGGATAGCGGGCGATGCCCGCAGAAATTGGAAGCTAGACGACTGCGTCGGGCGGGGGCAAGTGTGCGCCTCGCCGGACCTCCGCCGCGGCGGCGGGACGGTCACTCCTGGTCGTACGGTGCCGCCTGCGTGTGCGCGATCCGCTCACCCCGGGTACGGGTCCGCTCCCCGTCGCGTAACAAACCCCCCAAACCAACCACGCTCCGTACCCCCGCGACCCACCCCCGTATTCCCCCTGTGACACCCCCCACAACCCCCTCCGGAAAGCCCCCAAACCCCCCGACCTCCCCCGCCGCAACGGCGGCACGCGAGACAGCGCTGTCCGGCGGCGGTGCCAAGCGGGCGCAGCCCGAAATCCCTCCCCGCCGCGACGACGGGACGCGAGACGGCGCGGTCCCGCGGTGCCAAGCCACCCCAAGCCCCCGCAGGGGCGAGCTACGAAGCTCAACCGGCTCCAGGGCCCGGGACCGAGCCAGGCGCCCCCAGCAACCACCACACCGCCCGGACGGAGTCCGAAATCCTTTCCCGCCCGGACGACGGGACGCGGGACGGCAGGGTCCGGCGGCGGTGCCAAGCGGGCGCAGCCCGAAATCCCTCCCCGCCGCGACGGCGGGACGCGGGACGGCGCGGTCCGGCGGTGCCCAACCGCCCCAAGCCCCCCGCAGGGGGCAAGGTTCCGGGGCCCGGGCAACCACCACAGCGCCGGGGCGCAGCCCCGATCTCGCCCCGCCGCGACGGCGGGACGCGGAACGCCGAAGCCCGGCGGTGCCAAGCCGCCCTGCCTGGGCGCAGCCCCGATCTTCCCGCCACGACGGCGGTACGCGGGACGCGGAACGGCGCGGAACGGCGGTGCCCAGCCGCCCGGAGGGCCCCCGCAGGGGGCACAGGCCCGGTGGGGGCGCGCCACCGTACCCGGCTTCCCGACCGGAGGTCAGTACGTGCCGGCCGCCCCGCCCATCCGGGCATCCAGCGTCCGCGCGAGCCTGTACGCCACCGGCCGGAACCCCACCGCCGGCCAGTGCCCAGCGGCCAGCGGCGACCCCGAGCGCCACCGCGCCGACATGTACCGGTGCCCGTTGTCGTACGCCCACGCCAGCGCCGTCGCCAGCAGCACCCTGCTGATCCCCTCCCCCCGAGCGGGAGGCTCCACATACGCCTCCACCAGCTCGACGCACGACTCGGGTATCACCGGATCGGGCGCCGCGGGCCCGACCAGCACCATCCCGATCTCCTCCCCCCGCCGGGAGGCGATCCACGCGCCCCAGCGCGGATCGCCGAGCGCGTCGGCGTAGTGCAGCCGCAGCGCGGCCAGCGCCCCCTCCGGCTGCGGCTGGAACATCGCGGCCTCGCGCTGCCTGCGCGAGGACTCCGCGGCCATCCGGCCGATCTGCGGCAGATCCCCGAGCCCCGCCCGGCGGATGCCCAGGCCGTCCACCCCGCGCGGCTGCCGGCCGCGCGCCTTGACGGCCATCAGCCCGTGCACGAGTTCCCGCCCGAAGCCGAGGTCGGACCAGGGGTCCGTGGCGGTCTCCCCGGCGGGCACCTCGACGTAGTGGACGAACCGGCGGTCGGCGACGAGACGTTCGGCCACCCGGGCGTAGAGCCCGCGCAGCACCTCGCTCTCCCGCCCGGAGGGCAGCGCGTGGCCGCCGTGCGGGATCAGGGCGGCGCGCGGATGGCTGCGCAGCGCCGCGGGGTCGTCGGGCGCGAGGTCGAGCGGCACGGCGGCGAGGTGCCCGATCATGCCGCCGTCCGCGTCCAGCGCGCGTACCGCTTCGAGCCCGGGTGCGGAGTTGAGCCTGCCGAGCAGTTCCTCACCCCGTACCGGACCGTCGGCCAGCCAGGACCGCTGTGAGGGCGGGCGCCGCGCGCGGGCGAACCAGCGGTCGTACCGCTGCGCGGCCTGGGGTATGTGTTCGGTGGTCAGCGGCGCGATGGCGACAGTCATGGTGGTCGAGGACGCTAGCGGGGTGCGCGGTCCCACGGCAAGCGGGACCGCCGCCGCGTAGGTGATCAAGCCGAACGGCCGGGCTCCGAAAGGAGTTTCAGCCGGTCCAGGCGGGGTGCCGCGGGTCGTCCGCGCGGACCGTCACGTCGGCGGTCTCCTCCGGCAGCGCCTCGCGCGCGTAACGCTCGTACGCGGGCAGCGTCCACCGCTCGGCCTCCGCCGTCCGCCGCTCCAACGCGCCGCGCGACAGCCGCAGATGGACCGTCAGGTCGAGCGGCAGCCCCTGCCCGAGCAGCAGCGGGCCGTCCAGCAACAGCACTCCGCCGGGCGGCAGTTGTACATAGTCGGCGCGGGTCGAACGGTCGGTGACGGGGTCGCGCAGCGACGGCAGTACGCGGCCGGTGCCGCCGGGGCCGAGGGGTTCGAGCACTTCGCGGCGCAACGCGCCCGTGTCCAGCCAGAGTTGGTAGTAGGCGTCGGCGTCCTCGTGGCCGTACTCCAGCCGCAGGGACGCGGGCCGCAGGAAGCCGGTGGCACGGACCCGCAGCACGGGGTGCCCGAGCGCGGGCAGTTCCGCGGCGAGCGCGTCGGCGAGTTCCCCGGTACGGGCGGCGGGGGCGCCGTCCACGGCGACGCGCCACCAGGGGCCGGGTGGCGGGCCGGCCGCGATGCGCGCGGCGAGGGCTTCGGCCATCCGGGGCCAGGTGATGGGGGTCAACTGCACACGGCCATCCTGCCGGAGGGACGCCGGGCGGGGACGCGGGGGCACCGGACGCGGGGCTCACGGGGGCGCCCGGTGGGCCGGGCGAGAGGGCCGCTCACCCGTACGGACCAGGCACGGCGCCGTACCTCGCCGCGGTGGCGAAACCCGGGCGCCCGGGCACCGGAGGCACGTCCGGCCGGGCGGTCCCGGCACCCGGGGCCCGCCCGGTGAGCACATGACGAGCGTCCGGCTCTACCCCGAATGGGCCCATTCATCCGCAGATCACCCGTTTGCCGCCGCGCGCGATCCGTTACCTTTTGTGAGCCTGGAAGCGCTCATGGTGACCGTCCCCATCACCCAGGAGAAGAGCCCAATGATCCTTTCCATCTCCGGCGTCGTTCTTCTCGGCGTCATCTGCTTCCTGTTCTTCCGCAAGGACGGCCTCAAGGCGTCCCACATGGTGGTGTGCGCGCTGTTCGGCTTCTACCTCGCGAGCACCGAGATCGCCCCCAGCATCAAGGCGGGCGGAGCCAGCCTGGCCGGGCTGATCGGCGGGCTGAAGATCTAGGGCCGTCTCCCCCGCGGCCAAGCCTGCCACTCCCCCTCGGGCCCGGCAGCGGTCGATCCGCTCCGGGCCCACAGCCGTCCCCGCCGCCGCCTCCGTCCCGCGGACCCGAGTCCGTATGTGTCCCGCACCCCGGCAGTCCCGGCACCTCCCCGGCGCGCCCCCACCGCGCCACCCCGCACGCACCCCCGAACCACCCATGGAGCACCCCGTGGCCAGGCGTCCCCTTCCCAGCATCCTGAGCAGCCGACCGGCGCTCGCCCGCGGTCGTGATCTGGCGCGTACCGCGGCCGACGGCGCCGGCGACGTGCTCCACCCCGTCATCACCATCGCCCGTGGCATGCGCCGGCAGGCCACCTGGGCGGGCGGCTGGTGGGGCCGCACCCCCAAGGACCGGCGCGGACCCGCGCTGCTGCTGGCCGCGGCGGCCGTCGTCATCGTGGCGATGATGCCGTACGGGCCGCTGCTGGGGATCGTCGCGCTCACCGCGTCGGCCGCGTGGATGGGCCGGGACAGCCTCCCCTCGGCGCCCAGCGGCCCGACCGAGGCCCAGGCCGTACGGCTCCAGTCGCTGTACGAGGCGCTGGTGCCGTATCTGTCCGACGCGGACGACCCGGCGCCGCTGTACGCGCACGACGGGAGCTGGGAGGGGGCGTTCAGCTCGTACGCCTTCCAGGACGGGCGGCTGGCCCGGCTGCATCTGCGGTACCCGGCGTACTTCACCGACGGCGAGGCGGACTCGCGGACCCGGGTGGAGCAACTGCTGCACGCGAAGGCCGGGCGGGGGCGGGAGTACCGCTTCGACTGGAACGAGGAGGAGAACCATCTCACCCTCACCACACTGCCGCCGCTGCCGACGGATGTCGTCGCGCAGCGGTTCGTCACGTCGCCGGGCGAGACGGTGCTCGGCTTCACCGACGGGGACGCCGTCCAGCGCACGGTGCCGGTGCGGTGCGGCGCGGAGGGCGGGGAGACGCGGGACGTGCCGCCCGTGGTGTGGCGGACCGGGCCGCGCTCCACCGAGCCGCATCTGCTGGCGCTCGGGCAGCCGGGCACGGGGACGACCAGTCTGCTGCGGTCCATCGCCCTCCAGGCGCTGGTCCACGGCGACGTGGTGGTCGTGGACGGCAGCGGCACGGGCGAGTACGCGTGCCTGCGCGGGCGGCCGGGGGTGCTGGCCGTCGAGGACGGTGTCCTCGGGACCTCCGCGACGCTGGAGTGGGCGGCGCACGAGACCGAGCGGCGGCTGATCGCGGTCAACCGGGCACGGCAGTCGGGGAATCCGGTCGCCGAGGACGTACGGCGGCCACTGTGGATTCTCGTCGACCGGCCGACCTCGCTCACGCAGCTCGCGCTGGCGGAGGGGCGGCCGGACCCGCAGGCGCTGCTGGACGTGCCGCTGCGGCACGGGCGTACGGCGAACGTGGCCGTCGTGGTGGCCGACCAGCTCGACGCGACGGAGGCGCTGGCGCCGGTGGTGATCGCGCAGACGCGGGCGCGGGTGGTGCTCGGGCCGCTGGCGCCGGGGCATGTCGAGGCGGTGCTGGGGGCTCCGCAGCGGACCACGCCGGCGGCGGACGTGCCGCCCGGGCGGGGGTACGCGCGGCTCGGTACGGGGCCGGTGCTGCGGCTTCAGGTGCCGGCGACGCCTGATCCCTTCGACGAGGAGACGCCTGCGGCTGAGCGGGCGGCGGTCCTCGCGCTGCTCCCCTCCTCGGAGCCGCCGGCCCCGGTACGCGAGCCCGACCCGGAGCCGGTCGCCCTCCGCAAGGAAGCGGTCATCCGCACGGTCGCCGACCTCGAACTCGGCTAAGCGCTCGCCGCTCAGCCACCCCTCACAACCCACGTCCCGCCGCGACGGCGAGAAGCCCAACGCCGCGAACCGGCGGCGCCCAACCCGCCGCGACGGCGGAAAGAAGTTGTCCGCAGCGGCGGAAGGCCCGGCAGGCACCCGCCAACGCACACCATAGGACCCGCACGGCAACCCACATCCCGCCGCGACGGCGAGAAGCCCGACGACGCGGATCGGCGGCGCCGAACCCGCCGCAACAGCCTCGCGCCAACCGGGGGGAGCCCGGCACGGCACCGCCGGACTCCGCCGTGCGCGTCCCGCCGCGGCGGCGGGAGGGAGTTGGCCGCAGCCCGACCCGCGTATCCGCAGCAGCGGAAGGCCCGGCACGCGCCCCGCACGCCACACCACAACCCGCCGCGACGGCGGGAAGCCCGACGACGCGAACCGGCGGCGCCGAACCGGCCGCAACCCCACGCACCACCCCCCCGGGGGGCCCGGCACGGCACCGCCGGACTCCGCCGTGCCGCGTCCCGCCGCGGCGGCGGGAGGGAGTTGGCGCCCCACCGGAAACGGGCACGTGCCCCCACGGCAAGCCACACCGCCGCAGCGGCGCGAAGCCAGGCAGTGCCGAACCGGCCGCGACCCCCACACGCCACCCCCAGGGCGGACGCCCGGCCGTGCCGAACCCGCCGCGACAGGCTCGCGCCGACCGGGGCGGACGCCCCGCGGCGGGGGGTCAGGCCACGAAGAGGCTGGAGCCCTCGCCGTCCGCGCCGCCGCCGGAGCGGACGAGGTCCGCCGCCTGCGCGAGCCGCGCCGCGGCCTGCGCGGCCGCCGGCCCGCTCACCGTGAAGGGGATCCGGACGAAGGACTCGAACGCGCCGTCCACCCCGAACCGCGGCCCGGACGGCACCCGCACACCCAGCCGCTCCCCCGCCACGGCCAGCCGCGACCCGGACACATCCCCCGTACGGACCCACATCGTCATCCCGCCGCGCGGCACCGTGAAGTCCCACCCGGGCGTGTGCTCCCGCAGCGCCGCCGCGAGATCGTCCCGGCACTCCCTGGCCCGCTCGCGGCGCGCCGCGAGCGCCTGGTCCCAGCCCCCACCCCGCAGCAGCCACGCCACCGCGAGCTGATCCACCACGGGCGACCCGAGGTCGAGGTAGGCGCGGGCCGACACCAGGCGCCGGACCACGTCCGGCGTCGTCCGCACCCAGCCGATCCGCAGCCCCGCCCACACCGCCTTGCTCGCCGAGCCGACCGTCATCACCGTGCCGCCGCGATCGAACGCGGCCATCGGCCGTACGCCCGACTCCTCACCGTCCAGGGTGAGTTCGGCCATCGTCTCGTCGGCGACCACGACCGTACCGGCCGCGCGCGCGGCCTCCACCAGCTCGCGCCGCTGATCGTCACCGACCAGCGTCCCGGTCGGATTGTGGTAGTCGGGCATGACATACGCCATCCTCGGCGCCGCGTCCCGCAGCACCCGCCGCCACGCGCCCATGTCCCAGCCGCCAAGCCCCTCGCGCAGGGCCACCGGGACCAGCCGGGAGCCGGTCTCGCGGAAGAGTTCGAGCACATTGGCGTAGCTGGGCGACTCGACGGCGACCCGCTCGCCGAACCCGACCAGCCGCCGGGCCGCCGCGCCGATCGCCCCCATCGCCCCGGTCGTCACCATGATCTGCTCGGGCATCGTCGGCACTCCGCGCGCGGTGTAACGGTCCGCGATGGCCTCCCGCAGCACCGGCAGCCCGGCCGGGAAGTCGCCGTGCGTGGCGGCGTACGCGGGCAGTTCGGCGAGCGCCCCCTGTACGGCCCGGGTCAACCACGGCTCGGGCGCGGGCAGCGCGGCGCAGCCGAGGTCGATGACGGAGCCGGCGGCGTCCGGCGGCAGCGGCTCCAGGCTGCGCGAGGGCAGTACGTGGCCCTCGGGGATCGCCGTCCAACTGCCCGCGCCCCGCCGGGATCTGGCGAACCCCTCGGCCCGCAGCGCCTCGTACGCCGCCGCGACGGTCGTCCGGCTGACACCGAGGGCGAGCGCGAGTTCACGCTCGGCGGGCAGCCGCGCGGTGACCTGAACGCGGCCTTCGAGCACCAGCAGCCGTACCCCGTCGGCGAGCGCCCGGTACGCGGGGAGCCGCCGACCGGTGCCGTTGCCGTTGCCGCCCGAGGCGACCGGTCCGGGTTCGAGGAGCCGGGCCAGGTGCGCCGCACTCACCGAAGCGGTCCACTGAGTCATGGAAGTCAGTCCACCTTTCGCGGATTGGCTGTGGTTCGCACGCCCTTACAGGCCACAGAGTGGCATGTGCGCTCACTCGACCGCCAGGGGGGTTCCGTTGTTCCCGTTCCGCCGCCGCCTCTCACCTCGTACCCGCTTGCCGTCCGGCGCCCGCCTCGCACCTCGCGCCCGCCTCTCCCTCGGTGGCCGAATATCCGGCCCGCCGCCGTACGGCCGACTGGTCCGCCTCTACTGCGGCCTGGCCCTGTACGGCGCGAGCGACGCGCTGATCATCAGGGCCGCGCTCGGCCTCGACCCGTGGGACGTCTTCCACCAGGGCCTGTCGCGGCTGAGCGGCATCAGTATCGGCGTCGTCTCCATTGTCGTCGGCGCGGTCGTACTCCTGCTGTGGTGGCCGATCCGGCAGCGCCCGGGCCTGGGTACGGTCTCGAACGTCGTCCTGGTCGGCACCGTGATCGACCTCACCATGGCCGTGGTTCCGCAGTACCACGCGCTCGCGGTCCGTATTCCGCTGCTGGTGGCGGGCGTGGTGCTGAACGGCGTCGCGACCGGCCTGTACATCAGCGCCCGCTTCGGCCCGGGGCCGCGCGACGGCCTGATGACGGGGCTGCACCGCAGGGCCGGCCGCTCGCTGCGGCTGATCCGTACGGCGATCGAGCTGGGCGTGCTGGGCGCGGGATTCGCGCTCGGCGGCGGGGTGGGGGTGGGTACGGTGCTGTACGCCGTGACGATCGGGCCGCTCGCCCAGTTCTTCCTGCGGGTCTTCGCGCTGCCGGAGCGGCCGGGGCGGGCGCCGGAGGGCCTGGCAGGGCCGCCCTCGGGGGCTGCGGCCGAGCCCTCCTCGGAGCCCGTCCCGGGCGGGGGCGAACCGGCCCGGGACCCGGCGGTGACCGCATCTGGCACGATTCGCCGGGAAGCGCCGGAACGCGCGGCAGTGGACCCGATTTAGCCATGGGCGGCGCGGCCCGGTAGTGTACGCGGTTGGCCCAGTAGCTTGACCGTTACTGCACGCAAAAGATACGACTGCACCGGGTGACATCTCTGCCCAGATGTGACAAAACGGGCGCCGGTGGGTACAAACAGGGGCGACACGACGGGCGACGCATATCCCTAAACGGGAATCTTCACCGCCGACCGGACGTTGACCGGATGACGACGACAGCGACACCTGTCCTGTGGGCGACCAAGCCCGGGAGGCACGATTCATGAGTGAGCGAGCTCTCCGCGGCACGCGACTCGGGGCCACCAGCTACGAGACCGACCGCGGTATCGATCTGGCCCCGCGCCAGACCGTTGAGTACGCATGCCGGAACGGCCATCGCTTTGAGATGCCGTTCTCGGTAGAGGCCGAGATTCCTCCGGAGTGGGAGTGCCGCGCCTGCGGCCAGACCGCGCTGCTGGTGGACGGAGAAGGCCCCGAGGAGAAGACCACCAAGCCCGCGCGCACGCACTGGGACATGCTCATGGAGCGGCGCACGCTGGAGGAGCTGGAGGAGGTGCTGGCCGAGCGGCTGGCCGTCCTGCGCTCCGGGGCGATGAACATCGCGGTGCACCCGCGAGACAACCGTAAGAGCGCCTGAACACAGGCCCCAGACCCGCGACGGTCTGGGGCCCCCGACACTTCCGCCCGGCGCGGAGCGCAACCGCGCTCCGCGCCGGGCGTTTGACGTGCGGACGCGCCCCCCGAGCGGGGCGGGTGACGACGTCGTGCTGCGGGAACATGACCGCGCGGCCGACCCGGTACGCGCCCAAGCGCGGGGCCGCACCGAAGGCGCCTGGAGCCCCGCCCAGCCCCGCCCGAAGGGCGAGTTCTTTTCCGCCGCGACGGCGGGAAGCCCTGCGGCGCGGACCGGCGGTGCCCGAACAACCCCCACCCACGAGGCCCGCCGCCACACCGCCGAACACGCCCAACCCGCGTCCCGCCGTTGCGGCGGAAAAGGGCGGGGCACGCCTATACCTGACATCCCGCCGTCGCGGCGGAAAGAGGGCCGACGCCCGTCCAGTCCAGGGGCGCGCAGGTAACGACGCTGTAGCGCGCGGAACGCGGCCTCGCGGCCGCACCGGCTACCCGCCCGGAGGGCGGCTGGGCCCCGTTCGGCCTGCGGGAACCTCTCCCGCTCGCAGGGCCCGAAACACGTCCGCGGCCGCGCCGCGACCCCGCTGGGGTCGAGATCACCCGCCCGCCGGGAGGGCTACTGCTTGGGCGGCTCGTCGTCGTGCGGGGGGATGACCTCGCCCGGGATGACCTTGCCGTCGGGACGGTGGATGCGGGCCTGGTCGCCCGCGTCACGGGCCTGCTGGAAGAAGTCGCCGAGCGAGCCCGGCTCCCCGGCCACCGGCGTCCGCTTGGCCAGCGCCCGGTTCGCCGCCCGCTCCCCCAGATGGCCGATCAGCTTCCGGGTCGGCGGGAAGAGCAGCAGCAGCGCCACCCCGTCCGAGACGAACCCCGGGATCATCAGCAGCAGCCCACCGAGCATGTGCAGCCCCGTACGGCCGCCCCCGGCGGGCTGCACCGGCCGCGGCGCGCCCTCGGCCCCCTCCCCCTGGGCGGAGCCCTGCTGTACGGACGCCGCGAGATTCCGCCACGCGCTGCGCCCGGCCCGCTTCACCGCCGCCGCGCCCAGCAGGAAGCCCGCCAGGATGAACAACAGCACCACGAGCCCACTGGTCGCCTGGGCCACCACCGTGAGCAGCCAGATCTCCAGCACCGCCCACGCCGCGACCGTCAGCGGCACCAGTGTGCGGGCACGCGACCGTCGCCGCGGCTGCCGGGGATCGGAGGCCGGGCGGACAGGGGGCGGAGAACTCATCGTCATACCGTCAAGTGTGCCAAAGAGAAGGTAAAGCCGGACCGTCTCCCCCGCGGCTTCGGGTGGACCGCGGCCACGCGGGACGACACGATGCCCCGTGTGACGCACAACCAGGGCCACGACGGCCATGACCTCCCCGGCGACGGCCGCGAGAGCCGGGCCGACGACGACCGCACCACCGCCGACGAGCCCTCCGACGAGCCCGCCGGCCGGCCCGCCGAAGGGGCCCCGGAAGCCCCCGCCGCCGACACCGCCCACACCGCCGACGACACCGTCACCGCCCGCCTCGCCCGGATCGAAGCCCTGCTCACCGACGCCGCCCGCGTCGCGCCCGCGCACGGCGGCGCCCCCGCCCCAGGAGGCCCCGCCCGGGGCCTCGCCGAGGCCGAGCAGCGGCTTGTCCCGGCCTGGCGCCGTATCACCCGGGGTGAGACCCGCTGGGCCTCCAGCGCCGCCGTCCTGGCCGCTGTCGCGCTCCAGATCGCGCTGCCCGCGCGCTTCGCGATCCACCCGCAGTGGCTGACGCCCGGCATCGAGCTGGCCCTGCTGTTCGCCCTGATCGCGGCCAATCCGCACCGCATCGAGCGCGGCTCACGCGCCTACCGCTGGACCGGCCTCGGTCTGACCGCCCTGCTCAGCGCCACCAACGCGATCGCCGCCGTCCGGCTGGTCCAGGGCCTGATCCGCGGCACCGAAGGCGGAGGGGCGGGTCCACTGCTGGCGATCGGCGGCTCGATCTGGCTGACGAATGTCATCGCCTTCGCGCTCTGGTACTGGGAGTACGACCGCGGCGGTCCGATCGCCCGGGCCCGGGCCGACCGCCAGACACCCGACTTCCTCTTCGTCCAGATGCAGGTGCCCGAGGTCGCGCCGGCGCACTGGGAGCCGACGTTCCTCGACTACTTCTATCTGTCGTTCACCAACGCCACCGCGTTCAGCCCCACCGACGTCATGCCGCTGGCCCGGTCGGCGAAGATGCTGATGCTGCTCCAGGCCGCGGTGTCCCTGCTGACGGTCGTGCTCGTGGTGGCCCGGGCCGTCAACATCCTCAAGTGACGACCCCCATCGACCCTCACCGGTCCTGACCGGCCCCCACCGGCCCCTGCCGGCGGCCACCCGCTGCCCCCACCCGAGGGCAGCCGGAGCCGTAGAGCCACGGCAAGCTATCAAGCTACGGAGATCCATGGCCGGCTACGGCGATCTGCCGCAGGCTACGGATTACGCCCGGTGATCTTGTTCGCCCGCGCCCCGACACCCCACGCCGTGACCCGCCACAGCGCCTCGACCACGATGTTGCGGCTCATCTTGCTGTCGCCGCGCTCCCGCTCGACAAAGGTGATCGGCACCTCCACCACGTGGAAGCCCGCCTTGACCGCGCGCCAGGCCAGGTCGACCTGGAAGCAGTAGCCGGCCGAGGCGACCTCGGTCATGCCCAGGCCCTCCAGGGTCTCCTTGCGGAACGCCCGGTATCCGCCGGTGACATCACGGATCGGCACGTCCAGCAGCAGCCGGGAGTACGTGCTGCCGCCGCGCGAGAGGTACTCGCGGGACTTGGGCCAGTTCACCACCCGGCCGCCGGGAATCCAGCGCGAGCCGAGGACGAGGTCGGCGCCCTTGAGTGCCGTGAGCAGCCGTGGCAGCTCTTCCGGCTGATGGGAGCCGTCCGCGTCCATCTCGACCAGGACGCCGTAGCCCGCGTCGATTCCCCACTGGAAACCGGCCAGGTAGGCGGCGCCCAGTCCCTCCTTGCCCCTGCGGTGCAGCACGTGCACCTGCTCGTCGCCGGCGGCCAGCTCGTCGGCCAGCTTGCCGGTGCCGTCGGGGCTGTTGTCGTCGGCGACCAGAACGTCCGCGTCGGGGACGGACGACCGTACCCGCTTGACGATCTGCTTGACGTTCTCGGCCTCGTTGTAGGTCGGAATGATGACCAGGACCTTGCCGAGCGGGCCGAAACTCCGCTGCTCGTCCTCGTTCACTGCTGCCTTTGCCCTTTCGCCGTGCGGTCGCGGTCGCGCCTGCCGATCGCGACAGCGGCCGCACAGGACAGGAGCCCCACGATAGCGAGAGTCCACTCCGGCACCGCACCGACGCGATCGGCGACGGTTTTCTCGTCGCGCAGCGGGATATCGGCACTGAGTACCTGCTGAGTGAACTCCGCGCTGCGCTGCTCGATCTTCCCATCCGGCGCGACAATCGCGCTGATCCCGCTGGTGGCCGCGGTGACCACGGCCCGGCCGTGCTCGATCGCGCGCAGCCTGGACATGGCGAGCTGCTGTTCGGGCTGTCCGGTACGTCCGTAGGTGGCGTTGTTGGTCTGTACGACGATGGCCCGGGCGCCGGCGTTCACGGTGTCGCGCACGATGCCGTCGTAGGCCACCTCGAAGCAGATGACGTCGCCCAGCCGGGCCGGGCCGATCCGCAGCACGCCGGTGCCCTTGCCGGGGTAGAAGTCGCGCGGGATCTCGTCGAGGCGGTGGATGACCTTGGTGAGCTGGGCGCGGAAGGGCACGTACTCGCCGAAGGGCACGGGGTGCTGCTTGGTGTAGTGGGCGCCGGGGCCGGTGACCGGGTCCCAGACGATGCCCTCGTTCTGCACGTGGGTCTTGTCCGGGCCGTCGACCAGGGCGCCGACGAGTACGGGCACGCCGACCGCCTGCACGGCCTGGGTGATCTTGTCGTACGCGGCCGGGTTGGAGAAGGGGTCCAGGTCGGAGGAGTTCTCCGGCCACAGCACCAGGTCGGGCTTGGGCACCCGGCCGGCCTTGATGTCGGCGGCGAGCTTGAGGGTGGCCCGGACATGGTTGTCGAGGATCATCATCGGCCGGCCCAGGAAGTGCATCCCGGGCTGCTGGACGTCGCCCTGCACGACGGCGATGCGTACGTGGTCGGTGGCATTGGTGTGCACCGGTACGAGCAGGCCCGCGCAGAGCACGGCCCCGGACAGGACGAGCGCGCCGGCCCCCGGCAGGGCCGTACGCAGGGCCCCCTGACGCCTCCACAGCCGTACGGCGGCGAGCGCGGCGGCGGCCAGCAGGGTGCCGCTGAGCGCGACCGCGAAGCTGACCAGCGGGGCGCCGCCGAGCGCGGCGAGCGGGGTGTACGGGGAGCCGGTGTTGGCGAAGGCGAGGCGGCCCCACGGGAAGCCGCCGAACGGCAGCCGGTCGCGGGCCAGTTCCTCGGCCACCCACAGGCACGCGGCCCACAGCGGCCAGCCGGGGAGCTTCTGGCTGAGCACGAGGCAGGCGCCGAGCGAGGCGACGAAGGCCGCCTCGATGGCCGAAAGACCCACGACCGCGTCCCAGCCGACCACGCGCAGCCAGGCCAGCAGCCAGATGAAGAACGGCAGCGCGAACGCGAAGCCCAGCCAGGCGCCCTGACCCACGGTCCGGCCGCGCATCAGCAGGGACAGCGCGGCGACCGCGACGATCGACAGCGGCCACACGTCGAACGGCGGGAACGCCAGGGTCAGGGCGAGACCGGAGACGACGGCCACGGCCGTGCCGGGCGCGGCCCGGCGGGCGACCGCGCGCAGCCGCCGCCACCGCGAGGCCGGGCCGGGCCCGCCTTCGGGGGGCGGCGCGGTGACAACGGCCTCGGCGGCGGGTCCCGGTCCCCGGCCGGGCCCGGCCGGGGGCGCCGCGGGGTCGGGGGCGGGGCGCAGGCGCACGTTCGCGGCCTTCCTGCAGGTGAAGAGGTGGTGGAAGGTGACGGTACCTCCTGTGGGCCCCGGGAAGGACGTCAGCCCGCCGTTCCCACCCCTTTCCCGCCATCCGCGCCCGCCCCACCGGCCGCATACGCCGGGCCTCGCGCGGGGCCCGCCGCAGCGGAACGGCCCCGAAGGGCCAATCTCCTCCCCGCCGCGACGGCGGGACGCGCCCCACCGGCCGAATTCCTCCCCGGGGCCGGGACGCGGCCCACCACCGCCCCGGCCCCAAGGGCCAACTTTTCCCCGCCGCGACGGCGGGACGCGAGACGAAGCAGCCCGGCGGTGCCATACCGCCCTACAGAGGCCAACGCCACACCCGGCCCGGAGGGCCAATCTCCTCCCCGCCGCGACGGCGGGACGCGAGACGAAGCAGCCCGGCGGTGCCATACCGCCCTACAGAGGCCAACGCCACACCCGGCCCGAAGGGCCAATCTCTCCCCCGCCGCGACGGCGGGACGCGAGACGAAGCAGCCCGGCGGTGCCGAACCGCCCTACAGGGGTCAACGCCACGCCAGGCCCGCCAGGGCCGATCTCCTCCCCGCCGCGACGGCAGACCGCGGCCCACCGCGCGCCCCGGCCCGAAGGGCCAATCTCCTCCCCGCCGCAACGGCGGGACGCGAGACGAAGCACCCCGGCGGTGCCGAACCGCCCGTCAGCGGCCCCACGCCGAGCCAGGCCCCAAGGGCCAACTTCTCCCCGCCGCGACGGCGGGACGCGAGACGAAGCAGCCCGGCGGTGCCGAACCGCCCTACAGGGGTCAACGCCACGCCGGGCCCGCCAGGGCCACCCGCCCCGCCGCAGGCGAGAGAGAACGCCGCCCCAGTCCCCCCAAGCCGCCCGCAGGGCATATCGCGGAACGGGCCCGGACGACCTTCGGGCCGACCTGGGACCCGCTGGCTGCGGGTCGGCACCGAGGCCGTTGTCTACTGGGCGTCCGGGCCCTTCCCGGGTCACACCTGTCGATCGGGCGGCACTCCCCGCCGTCCCCTCCCGGGGTGGTGGGAAGAGCCCCCGCGTTCCGCGTCGCGGGCGCTGGACCTGGCTGCCAGTGGCGGCGCGCCCGTGCGGCGCGGCGCCCCATGGCCCAGCGACGTTCGACGCAACCGCGGAGAGCCCCCGGTCCGACGTCCTGTGGTGGACTCGGCCGAACCTACTCGCCTCCGACCAGCAACTGTCAACACCCCTTTGACCTGCGGACTTTCACCAAATCAGCAGGTCAGTGCAGTGCCTTGCGGCCTGCCGCGACAGGCCGAGGGCACACCGTTCGGACGCATGCGGCAACCTCCGCTCACCCGTTCGGCCGCGCGTGGACCGTACGCCCGCCGACCACCGTACGCAGCGCGGTCGGCAGATCACCGCCCGGGGTCAGATCGGGCAGGCCGGGGGTGCCGGAGCGGGGGTCGGTGGACCAGTTGGCGACCCGCTCGTCGGGTGTCTGCACCACGAGGTCGCCGACCCGCCAGACGGCGTAGTCGGCGGGCGCCCCGGGCACGAGCACGCCGGCGTCGTCGCGGCCGACGGCCCGCCAGCCGCCGCGGGTGTGGGCGTTGAACGCGGCCCGGGCGGAGATGCGGTGGCCGGGCGTGCGGTGGAAGGCGGCGGCCCGTACCGCGCCCCACGGGTCGAGCGGGGTGACTGGGCTGTCGGAGCCTAGGACCAGCGGCACGCCCGCGCGGGTCATGGCGGCGAAGGGGTTGAGCGCGGCGGCCCGCTCGGCGCCGAGCCGCTGGGCGTACATGCCGTCGGCGCCGCCCCAGGCCGCGTCGAAGGCGGGCTGCACGGAGGCGACCAGGCCGAATTCGGCGAAGGCCGCGATCGTCTCGTCGGTCATCAGTTCGGCGTGCTCCACGCGGTGCCGCAGCGCCCGTACCCGGTCGAGCCCGACGGCCTCGGCGGCGGCCCGTACGCCGGAGACCACCGCGCTGATCGCCGCGTCGCCGATGGCGTGGAAGCCGGCCTGGACCCCGGCCTGTGAGCAGAGCGTCAGATGGCGGGCGACGGTCTCGTGGTCGAGGTGGGCCACGCCGGTGTGCGGGGCGTCGGCGTAGGGCGCGTGCAGCCAGGCGGTACGGGAGCCGAGGGAGCCGTCCACGAAGAGGTCGCCGCCCGCCCCGACCGCGCCGAGGTCATGGAGACGGTCCAGGTCGGCGGGGGTGCTCACGGCCTGCGCCCAGTAGCCGAAGACCCGCGGTCCCGGCTCCGGGTCCCCGGCGAGGGCCAGCAGCCCGGTCAGGTCGTCCTCGGAGGAGATGTCGGGGCCCGCGCACTCGTGCAGGGTGCCGATGCCCTGGGCGGCGGCGTGCCGCAGCGCGGCCCGCTGGGCGGCGGCCCGCTGACCGGGGGTCACGGCGGCGTACGCGGCCCGCCGCGCCGCGTGGTGGGCGTCGGCGGTCAGCGGCGCCCGCGGGTCGAAGCCGGACAGCTCGGCGACCCCGGGGACGAGGTCGAGCAGGGCGCTGCTGACCACCGCGGAGTGCACATCGGTGCGGGTCAGATAGACCGGCCGGCCGCCGACCGCCTCGTCCAGCTCGGCGCGGGTCGGCGGGCGCCGCTCGGGCCAGCCGGTCTCGTCCCAGCCGTGGCCGAGCAGCACCCGGTCGCCGGGGTTGGCGGCGGCGTGTGCGGCGGTACGGGCCAGCGCCTCGGTCAGGGTGCGGACGCCGGTCAGGTCGAGGCCGGTGAGGGCGAGCCCGGTCGCGGTGGTGTGCACATGGGCGTCGGTGAACGCCGGGGTGACCAGGGCGCCTTCGAGCTGGACGACGGAATCGACGCCGTCGGCGAAGGAGTCCGCGGCCCCTTCGGAACCGACCCAGGCGACGGTGTCGCCGTCCACCACCATGGCGGTGGCGAACGGGTCGGCGGGGCTGTAGACGAAGCCCCCGCGCAGCAGCACGGTGCCGGTCGGCGGGTGGTCAGGGGTGGCTGCCGTGAGGGGGGCCGGCGCCCCGGAGGTGTGGTGCATGGGGAACAGTCTCTCCCCCGCGGCGGCCGTCGGGGGTGCCGGGTCGGGTCTCGTGGTCCGTCCGGTCAGATGTGCGGGGGCCGGGCCTCGTACGCCGTGGAGAGGACCACGGTGGTGCGGGTGGAGACCCCGGCCTGGCTGCGGATCCGGCCGAGCAGGTGCTCCAGCTCGATCGGGGTGGCGACCCGGACCTTGAGGATGTAGTTCTCGTCGCCCGCGACGCTGTGGCACGCCTCGATCTCGGCGATGTCCGCGAGCCGGTCGGCGATGTCGTCGGGGGCGCTGGGGTCGAAGGGCTTGACCGAGATGAACGCGGTGAGCGAGAGGCCGACCGACTCGGGGTCGATCAGGGCGGCGTAGCCCCGGATCACCCCGCGCTGCTCCAGTCTGCGCACGCGCTGGTGCACCGCCGAGGTGGACAGGCCCGTGGCCTTGCCCAGGTCGGTGTAGCTCATCCGCCCGTCGGCGACGAGAAGTTCCACGATGTGCCGGTCCAGCTCCTCCACAGCGGTTGACCTTACCGGCATCGGGGACGTCTCCGTCATGGGTGCGCCCCGGTCACGCGCCCGCCCGGCCCCGGGAAGGGCCGGCGGTACGGCCCCGGGCGCGGCCTCAGGCACGGCTGCGGGCGGGCCCCCGGGTACGGTCCCGGGCGCGGACTCCGGTACGGCCCGGCTCACGGGTGCAGCACCCGCCGCAGGAAGGCGTTGGTGAACTTCCCCGCCGGGTCGGTCCGTTCGGCCAGTGCCCGGAAGTCGGCCATCCGAGGGTAGGCGTCGCGCACCCGCCCGGGGTCGGTGGTGAAGAGCTTGCCCCAGTGCGGCCGCGGCTCGAAGGGCGCGAGGGCGGCCTCGACCCGGGCCAGCACCGGGGTGACCGAGACCGGGTCCTTGACCCAGGTGAAGTGCAGTCCCACGGTGTCCCGCCCGTACGCGGGGCTCAGCCACAGCCGGTCGGCGGCGACCGTACGGACCTCGCAGATCTGGAGCACCGGGGCGATGGCCTCGCGCAGCCCGGAGAGCGCGTCCAGGGCGGCCAGGGCGTGCGCGCGGGGCACCAGGTACTCGGACTGCAACTCCTCGCCGCTGCTGGGCGTGAAACCGGGCCGGAAGTGCGGCAGCCGCTCGTGCCAGGGGCCGGGCAGGCCGTCCTGCGCGGTGCAGTGCACGGGGTCCGCGCCGGGGACGGGGTGCAGCGGCCCGGTGGCGGGCGCGGTCCAGGGAAGTTCGGGGTCGGGGGCCCCGTCGAGCTGCTTGAGCCACACCTGCGTGAAGCGCGGCGCCCGCCAGTCGGTGAAGAGGCTGACGCTGTACGCGGCCCCGGTGATCGCGTCGAAGTGCGCGGTGGCGTCGGCGAGTTCGAGGCCGGTACGGACCCGTTGGCGGATCCGGAAGGCGGGGACGACATCGAGCGTGAGGTGGGTGACGACGCCCAGGGCGCCGAGGGAGACCACGGCCCCTTCGAAGAGGTCGGGCTCCTCCTCGCGGCTGAAGGCGCGGATGTCGCCGTCGGCGGTGACGAGTTCGAGGGCGCGGACCGAGGTGCCCAGGCCGCCGTTGGCGTCGCCGGAGCCGTGCGTGCCGGTGGCCACCGAGCCGGCCACCGAAATGTGCGGCAGGGACGCCAGGTTGGGCAGCGCGAAGCCGTGGGCCCAGAGTTCGGCGGCGAGTTCGGCGTAGCGCACTCCGGCGGCGACCCGGACGGTGGCCGCGGCGCTGTCGATGTCGATCCGCGCGGGCAGGGCGGCGACGTCGATCAGGACGCCGTCGGTGTCGGCGACGTCGCTGAAGGAGTGGCCGCTGCCGAGGGCCTTGACCCGGGGGCTGCCCGCGACCAGCGCGCGCAGTTCGTCCAGGTGCGCGGGGCGGTGCACCCGCTGCGCCGAAAAGGTGAGATTTCCCGCCCAGTTGGTTCGCATCATCCGCCGTTTCCGCCAGTCGGCGGGCCCGTACCGGCCTCGCCCCCGACACCGTACAAGGCCCAGGTCCTGGGGACGGAGGGGCGGGTACGCCCAGAGGCGCGGAGGGGGTGCGCGGGAGCACCGCGGGGGCGCACATGTCACGCGCGCACACAATGTGACGAAGGCCACACGGCGTGCGCCCCCGGGGCTTCCGGTGGCGCGATTACACGCGTAGCACGGCGGGAAGTGCTCGCTATGGCCGAGAGCGTGAAGCCGGGCCGGCCCGATGAGGCCATTCACCCAAGGGGGAACGCAGCATGCGTAACCATGTGCGCCACAGCCGCAGTGACCGGATCCAGCCGGACTTCGAGGAGGGGCACGAACGCGATTCCGTGCTCGCCGCCCTGGTCGCGGAGACCGAGGAGGCCGATGAGGTCTTCGACGAGGAGTTCGGGGACGCCCTGACGGTCTACTGCCCCGACTGCGCGCGGCCGATCGCCGTCCTCGCCGACGACGAGAGCCTGCCGGAGCACGCCATGTGCCCGACGCCGTGGAACCCGTTCGGTCTGACCGTCTGCGTGGGCTCCGGCCGCGCGGTGACGGACGCCAGGCCGCTCGACGGAGAAGGCGCGGACGCCGAGCAGGAGCTGGCGACGCTGCTCACGCTGCCCGCCGGGCTCGACTGGCGTACCCAGCCGTTCTCCCACGTGGGAGGGCCCGGCTCCCGGCCGCTGCGGCCGGTACGGGTGCCCGGACAGCGACTGGCGGCCTGAGGCGCGGGCCGGACACCGGTTCCGGCCCGCACCGCGAAAGTCCCGCCGGAGCGCTCCCGAGCCGCGGCGGCGTGAAGCCGCCGGAAGCCCTTGTGGAGCCTCCCGAGCCCCCGTCACGGCCGGGTGAGAGCCCCGCCGAGGTCCGGGAGAGCCGCCGAAGCCCCCGTGAAGGCCCGTCGAAGGCCCGTGCGGGCCACGCCGGGACTCCGGCGAAGCTCAGGACGGACTCCCGCCCGAGCGCCGCGCAGACGCCCGCCCGAGCCCACGCCGGGCCCCGGCTACGCGTCCCTGGACTCCGGTCCCACCAGGTGGCGGGCGATGACCATCCGCTGGATCTGGTTGGTGCCCTCGACGATCTGCAGCACCTTCGCCTCGCGCATGTAGCGCTCGACGGGGAAGTCCGCGGTGTAGCCGTAGCCGCCGAGCAGCTGTACGGCGTCGGTGGTCACCTGCATCGCGGTGTCGGTGCAGAAGAGCTTGGCCATCGCGGCCTGCCGGGAGAAGGGCAGGCCCGCGTCCCGCAGCCGGGCCGCCGTCAGATAGAGCGCGCGGCCCGCCTCGGTCCTCGTCGCCATGTCGGCGAGCATGAAGCGCAGCCCCTGGAAGTCGGCGATCGGCCGGGCGAACTGCCGGCGTTCCATGACGTAGGCGAGCGCCGCGTCCAGCGCCGCCTGGGCCACGCCGATCGCGCAGGCCGCGATCCCGAGCCGGCCGGAGTCCAGGGCGGACAGCGCGATGGCGAAGCCCTGCCCCTCCTCGCCGATCCGCCGGGCGTCGGGCACGCTCACCGCGTCGAAGTTCACCTGGGCGGTCGGCGAACCCTTCATGCCCATCTTCCGCTCGGGCGCGGCCGCGGACAGACCCGGCGCGTCGCCCGGTACGAGATACGCCGAGATGCCGCGCGCGCCCTCGCCGCCGCTGCGGGCCAGCACGGTGTAGAAGTCGGCGACGCCGCCGTGGGTGATCCACGCCTTGGTGCCGTCAAGGGTCCAGGTGTCGCCGTCGCGCACGGCCTTGGTGCGCAGGCTCGCCGCGTCGGAGCCGGAGGTGGGCTCCGACAGGCAGTACGCGCCCAGCTGCTCGCCGCCGAGCATGCCGGGCAGGTGGTCGGCCCGCTGCTCCTTGGAGCCGAAGCCGGCCAGGGCGTGGCACGCCAGCGTGTGGACGCTCACCCCGAGCCCGACCGTCAGCCGGGCCGCGGCCAGCTCTTCGAGCACCTGGAGATAGACCTCGTACGGCTGTCCGCCGCCGCCGTACTCCTCGGAGTACGGCAGGCCGAGCAGGCCGGCCCGGCCGATCACGCGGAAGGTCTCGCGCGGGAAGTGCCCGGCGTCCTCCTCGGCGGCCGCGGCGGGGGCGATCTCCCGCTGGGCCATCTCACGGGTGAGCGCCAGCAGGTCGCGGGCTTCCTCGGTGGGCAGTTGCCGGAGAACCGGCTGCGGGGCTTGCTGCGGCATGGCGGCACATCCTCCCGGTAGGGGGCGACGGTGGCGGCCGCCGTGGGTGTGGCGGGGCCTTCCGATGGGTCGGTACCCCGGACCCGATGGCTCCCGCGCCGGGTCACGGCGCGGGGTGATCAACGAGTCCGGCGGTTGGAGTATGCCCGATCGGCGTCCCCCCGTCACCAGGGCTCTTTTCCTGATCCTTACCCAGCTCCGCGCCCGGGTCCACGGCCGGCGGCCCTCCCCGTCCGGGTGACGGGCTAGGTCCCGGTGAGACGCAGGGCGGCCCACAGCCCCACCGTGGACGCGAGCAGCGTCGGCGGCACGGTGAGCAGGCCGAGCCGGGTGAAGGTGCGCAGTGAGGCGTCCGTGCCGTGCTCGCGCAGCACCCGGCGCCACAGCAGGGTGGCCAGCGAGCCCGCGTAGCCGAGGTTGGGGCCGAGGTTCACCCCGATCAGGACCGCGAGCACGGGTCCCGGGCCGCCCGCGGCGGCGATCGGGAGCAGCGCCAGTACGGCGGGCAGGTTGTTGATCACATTGGCCAGTACGGCGGCGAACGCGGCGATCGTCAGCAGCGCGGGCAGCCCGCTGCCGTCCGGCAGGAGGTGTCGCGCGGCGTCGCCGAGCCCGTTGTCGACGACGGCCTTGACCACGACGCCCAGGGCGAGCACGAACAGGCAGAACAGCGGCCCGGCGGCGGCCACCAGACCGCGTACGGTGGTCCGGCGGCGGCGCAGTGCCCGTACGGCCAGCACCAGCGCGCCGGCCAGCGCCGCCCAGGCCGGGTTGAGTCCGGCGAGCGAGGTGAGCGCGAAGCCGGCCAGTGTGAGGACGAGCACCACCAGGGTGAAGACCGGTACGGCGGGCGGCTCGTCGCGCTCGGGCGGGTGCTCGGTGACGGCGAGGTCGGCGGCGAAGAAGCGGCGGAAGACGGCGTACTCGATGCCGACGGCCAGCAGCCACGGCACCGCCATGAGCACCGCGAACCGGGTGAACGACACACCGGCCGCGGTGAAGGCGAGCAGGTTCGTCAGGTTGGAGACGGGCAGCAGCAGCGAGCCCGAGTTGGCCAGGTGGGCGCAGGCGTAGACGTGCGGGCGGGGCCGGGCGCCGGCCCGGGCGGCGGTGGCGATGACCACGGGGGTGAGCAGGACGACGGTCGCGTCCAGGCTGAGGACCGCGGTGACCAGCGCCGCGACGGCGAAGACCCCGGCGAGCAGGCGCCGCGGCTCGTCGCGGCAGAACCGCGCGACGGCGCCGCCCGCGGCGGTGAACAGGCCGTCGTCGGCGCAGAGTTCGGCCAGGACCAGGACGGCGGCGAGGAAGCCGACGACCGGGGCGAGTTCCTTGATCTGGGCCCAGGCGGCGGACGGCGACACCGCGCCGACGGCGGTGAGCAGGACGGCCGCCGGGACCGCGGCGGCCGCCTCCGGCCGGCCGTACGGGCGGAGTACGGCGAAGGCGAGAACGAGCAGAAGGGCGGCGGCGGAGAGGGTCTCGGCTGCGGGGGCGTTCAGCGGGGGGCCTCCACGGCGGGTGGGCGGGGTGACGCCATTCCACCACGGGGGTGCGCCTCGGGTGGGGTTTCCCCCGCCCGCCCGTCCCTTTTGTCCTCAGGCGCCGGACGGGCCGGTGAGGTGCGGACGGGCGGGGTGGGGGCCGCCCGCGGACGCCGGGCCGGCCGGGCGGCTCAGATGGCGTCGGCTCAGATCGCGTCGGCGAGGGTGAGGGTGTGGAGGCGTTCCGGGGGGCCGGGGCGCGCGTAGTACCAGCCCTGGCCCGTGTCGCAGCCGAGGTCCCGCAGATGGTCGGCCTGTGTCCTGGTCTCGACGCCCTCGACGGTGACCGTCAGCCCCAGGCCGTGCGCGAGCGAGACGATGCCCTCCACGATCTTGAGGTCCACCGGATCGGCGGGCGAGCGGCGCATGCCGAGGGTGAAGGCGCGGTCGAGTTTGAGGACGCTGACCGGCAGCCAGCGCAGCGAGGAGAGGTTGGAGTAGCCGGTGCCGAAGTCGTCCAGGGCGATCTCGACGCCCAGGTCGGCGATCCGCCGCAGCGGCTTGAGCGAGTCCTCGTCGGCGCCGATCAGCGCGCTCTCGGTGACCTCCAGGCACAGCGAGCCCGGCGGCAGCCCGGTCTCGTCCAGCACCCGGGCGACCTCGGCGACCAGGTCGGGGTGGTGCAGCTGGATGGGCGAGAGGTTGACGTTGACCCGCGGCGCGTGGCCCTCGTCGTGTTCGCGCTGCCACTTGCGGGCCTGGGCGGCGGCCTGTTCGAGCACCCACCGGCCGAGCGGCACGATCTGACCGGTGTTCTCGGCCAGCGGTATGAACTGGTCGGGGCCGAGCACCCCGTGCACCGGATGGCTCCAGCGCACCAGCGCCTCCGCGCCGAGCACCGCGCCGTCGCCGAGGCCGATCAGCGGCTGGTACTCGACGAAGAACTCGCCGCGCTCCAGGGCGCCGGGCAGCCGGTTGGTCAGGCCGTGCCGGGTGATGGCGCGGGCGTCGGCCACCGGGTCGGCGACCTCGTAACGGTTGCCGCCCAGCTCCTTGGCCCGGTACATCGTGATGTCCGCGCTGCGCAGCACATCCGCGGCGGCCCGCGAGCCGACCGGCCCGTGCACGATGCCGATGCTGCCGTGCACGAGCAGTTCGCGGCCGTCGACCGCGACCGGGGCACTGAGCGCGTCCAGGATGCGGTCGGCGAGGGCGGTGACCTCGCGCAGGCCCGGCGGGTCGGTGTAGAGGGCGACGAACTCGTCGCCGCCGATCCGCGCGACCAGTTGGTCGGGCGAGGTCAGGCAGCTCTGGAGGCGTTCGGCGACGGCCACCAGCAGCTGGTCGCCGACCGCGTGGCCGAGGCTGTCGTTGACCGCCTTGAAGCCGTCCAGGTCGAGGTAGCAGACGCCGATCCGGCCGATGTCGCTGGAGTCGTCGAGCGCGTGGTCGAGGCGTTCGAAGAACATCGCCCGGTTGGGCAGCCCGGTGAGCGCGTCGTGGGTGGCCTGGTGGCGCAGCCGCCGCAGCAGACCCCGGCGCTCGGTGATGTCCTCCAGGAGCGCCAGTTGGTACTGCGGTTCGCCCGCCGCGTCGCGCAGCAGCGACACCTGGAGGTTGGCCCACAGCACCGAGCCGTCGGCCCGGGTGTACGCCTTCTCGATGTGGTAGCCGTCGCGCTCGCCGCGGATCAGCTCGCCGTTCAGGGCGCGGGTGCCGGGGGCGTTGTCGGGGTGGACCCAGTCGCCGACGTTGCGCCGCATGATGTGCGCCTCGGAGCCGAACATCCGGGTCAGCGACTCGTTGGCCTCCAGGACGTGTCCGTCGAGGTCGGCGATGCCGATGCCGACGGCGGCGCCCTCGAAGACCGCGCGGAAGCGGGCCTCGCTGGCGGCGAGGGCGCGTTCGGCCTCGGCCTGGGCGGCGAGCGCGGCGCGCGACAGGGACTCCTGCTCGTACAAGGTGCGCTCCCGCAGTGCCTGGGAGAAGCCGACGGCCACCGCGTGCTGGAGCCGTGAGCAGCGGGCCTGGCTCTCGTCGGTGGGCAGTTCCGGCCCGGGCGGGCAGTAGAGCACCAGATAGGCGTCGATGACGCCGAGGATGCTGGGCAGCGCCTCGGGGTCGGTGCAGTGCGCGGCGACCAGCGCGGCACCGACCGGTACGGCGGCCCGGGGGTCGAACGGTCTGGCCCGCAGCGCCTGGCTGAGCACCCGGGCCAGCGGCAGCAGATGGTCCTCGAACTCCGCGCGGGTCATCGAGGTGGCGGTCACCGGGTAGATCGCCCGGCTCCAGATGGCGGCGAATCGGCGCAGACTGTCGTCCGGGCCCGGGCGGACTCCGGTCTGGGTACCACCGGCCGTGGCCGGCCCGGCGTTCACGCCTTCAGCCCCACACCGGCGAGGCCGTGGAGCACGGCGGGGTCGTCCTCGTCGCTCGGCGGGGTGTCGGGCCGCCAGTACGGCAGCGGGACGACGCCCGGCTCGACGATCTCGAAGCCCGTGAAGAGACGTTCCAGCTCCGTGCGGTCGCGCATGATCAGCGGGGTGCCGGTGCGCTGGTAGACGGCCTGGACCCCACGCTGCGCCGAGGGCATGGGGCCGGTCTCCATGGTGGCGTGGGTGATCACCAGGACGCTGCCGGGGGCCAGCCGGTCGCGCAGGGCGGCGATGATCTCGCCGGGGCGGTCGTCGTCGTGCAGGAAGTGCACGACGGCCACCAGCATGAGCGCGATCGGCCGGTCGAAGTCCAGCATCCGGCGGGTCTCGGCGTGGTCGAGCACCGACTCGGGGTCGCGCAGGTCGGCGGCGGCGACGGTGGCGTTCTCGACCCCGTCGAGGACCGCGCGGCTGTGGGCGACGGCGACCGGGTCGTTGTCGACGTAGACCACCCGGGCGCCGGGGCTGACGGCCTGGGCCACCTCGTGCACATTGCCGAAGGTCGGGATGCCGGAACCGATGTCCAGGAACTGGGTGACACCCCGGTCCACCGCGAAGTGCACGGCGCGGCGCATGACCGCGCGGTTGGCCTGGCTGATCTTGGGGGCGCCCGGCATGGACTTCAGCGCGACGCGGGCGGCCTCCCGGTCGACCTCGAAGTTGTGCGAACCGCCGAGGAAGTAGTCGTAGATCCGGGACACACTGGGCACGCTGAGGTCGATGCCCTGCGGGGCCCAGGAGGGACGGTCGGTCACGATTGGTGTCTCCAGCTCAAGGGGCTCAACGGACGCGTCTGGGACGAGGGTTCGCCGACATGCACGAGTGCGCGGCACAAATGACGAGGCTGCTCGACCACGAGGCTACTGATCACTTGTTCGGAGTGAAACACAGAACCGGAGATCCGAGGTCCGTTTTGGTCAACAACCACCGGCATGTGCATATGCGAAAACGCGCACGTGCGGAGACGCGCACACACGACAGCGGACCCGCGGCAGGGTGTGCCACGGGTCCGCTGTCATAGGCTGAACGACTGACTGTGCCGTCGTCGAGGCGCCGGTCTCACGAGGTCAGCAGGGCCCCTCGTCGACCCAGACACCCCACTGGCCGGTCGTTCCGGGCTCCTCGTTGGTGGTCCACCACTGGGCCTTCCACTTGTGACCCTTGTGGGCCACCTCGTTGCCGCCGACGTAGATCGCGCTCGCGGTCCACTCCGCGACGACGCACGCGCCGGTCGGCGGGGTGGTGGGCGGCGTGGTCGGCGGGTTGGTGACCGGCGGGGTGGCACCGGCGAACTTCACCGAGTACTTGGCGAAGTCCCAGGGCGCCTGGGCGACGCTGCTGCACGTGCCGGACGTGGTGCCGTTGTTCGGCGGGTCGCACGGGCGGTCGCGGTTGAGCGACCAGAAGGTGAAGCGGCCCATGCCGTGGCTGGTGGCGTAGTCCAGCACGGTCTGGAAGTCCGCCTGGTAGAAGTACTCGCCCGAGTCGCTGCGGCCGTTCATGCCGGAGAAGCCCTCGTGGGCGTACGCGGTGGCGGTGTCCCAGCCGAAGGTGGTCTTGAGCAGGCCGTTGAACGCGGTGAGCGCGCTGGTCTGCGAGGCCGCCCCGTTGAAGCCGCCGTCGAAGGGCATGATGGAGAAGTTGTTGGGCGTGAAGCCCTGCGCCTTGGCCTCGTTGAGCATCTGCTGCCCGAACCAGCCGGTGCCGGCCGCGGTGCCCGCGGTGGTGACCGAGACGTAGAGGCCGGGGTTGTTCTGCTGGAGGATCTTGGCCGCGCCGATCTCGTGGGCGACGGCGGCGGTGTTCTCGTACTCCGGCTCCTCCAGGTCGAAGTCGATGGCGTGCAGCTGGTACTTGGTGATGACCTGCTGGTACGCGGCGGCCGTCGAGGCGGAGTCGGAACACGCCTGGCCGAGCTTGGTGCCGCCGTAGCCGCCGATGGAGACCGAGACGTCACCGCCCTTGGCGCGGATCGCCGAGATGACATTGGCGACCGCGGTGTCCGAGGAGACCGCCGCGGTGCCGTCCCAGGTCGGGGTGCAGCCGCCGCCGTTGGGCGCGAGGATGAAGGCCAGCTGGAACGCCTTGAGGCCGCTGGCGTCCATGATGGCCGCGGCGCTCGGCGGGTTGTTGTCCAGCGGCATCAGATACGGGGCGGCGGCGTACCAGTTGTTGCTCAGGGCGCTCGCCGACACCGTGGCGCCGCTGGCCGGGCTGGTACCGAGCGCGGCTGCGGTGCCGAGCCCGGCGATGGCCAGGGCGGCGGCTGCCACGCCCGAGCCGAGTGCTTTCAGACGGTTCACGTCGGGACCTCCTGTGGGGGAACGTGGCAGCAGAATCCTGCGCTGACGCGGACCCGTCAAGGTTTGGTCCAGACCTTTGGGTCAATCCACAAAATTGGTCTCTACCACTTGCCTCACCAGGGCCGGAATCCGACATGCGGCGGGCCGCCGAAGGGCGTGGTCCCGGCCGCACGACGTCCGCCGTACGACGCGACCGGCCCCGCCTCCGTCAGGGCGGAGGAGGCGGGGCCGCTCTCGGCAAGATACGCCCTCAGACCACGCCGACCGACGCCAGCGCGCGGCGCTGGCCGGGACTCGGCCGGGCCGGGAAGTAGAGGTAGCAGACCCCGCCGGTGCCGCCGCTGACCCCGCCGGAGGCGTTGATCCGCTTGGTGCGCAGCCAGATCGTCTCGAACTGCGACCGTTTGTAGACGTTGCGGACCACCGGGTCGCTGTCGCTGGCCGGGTCGTTGGCGACGACATCACCGTCGGAGGTGAAGCCCACGACGCACATCAGATGGCCCGAAGTGCCGTACCCGGCGCCGTCCAGCTCGGAGGCGAGGAAGGACTGCGAGGTGATCACCGGGATGCCGGCCTTGATCAGCCGCTCCAGGTCGTCGAGCGACCGCAGCCGGGTGATGACGCCCTGGAGGTCCTTGTACGTGGCCGCGTAGGCCGCGTTGAACGGCCAGTTGCCGCACCCCTCGTACTGGTAGTCGTACGTGAAGCGGGCGGCGTGGTCGACCTGCGGGTCGGCGTAGGAGGGGTTCACCCAGGCCAGGTCGGCGGCGGTCGGGCCGCGGCCCCAGTACTCGATGGCCATGGTGGAGGAGGTCGGACTGCACCACGCCTCGCCGCCGTTGTCGTACTCCGGGTACTGGCCCTTGTGGATGTTCTGCGAGTAGCGCGGCACCGGCAGCTCGACGCCCCGGGCGACGCCCGGCACGGAGGCGGGCACGGTGTAGCGGTCGGGGATGTCCGAGCCCATCGCGCCCAGCCGCCACACCGTCGGGGTGAGATGGCCGCCCGGCTTGCGGAAGAGCGTCAGGCGCAGCCGGTACGAGGCGAGCAGCGGCCCGGCGGCGGTGTCGTCGATGGAGAAGGTGTCGGTCCAGATGCTGCTCCTGCCGTCGCCCTGGTCGTCCACCGAGGTGCGGCGGATGTCTTCGGGCCCGTCGCCCGCGGTCCAGCGGCCCATCACATACGCGGGCGTGGCGGTGCCGTCGGTGTAGGTGCCGAGCAGTTCGACCTGGATCCAGGTGCCCGCGGGGGTGTGCGCGTTCCAGGAGGAGATCAGCTCGCTCGCCGGGTACGGCAGCCGGCGGACCGGTGAGGTCCAGGAGGCGGACTCCCAGGTCGCGGTGGTGCCGGTGTGCGGGTCGGTGTACTTCAGCGTGCCGCTCGGGCGGGCGATCTGCACCCCGGGCCGCTTGCCGGCCACCGGCCGGGTGCCCTTGTGCACGCCGAACAGCCAGTCGGCGTACGACGTCCAGCCGTGGTAGTCGACGGGTGCGGCATCGGGCACGGACGGGCCTCCGTGGCGCGGCGCGGCGCCGGGTACGGCCTTCCCGGCGGCGGACCGGTCGGCGGCCGGTCCGGCGCCGCGGGCGGAAGCGGGCTGGGCGGAAGCGGTCGCGGTGGCGGCCGCCGCGGCGATCGCGGCGGTCAGTACGGCACGCCGGGGCGCGTCACTGCTCTTGGCTGGTTTGACCACGGTCTCCTCGTATCCCCTCGACGTGAACGGGACGGCCCGCCCACGCCGTGGTGCGGCAGGGGCGGACGCGCCCAACTATCGTGTGTCAGCGGCCCTTTCCACCAGGGTTCCCGGCCGCCGGGAGCGACCAATATTGGTCTCGACCATTGGCGGTCACCCGGGAAGAACGACCAGGTCACGTCCGGTCAGATTCAGCCGCTCGCCGCTTTCTTCCGTGCACACGGCGATGTCCTCGATGCGGGCGCCGAAGGTGCCGGGCAGATAGATCCCCGGCTCGACCGAGAAGGCCATCCCCGGCTCCAGCGCCCGGGTGCTGCCGGCCACGATGTACGGCTCCTCGTGGGTCTCCAGGCCGATGCCGTGTCCGGTGCGGTGGATGAAGTGCTCGCCGTAGCCCGCCTCGGTGATGATGTCCCGGCCGACCGCGTCGAGTTCCTCGGCGGTCAGCCCGGGGCGTACCGCGTCGGTCTGCGCGCGCTGGGCGCGCAGCAGTACCTCGTACAGCGCGCGGAACTCGTCCGGGGGCTCGCCGACGGCGTAGGTGCGGGTGGAGTCCGAGCAGTAGCCGTCCTCGGTGGTGCCGCCGATGTCGACGACCACCGGGTCGCCGGCGCGGATCACCCGGTCGGAGACCTCGTGGTGCGGGCTGGCGCCGTTGGGCCCGGAGCCGACGATGACGAAGTCGGTGGTGGTGTGGCCGGACGCGACGATCGCTTCGGCGATGTCCTTGGCGACCTCGCGCTCGGTGCGGCCGGGGCGCAGCCACTCGCCGATCGAGCGGTGCACGCGGTCGATCGCGGCGCCCGCGCGGCGCAGTGCCTCCACTTCGGCCGGGCTCTTGCGCATCCGCAGTACGGAGAGGACGTCTCCGGCCAGCCCGGCCTGCGCGCCGGGCAGCGCGGCCTGGAAGGCGAGCAGCTTCTCGGCCCACATGTGGTTGTCGACGGCGAACATGCGTACGCGGGGCGGCAGCCGGCGGGCGATCAGCGCGTAGGGGTCGTCGGTCTCGCCGAAGCCGGTGATGTCGATGCCGAGGTCCCCTGCCGGGGAGGTCTGGGCGGCGGGGCGCTCCAGCGCGGGCACCACGAGGAAGGGGTCGCCCTCGGCCGGGACGACCAGGCAGGTCAGGCGTTCCAGGGGCAGGGCCCGGTAGCCGGTGAGGTAGCGCAGGTCGGCGCCGGGGCTGATCAGGAGGGCATCGAGGCCCGCGTCCTCGGCGGCGCGGCGGGCGAGTTCGAGGCGGTGGGACGGATAAAGGTCGGTTTCGCTCACGCGCCCACGTTAAACGTGCCCGCCCCGCCCCGCGCGACGCGCCCCACAGGGGCGCGAGGAACCGCGCGACCAGCCACAACGCGCCTGCAGCGCGCTTCCGCACCCGCACCGCCCAGGCGGAACCGTTACGGCCGGATGCCGGACCAACGGCCGGTGACCAGCTGAGCGCGCAGTTCCGCCCCCAAAGCTTCGCATGGGGGTACCCCCAATGCCGTCAAGTTTGGCGTTTGGGCTGGTGGGGGTGGGAGTTTGGGCTGTTGTGGTTGATGGTTGCGGTGATGTGGGCGGTGCCGGTGGGGACGGTCTGGCGTTTCTTGCCGTTGCCGATCTTGCCGGCGGCGTATTTGGACAGGGATCGTTTGACGAGGCGGTTGTATATCCGCAGGCGGCGTGGGGGTAGTGGGTGGTCGCGGAGGTAGGTGCCGACCGCGCCGAGCAGTCGGGCGTCTGGGGGACCGTCGATCTCGGTGGCGGTGGTGATGCCGTTGACGGTTTCACGCAGGGCCAGGGTGAAGCCCATCGCGGTGCAGGGCAGCCCTGCGGCGGTCCCGGCGCGGGCCATGACCAGGCGCAGGAGCTGGTAGCTGATCAGCAGGGCATGGATCTCCTGGGCCAGGCCGGCTGGGGTGGTGCAGTGCAGGACCCGGCCGCCGAGCATCGTGGACTTGACCGAGCAGAACGTTTCCTCGACTTCCCACCGGTCGTGGTAACAGGCGGCGATCGCGTCGGCGGGATGGGTGCGCCAGTTGAGCAGGCTGGTGGCCAGCAGCCATGTGCTGGTGCGGGTGCCCTGGTCGGTGGTGACCTGGACGGTGACGGCGATCGCGCGGACTTCGCGGCCGGCCCGCAGCGTCAGCCATGAGCCGTCGGGGTAGCGCTGAAGGGCCGGCAGGCGGGCGGTGCGGGGCAGCCGCACCGTGAAGTCGGCCCCGGTGGCGACCAGATCCGACAGGAACCCGGCCGCGTCGAACCCCGCGTCGAGCAGGACCAGCATTCCCGTGTGCAGGCTGCGCAGCAGCCGCCGGGCCGGAACGAACTCCCGGCCTGAGACCGGGCCGAAGACCGCATCGGCCAGGGTGCGGGTGGAGCAGTAGACCAAGGCGATCACCTGCACCAGCGGATAGCCCGCCGTGCCGTAGCGGTGCTTGTGCTTGCCCAGCCAGGCCCGGGTGGCCGCACTGTCCGGGACGGCCAGGACCGTGCCGTCGACCGCGCAGACCTCAAGGCCCCGCCACGGCTGCGGCACCGCGGCCGGGTGACGGCACAACTCGCGCAACAGCAACTGCAGCGGACGCGACCCCAGCCGCACCCGCGCCGCGTGCAGGCCCTGCCGGGTCGGGTCCGGCAACCCCGCGCCACCGAGCGCGGCACCCGCCATCCGGTACACCGCCCCCAGGGACACCGACCCGCACAACCCCTGCGCGACCAGCAGATAGACCACCACCCGGGCCGGCAGATCACGCACCCGCCGCTGCACCCGGCCCGTCCGCGCCAAAACCTCATCGACCACGGAGAACGGCAGCAGCCACGTCAACGGCCCCAGATGCCCCGGCGCGAAACACCCGGCACCTGCGGCCACCGAACGAGTAATGACAGACTCAGACACAGCAGGGCCCCTCCACGGATCCGGACTCGACACCCATATCCGTAGCGGGGCCCTGCCCCCGCTGTCCCACAAACACCCCAACCCCAACAACCCAACCCCCAAACTTGACGGCATTGGGGGTACCCCCAGCGCCCCTGACAGGACGCGTTCGCCGCGCGCCGGCTTGGCGCCCCATAGGGGCGCGAGGAACTGCGCGACCAGCCACAACGCGCCTGCAGCGGGCTTCCGCACCCGCACCGCCCAGGCGGAACCGTTACGACCGGATGCCGGGCCGACGGCCGGTGGCCGGCTGAGCGCGCCGTTCCTCGCGCCCCTAACGGGACGCACCCCCAGCGCCCCTGACGGGGCAACGTCGCGTCGTTCGGTGCACCCCCGGAGGGGCGTCGTACGCTCGCCGCATGGACGACCTCACGCTGCCCCACCTCGCCGCACTGCTGCCCGCGCTGCCCCCGTCCTGCGGCCCCGTCCGGCTCCTCGCCGTGGACGGCCACGCGGGCTCGGGCAAGACCACGCTGGCCGCGCGGATCGCGGAACAGCTGGGCGGTGCCCCCGTGATCCACCTCGACGACCTCGCCACCCACGAGCACCCCTTCGACTGGACCACCCGCCTGGCGGACCAAGTGCTCGGACCCCTGAGCGAGGGCCGCCCGGCCGACCACGAGGTGTACGACTGGACCGCCCGCCGCTTCACCACCCGGCGGGAGATCCCCGCCGCCCCCGTCGTCCTGCTCGAAGGCGTCGGCAGCGGCCGCGCCGCCCTGCGCCCGTATCTCGCCCTCCTGCTGTGGCTGGAAGTCGACGCCGAAACCGCCCACCGCCGCGGCCTGCTGCGTGACGGCCCGGAGCTGACGCGCTTCTGGACCGGCTGGAACCGGGCCGAGGACACCCACTTCGCCGCCGACCCCTCCCGCCCCTTCGCCGACCTCGTGGTGCACCAGACACACGACGGCTACCTGGCCGTACCCGGCCCCGGGAGCCCCCGCAGCACGCCTACCGACAGTCATCACGAGTGACCCTACGGCGGCGTGCGGAGGGCTTCGGCACCGCGTCCGCCGTAGGTCGTTCAACACGGCTTGACCACCCGGGCATTCAGCAATTACGTTTTCAACAAGCGGCCGGAAACAGTCGCTCGCCAGACGCGGAGCCCCCGGTTGTTCCCCCGTGACCGGGGGCTTCGTCCTGCCCGGACGACCGCTGTGTCCCGGTCCGCGCCCCCGGCCCCTCACCCGCCGTCACCACTCAGCGCCCGTACGTCCAGACCTGACCCGGACCCGTCCCGGCCGCGTCGGCCCGTCTCCCGGCGCGCCCCCGCGGCCCGCGGTCCCGTGTTCACTCCGACACCGCATGTCACGGCACCCTACGGTGATCGGAGCATCGCGGGTACGATGCGCAAAGGGGGCGGAGCGGTGCCCGGGGAGCACCGCTGCCTGCCCCAACTCCCGCCCGGGTGCCACGGGTTGGGACGCGGGTGTCGGTGAGGCGGGGGACGGATAGGTGGGGACTTGATGGACTTCGGCACCGATCGTCCGGGTTCCCCGGCCGATCTCGCCTGGCTGCGCGGCGTCGACGCGTACACCATGGGCGCCTACGTCCAGGCCGAGGAGGAGTTCCGCGCCGCGGTGCGGATGGACCCCGGGATGGCGGACGCGTGGCTGGGCCTGCACGCGCTGCGGGCCGACACGGCGACCGCGCTGCTGCAGATGTACCGGCACCGCGACCGCTTCGGCGAGCAGCGTTCGGCCCACCGCCGTACCCTCAACTCATGGTACTGGCTGGGCTGGTGGGTGCAGCCCGTACTGGAGACCAGCCGCGATCTGCTGCTCGCGCACGCCTCGCACTGGCTGGACGGCCGCCACGTGGCCGAACTCGACCAGGCGTTGGCCGACTGCCCGCCGGTCGACACCGACCCGCAGGTCCGCTTTCTGCACGCCTGCCGGGCTTATCTGGTCAAGGACTGGGAGCGGCTGGTCCGGCACACGGAACCGCTGCTCGGTGATCCCGTACTCGGCATCGAGGCCGGGCTGTTCGGCGGGATGGCCCGGGTCCGGCTGGAGATGTGCGGCCAGGCGGAACCGCTGCTGGCCGCGGCCCTGATGCGGTGCCGCAGCGAGCAGCCGCAGCGCAAGGAGCTGCGGTACTGGCTGGCCCGCGCCTACGAGGGCACCGGCCGTACCGCGGCCGCCGTACCGCTCTACCGGGCCGTGCACCGGGTGGACCCGGCCTTCATGGACACCGCCGCGCGGCTCGCCGCGATCCACGAGACCGACGACGGGCTCGACGAGGCCGCGGGGCTCGCCGCCGTGTCGCTGGCCGGCAACGGCCAGGCGATACCCGAGGGCGGCGCCGACCTCGACCTCTTCCCCGACACCTCGATGGGCCCCGGGCCCGGGCCCGACCTGGACGAGACGCTGTCGTCGGCCGGCCCGTACGACGAAGACCTGCGCGGCCGCGCCCCCGTACCGCCGCCCGGCGCCGCCGCCCAGCCGCAGTTCCCGCTCGGCGGATCCGACCCCGCACTGCTCACCCAGGCCCTGGCGGAGCTCGACCGCATGGTGGGCCTGGAACCGGTCAAACGCCAGGTCAAGGCGCTCTCCGCGCAGCTGAGGATGGCCCGGCTGCGGGCCGTGCAGGGGCTGCCCGTCCAGCCGCCGAAGCGACACTTCGTCTTCTCCGGGCCCTCCGGCACCGGCAAGACCACCGTGGCCCGGATACTCGGCCGGGTCTTCTACGCGCTCGGACTGCTCGGCGGCGATCATCTGGTCGAGGCCCAACGTTCCGATCTGGTCGGGGAGTTCCTCGGCCAGACCGCGGTGAAGGCCAATGAGCTGATCGACTCCGCGCTCGGCGGGGTGCTCTTCGTGGACGAGGCGTACGCGCTGTCCAACTCCGGTTACAGCAAGGGCGACGCGTACGGCGACGAGGCGTTGCAGGTGCTGCTCAAGCGGGCCGAGGACAATCGTGACCGGCTGGTCGTCATACTCGCGGGCTACCCCGAGGGCATGGACCGACTCCTGGCCGCCAACCCCGGGCTCGGCTCGCGCTTCACCACCCGGGTGGACTTCCCGAGTTACCGCCCGCTGGAGCTGACCCGGATCGGTGAGGTGCTGGCCGGGGAGAACGGGGACCGGTGGGACGAGGAGGCGCTGGAGGAGCTGCGCGCGATCAGCGGGCATGTGGTCGACCAGGGCTGGATCGACGAGCTCGGCAATGGGCGGTTGCTCAGGACGCTCTACGAGAAGAGCTGTGCGTACCGGGACTTGAGGCTGTCGGAGTATCCGACGGCCCCGAGCCGGGAGGAGTTGGCGACGCTGCGGCTGCCGGATCTGATGCAGGCGTACGGCGAGGTCCTCTCGGGCCGCGGCCCCGGCATCCCCCCACCCCCCGACCCCGTCGAGTAACCCCAAGGGGCGCGAGGAACTGCGCGAGCAACCCACCACCGGCGGCTGGCCAACGCAGAACGGAACCCGCCCCGCCAGGGGCGCGAGGAACTGCGCGGGCAACCGACCACCGGCCGGCGGCCCGGCAACTCACGGCAACGGACCCACCCGGACGGCACAGGCCCGTACCCCGCCAAAAGCACGATCGTGGCTAGTCGCGCAGTCCCCGCGCCCCTGACGGGGCGCCCCAAAGGGGCGCGAGGAACTGCGCGGGCAACCCACCACCGGCCGGTGGTCCGGCAGCCCACCGCAACCGACCCGCCCGGACGGCACAGGCCCGCACCCCGCCGAAAGCACCATCGTGGCTGATCGCGCAGTTCCCCGCGCCCCTGACGGGGCCCTCAGCTGACCAGTTCGGTCGCGCCCGGCGCCGCGGGGGCCGGGACCTCCGCGTCCCGGTGGGCGGGGTCACGGACCTCGCCCACGAGCATCTCCAGGACATCCTCCAGCGCCACCAACCCCAGCACCTTCCCCCCCGCGTCGACCACAGCCGCCAAATGCGACGCAGTCCTCCGCATGGACGTCAGCGCGTCGTCCAGCGGCAGATCCGCCCGCAGCGTCGTCATCGGCCGCCACAGCCGCTGCGGCACCGGCCGGTCGACGTCCTCCGCGTCGAGCACATCCTTGACGTGCAGATATCCGAGGTAGCCGGGCGCCGCGTCCGGCCCCCGCGCGGGGGCCGCGACCGGGAAGCGCGAGTACCCCGTCCGTACCGTCAGCTCCTCGATCTCCCTCGGCGTCGCACTCGGCGCCAGCGTGACCAGCTCGCCCGGGGTGAGCAGCACGTCCGTCACCGGCCGCGTCCCCAGTTCGAGCGCGTCCTCCAGACGCTCCTGCTCGTCCGGGTCGAGCAGCCCGGCCCGACGCGCGTCCTCGACCAGGACGGTCAGCTCCGCGCTGGTGAAGACCGAGTCGACCTCGTCCTTGGGCTCGACCCGGAACGCCCGCAGAATCACCCGGGCGGAAGCCCCCAGCACGGCGATGACCGGCCGGAAGACCCGGGCGAAACCGACCAGCGCGGGGCTGAGCCGCAGCGCGGTCCGCTCCGGCGCGGCCATCGCCAGATTCTTCGGCACCATCTCGCCGATCACCAGGTGCAGAAAGACCACGAGCGCGAGCGCCAGCACATAGCCGACCGGGTGGACCAGGCCCTCCGGCAGCCGGGCGGCGGAGAAGACGGGTTCCAGCAGATGCGCGACCGTCGGTTCGGCGACCGCGCCGAGCGTCAGCGAGCAGACGGTGACGCCGAACTGCGCGGCGGCCATCATCTGCGGCAGGTGCTCCAGCGCGTACAGCACCGTACGGGCGCTGCGCTGCCGCGCGGCCAGTGGCTCGATCTGGCTGCGGCGGACCGAGATCAGCGCGAACTCGGCGGCGACGAAGTAGCCGTTGCCGAGCACCAGCAGGGCGGCGAACAGAAGTTGGAGTGCGCTCATCGCTCGCTCTCCTCTCCCGTCTCGGCCGGGATACGCACGATCCGTACCCGCTCGGCCCGGTGGTGGCCGACTTCCTCGACCCGCAGCAGCCAGCCGGGCAGTTCGGCCACGTCGCCGGGCTCGGGGATACGGGCCAGCAGGTCGGCGACGAGTCCGGCGACCGTCTCGTACGGCCCCTCGGGCGCGGCCAGCCCGATCCGGGTCAGCGTGTCGATCCGGCAGCTTCCGTCGGCGTCCCAGGCGGGTCGGCCGGAGTCGGGCGGGGCCTGGGCGAGTTCGGGCAGGTCGGCGGCGTCGTGCTCGTCGCGCACCTCGCCGACCAGCTCCTCGATGATGTCCTCCAGGGTGACCACCCCGGCCGTACCGCCGTACTCGTCGA
Source organism: Streptomyces sp. NBC_00223 (assembly GCF_036199905.1). Taxonomy (NCBI): domain Bacteria; kingdom Bacillati; phylum Actinomycetota; class Actinomycetes; order Kitasatosporales; family Streptomycetaceae; genus Streptomyces; species Streptomyces sp. NBC_00223. The sequence goes on along the minus strand of NZ_CP108109.1, from coordinate 7,242,995 downwards.
CGACCACCGCGATCGGCTGTTCGCTGCGCAGCAGCTTGAGCAGCCGGCGGCCCGGCAGCGTCTCGGGGACGAGCAGCGGGGCGACGGCTATCCGGCCGACGAGGGCGCGGTCGCGCCGGTCGGCGGGGACGGCGAGCGCGTCCTTGAGGTGGACCATGCCGGTGATGTCGTCCAGCCGCTCGTGGTAGACGGGGAAGCGGGACAGTCCGGTGGCCCGGGTGAGGTTGAGGACATCCGCGGCGGTGGCGGTGTCCTCCAGCGCGCTGACCCGCACCCGGGGGGTCATCACGTTCTCGGCGGTGAGGTCGCCGAGGGACAGGGTGCGGACGAAGAGGTCGGCGGTGTCCTGTTCGAGGGCGCCGGCGAGCGCGGAGTGCCGGGCCAGCGAGACCAGTTCTGTGGGGGTACGGGCGGAGGCCAGTTCGTCCGTGGGCTCGACGCCGAGCATCCGCACCAGACGGTTCGCGGCCCGGTTGAGCAGTTCGATGACCGGGCGGAAGACGCGCGAGAACGCGCGCTGCGGTCCGGCGACCACGCGGGCGACGGCCAGCGGGTGGGAGACGGCCCAGTTCTTGGGGACGAGTTCGCCGATCACCATCTGTACGGCGGAGGCGAGCATCATGCCGATCACGACGGCGACACCGGGGGCGGCGCCCTGCGGTATGCCGAGCGTGCGGACCGGCGCGGAGAGCAGATGGCCGAGCGCGGGCTCGGCGAGCATGCCGACGACCAGCGAGGTGATGGTGATGCCGAGCTGGGTGCCCGAGAGCTGGAAGGAGAGTTTGCGCAGGGCGGCCACGACGCTGCGGGCCCGGCGGTCACCCGCCGCGGCGGCCCGCTCGGCGGCGGGGCGTTCCACGGTCACCAGGCCGAATTCGGCGGCGACGAAGAATCCGTTGGCGAGGATGAGGACGAGGGCCGCTGCGAGCAGCAGCAGTGAGGTGGTCATGATGCCGCCGCTCCGGTGGAGCCAGAGGGAGGGGCGGCGCAGGTATTACCGGACGGTTCGTCCATCGGGGTGTGAGTGTCACTCCTTGGTTGGTCGGTGCCCCGCGGGTGGTGCGAGGGGAAACGCGAGGGGCTCGCGGGCCGAAGGGATGCGGGGCGAGCGCGGTGGACAACGCTCGCCCCCAGGGTAGCCAAGGCTCCGGCGGTGGCGAAGGACGGTGACGACCCGGTTCGTCACATGGCCGTACGGATCACCCGGTGACGCCGGGCGGGCGTCGTCGCGGGCCTTACGGCACGGGCCGCCCGCCACAGACCGGCTCGGATCACCGGGACCCGTCTCCCGCCGCGCCCCGGGCCTCGCCCAGCGCCTCGACCAGCGACCGCAGCCGCCGGGCGTCCCGCAGCGCCTGCTCCCGGGCGATCCCGGGCTGGATGCCCATCGCCGGGAGCGACGTGCCGTCGGCGAGGTCGAGATGGACCCAGGCGTCGCCCTGGCGGAGGTTCACCCGCAGCACCTCGGCCCAGGCCAGCCGCCGCTTCACGGTGAGGTTGACCACGGTGAGGCCGCCGCTGTCCGCGACCACCTTGGGCCGGCTGAGCAGGGTGAGCACGCCCAGCAACACCACGGCGGTGAGGATCACGGTGATCCGCTCCCCCGTGCTCCAGGGCGCGGCGCCGTCGTGCGGCATCATCAGCGCGACGGCGGTCAGGACGACGAAGAGCACCACGCCGAGGGTGAGCAGCACCCAGCGGGTGACGACCGGCCGGAAGGTGACCGGCAGGCCGTCCAGCGCGGCGGCGGCCCGCTCGTCGACCCCGGCGCCGTCACCGCCCGGTCCGCCGGAACCCCCGTCGGCACCGCCCGTACGCTCGTCCGCCGTCATCACAGGCGGGCGGCGTGGATGCCGGTGGTGAGGATCGCGCGGGCGCCCAGCTCGTACAGCTCGTCCATGATGCGCTGGGCGTCGGCGGTGGGGACCATCGCGCGGACCGCGACCCAGCCCTCGTGGTGCAGCGGGGAGACGGTCGGCGACTCCAGGCCGGGGGTGAGGGCGACGGCCCGCTCGACCTGCTCGACGCGGATGTCGTAGTCCATCATCACGTACCGCCGGGCGACCAGGACGCCCTGGAGGCGGCGCAGGAACTGCTGGACCTTGGGGTCCTCCGCGTCGGCGCCGACCCGCCGGATCACGACGGCCTCGGACTCCATGATCGGCTCGCCGAAGGTCTCGAGGCCGGCGTTGCGCAGCGAGGTGCCGGTCTCCACCACGTCGGCGATGACCTGGGCCACGCCGAGCTGGATGGCGGTCTCCACAGCGCCGTCGAGGTGCACCACGGAGGCGTCCACGCCGTTGTCGGCGAGGTACTTCTCGACCACGCCCTCGTACGAGGTGGCGACCGTCTTCCCGCCGAGGTCCTGCACCCCGGTGGCGGTGCCGGGACGGCCGGCGAAGCGGAAGGTGGAGCGGGCGAAGCCGAGCTGGAGGATCTCCTCGGCGTTCGCCCCGGAGTCCAGCAGCAGGTCCCGCCCGGTGATGCCGATGTCGAGCCGGCCGGAGCTGACGTAGATGGCGATGTCGCGCGGGCGCAGATAGAAGAACTCGACGTTGTTGGTGCTGTCGACGAGGACGAGTTCCTTGGACTCCTTGCGCTGGCGGTATCCGGCCTCATGGAGCATGGCCGCCGCGGGTCCGGACAGTGAGCCCTTGTTCGGGACGGCGATGCGCAGCATGGGAGCGGATTCCTTCGCTTGGAGGTCGTGAGGTTCTACGGGAACCGGGGTTTTACGGGAACTGGTGGATCTACGGGATCTGCGGGATCTGCGGGATTACGGGGTGACGGCGTGCGGAGTCGTCCCGCCCGCGAGCGGGACGGCTCCGTACGCGTACGGCTCAGAGATGGGCGTAGACGTCGTCCAGGGAGATCCCCCGGGCGACCATCATCACCTGAACGTGGTACAGCAGTTGGGAGATCTCCTCGGCGGTGGCGTCGGCGCCCTCGTACTCGGCGGCCATCCACACCTCGGCGGCCTCCTCGACCACCTTCTTGCCGATCGCGTGCACGCCCTTGCCGACGAGTTCCGCGGTGCGGGAGGTGCTGGGGTCGCCGGTGGCGGCCTTCTGCCGGAGCTCGGTGAAGAGCTCCTCGAATGTCTTGTTGGCCATGGTGGTCCTAGCGTACGGGGAGTCGGGGACCGGTCAGCGCCAGGGTTCGGAGACCGAGCGCAGGATGGCGGCGGTCGCGACGGCTGCGGTGACCGCTTCGTGCCCCTTGTCCTCGTTCGACCCCGGCAGGCCCGCGCGGTCCAGCGCCTGCTCCTCGTTGTCACAGGTCAGGATGCCGAAGCCGATCGGCACCCCGGTCTCCACGGCCACCTGGGTCAGCCCGTTGGTGACGCCCTGCGAGACGTACTCGAAGTGCGGGGTGCCGCCGCGGATGATCACCCCGAGCGCGACGACCGCGTCGTAGCCGCGGCCGGCCAGCACCTTGGCCACGACGGGGAGTTCGAAGCTGCCCGGGACGCGCAGCAGCGTCGGCTCCTCGATGCCGAGGTCGCGCAGGGCGCGGACGGCCCCCTCGACGAGGCCGTCCATCACCTGGGTGTGCCACTGGGCCGCGACGACGGCGACACGCAGGTCGCCGCAGTTCTTCACGGTCAGCTCGGGGGCGCCCTTACCGCTCACTTCTCTCCTCGGTGCTCGGGATGCTCATGTTCCGCGGGCGGCCGGACGGTCCGGCCTGCGGGGTCAGTGGCCGGACGCGTCGAGCCACGGCAGGTCGTGGCCCATCCGGTCCCGCTTGGTGCGCAGATACCGCAGATTGTGCTCTCCGGCGGCGACCGGCATCGGTTCGCGCCGCAGCACGTCCAGGCCGTGCCGGACCAGGGCGCCGGTCTTGGCGGGGTTGTTGGTCATCAGCCGCAGCGAGGTCACCCCGAGGTCGGCCAGGATCTGCGCGGCGGCGCCGTAGTCGCGGGCGTCGGCGGGCAGACCGAGTTCGAGGTTGGCGTCGAGGGTGTCCCGGCCGCGCTCCTGGAGTTCGTACGCGCGCAGCTTGGACATCAGGCCGATACCGCGCCCCTCGTGGCCGCGCAGATAGAGCACGACACCGCGGCCCTCCTCGGCGACCTTGCGCAGCGCGCTCTGGAGCTGCGGGCCGCAGTCGCAGCGCTGCGAGCCGAACACATCGCCGGTCAGGCACTCGGAGTGCACCCGGACCAGGACGTCGGTGCCGTCCCCGAGGTCGCCCGCGACGAGCGCGATGTGCTCCACGCCGTCGGCGGTGCTGCGGTAGCCGTAGGCGCGGAAGTCGCCGTGGGCGGTGGGCAGGGTGGTGCTCGCCTCGCGCCGGACGGTGGGCTCGGAGGTACGGCGGTAGGCGATCAGGTCCTCGATGGAGATGATCGCCAGACCGTGCTTGCGGGCGAAGGGCACCAGTTCGGGCAGCCGGGCCATCGTGCCGTCCTCGCGGGCGATCTCCACGATGGCCGCGGCCGGCCGCAGCCCGGCGAGCCGGGCCAGGTCGACCCCGGCCTCGGTGTGCCCGGCCCTGACCAGCACCCCGCCGGGACGGGCCCGCAGCGGGAAGACATGCCCGGGACGTACGAAGTCGGCGGCCACGGCGGCGGGTTGGGCCAGCAGCCGGATGGTGGTGGCCCGGTCGGACGCGGAGATCCCGGTGGTCACGCCGTGCTCGCCGCTCGCGTCGACCGACACGGTGAAGGCGGTACGCATCGACTCGGTGTTCGTCCCCACCATCTGCGGCAGGTCCAGCCGGTCCAGCTCGGCCGCCTCCAGGGGGACGCAGATCAGCCCGCGGCACTCGTTCATCATGAAGGCGACGATCTCGGGGGTGATCTTCTCGGCGGCGACGATCAGATCGCCCTCGTTCTCCCGGTTCTCGTCGTCCACGACCACCACCGGGCGGCCGGCGGCGATGTCGGCGATCGCTCGTTCGACGGGGTCGAGTACGAGGGCGGTGTCCTCGTACCACTCGTCCTGCAGTGCGGTCACGGCACTCATGCCGTCACTCCTTCCGCGACGGTGGTGCTCTGCGGCTGGGACTCGGTGTCGGTGTCGGTGTCGGTGTCGGTGTCGGCGGACGTCGTCGTCTGCTGCCACCAGGAGTACATCCCGGCGATCACCAGGACGAAGTAGAAGATGTAGACCAGGCCGGAGAAGGGCAGCCCGCTGTGGAAGTTGAGCGGCACGCCGACCAGGTCGACGGCGAGCCAGGCGAACCAGAACTCGACCCAGCCGCGCGCCTGGGCGTACATCGCGGCGAGCGTGCCGACGAAGATGTACGCGTCCGGCCAGGGGTTCCAGGACAGCGACGGCCAGACGAGGAAGAGCGCGGCGACGGCGGACGTGCCGAGGGCGGTGGCGGCGGCGAGCACGGCCCGCTCGCGCCAGGTGGCGAAGCGGACGGTCAGCCGGCCGGTGTCGGCCCGGCCGGAGCGCCAGCGCCGCCAGCCCCACACCGAGACGGCGATGACCACGAACTGCTTGCCGACACCGCCGCCGAGGTGGGCGCCCCAGAAGGCGGCGACCAGCACCACGCCGGAGAGCAGCTGGACCGGCCAGGTCAGCACCGCCCGCCGCCAGCCGAGCGCGAGCGCGCCCAGCCCGAGCAGGTTGCCGATCATGTCGGACCACACGACGTGCTGGTCGAAGGCGGTGAACGCCTCGCCGTTCAGCCAGTGCACGACGCTCATGTCAGCGCCTCCGGTTCGGGTTCGACCGCTCCGGGCACGGAGGCGCCGAGCATCCGCTCGACGTACTTGGCGATGACGTCCACTTCGAGGTTGACCGGGTCGCCGGGCTGCTTGATGCCGAGCGTGGTCAGCGCGAGGGTGGTGGGGATGAGGCTGACGGTGAAGTGGTCGGCGGCGGCGGCGACGACGGTGAGGCTGATGCCGTCGACCGTGATCGAGCCCTTCTCCACGACGTAGCGGCCGAGTTCGGCGGGCAGCGCGATCTTCACGATCTCCCAGTGCTCGGCGGGCGTACGGTCAAGGACCGTGCCGGTGCCGTCCACATGGCCCTGGACGAGGTGGCCGCCGAGCCGTCCGCCGAGCTCCATCGGGCGCTCCAGGTTGACCCGCGAGCCGGGGGCCAGCGCGCCGAGGCTGGAGCGCTTGAGGGTCTCGGCCATCACATCGGCGGTGAACTCGCCGCCGCCGAACTCGACCACGGTCAGGCAGACGCCGTTGACGGCGATGGAGTCGCCGTGTTTCGCGCCTTCGGTCACGACGGGTCCGCGTACGGTGAAGCGGGAGGCGTCGCCAAGGTCCTCGACGGCGGTGATCTCACCCAGTTCTTCGACGATTCCGGTGAACACTTCAGCTCTCCTGACGGGCGGTGGGAACGGCGGTGACGCGCAGGTCGGGCCCGATGCGGGCGACGTCGGTCACGTCGAGCCGCGACGCGTGCGCGATGGTGCTGATGCCCGCGTCGGCGAGGGCCGCGGGGCCGGCGCCGAGCAGGGCGGGAGCGAGATAGGCGGTGACGGCGTCCACGACCCCGGCGGCGAGGAACGCCCCGGCGAGCGTCGGCCCGCCTTCGAGCAGCACCGAGCGCACCCCGCGGCCGAACAGCTCGGTGAGCAGGGCCGGTACGTCGACCCCCCGGCCGTGCTCGCCGGCCTTCCCGTACGGCAGGCGGACGACGTCGACGCCCGGCAGATGCGCGGTGGAGGCGTCCTCGCCGACCGCGATGAGGGTCGGCGCCGCGTCGTCCAGCACACGTGCGTCGGCGGTGATCCGGGCCCGGGTGTCGACCACGACCCGCAGCGGCTGGGTGACGCCGTCGATGCCGCGTACGGCCAGGTGCGGGTCGTCCGCGCGCAGGGTGCCGGAGCCGACGACCACCGCGTCGGCCTCGGCGCGCAGCCGGTGCACGTCGGCGCGGGACTCGGGCGAGCTGATCCAGCGGCTGGTGCCGTCGGCGGCGGCGATCCGGCCGTCGAGCGTGGCGGCGTACTTCCAGCGCACATACGGGCGGCCGAGGCGCATCGAGGTGAGCCAGGCGACGTTGACCGCCTCGGCCTCGGCGGCGAGCAGACCGCTCTCGACCGACACGCCCGCGGCGCGCAGGGTGGCGCCGCCGCCGGACGCGGCCCGGTGCGGGTCGGCGACGGCGTAGACGACCCGGGCGATCCCGGACTCGATCAGCGCCTGGGCGCAGGGGCCGGTACGGCCGGTGTGGTTGCAGGGTTCGAGGGTGACCAGGGCGGTGCCGCCGCGGGCCCGCTCCCCTGCGTCGAAGAGCGCGTGCACCTCGGCGTGCGGGCCGCCGGCCCGGCGGTGCCAGCCCTCGCCCGCGACCGCGCCGGACGCGTCGAGGATCACGCAGCCCACGACGGGGTTGGGGGCGGTGGCGCCGAGCGCGCGAGCGGACAGCGCGACGGCGCGACGCATCGCGTCGGATTCCGTGACGGTGGCCACCGGGTCCTCCTGCCTCATAGGGGCACGGACTCCGGGGCGTCGGGATGCAGAGCGGGGTTTCCGTCCGTACAGGAACGCCGGGACGCGGGGCGGTCCCCGCTCGCGCGTGGGCCCGCCTTACGGCGGCGTACCCGAGTGAACGCCCGCCGCGCACTGCCTCCCATCCGGACTTTAACCGTCGGTCCAGGAATTTCACCTGGTCAACCGCCCGCTGGCTGCGGACGGGTCGCGGACTGTAACCGCCGGTTCGGAATTGCACCGACCCCGGAGTGCGCAAACGTCTCTGGTACGGGAACAAGTCTGCCACGGGAGGGATCTCCCGAACCAGTGAATATCTGTGTCCTGACTCACACTCCATGCACACGCATACACCCCGCTTGCAGCGCGCACCCCCGACAACCCCCGGCCCGGCGAGTGGAGCGCCGGCCGGCCGGCCAAGGTGCCGCGCTTCCGCGCAGGACGACGGCGGCCGCGCACCTGCCGGCCGCCGAGGGCCACGCCGAGGGCGGCTGGAGCCCCCTCGGCCGCGCCCGAAAGGCGAACTCTTCCCGCCGCAACGGCGAGAAGCCCTGCGGCGCGGACCGGCGGTGCCCGAACAACCCCCACCCACGGGGCCCGCCCCCGCGTCCCGCCGTCGCGGCGGAAAAAGGGCGGCCACCGCCCATGCCCGACACCCGTGGACGGCAAGGCACCGCGGCGCAAGAAGACCCTCACCCGCCGACGGCGGGACACCCCCACGAAGGAAGCGCGCCGCGCAACGCACGGCCGACCGCCAACGGCGGAGCCCTCCCGCGCAAGAGGACCATCAGCCGCCGACGGCGGGGCACCCCCACAAGAAGACCGTCAGAGGCGCACCCACCCGCACGGGTGGTGCGGGTGGGAGCAACAACCGCGCCGAAGGCGCGGCCCCGCAGGGCCGGCCGCCAGCGGCGCCGCACCCCCACACAGTCGCCGCGCAGCGCGAGATGGCTCGCGAGTAGGCCCCCGCACAGCCCCCGCAGGGGGCGAACCCGCCGCGTGGGCGCGCGCCCACGAACCCCACCTCGCGGAAGCGAACAGCGCGCCCCCGAACCCCCCTACCCCGCAGGAGCGAACAACTCGTCCTGCGCCGCCCCCACCGCAACAATGACCGCCCCCCGCAAAATCGGCGCGGCCTCCACCCTCGCCACCTCGACCACCGCCCCGATCGGCGTCAGCCGCGCCAACCTCGCGGCCACCAACCCCGCCAGCACCGCCCCACCCGCCTGCCCCACTTCCCCCGCCAGGACCACCCGTCCAGGGTCCAGCACCGCGCAGATCGCCGCCGCCCCCACCGCGATCCGCGCCGCCAGCTCGTCGAGGAACGAAAAACCCTCCTCCCCAGCGGCGAGAGCGTCCCGTACGGCCGCCGCCGCGGCCCCCGCGTCCTCGACCGGCCCGGTGGCGATCCCGTACGACCGGGCCAGCGCGCACACCGCCCGGCTGCCGACGAGCCCGTGGTAGCCGTTGTCGCAGTCCGTCGCGGTCGGCAGCCGCCCGGAGTCCGAGATCGGCAGGAAGCCAACCTCGCCCGCGCCGCCCCCGACCCCCCGCCGCAGCCGCCCGTCCAGCACGATCGCCGCGCCGACCCCGCCGCCGATCCACAGCAGGACGAAGTCGCCCTCCCCGTCCGCGCCCGCGTCCGTGCCCGCCCGCTGCTCGGCGACGGCCGCGAGGTTGACCTCGTTCTCCAGCAGCACCGGCACGCCGAGCCGCTTGCGCACCTCGTCCACCAGGTCGCCGTGCCACGCGGGCAGCGGCCCGGGGGGGCTGAGCCGCCCGGTGACGGGGTCGATGAGCCCGGGAGCGCCGAAGGCGACGGTGTGCAGCTCGTCGGCCCCGGCCTCGCGCGCGGCGCCGCGCAGCAGCCGGATGCCGCTCTCCACGATCCGCGCCGGGTCGGCCCCCTCCTCGACGGCCACTTCGGCGCGCGCGACCGTACGCCCGAGCAGGTCGGCGATCTCGACGCCGATGCTCTCGATGCGGACGTCGAACCCGGCGACGTACGCCCGGTCGGCGACGATCCCGTACACCCGCGCGTTCGGCCCGCGTCTGGCCTCGCCGGATTCGCCGACGACCTCGATCAGCCCGGAGTCCTGGAGGCGTTCGACCAGGTCGGCCACGCTCGGCCGGGACATGCCGGTCAGTACCTTCAACTGCCCGGCGGTGAGCGGGCCTTCCTCCTGGAGCAGGCGCAGGGCGAGCCGGTCGTTGATGGCGCGGGCGGTGCGCGGCGACGCGTTGCGCCCGGGCCGGGAGCGGGTGACGGTCATACGGGCGATCCTTCCAGACCGGGCCGGCCGGCCCCGGCGGCCGGGCCGCCTTCCTCGGTGACCCGGTAAATGCTCTTAACCATCAGGCAGGCTTCCTGATAGTTTACCGCGCATGACGAACGCCGCCACCGACTGGTCCCCTGCCAAGGTCCGCAGGGCCCATATGGTCATTGCCACCACCTTCGCCATCCACGGCGCGGTGAGCGGCACCTTCGCCACCAGGATCCCCTGGATCAAGGACCACGTCGGCCTGACCCCGGCCCTGCTCGGGCTCGCCCTGGTCTGCCCGGCGATCGGCTCGTCGCTGACGATGCCGCTGGCCGGACGGCTGATGCACCGGATGGGCTCGCGGGCCGCGCTGCGGCTGCTGCTCGGCCTGTGGTGCTCGGTACTCGTGCTGCCCGCGCTGGCGCCCGGGCTGCCGTGGCTCTGCCTGGCGCTGCTCGCCTTCGGCGCGACGGCCGGCATGGCGGACGTGGTGATGAACGCACTCGGGGTGGCCGTCGAGGAGCGCAAGGGCAAGTCGATCATGTCCGGGCTGCACGGCATGTGGAGCGTCGGCACCCTGCTGGGCGCGGCGGTCGGCGTCCCGGCCGCGCACGCCGGTCTGGACGGCCGTATCCACCTGGGGGCGGTGTCCGCGGTACTGGTGGTCGTCGCCCTCTTCGTGTGCGCGGGGGCGCCGGACATCCGGCCCTCGGCGGACGAGGACGCGCCGCCGCGGTTCGCGCTGCCGCCCAAGGCCGCGCTGGTGATCGGCGCGATCGGCTTCTGCGGGGTATTCGCGGAGGGCGGCAGCGCGGACTGGTGCGCGGTCTATCTGCGGGACGTCGCCAACGCCTCGCCGGGCGTGGCCGCGCTCGCCTACACGGCCTTCTCCTGCACGATGGCCACCGCCCGGCTGCTGGGCGACATGGCGGTACGGCGGCTCGGCGCGGTGACCACGCTGCGGACCGGCGGGGTGATCTCCACGCTCGGTGGTGTCCTCGTGGTGGTCTCCCGCACCCCGGCGCCCGCCATCATCGGGTTCGCCCTGATCGGCGTGGGCATATCCGTGGTGGTCCCGCTCTGCTTCGCGGCCGCCGGGCGGCGCGGTCCTGTGCCGAGCCAGGCCATCGCGGGCGTCGCAACCGTCACGTACACCTCGGGCCTGGTCGCGCCGGCCGCCATCGGCGGTATCGCGGGGGCGAGTTCGCTGACGGTGTCCTTCGCGCTGGTGACCCTGCTGACGCTGGGTCTGGTGCTGGGCGCGGGAGTTGTCCGTCCCCCGGCCGGCAAGCAGGTCGTGGGCCCCCCCGCCCCGGCCGGCGTCCCGGCCGCGAACGTCGAGTAACACCCTTGCGGGACCGGCCGGTTGACCCTCACGGTTGACGCGGAGGCCCCGGCCGTATGATCCGCGGCCCGACCGTACGATCCGCTGTCGGTTCGGAGGAGGGGCGCGCTCCCGGGCGGTGTTGTCACGCCACGGGAGGCGGGGGTCCGGCGGGCGCGCACGGGGGAATCGAGCCCGCCGGACCGTGTCTTAACGTTAGCGTCGCTCCACACGGGGTTGGGACCGTAAAGGGAGAAATGGTGCCGCGCGAATACGCCATGGCACAGGCGCGCCGTCATCTCCCTTACGGCCAGGGGCAGTTGGGCAGGTCAAACCGGCACAAGGCCCCGCCGCGGAAAGATCCCGGAGCCCGACCGCGGGGAGCAATTGCAACCGTCGGCACGTCCTGACCCCGAGGCCGACGGCAAGGCGACGATCAGCCGCCGGCGTTGAGCGGCACCTCGCGGTCCGACCCCCGTCCGCAGGCCGCGGGCCGAGGGACGCGCCCGACGTCACAGCGCCGCGGGGCGACCGCGCGGCCCGCCCGCGGCCGGGCGAACCACGGACCGGTGGCGTGCGGTTCACCCGCAAGAGCGGTCACCTGCCGCCCGCCGCGCCAGGCCGCGAACACCGGGCGCAAATGCGCCACACAGGCACACCCCGACCCGCCCCCGATGTGGATCACGTCCACCTTCTTGACGTGGCCCCGCCAAACGTTGAGACTCCATCTCGATCCAGCGCTTGAGAGCGCTCTCACATCGATGATTCGAAGGCTCCGGCAGAGTGGAAGCCCCGGTCCTCGACCATGACGTGTCGGCGCGCTCGGCCCGGACCAGCACCTCCCTTTCGTTGGGCGAACGAGTTGTGTGAACAACCAGAGAAGGGAACCAGTCCCCCATGCGCAGAACCCCACTTCCGCGCTGTACCCCGTCCCGGCCGCGCCGGCGCCGCGGCGTCACCGCGCTGCTGTCCGCCGCCGTCCTGGTGCTCGCCGGTCTCTTCGGCCTCACCTCGGTCGCGGGCTCCGCCTCGGCCGACGCGTCCGACTACACCCAGAGCGTCACGGCGACGAGCACGAGCCAGGCCCGGATCGACTTCAGACCCACCACGGCCGCGGCCTACGTCGACGTCCACTACCTGGTCGGCGGCGCGGGCCAGCAGAACTTCCGCATGACCAACAACGGCGGCACCTGGACCCAGACCGTCAACTCCCTTTCCACCGGCACCGTTCTCACCTACTGGTTCACCTACGAGAAGAACGGCCCGCAGTACGACACCCCGCAGTTCACGTACACCCAGGGCAGCGGCGGCACGACCGGCAGTACGACCGGCGGTACGACCACAGGCAGTACCACAACCGGCGGCACGACCGGGGGCGGCGGCACCCAGCCGGTGCCCGGGACCATCCCGCTGACGATCACCAACAACTCCGGCCGCGCCGGCAGCGTCTACCTCTACGACCTCGGCACCCAGCTGTCGAGCGGCCAGCAGGGCTGGGCGGACGCCGCGGGCACCTTCCACGCCTGGCCGGCCGGCGGCAACCCGCCGACCAATGCCCCGGACGCCTCGATCGCCGGCCCCGCCAACGGGCAGTCGCTGACCATCAACATCCCCAAGTTCTCCGGCCGGGTGTACTTCTCCTACGGCCAGAAGCTGGTCTTCAAGCTGACCACCGGCGGCCTGGTGCAGCCCGCGGTGCAGAACCCGTCCGACCCGAACCACAACATCCTGTTCAACTGGTCGGAGTACACGCTCAACGACAGCGGTCTGTGGCTCAACAGCACGCAGGTGGACATGTTCTCGGCGCCGTACGCGGTCGGGGTGAAGTCCGCCACGGGCGCGAGCCAGGTCACCGGGCATCTCAAGCCGGGCGGCTACAACGCCGTCCTCAACGCGCTGCGCGGCCAGTCCGGCGGCTGGGGCGGGCTGATCCAGACCGCCTCCGACGGTTCGGTGCTGCGCGCGCTCGCGCCGGGGCACGGCGTCGAGGCCGGGGCGCTGTCCAGCGGCGTCATGGACGACTACATCAACCGGGTGTGGCAGAAGTACGCGGGCGCGACACTGACCGTGACGCCGTTCTCGGACCAGTCGAACATCAAGTACTTCGGCCGGGTCTCGGGCAACGTCATGAACTTCACCGACTCCTCGGGAGCGGTGGTCACCAGCTTCCAGAAGCCCGACGCCGACAGCGTCTTCGGCTGCTACAAGCTGCTGGACGCGCCCAACGACCTGGTCCGCGGCCCGATCTCGCGCACCCTGTGCGCGGGCTACAACCGCTCCACGCTGCTGGTCAACCCCAACCAGCCGGACGCGACCTCGGCGAACTTCTACCAGGACGCGGTGACCAACCAGTACGCCCGTTACATCCACGCGCAGATGGCGGACGGCAACGCGTACGCCTTCGCCTTCGACGACGTCGGCCACCACGAGTCGCTCGTCCACGACGGCAGCCCGCAGCAGGCGTCGCTGATCCTCGACCCCTTCAACTGACCGTCCCCTCCGGCTGACGGTTCCCTGACCGGACGTCCGCTTCGACCGGCCGTCCCGCGTCCGGCGGGCCCCTCTCCCCTTGGGCGGGCCCGCCGGACCTCTTTGTGAGAGCGCTCTCACCGCCCGCGCCCCCATACCTCCGACGCCGCCAGGCGCGGGAACGCGGCCCCCGGCCGCGGCGCGCCGCCCGTCCACGGCCCTGCCCGCGCGGACGCTGGCCGTATGACCACCGCACGCCGCCCCGCCCCCACGGACGTCGCCGCCGTCCTGACCCGTATGCGCGCGCTCGACTCGGTCCTCCCCCGCGCCGACGGTGTGGCCGTCTTCAACCGGGTCTATCTCTCGGTCACCGAGGAGGTACGGCGGCGGCTGGCGGACGGCAGGTTCGCCGACACCCCCGCGGCCGCCGAGCTGGCCGTACGGTTCGCCGGCCGCTATCTCGCCGCCGTCGAGGACGACGCCGCCGGCCGCCGCCCGCCGGCCTGCTGGCGGCCGCTGCTGCGGATGCGCGAGCACCCGGGCATCCGCCCGATCCAGTACGCCCTGGCCGGGATCAACGCCCATGTCGGCCATGACCTCGCCCTCGCCGTCGTGGAGACCTGCCGGGCCACCGGGCGTGCACCGGCCGCGCTGGAGGGCGACTTCGACCGTGTCGGCGAGGTGCTGACCTCGATCGAGGTACGGGTCCGAGAGGAGCTGATGCCCGGCCCTGACCTGCTGGAGAGCGCCGAGCCGCTGACCCATCTGATCGGCGCGTGGAGCCTGGCGCGGGCCAGGGGCGCCGCGTGGGCCGCGGCCCGCCTGCTGTGGACGCTGCGCGGCACCCCGGAGGCGTACGGCGAGTGCGCGACCGGTCTGGACGAGGCCGTCGGCCTGGTCGGCCGCTTTCTGCTCACACCGCTCGGCCCGCGTACCCCGATCGCGGGCCCGCGGGCGGCTCAGTCCTCGGGCAGCAGCACGGGCGCGATCTCGTCGTAGACGTCGCCGGGGCCGGGGTTGAGCGGGTCGGTCGTCCCGCCGAGGTGGTGCATCACGCCCCACACCGCGTTGAGCGCGGTCTGCACCGCGCCCTCGGCCCAGCCCGCCGTCCACGAGATGTCGTCGCCCGCCAGGAAGATCCCGCGCTTGTCGGCGGGCAGCGTCTCCTGCACGAAGTGGGTGAACAGCCGCCGCTGGTAGCGGTAGTGCCCCGGCAGGTTCGCCTTGAACGCGCCCATGAAGTAGGGCTCGTCCTCCCACGAGACGGTCACCGGGTTGCCGATGATGTGCTTTCTGATGTCCACGCCCGGGTAGATCTCGCCGAGCGACTTGAGCATGACCTCCATCCGCTCGCGCGCGCTCAGCGGCAGCCACTTGCTGCTGTCGTCGCACCAGGTGTACGACAGGCAGATCGCGGCCGGGCGGTCGGGCCCGTCGTCGAGCAGATACGTGCCGCGGGTCATCCGGTCGGTGAGCGTCATCGACATCACGTCCCGGCCGGTGCGCGGGTCCTTGTCGAGCCAGAACGGCCGGTCGACCGGTACGAAGAGCTTGCTGGACTCCATGTAGTGGGTGCGTTCGATGGCCGTCCAGTGGTCGATCGGGAAGAGCGAGTCGTCGCAGGAGATCTTGGACAGCAGCATCCAGCTCTGCGCGGTGAAGACCGCGGCCCGGTACGTGCGGATGTCGCCGGAGGCGTCGGTGACGGTGATCCGGTTGCCCGCCGTGCGGTGCAGCCCGGTGACGGCCGGGCGGGGCTCGCCGCCGTGCAGGGAGCGCAGCGAGGTCCCTTCTGGCCAGTGCACGGCCTTGTCGGGCGCGCGTTCCCACAGCCGCAGCGGGAGCTGCTGGCTGCCGCCGACGATGCCGCGGTGGTCGTCGTCCGCGCCGGTGTAGACGACCCGCAGGATCTCCAGGATGGAGTTGGGGAAGTCGGTGTCCCAGCCGCCGGTGCCGAAGCCGACCTGGCCGAAGATCTCCCGGTGCCGGAAGGACTTGAAGGACGGGGAGTCGCAGAGGAAGCCGTAGAAGGTCTGGTTGTCGAGCTTGTCGACGAGCGTGGACCAGATCGCCCGGATCGCCGGAACGTCCCTGGTCCGCAGGGCGTGCTGCATCGCCGAGAAGTCGGCGCCGTCCTCCAGGCAGGCGTTCCAGGCGTGCATCACCTGGTGGTAGACCTCGGGCAGGTCCTCCACGCGGGTGGCGTAGTGCGTCTCGCCCTTGAGGTCCACGACGGTGGACGGGGTGCAGGGCGCCAGCGGGTTGGGGAACGGCCGGGTGGTCAGCCCGACCAGGTCCACGTAGTGCTGGAAGGCCGTGGACGACGGCGGGAAGCGCATCGCGCCCATCTCGGCGGTCAGGCCGGGGTCGCAGCCGTCGAAGGTGACGGTACGCAGCCGGCCGCCGATCCGGTCGGCCTCGTAGACGACCGGCCGCAGGCCCATCTTCATCAGCTCGTACGCCGTGACGATCCCGGAGAGCCCGCCGCCGATGACGGCGACCTCGGTGCCGTGCTCGGTCGCCGGCACCGAGCCGAGGCCCGCGGGGTGGGCGAGGAAGTCGTCGTAGGGGTACGGGAAGTCGGGGCCGACCATGGTGATCGGCGGCTGTGCCTGTGCCTCGGCGTGCTGCTCGTCGTGGACGGCGGTGGGCACGGACGTCATGGGGCGGTTCTCCTGGGGGCGGTGGGGGTGCGGCTGAGCGAGCCGTACAGCTCGGGGCGGCGGTCGGCCAGATACGGGGTCTCGGCGCGGGCCGCGCGCAGCACCTCGGGGTTTGCGTCGGCGACGAGCAGTTCGGGGCCGGTGCCCGCGCGGGCCCGTACGGCGCCGTCGGGTCCCGCGAGGCAGCTCAGCCCGGCGAAGTGCTCCTCGCCCTCCGGGCCGCAGCGGTTGACGTACGCGATGTGCAGACCGTTCTCGTAGGCGCGGGCCGGGACGAGGGTGTGCGCGACGAATTCGTACGGCCGCATCAGCGCGGTGGGTACGGCGAGCAGTTCGGTGCCGGCCAGCGCGTGCGCGCGGACGGCCTCGGGGAATTCGACGTCGTAGCAGACGAGCAGGCCGATCCGGACGCCGTCCAGTTCGGCCTGTACGACGGGCTGCCCGCCCGGGGTGAAGGCGGCCCGCTCCCAGTCGCCGAACAGGTGGGTCTTGCGGTAGTCGGCCAGCGCGGAGCCGTCGGGGCCGGTGAGGCGTACGGCGTTGTGTACGGCGTCCCCGTCGCGCTCGGGGTAGCCGTGCACGACGGCGATACGGTGCCGGGCGGCGATTTCGGCGACGCGGTGGCAGGAGGGGCCGTCGGCGGGTTCCGCGCGGGTTCCGGCGGTGGCGCCGAGGGCGTAGCCGGTCAGGAAGAGTTCGCTGGTGATCAGCAGGCGGGCGCCGCGGCGCGCGGCGTCGGCGGCCGCGTCGTCCAGGACGCGCAGGCTTTCCCCGACGTCGGCGGGCATGCCGCAGGGGCCTTGCAGCAGCGCGGTGCGCAACGGGGGCATGCGGCCTCTTTCGCCTGGTCAGCGGGGTCTCGGGGGGACCCTTCGACGCTACGGCCCACCTGCGGTGACCGACAAGACGCGAACATTGCGCCTCCCGGTGCGATTCGTTGCGTCTTTCCTGCGGAATGCAGCGATCCATTGCGCCGACCTCCGCCACGTCCGGGCCCCGCCCGAGGGGGCGAACCTTGCCCGCCGCAACGGCGACAGCCCGTCGGGGCCCGCCCCGCCACAACCGACCTCGCGCCCGAGGAGGGCAATCCTCCCCGCCACAGCGGCGGGAGCCTGTCGGGCGCCGGGCCCGCCGAATACCGAGCCCCCGGCCCGACGGGCAGTTTCTTTCCGCCGCAACGGCGAAAACCCCTGCGGCGCGGACCGGCGGTGCCGACACCGCCGAACACGCCCACCCCGCACCCCGCCGCCGCGGCGGAAAAGGGGCGTCAGCGGAAAAGGGGCCCAGCCCTCGGGCCCCACACCCCGCCGCGCCAGCGGCAAAACGGCCCGCGCCCAGCGAAAAGGGCCTGGCCGGACTCGCCCCCCACCGAAAACCGACCCCCGCCCGAAGGGCAAATTCTTCCCGCCGCAACGGCGGGAACCCCCGCGGCGCGGACCGGCGGTGCCGAACAACCCCCGCCCACAAGGCCCAGCACCACACCGCCGAACACGCCCACCCCGCACCCCGCCGCCGCAGCGGAAAAGGGACCCAGCCGTCGGACCCCACATCCCGCCGCGCCAGCGGCAAACGGCCCGCGCCCAGCGAAAAGGGCTGGCCGGACTCGCCCCCACCGAAAACCGACCCCTGCCCGAAGGGCAAATTCTTCCCGCCGCAACGGCGAAAACCCCCGCGGCGCGGACCGGCGGTGCCGAACAACCCCCGCCCACAAGGCCCAGCACCACACCGCCGAACACGCCCACCCCGCGTCCCGCCGCCGCGGCAGAAAAGGGGCCCAGCCGTCGGACCCCGCGCCCCGCCGCGCCAGCGGCAAACGGCCCGCGCCCAGCGAAAAGCCCCGCCGCGGCGGAAAAGGGGCCGCCCCCACCCCGCCGCGTCAGCGGCAACCGCTCGCGCGCGGCGGAAAGGGCCCCGTCGAGGGGGCGGGCGCAGGGGAGGGCGCCCGGCCCCTTGTGGGGGCGGGCGCCCTGGAGGCGTGGGGAGTCAGCGGAATCGCTGGTCGCGCCCCCGCCCAGGCTCCCCCTCGGCCCCGCCCTTGCCGCCGCTCTCCTCCGTCGTGTCCGCCTCGATCCTCTCCTTGCGGACACGCCCGTGAACTGTCCTCTCCTCCGTGTGCTCCTCGATCCGCATCCGCACCCGCTCCTTCGGGACGACCTCCGTCTCGATGACGGGCTTGTCCTCGTGGAGCGTGACCGTGTACTCGGCCTCGCTGATCTCCGGCCCGCTGCGCGCCGCGTCCCGGTTCTTCTCGGTGATGGGCTCGCGCTCCAGCCGGATCTCCTCGTGCCGGATCGGCACGGTCTCCTCGGCCTCCTCGACGTCCACGAACTTGCGCAGCCGTGCCCGCCCGGTCTCCTGACTCTGGACCTTGACGTGCAGTTCCTCCTCGGAGCGCGTCATCGCGTCGTCCTCGGTGCTCAGGGCGTCGGGCCCGAGGCGCTCGGCCGCTCCCGTACGTCCGGCCGCGTATCCGGCCGACCCCGTACCGACTCCGGCCTCACTGCCGGACAGTCCCGCTGCCTTGCCCGTGTCGGACGTCGGCCCGGTCCTGCTCGCGGCTTCCGGCGTACGCGACTGGCGCCCGGCGGCTCCCGCCGCCCCGGCCGCGCCCGCGGCCCCCGCTGCGGTTCCGGCCTCGCCGGCCTTCTCGCCGGTCCCCGGCGCCGACATCGGCGCGCCCTTGGACTCCAGTCCGTAGTAGCGGTACAGATGCCGCTCCTCCTCGGCGGACAGATGCCCGCCCGAGTCCACGTCGACGTTCGGCGCGCCCTTGACCTGGTCCTTCTCGTACGGGACCTCCAGATGGTCCTGAACGAGGCGAGCGGCACGCGTCGGCACGAAGGTCTCGTTGTTGCCGAAGAAGCCGGTCTTTACCGTCACCCATTCCGGGTCGCCGGTGGCGTCGTCCAGGTACATGTGCTTGGCATCGCCGATCTTCTTCCCCTGAGCGTCGTGGACCGGATTACCCACGACTTGGGGTATCTGCTCGCGCGTGATCATGTCGCCTCCTCGTGCTGCCGTGGCCGTTAGGGCCTCACTCACCGCGTTACCTCAGCGGAGGTGCCAAAACATCTCAATCATCTTCAATCGCGACATTTCGTAAGCAGGCCGGAGCAGGCCGCCCGGCGCGCGGCTCAGTCCGGGACGCCGGCCCCGTAACGGCGCAGCAGGGGCGACAGCACCAGCACGGACTTCGTGCGCGTCACGAAGGGCTCGCCCGCGATCCGCTCCAGCACGCGTTCGAAGTGCCGTACGTCGGAGGCGAAGACCTGGACCACCGCGTCCGCCTCGCCGGTGACCGTGGAGGCGGAGGCCACCTCCGGGTAACGGGACAGCCCGCGCCGGATGTCCGAGGGCGAGGTGTTGTGCCGGCAGTACAGCTCCACCAGCGCCTCGGTGTGCCAGCCGAGCGCGGCCGGGTCGACCCGTACGGTGAAACCGGTGATCGCGCCCGCGGCCAGCAGCCGGTCGACCCGGCGCTTGACGGCGGGCGCGGACAGCCCCACCTCGGCGCCGATGTCGGCGTAGGAGCGGCGGGCGTCGACGGCGAGGGCGTGGACGATACGTTCGTCGAGTTCATTGAGCGGCACAGCCGGAGTCTCGCACCTCCGCGCACGCCGTTCCGGTACGAGCGCGCGCGAGGAACCGGCGGGGGCGCGTCGCGGCGCCTCCCGCCGGGGACCTCGTACGGCTACTGCCAGCTCGCGTGCAGCGGCTGGCCCTCGGCGTATCCGGCCGCGCTCTGGACGCCGACGACCGCCCGCTCGGCGAACTCCGCGAGCGAGCCGGCGCCCGCGTAGGTGCAGGAGCTGCGCACCCCGGCGATCACCGAGTCGATCAGGTCCTCCACGCCGGGCCTGGCCGGGTCGAGGAACATCCGCGAGGTGGAGATGCCCTCCTCGAACAGCGCCTTGCGGGCCCGGTCGTACGCCGACTCCTCGCTCGTACGGTTGCGCACCGCGCGGGCCGAGGCCATGCCGAACGACTCCTTGTACAGCCGCCCGTCCGCGGACTGCTGGAGGTCGCCGGGCGACTCGTGCGTACCGGCGAACCACGAGCCGACCATCACATTGGACGCCCCGGCGGCGAGCGCCATGGCCACATCGCGCGGGTGCCGCACCCCGCCGTCGGCCCAGACGTGCTTGCCGTGCCTGCGCGCCTCGGCGGCGCACTCCAGGACCGCGGAGAACTGCGGACGCCCGACGCCGGTCATCATCCGGGTGGTGCACATCGCGCCGGGCCCGACGCCGACCTTGACGATGTCGGCCCCGGCCTCGATCAGGTCGCGCACACCGCCGGCGGAGACCACGTTGCCCGCGGCGACCGGCACCCGGGGGTCCAGCGCGCGGACGGCGGCCACGGCCGAGAGCATCGACTCCTGGTGGCCGTGGGCGGTGTCCACGACGAGGGTGTCCACACCCGCGTCGAGCAGCAGCTTGGCCTTGCCCGCCACGTCGCCGTTGATGCCCACGGCGGCGGCGATCCGCAGCCGCCCGTGCGCGTCCACGGCGGGTTCGTAGAGCGTGGCCCGCAGGGCGCCGGTCCGGGTGAGGATGCCGGCCAGCCTGCCGTCGGCGTCCACCGCGGGGGCGAGCTTGCGGTGCGCGTCCTCCAGGCGGTTGAAGGCGTCGCGCGGGTCGATGTCGGCGTCGAGCAGCAGCAGGTCCCTGCTCATCACCTCGGACAGCTGGGTGAAGCGGTCCACGCCGGTCAGGTCGGACTCGGTGACGACGCCGACCGGGCGCCCGTCCTCGATCACCACGCCCGCGCCGTGCGCCCGCTTGGGCAGCAGGGACAGGGCGTCGGCGACGGTCTGGGCGGGCGACAGCGTGATCGGGGTGTCGAGCACCAGGTGGCGCTGCTTGACCCAGCCGATCACCTCGGTGACCACGTCGATCGGGATGTCCTGCGGGATGACCACCAGGCCGCCGCGGCGGGCGACGGTCTCGGCCATCCGGCGGCCCGCGATGGCGGTCATATTGGCCACCACCAGCGGGATCGTCGTGCCCGTCCCGTCGGGGGACCGCAGGTCCACGCCCTGGCGGGAACCGACCGCGCTGCGGCTCGGCACCATGAAGACGTCGTCGTAGGTCAGGTCGTACCCGGGGTCTGCACCATTAAGGAAACGCACGTACTTCATATTTGCATGGGAAAGCCCCGCTGCCTACGGGCGAACCTCCTGGACTTCCGGATCCGGGTTCGTGCCTTCCTCCAGGACCACGGTCAGTTCGCTGTCGGTGTGCCGCCAGAAGATCTCGGCGTCGCGCAGGATGTCCTTCACGATCCGCCACTCGCGGGGCAGCGCGGCGGCGAACGACTGCCAGCCGCGTACGTGCAGCCGCCGCCCGCCGGGCTCGACGGGCCACCAGGACAGGTCCGTGAGGCAGTCCGCGAGCGCGTCCCAGTTCCGCCCGAACCAGTCGGGAAGGCGCAGGTCGGCGGCGGCCCTGTCCATGAACCCCTGCCGGTCGCCGACGCCGGTCAGATCGAGCACGAGCATGGCGCCGATGCTGCCACACATGATCATCGAGCCGGTGGCAGCGCGCCCGGATGGCGGGTCGCCCCGAAGGCGCGCCGGGCAGGATCCGCCTCCGGCGGCTCCCGGACACGCCGACCTCGGGCCCGCCCCGGGAGCGGCCTCACGAGGTCAGCCCGGGTGCCCCGGGCCGTCAGCCGCCGTCGGGGTCCGCCCGGTCCAGCGCCGGGCGCGGGGCCGGGCCGGTGGACTCCAGCAGCCGGTCGGCGGCCGCGGTGTCGGTGACCAGGCTGGTCACCAGCCCGGAGCGCAGCACCGCGTCGATGGCGGCGGCCTTGCGCTTCCCGCCCGCGATGGCCAGCACCTCGGGGATCCGGCGCAGCCGGTCCGCCTCTATGGTGATGCAGCGTTCGCCCAGGTCACGGCCGACCCGGCGGCCCTGCGCGTCGAACAGGTGCGAGGACATCTCGGCGGCCACGCCCAGGCTCGCGTAGTGCTCGCGCTCGGCGTCGGTCAGGGCGTCGTGGACGGTGGAGACCCCGGCCTCCCAGGAGCCGACGGAGACCACCGCGACCGTCACCTTGTCGAAGTAGCCCATCGCGGCGGCGATCTGGCTCTGGGCACGCAGCGCGGCCGCGGTGGCCGGGTCGGCGAGCACCATCGGCGCGTACAGCGGGTGCGCCTGGCCGCCGGAGATCGCGGCGGCGGTGCGGACCGCCTCCACCGAGCCGCGCTCGGCGGTGCCGACGTCGTAGACCCCGGTGAGCTGGACGACCGTGCAGGGCGCGAGGTGGTCCAGCGCGTTGGCCATGGTGATGATCGAGCGGCCCCAGGCCAGGCCGAGCACGTCACCGTCACTGACCAGCTCGCCCAGCAGATCGGCGGCGACCGCGCCCAGGTTCTCCGGGTCAGGGGCGTCGGCCTGGTCGGGCGGGGTCTCGACCACGACGGCGTGCCGCAGCCCGTAGTGCGCGCGCAGGGCGTCGGAACGCTCGGCGTCCAGCTCGGCGGGGACCCGGATCTCGATCCTCACCAGATCACGTTCGAGAGCGGTCTCCAGGACCCGGGCCACCTTGAACCGGCTGACCCCGAACTCCTCGGCGATCTGGATCTTGGACTTGCCCTCCAGGTAGAAGCGACGCGCCATCGCCGCGGCCTGGACCATCTCGCCGGGGCCCATGCGCACATGTGTGCGGCCTGTGCTCACGTTGCTTCTCTCCAGTCGCCCATCTGTTCCGCTCCGTCACATCCTCCCAGACGTCCGGGGTTACGGGCGCGTACTCGCACCACCCGACAGCCGCCGTACCACCGCCGTACGCCTCCCGCACGGCCCCCGTACCGGTCCGGCCGCCCCCGGACGGCGTCAGTGGGAGCAGAACGGGACCGCCTGGTCACGCAGCGCACGCACCGCGGCCGCCGGGTCGTCCGCCCCGTAGACCGCCGATCCGGCCACGAACACGTCGGCGCCCGCCTCCGCGCAGCGTTCGATGGTCTCGGCGGAGACCCCGCCGTCGACCTGGAGCCACATCTCCAGGCCGTGCTTGTCGATCAGGGACCGGGTGCGGCGGATCTTGGGGAGCATGATGTCGAGGAACGCCTGCCCGCCGAAGCCCGGCTCCACCGTCATGATCAGCAGCATGTCCAGCTCGGGCAGCAGATCCTCGTACGGCTCGATCGGCGTGGCGGGGCGCAGCGCCATCGACGCCCTGGCCCCCTTCGCCCGGATCTCCCGGGCCAGCCGGACGGGCGCGGCCGCGGCCTCGACGTGGAAGGTCACCGAACCGGCCCCGGCCTCCACGTACGCGGGCGCCCAGCGGTCGGGCTGCTCGATCATCAGATGACAGTCGAGCGGGATGTCCGTCGCCTTCCGCAGCGACTCGACGACCGGTATGCCCAGCGTGAGGTTCGGCACGAAGTGGTTGTCCATCACGTCGACATGGAGCCAGTCGGCTCCCTCGACCGCCCGTGCCTCGTCGGCGAGGCGGGCGAAGTCGGCGGACAGGATGCTGGGGTTGATCTGCGCGGTCATGAGCACAGGAAACCAGATCCGGGCGACAGCCGGACGCCCGCCTGTGGACAACTCGACCCGGGCCGCCGCCGCGGCCTGTGGACAACTCGCTCCGACGACCCCGCGAACCGGGCCCGCCCCCGATACGCCCCCGACACGCCCGGCGTGTCCCCCTGAATCCGCCGGGCGAAACGCGAACGCCGATGCGATGCTGATAGCCGACCGCTCTCCGGGCACGGCGACGGAGGGTGCGAGGGGGACCCGAGACGAACCTGGGGGACCTGTTCATGACGGGCGCGGCTGGACGTGTGGCGCACCTGGTGTGCGGACGGCGGAGCAAGTGGGCCGTTCTGGCCGTGTGGGTGATCGTGCTGCTCGTGGTGTCGCCGCTGGCGCGCAAGCTCACCGACGCGGAGAAGAACGACGCGGCCGCCTGGCTGCCCGCTCAGGCCGAGTCGACCAAGGTCCTCGACCTGCAGAAGAAGTTCCTGCCGGAGACCGCGCCCGCCGTGGTGGTCTACACCCGGCCCAGCGGTCTGACCGGGACCGATCTGACGAAGATCCACCGGGACGCCGCCGCCCTGCGGGCGACGACCGCGCACGGCGTGATCGGCAGCCAGACCGTCGGCCCGCAGCTGGACCGTACGCACGCGCCGCGGGCCGCGCTGCTGATCGTGCCGATCCGGACCCAGGAGAGCGGCTGGACCTCGCTGACCGACGCGGTGGACGGGATCAGGACCCTGGCCGCCAGGGGCGATCCCGGCCTCCAGACGCACGTCACCGGGCCCGGCGGCTTCGCCGCGGACCAGAACAAGGCGTTCGAGGGCATCGACGGCACCCTGCTGTTCGCGGCGCTCGCCGTGGTCGTCGTCATCCTGCTGATCACCTACCGCAGCCTCAGCCTGCTCCTGCTGCCGGTGCTCTCGGTGGTCGGCGCGCTGTTCAGCGCCGAGGCCGTGGTCTATCTGCTGGCCAGACACGGGGGCCTGGTGGTCAACGCGCAGAGCGCCGGCATCCTCACCGTCCTGGTCTTCGGCGCCGGTACGGACTACGCGCTGCTGCTGGTGGCCCGCTACCGCGAGGAGCTGCGCCGCCACGAGGACCGGCACGAGGCCATGGCGCTCGCGCTGCACCGCGCCGGGCCCGCGATCATCGCCAGCGCGGCCACGGTGGTGCTGAGCATGCTCTGCCTGCTGGCCGCCGAGATGAACTCCACCTCCGGCCTCGGCCCGGTCGCCGCGGTCGGCGTCGCCGTCGCCCTGCTCGCGATGGTGACCCTGTTCCCCGCGCTGCTGGTGATCTTCGGGCGCTGGGTGTTCTGGCCGGTGATCCCGCACACCGGCTCGGCCGAGCCGACCAGTACGGGCGTGTGGGCGCGGATGGGCGCCCGGGTCAGCCGGCGGCCGCGGGCCGTGTGGGTGACCACCGTGCTGGTGCTCGGCGCGCTCGGCTTCGGCATGTTCGCGCTCAACGCCGACGGTCTGTCCAGCGCGCAGGGCTTCACCGGCAAGCCCGACTCGGTGGTCGGCCAGGACGTGCAGCAGCGGTACTTCCCGGCGGGCGCGGGCCAGCCGCTGGTGGTGATCGCCCGCGCGGACGCGGCCGGCGAGGTGAAGTCCTCGCTCGCCACGCTCAAGGGCGTGGTGCCCGCGTCGATCGGCACCCCCAAGGGCGTGGCCCCGCGGAAGGACGGCCAGGTCTATCTGGAGGCCACGCTCACCGAGTCCCCGGACAGCGCGGCCGCCCAGCAGACCGTGGACCGGGCCCGCGCCACCCTGCACCGCCTGCCGGGCGCCGACGCCAAGGTCGGCGGCAACACGGCCGTGCAGCTGGACACCACCCGTGCGTCCAGCCGGGACGACAAGCTGCTGATCCCGCTGATCCTGGTGGTCGTCCTGGTGATCCTCGGGCTGCTGCTGCGGTCCCTGGTCGCGCCGCTGGTGCTGATCGGCACCGTGGTGCTGTCGTTCGCCGCCGCGCTGGGGGTGAGCGCGCTGGCCTTCCGCTACGTGCTGGACTTCGCGGGCGAGGACACGGCCTTCCCGCTGTACGTCTTCGTCTTTTTGGTCGCGCTCGGCATCGACTACAACATCTTCCTGATGACCCGCATCCGCGAGGAGAGCGCCCGGCTGGGCACGCGGGAGGGCGTGCGTACGGGTCTGGCCGCGACCGGTGGCGTGATCACCTCGGCGGGCCTGGTCCTGGCGGGCACCTTCGCGGTGCTCGGCACGCTGCCGGTGGTCGGCTTCGCGGAGATCGGCTTCGCGGTCGCCTTCGGCGTGCTGCTCGACACCTTCGTCGTACGGTCGGTGCTGGTCTCGGCGATCACCCTGGATCTGGGCGACCGCGTGTGGTGGCCCGGTCACCCGGGCCACCACCGCCACACTCCGGACAGTCCGCCCGCCGCCCCGTCGTCACGATGACGTGACCAGCAGGTTCGTTGATCGACAAACTTTGGAAATCACAGGTCAATTCCCCTTTGAAGTCGCTTTCCGCGGCCGCCAAGAGGTCAAGTCGTGGGTACTGAGCCCAAAATCGGTGCGCAGGTCGTCGAACTCGCGTTGGAATGTCTCGGCGTGACCGAAGTTCGGGCCCGGCCCTGTCGGCGCCTCCCATTGGCGGACCCAGGGGATCAGCTCCTGGATGCCGGCAAGCAGGGGAGCGATCCGGTCGGCCCTCGGCTGAGGCTGCTGCCGGAGCACGCCGACCAGATCCAGCAGTACAAGGACACGGTCTGTGTCACTCCAGCCGGACCATCCGATCAGCGGACTGTCCCCCTCGGCAACGGCGCCGGGATAGGAGACGAAGCGTTCCCGGGGAATGTCCAGGCTGCCTCGAAGGGACCAGTACGAGGCATGCCGGAAATCGGCGGCACTGAACCTCGGCGGGACAGGGATACCCATCGCCTCTCCAGTCCTGTCCTCGCTTCGCTGGAGTTGCCACACCTGCTCCCACTGGGCTCGTTTCCGCAGCCCCGACTCCTTGTACCTCAGCGCCCCCACGTAGGGCACATGCTCCTCGGCCAGGATCGCCGCCAGCACGTCACGGAGGGTCGCGTCCCGCCTCCCCAGGTGGCGGGACGCATACAGCACGGCAGCAGAACGCACTGCGGCATCGACACCCAGATCCCGTGCAAGCTGGTCAATCGTCCGGGGACGCGGGTGCCTGGCCCCCTTCCTGTGCTCGAACCAGAGTCGTTCGTCCTCACAGTGGTCGAGCAGCCAGGTGCGCAGCGCTTGTTTCTCACGGCGCTCCCACGGCTCCGACACCCACCGCCGCTTGTACTCCGGGCGCTCCACAATGGCGATCGCGCGGTGAGACTCGATGGCGTCGATTCTGGCCTGCACCACCTCGCTGTAGGCAGCCGGCCAGTGCTGCGGGATGTCCGTGATCGGCGTTGCGCCGTGTCTCACGAACCACGAGTCCGAAGCCTCACCGGCGGCGATTCTGCGTGCCAGCACGATTTCGAAGGCACGCTCACCCAGCCGTAGCGCAGGCGGCGGAACATCATGAGGGGTGGTCAGACGCGCCTTCTCACCGTCGGACAACAGTCCGTAGGTGCCGTAGACCTCCCAATCCAGTTCCTCCTGGAGGGCGATCATCCGGCTGCGTGTCTCTTCATGGGTAGCCCTGGCCGCATCCAAGGCACTTCGGACGGGCGCATACTCCACCGGGCAAACGGTGCCCGGCTCATGAGCATCAAGCTGTCGGGCCAAAGCATGCAGTTCCCGCGCGCGGACGAGTGGACCACCAGTCGGCAGCGGAAGCCGCGAGAGGGACGCCGGGGTAAAGCGATAGACCCGTGCCCAGTCCTCGCCGGGCGGGGAGACGCCCGGCCCGACGGCCCCGATGGCAGAGCCGCTCTGCTTGAGCCAGAAGCCGACCGTCGAGGAGTTGAGCACCCCCAGCAGTGCGATGTACTCGTCCTCATCCACGCCAGGGGACAATCGCAGTACGGGTGCGGTTCTGCTGAGCAGTCGACCTCCGCGCTCCAGGGCGAAGCGATTGTGCGTGGCCACGGACGCGAACGTGATCGCCGGCCCCTTGTGTGCGCCGCGAGGCCAGCGCCTCCAGGCCCACCACGGTCCAGCCCCGATCCTGGATGATTCCCGCGCCCCGGGCGCCGCCCGAAGGACCTGCCGCATCGTCCAGAGGTGCCGTCCCCACGAGCTGCCGAGATCCAAAGGGAGCGGGGTGTCGTCTTCGCCGTAGGGCGCCAGTACGTCCGTCGACACGCCCGCACGCCAGTCGCTCACCGTCTCGCCGGTGACCATGCCTCGGGCCAACTGGGCCGAGTCCGGGTGGCGGAGGAACCAGGGCCGCCCGAGCGCGAAGACGTCTCGCTGTCCCGGCTCCGGGGCCAAGCCCACCCGGCCGGCGAGGACGTCGGCCAACCGCCGGGGGGCCCGGGAGAGAAGGTCCATGAGGTCCGCGTCCCCGCCACCTGTCAGCGTCCATGGGAAGCGAAAGAAGCGCTGCCAGGGTTCATCCTGGACGCTCACCCATTCCGAGATGCTGCCGGGCCGGTCGATCTGGTCGAGGATCGACTTCCATACGATCCCCTGGGCCGGATGCGTCGGCCGCGTCGGCTCGCCACGCCCGCCGAAGACCGACCGGACGCGGGTGTCACGCACAGCGGGGTCGTTCCGGCCGACCAGGATCAGCGTCGGGGTCCCGTGGCCCGGTGCGTAGACGCCAGAGGTGTCGATGACATGGGTCAGCGTAACGCGTGGAAAGAATTCGCCGATCAGCTTCTCGCCGAATTCACGCCTTGTGAAGGAACTGGACGTGTACTGGCCGATGTAGCCTCCGGGTGTTCCGCCGGATTTCCGCACTGCCAGCTGAAACATGCGCTCCGTGAAGAGGACTGAGAGCGGGAACATTCCGGAGGCCACGTCATACGCCTGCCGGTACACAGCGCTTTTCGCCTTGTCACGCTCGACGGTGAAGGGCGGCTCTGAAATCACCGCATGGTAGGAATTCCGGCCCAAGAGGTCGCATTCCTCGGCGAACCCATCGACGTCCCCGATCGTTCCGGCAGTGCCGTCGTCCTCCTCTGCGAAAAGCCCCGACGATGACCCACCAGGCGCACCGCGCCCGTCCAGCAGAGCGTCGCCCGCCGCCACGTTGATCACATGTTCCGGTAGATCGCTCAGCCTCCTGCGACCGCTCGCCCGTGCGACGGCCATCAACAGCCTGAACCGCGTGATGCTCACAGCGAAGGGGTTGACGTCGCAGCCGTGGACGGAGTGCAGCGTGCGGCGGATCAGCTCGTCATCCGGGGTTCCGGGCTCAGCTGCTCGCCAGGCATCCAAAAGCCGCGCGAAGAGCCCCAAAGGAAACGCGCCCGATCCACAGGCGGGGTCGATCCCGCGGAAGCCCCTGGGCCCGAATTCCGCGACGGCCGGATCGACCGTGAGATCCAGGAGGAATTCCACGATGAAATCAGGTGTTCGGATCAGCGCGTATGACCTTCGTGACGTCTCGCTGATGTCCTGGTACAAGTCCCCGAGGAAGTCGGTATCGAGTTCCGAATCAGTGAAGTCGATACGAAGGGATCCGTCTTCGCCCCGCCGCCTCCAGAACGCAATCAATTCGGCCGCGGCCTGCGGCGACGGCCACAGCTCCCACAGGGAATTGCGCGCCCTGTCGAAGATGCGGGCCATCGCTACGTGGGACCGCGCCAGGTGCGTGAACGCCTCCGCCAGCCAGTCCTGGTCGTTGGTCCCGGAATCCTCGGCGCGATGGGCGGCCTGCAGTTCCTCCGCCTCCGTCAGCCGCAGCCCCGGCCCCGCGATGAAGGGCCGGTCGATGAGTCCGTTGTCCTCGCAGAAGCGCACGAACACCGTGCCCAGCACCCACGCCACCGCGGCCTGGGTAATGCGCTCGTCTCGCCAGGCACCGTAGGTGGCGGCTGTGCGACGGGATGCCCGCGCGTGTTCGTAAGTGGCCCGTAGCCGGTCGCGGTAGCGGTCGACGTCGTCGCTGCGCTCACGGAGGTCCGCCTCCAGCGCCCGAACCTGTTTGCGTACGCCCGTGACGAGCGCGGCCCTGTCCAGAGAGGACGTCCCCGTATCAGCTCCGCCAGTCGGAGGCACAGCGGCGACCTCTCCTCCGTACGTCGTAAACGTCCACGATCCTCTGTCCCGTCGGATACATCCTGCCAGTTCTCCTGCGGACACCCCGTTTCCGTCGCCGGTCACCGCCGGACGCGCGCCGTCGAGCACGGCCTGACGTCCTATCATTCCTGTGTGCACCGGCCTGGACGCAGCCGGGCATCACACGTCCCGAGGGCGCGTCGGAATCGGACCAACGAGGGGGCACATGCTGACGCGGCTCGAAGTCAGTGGATTCAAGAACCTTCTGGATCTCAGGGTCGAGTTCGGTCCCTTCACCTGCATCGCGGGAGAGAACGGCACCGGAAAATCGAACGTCTTCGACGCGATCCAGTTCCTGAGCCTGCTCGCCGACCTTTCCATGATCGAGGCGGCCCAGACCGTCCGCGGGACCCACGGCACGTTGCACGGTGACGCACGGGACCTCTTCTGGAACGGTTACGCGGAGGGCGAGCACCTGATGACGTTCGCTGCGGAGATGATCGTCCCCGGTGAGGTGGAAGACGACTTCGGCAGGCTGGCGGAGCCGACATCCACATTCCTCCGCTATGAGCTTCACCTCGGATACCAACCGCCGCAGCGGGGGGAGCGAGGCGGCAGGCTGACGCTGCGCTACGAGGACCTCAGCCGGATCAGACCCATCGAGGCTCTGTCACATCTGCGCTTTCCGCACCGCGCCGCGGACTTCCGCAAGGCCGTGGTCCGCACTCGCCGTTCGAACGCGCCCTACATCTCCACGTCTCTCGAAACGGGCGACGCCGTCGTCAGCATCCATGCCGACGGCAGCCGCAGAGGCCAGCCTCGTCCGGCACCCGCGAGCCGGGCGCCGCAAACCATGCTCGCCACGATCAACCGGAACGACGACCCGACCATCCTTGCCGCCAGACGGGAAATGCAGTCCTGGCGCCGACTGGCCCTCGAACCCTCCGCACTGCGCACCTCCGACCGCTATACGGACCCCAGCGAGATGCAGCCCGACGGTCTGCACCTGCCGAGGAGTCTGGACCGGATCGCACGGGAGAAGTCACCGGATGACCCCGCTCGGGTCTACTCGCGAGTCGCGGGGCGCCTGTCCGACCTGTCGGGGCTGCACGTCAAGACGCTGCACGTGGAGGCCGACGACACACGTGAACTGCTGACGATCAAGCTCCACGAGATCGACGGCATGGTGCTGCCGGCCCGCAGCCTGTCGGAGGGGACGCTGCGCTTCCTCGCCCTGTGCGTCTTGCTGGAGGACCCGCAGGTGCATGGTCTGCTCTGCATGGAGGAGCCGGAGAACGGCATCCATCCGGCCAACCTCTCCGCGATGGTGGACCTGGTGCGTGACCTGGCGGTGGACCCCTCCCTGCCGGTGGACGAAGACAACCCCTTCCGGCAGGTCCTGATCAACACGCACTCGCCGGGCGTCGTACAGCTCGTCGATCCGGCGGACCTGCTGATCGCCGACACCACCATCGTCCCGGGGGTCGGCGGCAAAGCCGCGCGCGGTCTACGGCTGCGCCCCCTGGCCGATACATGGCGCGCCAGCGGCGCCGGGAAGGGCTACGGCACCAAGGCCGACATCCTCGCGTACCTCACAGCCCCGCCAGAGGCCCGGCTGACTCTTGAGGAGAGCGCCTCGTGACCGTTCGTGCCCTCTACATCTGTGAGGGCTCCAGCGACACGGGCCTGCGCTTGCACATCGAGTCGATCGCAGCGGACGTGGGCAGGGAGGTCCATGTGACGGTCCCCGACCTGTACCGCCTGCCGAACAAGCCCGGTCACTCGGTCGAGGACAAGCTCCGAGCCGCGCAGCAGCTCAGCGACGGCGGGCACGACTACGACATCGTCGTCATCCACCGTGACTCGGACCGCGAGCCCCATGACCGTCGCCGCAGTGAAATCGCGGAAGCCGTGGCCGCCGTGAGCCCCGGTCTGGCGCATGTGCCTGTGGTCCCCGTGCGGATGCTGGAGGCGTGGCTGCTGCTCGACCATGCGGCGATCCGCGAGGTGGCAGGAAACCCCAACGGCAGGATGGCACTCGACCTTCCGAAACCGGCACGGGCGGAGTCGGTGGCGGACCCCAAGGCACTGCTCAGACAAGCGATCGCCACGGCCAGCGAGGAAAAAGGCCGCGGTCTGCAGAAGCTCCAGACCCGCTTCCCCGCGAACCGCGCGCGGCTCCTACAGATGCTGGACCGTGAAGGGCCCGTCACGCGGCTCGCGTCCTGGCGGTCGTTCACGGACGATCTGCGCAAGACACTGGGAAATTCTCACTGACCTCCCGGCGTCAGTGAGAATTGGCCACTCATTTTGAGAACCCGCACACTCCATCTCGCTCAGGACGTGCGGCGCAGCAGCGCCAGATACATCGCGTCCGTGCCGTGCAGATGCGGCCAGAGCTGGATGTCGGGGCCGTCGCCCAGGGCCGGGACGCCGAGAAGCAGCGGGCGGGCGTCGATGAGTTCGGCGGCCGGGCCGCGCGCGGCGCGCAGGATGTCGTCCACGACCGCGCGGGTCTCGGCCAGGTGCGGCGAGCAGGTGGCGTAGCCGACGACCCCGCCGACCCGGACCGCGCGCAGCGCCTCGGCCAGCAGTCCGCGCTGGAGCGGCCCGAAGGCTTCCAGGTCCTCGGCCCTGCGCCGCCAGCGCGCCTCCGGGCGCCGCCGCAGGGCGCCGAGGCCCGTGCACGGCACGTCGACCAGGACCCGGTCGAAGGAGCCGGGCACCCACACCGGCCGGGTGCCGTCGGCCACGACGACCTGGTACGGGCCCGGGTTCCCGGCCAGCGCGCGGCTGACCAGGCGGGCGCGGTGCGGCTGCTTCTCGGCCGCGACCAGGGTCGCGCCGCGCTCCGCCGCGAGGGCCGCGAGCAGCGCGGCCTTGCCGCCGGGGCCCGCGCAGCCGTCGAGCCAGCGGGTGTCGGGGCCGTCCAGCGGCGCCGCGGCCAGCGCGGCGGCCACCAGCTGGCTGCCCTCGTCCTGCACCCCGGCCCGGCCCTCGCGCACGGCCTCGACGCCCGCCGGGTCGCCGCCCTCCGCGAGCCGCACCGCGTACGGCGACCAGCGGCCCGGCTCGGTCGACTCCGCCGGCAGGGACCGTACGATCTCCTCCGGCGTGGACCGGCCGGGACGGGCGACGAGGGTGACCTCGGGCCGCTCGTTGTCGGCCGTGAGCAGGTCCTCGATACCGGACCGGCCGCCGCCGAGCGCGTCCCACAGCGCGGAGACGACCCAGCGCGGGTGCGAGTGCACGACGGCGAGATGTTCCTCGGGGTCCTCGTCGTAGGCCGGCGCGACCTGGGCGAGCCACGCGTCGAGGTCCTGCGCGGAGACCTTCCGCAGCACCGCGTTGACGAACCGCGCCCGCCCGTCGCCCAGTACGGCCCTGGCCAGCTCCACGGTGGCCGAGACCGCCGCGTGCGTCGGGATCCGGGTGCCGAGCAACTGGTGGGCGCCCAGCGCGAGTACGTCGAGCACCGGCGGGTCGACCTCGCGCAGCGGCCGGTCGACGCAGGCGGCGATCACGGCGTCGTACGTGCCCTGGTGGCGCAGCGTGCCGTACACCAGCTCGGTCGCCAGCGCGGCGTCCCTGCGGTCGAAGGTGCCGCCCCTCTTGACCGCGTTCTCCTCGGCGGTCCGCAGCAGGCCGGGCAGGACGAGGTTCGCGTACGCGTCGCGCTCGCCGACCGCGCGTAGGGCGTCGTAGGCGAGGATGCGGACGGGGTCGCGCTGCGGGCGGCGGTAGGGCTTGCCGGCCGGCTTGCCCTGGGAGTTGCCCTGCGTCTTACCCTGCGTTTTGCCCTGCGGGCGGCGGCGCGGTTGGTCGTTCACGTGAAAGGTGCTCCGGATGTCGATCAGTCATGGCCTGCCCCCAGCGTACGGTCTCCCCGCTTCCGGGCGCGGAACCCCCTTCACGCGCGGTTCCTCGCGCCCCGGGGGTACATCGGTTGTGCCTCGGCCACCGGCCGGCAAGGGGCCGGCCGCAGCGCTACCGCGAACGATGCGGTGAAGGTCCGGCCTGCCGGCGGGCTCCGGGCCGAGTGCGTATGACCGCAGCTCAGCGGTAGTGCGGGGGCCTATGCCCGCCCATGTGCCGCATGCCGTGCTGCCGGCGCCGGGATCGCGGCGATCTTCTCCGCCGTGAGGTCCTGCCACACCAGCCCCCGCGGCCGTCGCCGGCTGGTGCAGTGGATCACCTCGTCAGGGGTCACGATGTAGTCCACCGAGCCCGGTACGAGGGGCGGCTTCGGCTTCATGAGGGCCATGGACGGCACCGAGCTCACCGAGGACGAGATCAACGACCTGCTCAGCGATGACGAGCGGGATGCCGCCTGGGGCGAGATGACGCCTTCGAGTGGGAGCGGTGACCCGCGGGCCGATCGCCCGCGGGTGGGCAGAAACGCTCGTGCGCCCGCCCGCTACGACGCGGCGCGCTCCAGAAGGTCGCGCACCGCAGGAGTGTCCCGGTGCGGGGCAAGGGCGTTCAGGACGGTGTCCAGGCGCCGTACGGCGCGCGGTGAGTCCGAGGCGGCGGCAAGGTCGTAGACCCGCGAGGCGACCGCCGCGGCTTCGTCGATCTCGTTGGCGTCGACGTACGCCTGGGCCAGCCACGACGAGTACAGCGCCAATTCCCTGACGTGCGTGGTGTCGTAGCGCTCCAGCGCGGCCGTCAGGAGGGGGACGGCCCGCAGCGGCCGGTGGGTCTCGGTGAAGACCCGGCCCGCCATCACGTCCGATTCGTCCCGTGAACACCAGTACAGCCAGTCAGGCCGCTCGGCGTCGTCGTCAACATGGTCGTGGGATGCGGTCGAGCGTCCCACGGCTCTCTCCGCTTCCCGGGCCTCGCCGGCCATGGCGGCTGTCCAGGCGACTTTGTCCAGCAGGAGGGTGCGCTCCAGCGGGCTCGCGCTCCTCTCGCAGCCGGCCAGCGCGGAGCGGGCCATCAGGAGTCCTTCGGCCGCCTTGCCGTTGTTGGCGTAGGCGTATCCGGCACATCCGAGGTTCAGTGCCGCCAGTGTGCGGTCCCCGGCGGCGTGGGCGGCTTTGACCCCGGCGAGATACAGACTCACGCCCTGGTCCACTCGGCCGGTGTCACAGGTCACCCAGCCCGCCAGCTGGGCCTGCTCGGAGAGCAGCGCCAGCAGGCGGCGCCCGCTCGCCTCGGTGTAGGACGCCTCTCGGGCGAGTTTCACTGTCTCCCGTAACTCCTGCATCACTGCCGGAAGGAGCACGGTGACGCCCGCGAAGTCGTCGAGGCGCCGTAGCCGGACGGTGCGCTGGTCGAGCTCATCGAGGAGTTCTGTACCGATCCGGCGGCCGGCGCGCTGGTGCACGACCTGGGGTGGCGGTGTCACGAGCCACACGTGGGCAATGGCGGTCGCGTTGTCCGCCGTCACCGCCTGGTCGCCGTCGAGCATGGCTGCGAGCGTATCGGCGTCGGCCCGGTCCCAGAGGCCACCGGCCAGGACGGCAGGAACGAGGGCCCGGTTTCCGCCGCGCATCGCCACCGCGCGGGCCATGGCCGCTTCCATGGCCTTTTCGGGAACGCCGAGGACCTGGCAGAGCAGGGGCCACCACTCTTGCGGCAGCCGCAGTCCGGCTTCCCACCGGTACACGCTGTGCCGCCCCAGGCTCGCGGTCCCCGCCGCGGTGTTCAGCGCGTCGGCCACGTCCTGCTGCGACCAGTGCAGGACCTCTCTGGCCTCTTTGATCAACTGCCCTGGTGTGTATGCCTGTTCCGTCACGGGCGTCCCCTCGTCACTGGCATACACCCTGGCATACGGCCTGGCAGCCGACTACCGGCAGGGAGGGGCCGTTGACTGGTCGTAGTCGCCAAGGGGCGGCTCCCCACGGCAGCGGGCCGCAGCACATTTCGTCGTGTGCTGCGGCCCGCTGCACTGACCGGTGGCAGGAGTGATCCCGATGCCCCACCTTCTAGCGGCCGTCGGCCGCCAGCCGCTCCGCAGTGTGCTCCAGTTCGACACTGTGGGAGCCCTTGACCAGGACGATGTCCCCCGCCTCGATCAGGTCGCGGGCCAGGGTCAGGGCATGGTCCCGGTCGCGGGCGCTGGCCACCGTCAGTTGCGGGTTGTCCTGCTGGGCAGCGGCCGCCATCGCGGAAGCGTCGTCGCCGCCGACCGCGATCAGCACGTGGATGCCGGCGGCGGCGAGGAGACGGCCGATTTGCCGGTGTTCCTCAGTGCCGCTGTCACCGAGTTCCTTCATCTCTCCCAGGACCGCGACCATGCGGCGCCCGTCCGCCATGGCTGCAAGGGCAGTGAACGCCGCCTTCACCGAGTCGGGGTTCGCGTTGAACGCGTCGTTGACGATCCGCACCCCGTCACTCCGGTCGGTGACCTCCATGCGCCCCGACGCCACCAGGACCGCGCGGGACAGTGCGGCCGCAGTCTTCTCCACGCCGGCGCCCAGCCCGATCGCGACGGCGGCAGCGCCGAGCGCGTTCGACACGTGGTGTGCGCCGTGAAGGGACAGATCGACCCGCGCCCGGGTGCCGGCGGCCGTCAGGGTGAACGAGGCCCGGCCCAAGCTGTCGAGGGCGACGTCCAGGGCCCGTACGTCGGCGTCGTAGCCGACGCCGAAGGTCAGCACCCGGGCAGAGGTACGCGACACCATCGCGGCGACCAGCGGATCGTCGGCGTTGAGGACCGCCAGCCCGTCCGCCGGGAGTGCTTCGACGAGTTCGCCCTTGGCCTGGGCGATCTGCTCTCGGCCGCCGAACTCTCCGACGTGAGCGGTGCCCACGTTGAGGACCAGGCCGACCGTGGGCGGGGCGATACGCGTCAGGTGGGTGATGTGGCCGATACCGCGGGCGCCCATCTCCAGCACGAGGTAGCGAACGCCCTGGTCAAGGTGCGTCACCGTCAGCGGCATCCCGATCTCGCCGTTGAACGACTTCACCGTGGCGATCGTCTCCCCGAGCTCGGGAAGCACCTGGGCGATCAGGTCCTTCGTGCTGGTCTTGCCCGCCGAGCCGGTCAGCCCGATCACGGTGACCTCCGGCACGGCGGCCAGCACGGTACGGGCCAGCGCGGCAAGCGCGTCCAGCACGTCCTCCACGACCACGGCCGGGACACCGACCGGACGGGTCGCGAGGACCGCGACTGCACCGGCTTTCACCGCGTTCGCGGCGAAGGCGTGCCCGTCCGTGTGCTCACCGGGCAGCGCGGCGAACAGACCGCCGGGCTCGACCGTGCGCGAGTCGACGACCGCCGGGGCGGTCATCAGCGCGGACGGGTCCGGCACGTCGCGCAGACGGCCGCCGACAGCGGACGCGACGGCTTCGAGCGAAAGGGGGATCACGAAACGAACTCCGCATCAGCAGGGCTTGCCCGACACGCCAGACGGCCCGTCGGCTCGGCTCTTCGACCGTAGCGCCTTGAAGGGCCGGCGCCTGTGAGACCGGCCAGAGCACCCACGAACAGGAGCACAACCTGATGACGATGCAGTCGCACGAACCCGGCCGGATCGCCGTCGTCTCCGGCGGCAGGTCCACCGAGCGGGAGCGGTCCCTGATGTCCGGCCGCGCCGCCCAGGAGTCCCTCAACCGGCAGGGCTACACCACGGTGCTGCTCGACGCCGCGAGCAAGGACTTCGCCGACCAGGTCCGCGGCGCCGACGTGGCGTTCCTGGCCATCGCCGGGCAGTACGCCGAGGACGGCAAGCTCCAGGGGTTACTGGAGTCCCTGCACATCCCCTACACCGGGTCGGGCGTGACGGCTTCGGCCGTCGGTATGCACAAGACCCTCGCCAAGACCGTCGCGGCCGGCGTCGGCGTGGCGGTCCTGCCCTCCGTCATCCTCCCGGCCGGCGACCGCGACACGATCACCCAGGCCATCACCGGCACCATCGCGTTCCCGCTGATCCTCAAGCCGCTGTCCGAAGGCGGCTCGATCGGTATGAGCGTCTGCCACGACAGCGCCGAGCTCGCCGCCGCGCTGCTCACGGCGCGGGCCGCCGACGGCTGGTTCGCCGAACCCTTCACCACCGGCATCCCGGTGACGTGCGGAATCCTGGAGGTCGACGGCTCGCCCGTGGCCCTGCCGCCGCTGGAGACACTGCCCACCGACGCCGAGTTCTACGACTACGCCACCAAGCGCGACAAGACCAAGTACCGCTACCGCTGCCCGGCCGAACTCCCCAGCGCCACCCTCGACGCGGTCACCACCGCCGCGCTCGACGCGCATGCTGCTCTGGGCTGCACCGGATACTCCCGCTCCGACTTCATCGTCACCCCCGACGGCAGCCCGGTCTGGCTGGAGATCAACACCCTGCCCGGCCTCTCCCACACCGGGAACCTCGCCACCATGGCCGGCGCGGCGGGCATCGACTTCGACCAGCTCATCCGCATGATCCTCGCCACCGCCACCACCAGTGAGGGGTACCGGCCGTGACCGAGCTGACCGCCCGCGACGTCGAAGACGCCGCCGCCAACCTCCAGCCGGTCGTAGCCCGCACTCCGGCGCTGTCCGCGCTCTCCCTCGACCAGGCCGCGGGATGGCCGGTGGTGTGCAAGGCCGAGGGCCTCCAGCGCACCGGCTCCTTCAAGTTCCGCGGCGCCTACCACCACGCCTCGTCCCTCCCCACGGCCGAGCGTGCCCGCGGGCTGATCGGCGCGTCCTCCGGGAACCACGCCCAGGCCCTGGCCCTGACCGGCCGCCTCCTCGAAGTGCCGGCCACCGTCGTCATCCGGGCCGACGCCCCGGCCCCGAAGGTCGAGGGCATCCGCGCGCTGGGCGGCCGGGTCGTCACCTACCGCCGGGACTCGGAGAACCGCGACGCCCTCGTGGCCGAGATCGCCGCCCGGGACGGCCTGGCCGTCGTCCCCTCGGCGAACTCCCGGCACATCATGGCCGGGGCCGGGACCGCCGCCCTGGAACTCCTCACCAACCACCCCGAGATCGAGACCCTCGTCGTCCCTGTCGGCGGCGGCGGACTCGCCGCCGGGACCGCCACGATCGCCAAGCACCTGAATCCCGGCATCAAGGTTATCGGCGTGGAACCGCAGGAAGGCGCCGACACCCTGCTGTCGATGCGGTGCGGCCAGCGCGTCGCCCTGCCCGAGGTCCCCGCCACCATCGCCGACGGCCTCGGGCACACCAGCCCCTCGCCGCTGACCTGGGCCGTCAACTCCCGGCTCCTCGACACGGTCGTGACCGTGACCGAACAGGACATCATCGGCGCCATGGCCTTCGCCTTCCGTCACCTGAAAGTCGTCGCCGAACCGAGTGGCGCCTGCGCCCTGGCCGCCGTTCTTACCGGCCTCGTCCCCCACGAGTCGGGGATGATCGGGGTGGTGATCTCCGGCGGCGGCGTGGACCTGCCCACCTTCTACCGGCTGATCAGCCAGACCACCCGCCGGAAGGAACCCGCCCGTGTCTGACGACCACCCGTTCCCCACCATCACCCAGTACGCCAGCGAGAACCTCATCACCGCCTTCGCCTACGAGGGCCGCGCCCACAGCGACGATCCCCGCTGGGCGGAGTCCGGCGCACCCGACATCGAGACCTACGGCCGGTGGAACGGTCACATGTGCGGCATCGCCTGCCTGCGCATGGCACTCCTGGCCCGGACCGGCGACGCACCCAGCATGTTCGAACTCCTCGACGGCGCCCGGAAGTACGGGGCGTACACCGAGGACCCGGACACCGGAGCGATCCGCGGCCTGATCTACGCCCCGTTCGTCCAGTACGTGCTGGACGTCCACCCGCTGGGCGCCGAGGTCCACCCGACCCTGACCATGCCCGGCCTCCTCGACCTCCTCGACGCCGGGCGCCTGGTGATGGCCTCCGTACACAAGGAGATCCGCCGACCGGAGAACCCCGCCCCCGGCAAGGGCGGGCACCTCGTGCTCATCACCGACCGCCAAGGGGACACGGTGCGCTTCCGCAACCCGTCCGGGCACACCGAGCAGGCGCGTACGGCGAGTCTGCCCGTGGCCGAGTTCGCCGAGTTCTTCGGCGGCCGCGGCGTGTCCCTGACCTGAAAACACGGACGCCGCCGACCCAAGCCCCGGGCCGGGGACAGGGTGTGACCCACGCGATCGAGGCGACGGGCATCACCGATCCGTCCCCGACGCGGGACATGGGCGGAAGCGCTCAACTGGCCCATCGCCGTCCTGGAACGCAAACACTACGGGCCACTTGCCCCTGCTCACCTCACTACCAGCCCCCGCGGCCGTCGCCGGCTGGTGCAGCGGATCACCTCGTCAGGGGTCACGATGTAGTCCACCGAGCCCGACAGCGCCCGATCTCGCTCACCGGTCGGGCGCTGTCGGTACGGCGCAGGCTGTGCGTGGTTACGACGCGTTGAACTCGCCGTCACCGACGCTGCGAACGAACGCGCTGAACTCCTGGGGGGCGAACAGCAGGGCAGGGCCGTCGGGGACCTTGCTGTCCCGCATGGCGACGGCGCCGCTCACGAACGCCACCTCGACGCACGCTCCTTGGCCGTTGCTGTAGCTCGACTTGAACCATCGTGCGTTGGTCAGATCGCTGTTGGTCACTTGCGCAACTCCTTCACAGCTTCAGCGATGAACTTGATGCTTGCCGCCTCGCTGAGCGAGGACCGTTGGATGTTGTTGAACGCCAGTTCGTACCGCTCCGCCTACAGCTCCGACTCCCCGCACCAGACACCGCGCCCACCGGCGACAGAGAGCACGAAGCCCCGGACGCCCACCAGAGGCATTCGGGGCTGATGTGATCCGCCGCCGTTACCCGGAGATGCGGAGATGATCGGCGACCACCCGCATATCTGTGGTCAGGGTGCGCTTGCGCTTCTTCATGATCTCTTCCATGGTCACGGCAGCCAACTTCTGGTGCCGCAGCCACTCGGGAACCGAACGGTAGAGCCGCATCATCTCGTCCATTCCCGCTAACGCGTCCCCCGTGTGAACGTGCGCACGTGCCAGGTCGAGCACGTACCGGCTGCCGTCGGTCGTGCTGGGCTTTCCCAGACGCCCCCATGCCTTGGGAGACAGGGCCTCGTCTTCCGCAGACCTCCGTACGACTGTTCGGGCATCGCCGATGATCATGGAGTCTTCCAGCGACTTCATCGCCGCCGTTACAGGGCCGAAAACGCTAAAAGAATCGAATTTGTGCGGATGCCCGATTGCGGCAACCGCGATGGAAGCCACCCGGCGGTATTCCCTGGCCTCCTGCGGCCGGTTGTTGCGGATGGCCGCCGCAGCCGCTTCCATCGCAACACCGCCCCACACGGAATAGCGGTCAGGATCGACATCGCTGATCTTTGGTTCAATCAGGTCCATTGCCTCGACGGCGAGTTCTTCCGCCTCATCGAACCGTCCGGTCCGCAGCAGCGTGAAACACAGCCCCCTGACCCGGTTGGCGGCAGCCACGTCATCCTTTGCCGCTACCGTGTCGTTCACCGACGCGGCAGCCGCCACGTGAGCAATATCGAACTGCCTGACCTGTGTCAGATATCGTCCGGCAAGTCCCAGCACTTCCGCACGGGCCAGCAGCGCCTTCCGTGACTCTTCCTCAGATCCCTCGTAGTAAGCAACAGCTGCGTTGGCGTCTCGCACGAGCGGCGGGAGTGCCGCAGCAAGACTTGCGTACCGGCCCGCGGGGTACAACGTCACGGCGTCACGAATCGCCCGCCGCAGAAGACGCAGATTCGGTTCGTCACCCGTAGGCGGCGGGGCAGCGGTCAGCCGTACGCGCGGAGTCAACGCGATACGCAGATCACGAAGGTTGAGATCATTCGGATCGTTGTGACGAACCGGCGTTGGGGCGCCCGAAACCAACAACTCCGAGGTTCTTACTCCGAGACCACGCGCAATGGCGTGAAGCGTCTCGATCCGCACGCTTCCGCCCTGCTCGATCTTACTGATCGTCCCTACGGAAAAGCCCGACTGATGGGCGAGTTCCTCCTGGCTGAGACCGGCCCTTCGCCGGTACCTGCGCACATTGTCCGCGAGTTCTTCCGACATACCCTCACCTGCCCTCCGATCCAGCGTACGACGCAGCCGCAGCAGGGTGACCGGGTAACCCGGCCACGAGGACCAACTACATCGGAACGTGGTGGTTGCACCGTGCCGAGTCGACAAGTGGGCCATCCCATCCATGGGGACGCAACATCACGCACCCATACGGTCCTCACACCCAGTCACCGAATCGACACAGGGACCGTGATGACCACAGACGCCGAGCAACAGGACCACCGCGACCTCACCGTGGGGGCAGCCGGACCCACGCTGCGCTTACTGCCCTGGACCGGGGAGAACGGGCAGCCCGCCTACCTGAGCAGCGACCGGCCGGGGCCGCTGTGGAAGCTGGCCGACCAGATGGAGGCCGTCCAGCTCGGCCTTGCCGGACAACTCCTGGGACACGTCCGCGCCGTGCTGGACGGGCCGGAGGCGTCGCCCCGGGAACTGTGCTTCCTCATCGCCCGCCTGACCGAGGCCCTTCTCGACGCCCTGCGCGTCGCACACAGCCGAGGCGCCCGCCTGTCGCCCCCCGCCCCCACCCTCGACAGCACCGAAGAACTCACCGCAGCCGCACAGGACTTCTCGACGTTCCTGTCAAGGGATACGCAGTGACCGGCCAGGCACATGAGCCGTTCCCGGAGGTGCGGACCCGGTGGTGGGCGGACTGCGCTCGGCGCCGCGTACCGGGGAGCGGGGCGGTCGCCGTATGACCGTCGGAACCCGCAGGCGTCCCCGGGTGCTTCATCAGGAACCGGCCGCGGTGACCTGGGCACGCGAGAAGGCCGGTCTGACCAAGCGGGCTCTCGCCCGGCAAGTGGGGATTTCCGCGGTGTTGATGGGGGAGATCGAGTCCGGCTGGCGCAACGCCACCCCCGCCAACCTCGCGAAGATCGCGGAAGCGCTCAACTGCCCCATCGTCGTCCTGGAACGCAAACACGTACATGCCGGGAAAACGGCATGACGGCCGGGACAGTGACGTACGGCGGGCGGTTGCGGGACCTGGAGGCGGAAGCGTTCCGCACCGGCCGCACCCTCGCCGGGCACAGCGAGCAACTGGCCGCCATACGCACGCAGCAGCACACCGCGCCCGGGAACACCCCAGGCGAGCCGGGAGAGCGCACGATCGCCGAGCGGCTCGACACGGTTGCCCAACGGCTCGACACGATCGAGCAGCGACTCGGCACGATCACCGACGCCCTGACCGCCCTCTCCCGCGCACTGGTCACCGACCCGGGAACCACCGGCTGACCCCGTATCGCCGGGACCTTCTCCGGATCACCACTTGCCCCTACTCACCTCGCTCACGGCCTACCGACCCGAAAACGGAGACGCCAACCCCCATGACGACGCACACCCCCGCCCACAGCCCGGCGACGGCCGAGCCCGGGCCGCGGCCGCACCCGACGGTCCCCTACATCGCCACCTGGACCGCCGAGCAGATCCTCAAGCCCACCGTGGTGTTCGACCGGCGGCGCGGGCGTATCGCCTACGACGACGAAGTGCCCGCCGACCGCGACAGCCACGGCGCCCTGTGGAACCGCATCACCCTCAAACCCGGCCAGGGAACGCCCCAGCTGGGAAAGGTCCACTCCCTGCGCCAGCGCCGCGCCATGCGCAGGCTCCTGTGCCAGGTCTGCGCCGGACCGGCCGACCTCAACGAACACGGCATGCTCTGGCTCCTCGGCGACTACTCCCAGGACTGGCCCAACTGGCCCGACGGCATGGCCACCCCCCACCCGCCCGTCTGCCTGCCCTGCGCCCACAAATCCACCCGCGCCTGCCCCCACCTCAACAGCGGCTTCGCGGCGGTGCGCGTGAAGCAGTACCCCGTCGTCGGGGTCTACGGCGGCATTCACGACCCCCGCATCCCGGGCCGCGGACCCGTCATCGACGAAGTCGTCGGCTACCACCACCCCAACATCCGCTACACCATCGCCCACCAACTCGTCCGCCAACTCCTCGACTGCCAACCGGTCGACCTCGACGCCACGGCCTGAGCGCATACGCCGCACGCGTGGGGCTGCCCCGAAGCTTCGGGGAGGAACTGGGCCCGACCCACCACCGGACGGTGGGCCGGGACGGACCGCAAGGGACCGGGCGCGCGGTGTGCACGCCGCACCGCCGTGGCGTGCACACGCCACCGACCGCCGACGGCCGCCGACTCAGACCGCGCGCCGGCCGACCGTCAGCGGCGGATACGCCCCACGGGGCCGCCCGCACTCGCACGGGTGGGCGAGAGCACGAGCCCCGCGCCGCAGGCGCGGAGAACCCCGCGTCGGGAAGGCGTTACGCGCGTACCGAACCCCAGCCCGGAGAGCGCTACGCGCCCAGGACCGTTCCCGGGGCGACCCGCACCCCCCGCGCCCAAGCCGCCGCGGGCATCCGCTTCTTGCCCTGCGGCTGCACCTCCCCCAGCTCCACGGCGTGGCTCCCCGTCCCCGCGTACACCGCGTTCTTCGCGACGGCCAGCTCGCCCGGCGCGAGGTCCGTACGGTCGGGGACGAGCCGGACCGGGCCCAGCTTGAGGCGTTCGCCGTCCACCAGGGTCCAGGCGCCGGGCGCGGGCTCGCAGCCGCGGATCAGCCGGTCGACGCGCAGCGCGGGCGCCGCCCAGTCGACGGCCGCGTCCTCGACGGTGATCTTCGGCGCGAGGGTGACCCCGTCGGCGGGCTGCGGGCGGGCGACCAGGTCACCGCGCTCGATGCCGCCCATCGTGGCGGTCAGCAGCCGGGCGCCGCTGACCGCGAGCCGGCCGAGCAGATCGCCGCTGGTGTCGGCCGGGCGGATCTCCTCGGTGATCACCCCGTAGACCGGCCCCGAGTCGAGCCCCTGCTCGATGAGGAACGTGGACGCGCCGGTCACCTCGTCCCCGGCCATCACCGCGTGCTGCACGGGCGCGGCGCCGCGCCACGCGGGCAGCAGCGAGAAGTGCAGATTGACCCAGCCGTGCGCGGGGACGTCCAGCGCGGACTTGGGCAGCAGGGCCCCGTACGCGACGACCGGGCAGCAGTCCGGGGCGATCTCCCGCAGCCGGGCGAGGAAGTCCTCGTCGCGCGGCCTGG
The DNA here is from genome assembly GCF_036199905.1 of Streptomyces sp. NBC_00223. NCBI lineage: Bacteria > Bacillati > Actinomycetota > Actinomycetes > Kitasatosporales > Streptomycetaceae > Streptomyces > Streptomyces sp. NBC_00223. Next base: position 7,198,258 of record NZ_CP108109.1, on the reverse strand, counting down.
CCGGCTTGAGCACCTCGATCCCGGCCTCCTCCGCGCGCTGCGCGACCGGGCTGGCCAGCAGCTTGCGGCCGCGGCCCGCGGTGGCGTCGGGCCGGGTGACGACGGCGACCACCTCGTGCCGGTCGGAGGCGAGCAGGGCGTCAAGGGCGGGTACGGCGACCTCGGGGGTGCCGGCGAAGACGAGCCTCATCGTGCGGTGCGTGCCTCTCGGTGGGCGGCGGTTGTGCGGTGGCGCTACGGGGTGGGGCTGTAGTGCGGGGGTGGGGCCGGCGTGCGGTGGCGCTACGGGGTCGGGCTGTAGTGCGGGGGTGGGGCCGGCGTGCGGTGACGCTACGGGGTCGGACGGCGGTGCGGTCGCGGTACGGCGTCGGCCGGGGTGGTGGAGAGCGCTGGGGCGGCCGCCCTCACAGGGCCCGGCCGAAGGTGCCGTGCGGGGAGATCCTGACCTGCGGCGTGCCCTCCCCCGCCCACTCGGCCTCGCGGATCGCCTTCACGGCGGCCTTGCGCTGCTCGGCGTCGAGCCGGTCGATGAAGATGATGCCGTCCAGGTGGTCGGTCTCGTGCTGGATGCAGCGGGCCAGCCGCTGGGTGCCCTCGATGGTCACCGGGTCGCCGTACATGTTGAAGCCCTTGGCGACGACGCCGAACGCGCGCTTGCAGTCGTAGGTCAGGCCCGGCAGGGACAGGCAGCCCTCGGGGCCGTCCTGCTCCTCCTCGGTGAGGGTGAGGTCGGGGTTGATCAGATGGCCCAGCTCGCCCTCGACGAAATAGGTGAACACCCGCAGCGAGATGCCCAGTTGGGGCGCGGCGAGGCCGGCCCCGGGGGCGGCCTGCATGGTGTCGGTCAAGTCCTTGACCAGGTTGCGCAGTTCGAGGTCGAAGGTGGTGACCGGCTGCGCCGTCATGCGCAGCACCGGGTCGCCGAAGATGCGGATGGGCTTGACGGGCACGGCGGCGTCTCCTGGAGGTGGGGGCGGGCGCCGGGAGGGGCGACCGGTGGGCGGGCGTCAATTCTATGGCGACACCGCGCGAGACCCCGCACGGGTGGTGCGCGCCCGGTCCGCGCGCCCCCCGGTGGTGGCGGCACGCCCCGAAGTGCGTGACTCCTTGGGGCTGTGGCGCGTTGGTCAAGTGAGTTTGACCGCATTCGGGTCAATGCACGTCAATGCATACGGCCCGTCCCTTGTCACCGTCGGTTGGAGAGGCTTGTTGATGCCCGACCACGCAACCCCTGATGCCCAGGCACGCGCAAGCCTGCACCTTCTGGTGCGGGACATCGAAAGGGTCCGCCGGCAGGTGGACGCTCTGCGGACCCTCACCGCCCAGTTGGGCAATGTCTACCGGCCGCGCCGCGGCACCCCCACCGCGGGATTCGTGGTGTACGGCCGGGCGCCCGCCCCGACCGTACGGCTCGCCCAGGAGCTGCGCGACAGCGTGGAGGCCCTGGTCACGGCGGCGGTGGAGTTCGACCGTTCGCTCGGGTTCTCCTGGGACGCGGTGGGCTCCGCGCTGGGGGTGACGAAGCAGGCGGTCCACCGCAGGTACGGGGGGCGCCGTACGTCGGCCGCCGACTCGTCGGACGAGTCGGCGGCCCTCAACGCGGCGACCGTCCCCGCGGCCCGCGCGATGCCGGCCCCGCTCCGCGAGGACCCGCCCACGCCGGCCTTCCCGGCTCCCCGCAACGGCTGAGACCCCCTGCCGGGGGCGGCCTCCACGAACCCCTGCCCCCGGCCCACTCCCCGTGCGCCCGAGTTCGCGGCACGAAGCGGCCTCCCTGCGGGGCTCTCTCCCCAACCCCGCCCCTCCCCGAACTCGGGGCGCCGCCCCGAACCCCGCCCGCAGAGCGCCTTGGGGGCACCTCCCGGGAGTGCGCCCCAAAGGCGGCGCTGGGGGCACCCCCGGGCGAAGCCTGGGGGGAGAACTGCGCGACCGAGCCAAGGGGTCACGCCACCCCCGGCGTCAGCACAACCCGCCCAGGGTGCGCCCCGAAAGGGGCGCGAGGAACTGCGCGACAAGCCACAACGGCGAGCAACCCCACCCACCAAGCCAAGGGGGCACCCCCTCAAAAACAGCCCACCCTCAGCCGATGTCCGTCGGGTCCATGCGGACCACGACCGGATCCGGCGCTCCGCGAGCAGCCCGCGTGGCGCGGGCCACCTGGGCTTCTTTCAGGGCCGCCGCCAGCGCCGCCCCCGCGCCCGGGGCCACCCGCAGCAGCAGCCGCTCCTGCGGGTCCGCCGCCCGGGCCCGGCCCGGCCCGGCGGGCTGCGGGGCCGGCACAGGCCCCAGCAGATCCGTTCCCTCGGGCAGCCGGACCGTCTCGGCGAAGTCGGCCACCGCCGCGGCCGACCCGGTCACCGACGCCATCCGGGACACCGGCGGAAACCGCAGCTCCGCCCGCTCGGCCAGCTCGCGCAGCGCGTGCCCGGCCGGGTCCCACCGCACCAGCGCCTGGACCGGCCGCAGCGTCGGCTCCCCCAGCACGACGACCGTGCCGCCCTCGGCCGCCGGACGTACCAGCGCGGCCGCCTGCGCCCAGCGCCGCAGTGCCTCCTCCGCCGCCCGCAGGTCCGGCCGGCCGAGCAGCGCCCAGCCGTCGAGCAGCAGCGCCGCCGCGTAACCGCTGTCGGCCACCGGCTCCGCGCCGGGCGTGGCGATCACCAGGGCCGGCGCCGCGCCCACCGAGGCGAGTACGGCGTCGCGCCCGGAGGTCCGTACCGGCACCCGGGGGAAGGCCCGGCCCAGCTCCTCGGCGGTGCGGCGGGCGCCGACGATCCGCGCCCGCAGCCGGAAGCCGCCGCACTCGGGGCAGTGCCAGTCCGCCGCGGGCCGCCCGCACCAGCCGCAGGCCGGGGTGCCGTGCTCCTCGCGCAGCGCCAGCGGCCCCGCGCAGGCCGCGCACCTGGCCGGTTCGCGGCAGTTGTCGCAGCCGAGCCTGGGCACGTATCCGCGGCGCGGGACCTGGACCAGGACCGGGCCACGGGCCAGCGCGTCCCGGGTGACCTGCCAGGCCAGCGACGGCAGCCGGGCCGCGCGCGCTGCCTCGTCGCGCGCCTGGTCGCCGTCGCCGACCGTACGGATCAGGGGGGCGGCCGTCCGCACCGCGTCACGGCTCGCGGCCAGCGGCAGCGCCCAGCCGCTCTCGACCAGTTGGGCGCCCTCGACCGTGCCGGTGACCCCGCCGAGCAGGAAGGCGGTACGTTCCTCCCGCGCGCGCAACAGCAGTACGTCGCGGGCGTGCGGCTGGGGGGCGTGCGGTTCGGCGTGGCTGGAGTCGCCGTCGTCCCACAGCGCGACCAGGCCGAGGTCGGCGACGGGCGCGAACATCGCGGCCCGGGTGCCGACCACCGCCCGTACCGCGCCCCGGCTGACGGCCAGCCAGCGGCGGTAGCGCTCCTCGGGCCCGGCGTCGGCGGTGAGCATCACATGGCGGCCCTCGCCGAGCAGCGCGGTCAGCGCCGTGTCGACCCGGGCGACGGTCCGGCCGTCGGGCAGCACGGCCAGGGCGCCGCGCCCGGAGGCGAGCGTGGCGGCGACGGCCCGCGCGAGTTCGTCCGGCCAGTGCGGCCCGGGCAGCGCGAGCCACACCGCGCGGGGGGTGTCGCCGCGGGCCAGCGCCTGGAGATACGCGGGCCCGGTGGCGTACCGCGTCCAGCTGCCGGGCGCGGGCGGCGCGGGGTCGGGCAGCGGAGCGGGCGAGGGATCACGTTCGGCGCGGGCCATCCGGGGCGGTACGGCGAGCTGGACGACATCGGCGAGCGCGCCCGCGTACCGGTCGGCGACCCGCCGGCACAGATGGAGCAGCGGCGGGGTCAGTACGGGCTCGGTGGAGAGCACCTGGGCCAGGGGGGCGAGCGGGCCGCGGTAGTCGCTCTCGGTACGGCGCTCGACGACGAAGCCGTCGTGCAGGGTGCCGCCCTCGCGGCGGCCCTTGACCACCCTGGCGCCGAACCGCACCCGGACCCGTACGCCAGGCTGGGCGTCCTCGTCCATGGCGGCGGGCACGGCGTAGTCGAAGAACTGGTCGAGGTGGAGCAGCCCCTTGTCGACGAGCACCCGGGCCACCGGCAGCCCTTCGGCGAGCGCGGCGCCGCGCCAGGTGCGGGGCTTGGCGCGCGGCTCCTTGGCCTTGCGGACGGTCTCGCGGATGAGCGCGAGCTGTTCGCCCCCCGCCGCCTCCCCCGCGGGGCGCTCGCCGTCGTGCCCGTTCTCGCTGCTCACCCTCAGATTCCTACCAGACGGCTCGGACATCGCCGGACGTTCCGCCCGGGCCGGTCGGGCACTCCCCGCACACACGCCGAGGCCCGGCCCCCTCGCGGGTGGCCGGGCCTCGGCGGAAGGGCGTGCGGACTGTTACAGACCCGCGGCGGCGCGCAGCGCGTCCACCCGGTCGGTGCGCTCCCAGGTGAAGTCCGGCAGCTCACGGCCGAAGTGACCGTACGCGGCGGTCTGGGCGTAGATCGGGCGGAGCAGGTCGAGGTCGCGGATGATCGCGGCCGGGCGCAGGTCGAAGACCGTGCCGATGGCCTGCTCGATCTTCTCCACGTCCACGTTCTCGGTGCCGAAGGTCTCCACGAACAGACCCACCGGCTCGGCCTTGCCGATCGCGTAGGCGACCTGGACCTCGCAGCGCGCGGCGAGCCCTGCGGCCACCACGTTCTTGGCGACCCAGCGCATCGCGTACGCGGCCGAGCGGTCGACCTTGGACGGGTCCTTGCCGGAGAAGGCACCGCCGCCGTGACGGGCCATGCCGCCGTAGGTGTCGATGATGATCTTGCGACCGGTCAGTCCGGCGTCACCCATCGGGCCGCCGATCTCGAACCGGCCGGTGGGGTTGACCAGCAGCCGGTAGCCCTCGGTGTCGAGCTTGATGCCCTCGTCGAGCAGCGCCTTCAGCTCGACCTCGACGACGAACTCGCGCACGTCCGGCGCGAGCAGCGAGTCCAGGTCGATGTCCGACGCGTGCTGGCTGGAGACCACGACCGTGTCGAGGCGGACCGCCTTGTCGCCGTCGTACTCGATGGTGACCTGGGTCTTGCCGTCCGGGCGCAGATACGGGATCTGGCCGTTCTTGCGGACCTCGGTCAGCCGGCGGGAGAGCCGGTGGGCGAGCGTGATGGGCAGCGGCATCAGCTCGGGCGTCTCGTCCGAGGCGTAGCCGAACATCAGGCCCTGGTCACCGGCGCCCTGCTTGTTGAGCTCGTCGTCCTCGTCGGTGGAGCCCGCGACCCGCTTCTCGTACGCGGTGTCGACGCCCTGGGCGATGTCCGGGGACTGTGCCCCGATCGACACCGACACACCGCACGACGCGCCGTCGAAGCCCTTCTTCGAGGAGTCGTAACCGATCTCCAGGATCTTGGCGCGCACCAAGGTGGCGATGTCCGCGTAGGCGGTCGTCGTCACCTCACCGGCGATATGCACCTGGCCGGTGGTGATCAGCGTCTCGACGGCCACCCGGGAGGTCGGGTCGGCGGCGAGAAGCGCGTCGAGGATCGTGTCGCTGATCTGGTCAGCGATCTTGTCTGGGTGTCCCTCGGTCACGGACTCCGAGGTGAACAGGCGGCGGGACACATCGCTCCCTGGGGTTGCAGCGGCTGCTGGCTCGATCTTGGCGGAGTCCGCAGGGCTGCGCCCGGGACTCCGGGGTTAGTTTATCCTCCGCGCCGTCCGTTCGGGCGCGTATCTCGTCCCTTGGATATGCCATGACCTGGGTCACCGTGTCCACCCGCGGAACGGTCAATTCGGTCGGCGGGCTCCGGCGGGGGCGTTCGGCCGGTCGGATTCCACCGGTCCCCGGCGTGTCGGCGGCTCAGCCGAGCCGGTCGGCCACCAGGTCCCACACCCGGTCGGCGAGCGCTTCCTTGGGGCCGTACGGCACGGCCGTCTCGCTGCCGTCGGCGCCCAGGATCACCGCTTCGTTCTCCTCGGTGCCGAAGGCCTTGCTCTCCCCCACCTCGTTGACGACCAGCAGGTCGCAGCCCTTGCGGGCGAGTTTGGCGCGGCCGTTGGCCAGGACGTCGTCGGTCTCTGCGCCGAAGCCGACGACCAGCTGTCCCGGCCGCGCGCGGTGTGCGGACAGCTCGGCGAGGATGTCGGGGTTGCGGACCAGGGCGACGGGCGCGGGCTCCTCGCCGTCCTTCTTCTTGATCTTGCCGGGCGCGTACACGGCCGGCCGGAAGTCGGCGACGGCCGCGGCCATCACCACCACGTCGGCGTCGGCGGCCGCCTTGAGCACGGCCTCGCGCAGCTGCTCGGCGGTGCCGACGGTGACCACGTCGGCGCCCACCGGCGCGTCCAGGCCGGGGTTGGCGGCGACCAGCGTGACCCGGGCGCCGCGGGCCACGGCCGTACGGGCCAGCGCGTATCCCTGCTTGCCCGAGGAGCGGTTGCCGAGGTAGCGCACGGGGTCGAGCGGTTCGCGGGTGCCGCCCGCGCTGACCACGACATGGCGGCCGGCCAGGTCGGGGGCGGCCGTCCCGCGGGCCAGCACCCGGCGGCAGACCTCGTAGATCTCGCCCGGGTCGGGCAGCCGGCCCTTGCCGGTGTCGGCGCCGGTCAGCCGGCCGACGGCGGGTTCGATCACGATCGCGCCGCGGGCCCGCAGGGTGGCGACATTGGCCCGGGTGGCGGGGTGCTCCCACATCTCGGTGTGCATCGCGGGCGCGAAGACCACCGGGCAGCGGGCGGTGAGCAGGGTGTTGGTGAGCAGGTCGCCCGCGAGGCCGTGGGCGGCCTGGGCGAGCAGGTCGGCGGTGGCGGGCGCGACCACCACGAGGTCGGCGTGCTGTCCGATCCTGACGTGCGGCACCTGGTGGACGTCGTCCCACACCCGGGTCGAGACGGGGTGGCCGGACAGCGCCGCCCAGGTGGCCTCGCCGACGAAGTGCAGCGCGGAGTCGGTGGGCACCACCCGGACGTCGTGGCCCGACTCGGTGAGGCGGCGCAGCAGCTCGCACGCCTTGTAGGCGGCGATCCCGCCGCTCACGCCCAGTACGACCTGCGGCTTGCCCATCGTCTCTCCCGCCACCGTGGATCCGCGCCGCCGGGATCGCTTCCCGGCCGACCGCCGTCTTAACCGATGACACTGCCGCCACACCACGGGCCCGGCGGTCGTGCCGCCGGGCCCGTGGGGACGTGCAGTGTGCCGTGCGTCGGCGCGCCACTCAGGTGGCGGGCACCTCGACGGCCTCGGAGGTCAGCAGACCCGCGTTGATCTCACGCAGGGCGATGGAGAGCGGCTTCTCGTGGACGTGGGTGTCCACCAGCGGGCCGACGTACTCCAGCAGGCCCTCGCCGAGCTGGGAGTAGTAGGCGTTGATCTGGCGCGCGCGCTTGGCGGCGTAGATCACCAGGCTGTACTTGGAGTCGGTGGCTTCCAGCAACTCGTCAATCGGCGGGTTGATGATGCCCTCGGGCGTGCTGATGGAAGAGGACACGCTACCTACCCCTACTTGTGGACAAGTACCTGCGGACAGCACTTGTGGACGACAGAAGACTGCGCATACCGATCACGCAATCTCCATCAAGGCTAGCAGCTCACGGGCTACATCCTCGACGGAGGTGTTGACAAGGGTCTCGTCGAACTCGGATTCGGCGGCCAGTTCGACTCTCGCGGCGGCCAGCCGCCGCTCGATCACCTCGGGCGACTCGGTGCCGCGGCCGGTCAGGCGGCGGACCAGTTCGTCCCAGCTGGGCGGGGCGAGAAAGACCAGTCGGGCCTCGGGCATCGACTCGCGGACCAGCCGGGCGCCCTGGAGGTCGATCTCCAGCAGCACCGGCTCCCCCGCGGACAGTTTGTCCAGCACGGCCCGGCGGGGGGTGCCGTAGCGATTCCCGGCGAACTCGGCCCACTCCAGCAGTTCGCCGTTGGCGACGAGCTTGTCGAACTCGTCGTCGTCCACGAAGTAGTACTGCACCCCGTTCTGCTCGCCGGGGCGAGGCTTGCGGGTGGTGGCCGAAACCGAGAGCCAGATCTCGGGGTACACCGTGCGCAGGTGGGCGACGACCGTGCTCTTGCCGACCCCCGAGGGGCCGGAGAGCACGGTCAGCCGCGGATGTCTGACCGGGGTGGCCGGTGAGGCCCCCTGCGAAGCGAGGGGGCGGTCCGCCCCCCGGGAGACTGCAGAACTCATGGAGCGATTATCCCTGGTTCCCGGACCTGCGGGGACCGTCAGGCGGGGGCGCCGCCGAACTCGCGCTCCAGCGACGCGATCTGGTTCGAACCCAGGCCGCGAACCCGGCGGCTCTCGGAGATACCGAGCCGCTCCATGATCTGCTTGGCGCGGACCTTGCCGACGCCGGGGAGGGACTCAAGAAGGGCGGAGACCTTCATCTTGCCGATGACGTCGTTCTCCTGGCCCTGCTTGATGACCTCGTGCAGGGAGGCACCGGAGTGCTTCAGTCGGTTCTTGACCTCGGCGCGCTCCCGGCGAGCCGCAGCGGCCTTTTCGAGCGCGGCAGCGCGCTGTTCAGGGGTAAGGGGCGGAAGAGCCACGCCTACGTCACCTCGGATGTAGAGCAATCGGATATGGAGTGTGGATCACCCCGCAATACGGGGCGACCAGCGACGCGCCCCAACGGCGCGCTCCTGTCGGAGACTAGCGGTCCGAACGGTCCAAGTCAGCGAGAACAGTCGAAAAGTCCTGGTCAGCCTTGATCCGGCGGGATAATTGGGGCAAACCGGAACAGGAATCGGGGTCAATGAGCCAGGTGGTTGAATGTGACCCTTTTTCCAGCCGATTTTTGCTCGTATTACCCGCCGGTATGAATGTCGCCACCGACGCTCGTACGACCATCCGTATGAGGGTCCGTATGACGGTTCCGAGGGCCGTCGCTAACGCCGTCCGTATCCGTCCCCAGGTCCGTGTCCGTATCGTCGGATGATCACTTCGCGGCCGCGACGGCGACCCGAACCTCTTCGGCGTATGCGGCCGCCGCCTTTCGCAGCGCGGCGGTATTCGGACCGTGCCGCAGAACTCCCCGGCTGACACTCGGTACGACATTGCGCACGGCCGCGCCGAAGACTCCCGGCAGATCGGCCGGGGTGGCGCCCTGCGCGCCGATGCCGGGGGCCAGCAGCGGGCCGTTGACGGCGAGGTCCGCGCGGGCGTCGCCGAGGGTCGCGCCGACCACCGCGCCGACCGAACCGAGCGGCCGCACGCCCGCGTTCTCGGCCGCGATGTGGTCGAGCACCACCTGCGCGACGGACCGGCCGTCCGCCGCGGCCGCCCGCTGCACCTCGGCGCCCTCGGGGTTGGAGGTCAGGGCCAGTACGAAGACGCCCGCGCCGGAGATCCGCGCCGCGTCCAGGGCGGGCCGCAGCGACCCGAAGCCCAGGAACGGACTCACCGTCACCGCGTCGGAGAACAGCGGCGAGTCCTTGTCGAGATACGTGGCGGCGTACGCGGCCATCGTGGAGCCGATGTCGCCGCGCTTGGCGTCCATCAGCACCAGGGCGCCGGCCTGCCGTGCCTCGGCCACGGTCCGCTCCAGCACGGCGGTCCCGCGCGAGCCGAAGCGCTCGAAGAACGCGGACTGCGGCTTGAGCACGGCGGTGGCGCCGGCCAGCGCCTCCACCACGGTCAGCGCGAACCGCTCCAGGCCCGCGACGTCGTCGTTCAGCCCCCAGTCGGCGAGCAGCGAGCCGTGCGGGTCGATGCCGACGCACAGCGGGCCGCGGGTGTCCATCGCGTGGCGCAGCCGGGCGCCGAAGGGCGCGGTCTGCGGTTCCAGGGCGGTCATGAGGGCACCTTCCGGGTGTCGGCGCCGATCGCGTCGGCGAGGGTGGCGTACGGGCCGGCGGCCAGGCGGGCGGCCAGGCCCTTGTGCATCGCGCGCATCCAGAACGGACCGCGGTAGATGAAGGCGCTGTAGCCCTGGACGAGGGTGGCGCCCGCCAGGATGCGCTGCCAGGCGTCCTCCGCGTCCTCGACGCCGCCGACGCCGACCAGGGTGATCCGGTCGCCGACCCGGGCGTACAGCCGGCGCAGCACCTCCAGGGAGCGTTCCTTGAGGGGGGCGCCGGACAGTCCGCCGGTCTCGCCCGCGAGCGCCGGGTCCGCGCGCAGGCCCTCGCGGGCGATGGTGGTGTTGGTGGCGATGACGCCGTCCAGGCCGAGTTCGACGGCGAGGTCGGCGACGGCGTCCACGTCCTCGTCGGCGAGGTCGGGGGCGATCTTGACCAGCAGCGGTACGCGGCGGTCGGTCACCGTACGGTCGGCGGCCTCGCGCACGGCCGTCAGCAGCGGGCGCAGCGCCGAGGTGGCCTGGAGGTTGCGCAGGCCGGGGGTGTTGGGCGAGGAGACGTTGACGACGAGATAGTCGGCGTACGGGGCGAGCCGTTCGGTGGAGGTCACGTAGTCGGCGGCGGCGTCGGCCTCGGGTACGGCCTTGGTCTTGCCGATGTTGACGCCGACGGTGGTGCGGAAGACGGCCTTGCGGGCGGCGAGGCGGGCGGCGACGGCCGCGGAGCCGTCGTTGTTGAAGCCCATCCGGTTGATCAGCGCGCGGTCCTCGACGAGGCGGAAGAGGCGCTTCTTGGGGTTGCCGGGCTGGGCTTGGCCGGTGACGGTGCCGATCTCGACGTGGTCGAAGCCGAGCATGGCCATGCCGTCGATGGCGACGGCGTTCTTGTCGAAGCCGGCGGCCAGGCCCAGGGGGCCGTGCATGCGGAGGCCGAAGGCTTCCGTGCGGAGGGTTTTGTGGCGGGGGGCCAGGAGGGCGGCGGCGAAGGTCCGTGCCACGGGGACGCGGGCGGCCGCGCGGATCCACAGGAAGGCCAGGTGGTGGGCCTTCTCGGGGTCCATCCTGCGGAAGAGCAGGTTGAAGAGGAGCTTGTACATTGCGTTCGCCTTGTCCCTAGTCACGATTTCCGCCTCCGGCGCGAGCCCGACCCACCGGTCCGCAGCCCGCCGCCGCGGCGGAGAGCAGTTGCCGCCCCCGGCAACCCAAGCCGGGCTGCCCAGCCCTTCCAACCCCGCCGCAACGGCGGCCCGCCACGACGGCGCAAACCGGCGGTGCCAAACCGCCTCCGGCGCGGTGCAGCCCACCAGATGCCGCCCGGCACGGCACCGCCGACAACCGCCGCCGGACTTCCCGCCGCCGCGGCGGAAGGGAGCTGCCGCTCCCGGCAACCCCGACCCAGCGGCGCAAGCCGCCCCGCACCGGAGCACCCCCAACCCCGCCGCGACGGCGACGCGCCACGACGGCGGAGACCGGCGGTGCCGAACCGCCTCCGGCGCGGCGCAGCCCGGCACGGCACCGCCGACAACCGGCGTTGGGCTTCCCGCCGCCGCGGCGGAAAGAGATTGCCGCTCCCGGCACCCCAACCCCGCCGCAACGGCGGCAAGCCACGACGGCGCAGACCGGCGGTGCCGAGCCGAGCCCCGGCGGGCGCAGCCCGGCACGGCACCGCCGACAACCGCCGCCGGACTTCCCACCGCCGCGGCGGGAAGAGATTGCCGCACCCTGCAACCAAACCCGGCGGCGCGAGCCGCCCCGCACCGGAGCGCCCGGCCGACTGGGCAACCCAACCCCGCCGCAACGGCGGCGCAGACCGGCGGTGCCGAGCCGGGGCCCCGGCGGGGCGGGGGCGCAGCCCCGTGGGCTGGCGTCGGGGGTCAGAGGGCCCGGCGGGAGGCCGTGAGGTGCTGCGCGTGCTCCTGCAGCGACCTCACCCCTATGTCGCCACGCGTCAACGCGTCGATCCCCTGCACCGCCGCGGCCAGCGCCTGCACCGTGGTCAGGCACGGAACCCCGCGGGCCACCGCCGCCGTACGGATGTCGTACCCGTCGAGCCGGCCCCCCGTCCCGAAGGGCGTGTTGACGATCAGGTCGACCTCGCCCTCGTGGATGAGCGTCACGACGGTCGGCTCCCCGTCGGGCCCGACCCCCTCGCTCTGCTTGCGCACCACCCGCGCCTCGATCCCGTTGCGCCGCAGCACCTCCGCCGTCCCCGACGTCGCCAGCAGCTCGAAACCGTGCGCGATCAGCGCCCGCGCGGGGAAGATCAGCGCGCGCTTGTCCCGGTTGGCCACCGAGATGAACGCCCGCCCCTTGGTGGGCAGCGCGCCGTACGCCCCGGCCTGCGACTTCGCGTACGCCGTGCCGAACACCGCGTCGATGCCCATGACCTCACCGGTCGACCGCATCTCCGGGCCGAGCACCGTGTCGACCCCGCGCCCCTGCACATCGCGGAAGCGGGACCAGGGCAGCACGGCCTCCTTCACCGAGATCGGCGCGTCCAGCGGCAGTTCACCGCCGTCGCCCGAGGCGGGCAGCAGCCCCTCGGCCCGCAGCTCGGCGACCGTCGCGCCCAGCGAGATCCGGGCCGCGGCCTTGGCCAGCGGCACGGCCGTCGCCTTCGAGGTGAAGGGCACCGTACGCGAGGCGCGCGGATTGGCCTCCAGGACGTACAGCACGTCCCCGGCCAGCGCGAACTGGATGTTGATCAGCCCGAGCACGCCCACCCCGCGCGCGATGGCCTCCGTCGAGGCCCGCAGCCGCTTGATGTCGTGGCCGCCCAGCGTGATCGGCGGGAGCGCGCACGCCGAGTCGCCGGAGTGGATGCCGGCCTCCTCGATGTGTTCCATGACGCCGCCGAGATACAGCTCGTGCCCGTCGTAGAGCGCGTCGACGTCGATCTCGATCGCGTCGTCGAGGAAGCGGTCGACCAGCACCGGCCGGTCGGGGCTGATCTCCGTGGACTCCGCGATGTACGAGGCCAGCCGGGTCTCGTCGTAGACGATCTCCATGCCGCGCCCGCCGAGCACGTACGAGGGCCGGACCAGCACCGGGTAGCCGATCTCGTCCGCGATCGCCTTCGCGCCGGGGAACGATGTCGCCGTGCCGTGCTTCGGCGCGGGCAGCCCGGCCTCGGCCAGCACCCGCCCGAACGCCCCCCGGTCCTCGGCGAGGTGGATGGCCTCGGGCGAGGTGCCCACGACCGGCACCCCGTTGTCCTTGAGCGCCTGGGCCAGCCCCAGCGGGGTCTGCCCGCCGAGCTGCACGATCACGCCCGCCACCGGCCCGGCCAGGGTCTCGGCGTGCACGATCTCCAGCACGTCCTCCAGCGTCAGCGGCTCGAAGTACAGCCGGTCGGAGGTGTCGTAGTCGGTGGAGACGGTCTCCGGGTTGCAGTTGACCATCACCGTCTCGTACCCGGCGTCGTGCAGCGCGAAGGACGCGTGGACGCAGGAGTAGTCGAACTCGATGCCCTGCCCGATCCGGTTCGGCCCGGACCCGAGGATGATCACCGCGGGCTTCTCCCGGGGCGCGACCTCGGACTCCTCGTCGTAGGAGGAGTAGAAGTACGGGGTCCTGGCGGCGAATTCGGCCGCGCAGGTGTCGACGGTCTTGTACACCGGGCGGATGCCCAGCGCATGCCGCACCTCGCGGACGACGTCCTCGCGCAGGCCGCGGATGCCGGCAATCTGCGCGTCGGAGAAGCCGTGCCGCTTGGCGTCGGCGAGGAGTTCGGGGTCGAGCCGGTCGGCGGCGGCCAGCTCGTCGGCGTACTCCTTGATCAGGAAGAGCTGGTCCACGAACCAGGGGTCGATCCGGGTGGTCTCGAAGACCTCCTCGGGGGTGGCCCCGGCGCGGATCGCCAGCATCACGGTGTTGATCCGGCCGTCGGTCGGCACCGCGGCCTTCGCCAGCAGGTCCGCCTTCTCGGCGGGGCCGACCGGGGTGACGAAGTCGAACTGCGAGCCCTTCTTCTCCAGGGACCGCAGCGCCTTGTTCAGCGCCTCGCTGAAGTTCCGCCCGATGGCCATCGCCTCGCCCACCGACTTCATGGTGGTGGTGAGCGTGGCGTCGGCGGCCGGGAACTTCTCGAACGCGAACCGCGGCACCTTGACGACCACGTAGTCCAGCGCCGGTTCGAAGGACGCCGGGGTCTGCTCGGTGATGTCGTTGGGGATCTCGTCGAGCGTGTAGCCCACCGCGAGCCGGGCGGCGATCTTCGCGATCGGGAAGCCCGTCGCCTTGGACGCGAGCGCCGAGGAGCGCGAGACGCGGGGGTTCATCTCGATGACGATGACCCGGCCGTCGACGGGGTTGACCGCGAACTGGATGTTGCAGCCGCCGGTGTCCACCCCGACCTCGCGGATGACCGCGATGCCGATGTCGCGCAGCACCTGGTACTCGCGGTCGGTGAGCGTCATGGAGGGCGCCACCGTGATCGAGTCTCCGGTGTGCACGCCCATGGGGTCGAAGTTCTCGATGGAGCAGACGACCACGACGTTGTCGTGCTTGTCGCGCATCAGCTCCAGCTCGAACTCCTTCCACCCCAGGATGGACTCCTCAAGCAGCACCTCGGTGGTCGGCGAGAGCGTCAGGCCCTGCCCGGCGATCCGCCGCAGCTCCGCCTCGTCGTGCGCGAAGCCGGAACCGGCGCCGCCCATGGTGAACGACGGGCGCACGACGACCGGGTAGCCGCCCAGGAACTCCACCCCGGCCACCACCTCGTCCATCGAGTGGCAGATGACCGAGCGGGCCGACTCGCCGTGCCCGATCTTCGCCCGGACCGCCTCGACCACGCCCTTGAACAGCTCGCGGTCCTCGCCCTTGTTGATCGCCTCGACGTTCGCGCCGATCAGCTCGACGCCGTACTTGGCGAGCACCCCGTTCTCGTGCAGCGAGATCGCGGTGTTGAGCGCGGTCTGGCCGCCCAGCGTCGGGAGCAGTGTGTCCGGCCGCTCCTTGGCGATGATCTTCTCGACGAACTCCGGGGTGATCGGCTCCACATAGGTGGCGTCCGCGATCTCCGGGTCGGTCATGATCGTGGCCGGGTTGGAGTTGACCAGGATGACCCGCAGCCCCTCGGCCTTGAGCACCCGGCACGCCTGCGTACCCGAGTAGTCGAACTCCGCCGCCTGACCGATGACGATCGGGCCGGAGCCGATGACCAGAACGGACTGGATGTCGGTGCGCTTAGGCACGCTGGGCTCCCTGCTTTTCCATGAGCGAGACGAAGCGGTCGAACAGGTAGGCGGCGTCGTGCGGTCCGGCCGCCGCCTCGGGGTGGTACTGCACGCTGAACGCGGGCCGGTCCAGCAGCCGCAGCCCCTCCACCACGTTGTCGTTCAGGCAGACATGGCTGACCTCGGCGCGGCCGTACGGTGTCTCACTGACCCGGTCGAGCGGCGCGTCGACGGCGAAGCCGTGGTTGTGCGCGGTGACCTCGACCTTGCCCGTGGCGCGGTCCTGCACCGGCTGGTTGATGCCGCGGTGGCCGTACTTGAGCTTGTACGTGCCGAAGCCGAGCGCCCGGCCGAGCAGCTGGTTGCCGAAGCAGATGCCGAACAGCGGCGTACCGCGCTCCAGCGCCGCCCGCACCACGGTGAGGTCGGCGGTGGCGGGGTCGCCGGGGCCGTTGGACAGGAAGATCCCGTCGGGGGCGGCCGCGTAGACCTCCTCGACGCTCGCCGTGGCCGGCAGGACGTGCACCTCGATACCGCGCTCGGCCATCCGCTGCGGGGTCATGCCCTTGATGCCGAGGTCGAGCGCGGCCACGGTGAACCGCTTCTCGCCGACGGCCGGGACGACGTACGGCCGCTCGGTGGCGACCTCGGCGGAGAGGTCGGCGCCGGTCATCTGCGGCGCCTGCCGGACCCGGGCGAGCAGGGCGTCGTCGTCGGCCAGGGCAGCGCCGGAGAAGATGCCGACCCGCATCGCGCCGCGCTCGCGCAGGTGGCGGGTGAGGGCTCGGGTGTCTATGCCGCTGATGCCGACGACGCCCTGGGCGGTGAGTTCGTCGTCCAGGGAGCGCGTCGAGCGCCAGTTGGACGGGACGCGCGCGGGGTCGCGTACGACATACCCGGCCACCCAGATGCGGGCGGACTCGGCGTCCTCGTCGTTGACGCCGGTGTTGCCGATGTGCGGGGCGGTCATGACGACCACCTGGCGGTGGTACGAGGGGTCGGTCAGGGTCTCCTGGTAGCCGGTCATACCGGTGGAGAAGACGGCCTCGCCGAAGGTCTCCCCCACTGCCCCGTAGGCGCGGCCGCGGAAGGTGCGGCCGTCCTCCAGGACGAGTACGGCGGGCGCGGTGGCCGCCCGGGTGAAGGTCGTCATTTTGCGCCTTCCTTTTCGTCTTGCCTGGTGTCCGTGGAGGCGACTGCCTCGTTGAGATGTTCGCCACTGAGTCGGCCGATCGCCGTTACCCACGCGCTGTGCTCGGCGGCGTGGTCGGAGCGGAAGCCGGAGTCGATGAGGGTGCCGCCGTGCTCCCAGGTGATCACGAGCAGGCCGCCCTCGGGCAGCACCTTGCCCGCGATGGCCCGGTCGAGCCGGGCGCCGCGCAGGGCGGCGGCGGGCACGTGGAAGCCGGGCGCGCCGGTGCGGTCCACCGTCAGGCCCTGCTCGGTGAGGGTGAGCGCGGCCTTGCTGCGCACCCCGAGGCCGTGCACGACGATCCGGTCCAGCCACTCCCCCGCCGTGGTGCTGCCGTGGTAGCGGCCCTGGAGCGTCAGCAGCGGCTCCGGGACGTCCCCGGTGGGCTCGGGGGGCTGCGGCAGCGCGGGCAGGCCGCCCTGGAGGGTACGGCGCCACTGCCAGCCCTGCCGCATCAGCCAGTACACGAGCGCCACGAACAGGGCCAGGCCGACGATCCAGCCGATCCGGTCGGCCAGGTCGGTGACCCGCGCCGAGTGCTTGCCGGTGTCCTGTGCGCCGGCGGCCGCCAGCAGAGTCGGAATCGTCACGTGAGCTTCCCGTCCATGACCGTCGCGTGGCCCCGCAGGAAGGTGGCGACGACCCGGCCCGGCAGCTCACGGCCCTCGTAGGGGGTGTTGCGGCTGCGGGAGGCGAAGCCGGCGGGGTTGACGGTCCCACGGTATGCGGGATCGACCAGCACCAGGTTCGCGGGCTCGCCCGCGGCGACCGGCCTGCCGTGTCCGGCGAGCCGGCCGATGGCCGCGGGCCGGGCCGACATCCGGTCGGCGACGCCCGCCCAGTCCAGCAGCCCGGTGTCCACCATGGTGTGCTGCACCACGGACAGCGCGGTCTCCAGGCCCACCATGCCCATGGCGGCCGCGGCCCACTCGCAGTCCTTGTCCTCGTGCGGGTGCGGCGCGTGGTCGGTGGCCACGCAGTCGATGGTCCCGTCGGCCAGCGCCTCGCGCAGCGCCAGTACGTCGGCCTCGGTGCGCAGCGGCGGGTTGACCTTGTAGACGGGGTTGTACGTACGGACCAGCTCGTCGGTGAGCAGCAGGTGGTGGGGGGTGACCTCGGCGGTGACGTCCCAGCCCTTGGACTTGGCCCAGCGGACGATCTCCACCGAGCCGGCCGTGGACAGATGGCAGATGTGCACCCGGGAGCCGACGTGCGCGGCGAGCAGGACATCGCGGGCGATGATCGACTCCTCGGCGACGGCGGGCCAGCCGGTCAGGCCGAGTTCGCCGGAGACCCGGCCCTCGTTCATCTGCGCGCCCTCGGTGAGCCGGGGCTCCTGGGCGTGCTGGGCGACGACGCCGTCGAACGCCTTCACGTACTCCAGGGCGCGGCGCATGATCACCGCGTCGTCCACGCACTTGCCGTCGTCGGAGAAGACCCGCACCTGGGCGGCGGAGTCGTGCATGGCGCCGAGTTCGGCGAGCTGCTTGCCCTCCAGGCCGACGGTGACGGCGCCGACCGGCTGCACGTCGCAGTAGCCGGACTCCCGGCCCAGCCGCCACACCTGCTCGACGACGCCGGCGGTGTCGGCGACGGGGAAGGTGTTGGCCATGGCGTGCACGGCGGTGTAGCCGCCGATCGCGGCGGCGCGGGTGCCGGTCAGTACGGTCTCGGAGTCCTCGCGGCCGGGCTCGCGCAGGTGGGTGTGGAGGTCGACCAGGCCCGGCAGCAGGACCCGGCCCCCGCCCTCGACCACGGTGGCGCCCTCGGCGCTCAGGCCGGTGCCCACGGCGGCGACGGTCTCGCCGTCGATCAGGACGTCCGCCACCTCGCCGCCGAGGATCTGCGCACCGCGGATCAGGATCTTGCTCATGGTTACTTGGTCTCCTCGGTGCGCGGGGTCTCGGGGCGGGCGGTGGCGACGGCGGGCTCGGAGCCGCCGAGCAGCAGGTAGAGGACCGCCATCCGGGTACTGACGCCGTTGGCGACCTGTTCGACGGCCGTGCAGCGCGGGGAGTCGGCGACCTCGGCGGTGATCTCCATGCCGCGGTTCATCGGCCCGGGGTGCATGACGATGGCGTGCTCCGGCAGGACGGCCATCCTGGTGCCGTCGAGGCCGTAGCGGCGGGCGTACTCGCGCTCGGTGGGGAAGAACGCGGCGTTCATCCGCTCGCGCTGCACGCGCAGCAGCATCACCGCGTCGGACTTCGCCAGGACGGCGTCGAGGTCGTAGGAGACCTCGCACGGCCACTGGTCGACGCCGATCGGCAGCAGGGTGGGCGGGGCGACCAGGGTGACCCGGGCGCCGAGGGTGGTCAGCAGCAGGACGTTGGAGCGGGCCACCCGGCTGTGCAGGATGTCGCCGACGATCGTGATCCGGCGCCCGTCGAGGTCGCGGCCGACGCCGGACAGGTGGCGGCGCATCGTGAAGGCGTCCAGCAGCGCCTGGGTGGGGTGCTCGTGGGTGCCGTCGCCCGCGTTGACCACCGAGGCGTTGATCCAGTCCGAGGTGGCCAGCCGGTGCGGCGCGCCCGAGGAGTGGTGGCGGATGACGACCGCGTCGGCGCCCATCGCCTCCAGGGTGAGCGCGGTGTCCTTCAGGGACTCGCCCTTGGAGACCGAGGAGCCCTTGGCGGAGAAGTTGATGACGTCGGCGGAGAGCCGCTTGGCGGCGGCCTCGAAGGAGATCCGGGTGCGGGTGGAGTCCTCGAAGAAGAGGTTGACGACCGTACGGCCGCGCAGGGTGGGAAGTTTCTTGATGGGCCGGTCGGCGACGCGGGCCATCTCCTCGGCGGTGTCGAGCACAAGGAGGGCGTCGTCGCGGGTGAGGTCGGCGGCCGAGATCAGGTGGCGCTGCATCGGGTCACTCCGGTGGCTTGGGCGGGCCGGGGGTGCGGCGGGGCGGGCGAGGGCAGGCGGAAGCGCGGGACCCCGCGCGGGGCCCTGACGTGGGTGCGCTAGTCGTCCGCCGGGAGGCCCGGGGCATGCCGGCCGGGGGTCTGTACGGGGGTGCTGCCGTCCTCGGCGCCCTGGCCCGGCCGCCGGTCCTGCCGGCCCGGCTTCTGGCCCAGCAGGACGCTGTCGCGGCCGTCCTCCTCGGTGAGCTGGACCCTGACGGTCTCGCGCAGCGAGGTGGGGAGGTTCTTGCCGACGTAGTCGGCCCGGATCGGCAGCTCGCGGTGGCCCCGGTCGACCAGGACGGCGAGCTGGACCGCGCGGGGGCGGCCGATGTCGTTGAGCGCGTCGAGGGCGGCGCGGATCGTACGTCCGGAGAAGAGCACGTCGTCGACCAGGACGACCAGCCGGCCGTCGATGCCGTCGCCGGGGATCTCGGTACGGGCCAGCGCGCGCGGCGGGTGCAGCCGCAGGTCGTCGCGGTACATCGTGATGTCGAGCGAGCCGACGGCGGTGGTGCGGCCGGTGATCTCGGCGAGCTTGGCGGCCAGCCGGTCGGCCAGGAAGACCCCGCGGGTCGGGATGCCGAGCAGCACCACGTCGTCGGCGCCTCTGGCGCGCTCGACAATCTCGTGGGCGATACGGGTGAGGACTCGGGCGATGTCCGGGGCTTCGAGCACCGGACGGGCGTTGCGGTCGTCGACCATGGGTCGGGGACCTCCTTCCCCGCCTCACAGGACGGGCGTTAAAGGACGTCAGGGGTACCTCGACACCGTATCAGGCCGCCGGGACGGCCCAGGTCAGAGACCAGTCGGCCCTATTCGGCTTGACGAGCGTGGATTACGCTGCGTAACCTCACAGTGAGTCACCGAGTTTCCGTCCGGGGAGCCATATGTCCAGCGATTACGCCAAGCAGCTCGGAGCAAAGCTTCGGGCCATCCGCACGCAGCAGGGCCTTTCTCTGCACGGAGTCGAGGAGAAGTCCCAGGGCCGCTGGAAGGCAGTGGTCGTGGGTTCGTACGAGCGCGGCGACCGAGCCGTGACCGTGCAGCGCCTCGCCGAGCTCGCCGATTTCTACGGCGTGCCGGTCCAGGAACTTCTTCCCGGCACCACGCCCGGCGGGGCCGCCGAGCCGCCGCCGAAGCTCGTCCTGGACCTGGAGCGCCTTTCCCAGGTCCCGCCGGAGAAGGCCGGTCCGCTGCAGCGTTACGCGGCGACCATCCAGAGCCAGCGCGGCGACTACAACGGGAAGGTGCTGTCGATCCGCCAGGACGACCTGCGCACCCTCGCGGTCATCTACGACCAGTCGCCGTCGGTCCTCACCGAGCAGCTGATCTCGTGGGGCGTCCTCGACTCGGATGCGCGCCGCGCGGTGCAGCACGAGGAGGGATGAGCGGGTTAGCCTGCGGGTTGCCCGAAAAGTGCAGAAACGTCCCGCCCGGGGCGGGCCCTCCCAGGCCCCGCCCCGGGCCCCCGCGCCCCCGCCCCCGCATGGCCGCGACGGCGGGAGAGACCGCCCGGGACGCCGGGCGAAGCACTCGCCTACGGCGCTGGGGCTCGGTAACGGCGAACCGAGCCCACCTCAGCAGGCCGCAGGGCGCCAGCCCTGAATCCCGCCGCCACGGCGGGACGCCGAACGCACCTGACCGGCGGTGCCGAGCCGACCGGCGGGGCCTGTACGGCACCGCCGAACCACGCCACGGGACTTCCCACCGCCGCGGCGGGACAAAGCGCCCAGGGCCGCCAGCCGAAGCACTTGCCTACGGCGCCGGGGCACGCTAACGGCGAACCGAGCCCACCTCAGCAGGCCGCAGGGCGCCAGCCCTGAATCCCGCCGCCACGGCGGGACGCGGGACGTGCATGACCGGCGGTGCCGAGCCGACCGGCGGGGCCTGTACGGCACCGCCGAACCACGCCACGGGACTTCCCACCGCCGCGGCGGGAGGGGCGCGCCCGCAGGGCGCATTGGGGTCAGCTCAGCGGCCAGCGAAGACGCGGGAGATGACCTCCGGCAGGAGGCGGGCGGTCAGGCGCGCCGGAAGCGCCTGGAGAACCGCCAGCACCGGCGCCATGCGCAGCGGCAACGTACCGTCCGCGCCGACACCCGCCACCTCCAGCGCGAGCGCGACCTCCGCCGGCCCCAGCGCGTCCGGGTCCAGCGCCGCCGCCAGCGCGACGATCCCCGGGTCGACGGTGACCGGGCCCACCGCCCGGGCCCGTACCGCGGCCGCCGCCAGCTCGTCCAGCAACTCGTCGATCCGCCCGGGCTCCGCGACCGCCGCGGTGACGGTCAGATGCACATTGGCCGGGGAGTCGCCGAAAGCCGGCTGCGGCTGGAGGTACCAGCCGCGCAGCCGCATCTCGTCGGCGAGCACGAAGGCGTCGAGCCCCGGGTCGTCACTCGCCACGGCGACGAGCGAGGCGTCGGGAGCCCCGAGCACCCGCAGTCCGTCGATCCGGCCGACCCCGTCGACCAGTTGACGGGTCGCCAGGTCCACCCGCCGCGACAGCTCGACGTACCCCCGCGTACCGACCCGCCGCAGCACCGCCCAGGCCCCGGCGAGCGGGCCGGCCGACTTCGTGCCCTGGAGTGTCGAGTTGACGACGGGGTAGCCCGGCCAGGCGGCGTGCGCGAACCACCCGTGCCGCCGCAGCTCCGCGTCACGGAAGAGAAGCACGGACGCGCCCTTGGGCGTGTAGCCGTACTTGTGGAGGTCGACGGAGAGCGAGGTCACGCCGGGCACGGACAGGTCGAAGGGCGGCGGCGCCGGGAGTTCCGCGGCGAGCCGCCGGTGCCCGAGGTACCAGCCGCCGATGCAGGCGTCGACATGGCACAGCACCCCCCGCGCGGCCGCCGCCCGCGCCACTTCCGGCACGGGGTCGATGACGCCGTGCGCGTACGACGGCGCCGAGACGACCACCAGCGCCGTCCGCTCACCGATCGCCGCGGCCAGTTCCTCGGCCCGTACCCGGAAGGTCCCGGGGTCCACGGGCACGCTCACCACCCGCAGCCCGAAGAGCTTCGCGGCCTTGTGGAAGGCCGCGTGCGCGGTGACCGGCAGGACGATCTCGGGCGCCGTGACCCCGCGGGTGGCGCGTGCGTGTTCGCGGGCGGTGAGTACGGCCAGCAGACAGCTCTCCGTACCGCCGCTGGTGAACGTCCCCGCCGTCGCCGTGTCCCCGCCGAGCAGGGCGGCGGCCTGGGCGACGACCTCGTTCTCCAGGGTGACCACGCTCGGGAAGGCCGTCATGTCCAGGCCGTTGACGCCCGCGAAGGCCGCCTGGGCGCGGGCGGCGAGGTCATCGAGACCGGCGAGGCCGGAGTCGTAGACGTACGCCATCGTGCGGCCGCCGTGCACGGGCAGATCGGCGGCCCGCAGCTCGGTGAGGCGGGCCAGCAGGGCGTCGGGGTCCTCGGAGGGGGTCCCGGCGGACGTTCCGTTGGGCGTCCCGTCGGGCGTCCCGGCATCGAGGCCCGGCCGGGGTCCGGCGCCGGAATCGGGTCCGGGGTCGGGTCCGGGGTCGAGGCCCGGTACGGCGTCCGGATCCGCCCGTACAGTCGCTTCGGTCGCTTCGGTCGCTTCGGTCGCTTCCGTCGCTTCGGTCGCGCGCTCCTCGGCCATGTGCCGGAATCTAGGCCACGGGCCGGGACACACACCAGGCCCGAAGCAGAATATCGTTCACCTTCTGCTGTCGGGCCTGGTCTGCGCCGGTGCGGCGATCGGGACGCCGGGCCTGCCGGACACGTACGCCGGGGCAGCCCCTAGCGCTTCAGCGTCGGCTTCAGCTCCAGCAGCCGCCCGAGCAGTCCGTTCACAAAGCCGGGCGACTCCTCGGTGGAGAACTCCTTGGCGAGCTGTACGGCCTCGTCGAGCACCACCGCGTCCGGGACGTCGTCCTCCCAGAGCAGTTCGTACGTGCCGAGTCGCAGCACATTGCGGTCCACGACGGGCATACGGTCCAGCGTCCAGCCCACCGAGTAGCTGGAGAGCAGCTCGTCGATCCGCGCGGCGTGCGCCGCGTAGCCCTCGACCAACTGCATCGTGTACTCGGTGACCGGCGGCTGCCGGTCGTCGGTCCGGGCGAGCCGAATCCAGTCCGCCATGACGGTCGTGGGGGCCGCACCCCGCTGCTCCGCCTCGAAGAGGATCTGGAAGGCACGCTTGCGGGCCTTGTTCCGGGCAGCCACGGTTAGCTGTTCACCCGGCCGAGGTAGTCACCCGTGCGGGTGTCGACCTTCACCTTTTCACCCGCGGTGATGAAGAGGGGTACGCCGATCTCGTAGCCGGTCTCCAGGCGCGCGGGCTTGGAGCCGCCGGTGGAACGGTCACCCTGCACACCAGGCTCGGTGTACTCGATGACCAGCTCGACGGAGGCGGGCAGTTCGATGTACAGCGGCGCGCCCTCGTACATGGCGACGACCGCTTCGAACCCCTCCAGCAGGTAGTTCGCGGCGTCGCCGACCACCTCGGGGGAGACGGTGATCTGGTCGTACGTCTCGGTGTCCATGAAGACGAAGTCGCTGCCGTCCTTGTAGGAGAACTGCATGCCGCGCTTGTCGACGTTGGCGGTCTCGACCTTCACGCCCGCGTTGAAGGTCTTGTCGACGACCTTCCCGGAGAGCACGTGCTTCAGCTTGGTGCGCACGAAGGCGGGGCCCTTGCCGGGCTTGACGTGCTGGAACTCGACTACGGTCCAGAGCTGGCCGCTGTCGAGCTTGAGCACGAGGCCGTTCTTGAGGTCGTTCGTGGTGGCCACGGTTGCGGAATCTCCTGAAAGTGCTGCTTCGGGACCGTGGAAGCCCGCGCCCTTTCACAGGGCGAGCAGTTCCTTGGTCGTGATGGTGAGTAGTTCAGGCCCGCCGTCCGCCACGGGACGTACGACGAGTGTGTCGTCGATGCGGACACCGCCTCGGCCCGGAAGGTGGACCCCGGGTTCGACGGTGACCGGCACGCAAGCGTCCAGTTTACCCATGGCCGCGGGGGACAACTGAGGGTCCTCGTCTATTTCCAGGCCCACGCCGTGGCCCGACCACGGGCTGAGGCCGTCCCCGTGGCCCGCGGCGGTCAGCGGCTCGCGGGTCGCGCGGTCGACGTCACGGCAGGCCACACCCGGTGCGAGGGCCTCGCGGCCGGCCCGCTGGGCGTCGAAGACCTGCTCGTACAGCTCGATCTGCCAGGCCGCGGGAGCGGTGCCGATGACGAAAGTACGGCCGACTTCGCAGCGGTATCCGCGGTAGGACGCGCCGAGCCGGACGGTGAGGAAGTCGCCTTCCTCCACGCGGCGGTCGGTCGGTACGTGGCGGGCGGTGCCGGAGTGCGGGCCGGTGCCGACGGAGGTGGGGAAGGCGGGGCCCTCCGCGCCGTGGTCGACGAGGCGGCGCTCCAGCTCCAGGGCGAGGTGGCGCTCGGTGCGGCCGACCAGTATCGATTCGAGGAGTTCGCCGAGGGCCTGGTCGGAGATCTCCGCGGCGATGCGGAGGGAGGCGATCTCGTGCTCGTCCTTGATCAGGCGCAGTTGCTCGACGGCGCCCGCGAGGTCGGTGAGCGGCAGGCCGGCCGCGACGGCGTGCAGGGCGCGGTGGCGGGTGACGGTGAGGTGGTGCTCCTCGACGGCGAGGCCGGACGCGCGGCGTTCACGGGCGTGGTCGGCCGCGGCGACGGCGGCGTCGCCCTCGGGCGAGGGCAGCACGATCGACCGGAGGTCGTCGGGGGGCTGGGCGGCCTCGTCGGGGGGTGGCCGCAGGTGAACGAGGGTGGCCTCGGGCCCCGGCCCGATCAGGAGCGCGGAGCCGGGTGGGGCGCAGCCTGTCAGATACCGTACGTTCGCCGGTCGGGTGACCAGGGCAGCGTCGACCCCCGTCGCCGCGCAACGTTCGCGCAGCCGCTCCCTTCGGACCGTGTGCACCTCCGCCATGCGGCGAGCGTACGACGGGGGCGGGCGGTCGGCCTGTCCGCGGCCTCCCGCCTCTGCGGCTGTGGGGCCGCCCGCCCCTTGCGTTTCGGCCTGCGGCCCGCTTCCCCCCGACCTCCGCCACCCGAGTGACCCGCCCGGCCGGGGCGGCCCCGGGCCCCAGCGCAGTGCGCACGCCGCACGGGACCTCCCGCGTCCCGCCGCGGCGGCGGAACCGGGCCGAGCCCCAGCCCACAGTCCACGCCCGTCGGGACGCCCGCCCAGCCCCAGGCCAACTCGGCACCGCCGGAACCGTGCATCCCGCGTCCCTCCGCCGCGACGGGAAAGAGATGGGCCGCAAGCCCAGGCTCACCGCCGCGCGAGACACCCCGCCCGGCCGCAGGCCGGCTCGGCACCGCCGAGATCGCGCATCCCGCGTCCCACCACGGCGGCGGGAAAGAGATGGGCCGCAAGCCCAGGCTCACCGCCGCGCGAGACACCCCGCCCGGCCGCAGGCCGGCTCGGCACCGCCGAGATCGCGCATCCCGCGTCCCACCACGGCGGCGGGAAAGAGTGGGCCGAAGGCCCAAGCCCCCCGCCGCACGGGACATCCCGCCGACGCGGCACAGAAGGCACGTGGCCACCCCAGCCGCAAGCCGGCTCGGCAGCGCCGAGATCGTGCGTCCCGCGTCCCGCCGCCGCGGCGGGAAAGAGTGGGCCGAAGGCCCAGGGCACACCGCCGCGCAGGACACCCCGCCGACGCGGAAGGTGCGCGCCCCGGCCGCAGGCTGGCTCGGCACCGCCGAGACCGTGCGTCTCGCCTCCCGCCGACGCGGCGGGAAAGACTGGGCCGCAGGCCCAAGCCCACCGCCGCGCGGTACACCCCGCCGACGCGGCGGGGAAGCACTTGGACGCCCAGGCTGCAGCTGGCTTGGCACCGCCGGGATCGTGCGTCCCGCGTCCCACCATCGCGGCGGGAAAGATGTAGGCCGCAGGCCCAGAGCGCGCCGCCGCCCGAGACCCCCCGGCCGCAGGCCAGCTCGGCACCGCCGAGATCGCGCGTCCCGCGTCCCTCCGCCGCGGCGGAGAAGAGATGGGCCGCAAGCCCAGGGCACACCGCCGCGCAGGACACCCCGCCGACGCGGAAGGTGCGCGCCCCAACCGCAGGCCGGTTCGGGACCGTCGGGATCGTGCGTCTCGCCTCCCGGCGCCGCGGCGGAGAGGAGATGGGCCCGAGGCCCAAGCCCGCCGGGGTGGGGGACGGGCCGCCGATGCGGCGGGGAAGTATGTGGGCGCCCAGGGCGCAAGCCGGCTCGGCGCCGCCGAGATCGTGTGTCCCGCGTCCCACCGTCGCGGCGGGAAAGAAGTGGGCCGCAGGCCCAGAGCACACCGCTGGCGGGACGTCGCGCCGTCGCGGCGTCGTGGCGGGAAGAAGTAACCCGGCGGGGTGGTGGGGGTTACCAGGAGGGGGGGAGGTTTTGGAGGGAGCGGGTGACTACGCGGTCGAGGGCCGCGGAGGCCGCGGCCACGTCGAGGTGGGAGTTGTCGATGATGGGCAGGCCCGACCCGTACCAGCCGGCCATCCGCCCGTGGATACGGGCGACCTCCTCGTCGGAGAGCCGCCGATTGCCGGAACGCGCCGCGTTGCGGGTCAGCACGACGTCCAGGCCGGGCAGCAGCACGACCGGCAACAGCCCCGGCCCCACATGCCGCTTCCAGCCACCGAGCCCGACCGCGGGCCAGTCGGGGAAGACCGCGTCGTCGATGATGCAGGACACCCCGTTGGCCAGGAAGTTGCGCGCGGCGAAGCCGCAGGTCCGCCGGGCCAGCCGGTACTGCGCCTCGGAGTGCTCGTTCCACCCCGCCTGCGGGTCGGCGAAGCCGAACCGCACCCACTCGCGTACGTCGTCGAGGCTGATGTGCGCGGTCGGCGCGCCGCGGTGGTCCGCCCAGTGCCGGGCGATCGTGGTCTTGCCCGCGCCCGCCGCGCCGATCAGCAGCACCGCTATCGGGCCGTGCGCGACGCCGGACTGCGGGCCGCCGCCCGGCGGCCCG
Organism: Streptomyces sp. NBC_00223; assembly: GCF_036199905.1. Taxonomy (NCBI): domain Bacteria; kingdom Bacillati; phylum Actinomycetota; class Actinomycetes; order Kitasatosporales; family Streptomycetaceae; genus Streptomyces; species Streptomyces sp. NBC_00223. The sequence goes on along the minus strand of NZ_CP108109.1, from coordinate 7,171,303 downwards.
GGCAGCCGCACCGGAGCGGGTCCGGGCAGCGGAAAGTGCCCGGTGCCGCTCCCCTGGCCGCCGGGGCCGGGCTGCGGCGCCCCCAAAGCGTGCTGCATCTCGGCCCACTCCCTCCCGTACCGGGCTTCCGCGACGCGAACCGGCCGGTAGCGCCGTTCGACTCCGAACGGTACCGCCCCCGCGTGTCGTTGTGTGAACGACGCGGTGACACCCTCGGTGCCCCGTGAGAGGCAATCAGCTTCGTGAGAGGGTCTCACAAAGCTGACACCCACCCGGCCCCGCACCCCGTCACACACCCCGCCCCGCACCCGCCGCCTGCCCGCACACCGGGCACCCCCGACGCGCGCGCGGCGCCCCGCGCTACCCCGCCGCCTCCTCCGCCAACGCCCGCAGCGCCAGCCGGTAGGAGCCGATCCCGAACCCGGCGACCGTCCCGCTGGCCACCGCCGCGACCACCGAGGTGTGCCGGAACTCCTCCCGCGCGTAAGGGTTCGAGATGTGCACCTCGATCAGCGGCGCCGTCCGCTGCGCCGCCGCGTCCCGCATCCCGTACGAATAGTGCGTGAACGCACCCGGGTTGAGCACCACCGGCACCCGCCCGTCCGCCGCCTCGTGCAGCCAGCGGATCAGCTCGCCCTCGTCGTTGGTCTCGCGGACCTCCACCTCGAAGCCCAGCTCCGCGCCGAGCTTCACGCACTCCTCGACCAGCCCCGCGTACGACGTCGCCCCGTACACATCCGGCTCGCGCGAGCCCAGCCGCCCGAGGTTGGGCCCGTTCAGCACGAAGACCCGCCGGCTCACTCGGACACCTCCCCGTACGCGGCGAGCAGGACCGCCGGGTCCGGCCCCTCCAGTACGGTCGGCTTGCCGAGTCCGTCCAGGACGATGAACCGCAGCAGGTCCCCGCGGGACTTCTTGTCGACCTTCATCGTCTCGACCAGCCGCGGCCACTGGTCGCCGCGGTAGGTCAGCGGCAGCCCGACCGAGCCCAGCACCGCGGCGTGCCTGTCGGCCGTCGCGTCGTCCAACCGCCCCGCCAGACGCCCGAGTTCGGCGGCGAAGACCATGCCGACGGAGACCGCGGCGCCGTGCCGCCAGTTGTAGCGCTCGTTCTTCTCGATGGCGTGCGCGAGGGTGTGGCCGTAGTTGAGGATCTCCCGCAGGCCGGACTCCTTGAGGTCCGCGGAGACCACCTCGGCCTTGACCCGGATCGCCCGCTCGATCAGCTCCGCCGTGTGCGGGCCCCGCGGGGTACGGGCGGCGGCCGGGTCGGCCTCGACCAGCTCCAGGATGGCCGGGTCGGAGATGAACCCGGCCTTGATGATCTCGGCCAGCCCGCTGACATAGTCGTTCACGGGCAGCGAGTCCAGCGCGGCGAGGTCGCAGAGCACCCCGGCCGGCGGATGGAAGGCGCCGACCAGGTTCTTGCCCTCGGCGGTGTTGATGCCGGTCTTGCCGCCGACCGCCGCGTCCACCATGCCCAGGACGGTCGTGGGCACCGCGATCCACCGCACCCCGCGCAGCCAGCTCGCGGCCACGAACCCGGCCAGGTCGGTGGTCGCCCCGCCGCCGACGCCGACGATCACATCGGTGCGGGTGAAGCCGCTCTGGCCCAGCGCCTTCCAGCAGTAGGCGGCGACCTCGGCGGTCTTGGCCTCCTCGGCGTTGGGGATCTGGATCGCGATGGCCTGGTAGCCCTGCTCGGCCAGGTCCTCACGGATCGCCTCGCCGGTGCCGGCCAGCGCCTCGGGGTGGATGACGGCCACCCGCCCCCTACCTCTGGCGGGGGGACCCCCAGCCTTGCGCCCGATCAACCCGGGCAGTTCACCGAGCAGTTGGTGACCGACCAGCACCGCGTACGGCTCGGTGCCCGCCGTGCCGCCGACCTCGATACGGGTGGGGGGCGCGGCCAGGGGGAGGTTGTCGCTCATGCGTCCTTCAGTTGGAGTGCGTCGAGTACGGCGTCGGCCACGTCCTCGGGGGTGCGGTCGTCGGTGACGACGACCGCGCGGGCCACCTCGGTGTAGAGCGGCCGGCGCCGTTCCATCAGTTCGCGCCACGCCTGCCGGGGGTTGACGGCGAGCAGCGGCCGGGGGGCGTCGAGGCCGACCCGGCGGACGGCCGCGTGCAGGCCGACGTCGAGGAAGACCACCGCGATCCCGTCGAGCAGGGCGCGGGTGCCGTCGTCCAGGATCGCGCCGCCGCCGAGCGAGAGCACTCCGCCGTGGCCGGCCAGCGCCTCGCGCACGGCGGCCCGTTCCAGGTCGCGGAAGTACGGCTCGCCCTCGTCGATGAAGATCTCGGGGATGGGCCGGCCGGAAGTCGCCTCGATGTCCGCGTCGGTGTCGCGGTACTCCAGGCCGAGCCGGGCGGCGAGCACCCGGCCGACGGTGGACTTGCCCGCTCCGGGCGGGCCGACCAGGACGACGGCGGGCGGTCCGCCCGCTGCGGGCGCGGTCACCGGATGGCCAGGTTGTCGAGGAAGCCGCGGACGCTGCGCCGGGTCTGCGTGACCGAGTCGCCGCCGAACTTCTCGGCGACCGCGTCGGCGAGCACCAGCGCGACCATGGCCTCGGCGACGATGCCCGCGGCCGGGACCGCGCACACGTCGGAGCGCTGGTGGTGGGCCTGGGCGACCTCGCCGGTGGTGATGTCGACGGTGGCCAGCGCGCGCGGCACGGTGGCGATGGGCTTCATCGCGGCCCGCACCCGCAGGATCTCACCGGTGCTCATACCGCCCTCGGTGCCGCCGGAGCGGCCGGAGGCGCGGCGGATGCCGTCGGGGGTGGGCACGATCTCGTCGTGCGCCTGGGAGCCGGGGACCCGGGCCAGGTCGAAGCCGTCGCCGACCTCGACGCCCTTGATCGCCTGGATGCCCATGAGCGCGCCGGCCAGCCGCGCGTCCAGCCGCCGGTCCCAGTGCACATGCGAGCCGAGTCCGACCGGCACACCGTAGGCGAGCACTTCGACGACGCCGCCGAGGGTGTCGCCGTCCTTGTGGGCCTGGTCGATCTCGGCGACCATCGCCTCGCTCGCGTCCGCGTCGAGGCAGCGCACCGGGTCCGCGTCGAGCCGCGACTCGTCACCGGGCACCGGCACCACGCCGTACGGCGCCTTGGCCCCGGCCAGCTCCACGACGTGCGAGACGATCTCGATGCCCGCGGTCTCCTTGAGGTACGAGCGGGCAACCGCGCCGAGCGCGACCCGGGCGGCGGTCTCCCGGGCGCTGGCCCGCTCCAGCACCGGACGGGCCTCGTCCAGGTCGTACTTCTGCATGCCGGCCAGGTCCGCGTGGCCGGGGCGCGGCCGGGTCAGCGGGGCGTTGCGGGCCAGGGTCGCCAGCACTTCGGGGTCGACGGGGTCGGCGGCCATCACCTGTTCCCACTTGGGCCACTCGGTGTTGCCGACCATGATCGCGACCGGGCTGCCCATGGTGAGCCCGTGCCGTACGCCGCCGAGGAAGGTCACCTCGTCGCGCTCGAACTTCATCCGGGCGCCGCGCCCGTATCCCAGCCGCCGCCGTGCCAGCGCGTCCGCCACCAGTTCCGTGGTGACCGGAATCCCGGAGGGCAGACCCTCCAGTGTCGCGACGAGTGCGGGGCCGTGCGACTCCCCCGCGGTCAGCCAGCGCAACCTGCTCAACGGTGCTCCCTCGAATCGGCGTCCCGGGCAGTCCGCCCCCGTGTGGCGTCCCGGTACTACGCCCCCGATCCTCCCACGATCCGTGCCCCGCCCGGCCGGCCGGTCCAGCGTGCGGACGGCCCCCGGGGTCCGCCGTGCGGACGGGGCTCAGCGCGCCCGCAGCGCCGCCTCGCCCGCGGCGCGCATCGCGGCGAGCGGGGCCGGGGCGCGGCCGGTGTGCTGTTCGACCTGGAGGACGGCCTGGTGGACGAGCAGGTCGAGACCGCCGAGTACCGGCCCGCCGCGCTGGGTCCAGGCGGTGGCCAGTGGGGTCGGCCAGGGCGCGTAGAGCACGTCGAACAGGGCGCCGGGCGCGGCCGGTACGTGCTCGGCGAGATGGTCGGCGGCGCCCGCCGGGGTGGTGGCGATCACCAGCGGCTCGGTCAGCGCCTTGGCCGCGTGGCTCCAGTCCTCGGTGCGTACGGTGACGCCGAGCCGTTCGCCCCAGTGCAGCATCTCGGTGGCGCGCGCGGGACCGCGGACGTAGGCGGTGACCTCGCCCCGGCAGATCTGGGCGAGGGCGGCGAGCGCGGAGGAGGCGGTGGCTCCGGCGCCCAGCACGGCGGCGGACGGCACGGAGGTGATGCCGCGTTCGCGCAGCGCGGCGACCAGGCCGGGGATGTCGGTGTTGTCGCCCGTGCGGCGCCCGTCGGGGCCGAACACCACGGTGTTGACGGCCTCGACGGAGGCGGCCGTCGGCGTGATCTCGTCCAGCAGCGGGATGATCGCGCGCTTGAGCGGCATGGTCAGCGACAGGCCCGCCCACACGGCGGGGTCGAGGCCGGCCACGAAGCCGGGGAGCGCGACCTCGTCCACGTCGAAGCGGTCGTAGCGCCAGTCGTCGAGGCCGAGCGCCGCGTACGCGGCGCGGTGCAGCGCCGGGGAGAGGGAGTGCGCGATCGGCGACCCGAGCACGGCCGCGCGGCGCTCACCCGATCCGGTCATCCGCCGTGCTCCTTCTGGTACTCGTTGAACGCCTGCACGTTCTTCTGGTGCTCGTCGTAGTTGTCGGTGAAGCGGGTGTCGTTCGGCTTCACGGTGACGAAGTACAGCCACTTGCCCTCGGTGGGCGCGAGCGCGGCCGCGATGGCCTGGTGGCCCGGGTTGTCGATGGGTCCGGGCGGCAGGCCCTTGTGGGTGTAGGTGTTGTACGGCGACGGGTACTGCGTGTCCTTGTTCGTCGTGTTCAGGGTCGAACGGCCCATGGCGTAGTTGAGCGTGGAGTCGAACCCGAGCGTCATGTCCTTGTCGAGCCGGTTGTACACGACACGGGACACCTTGCCGAAGTCGTCGGCTTCCTGCGCCTCCGCCTGCACAAGGCTGGCGATCTTCAGGATGTCCTCGGGAGACTTGCCCAACTTCCTGGCGGCTCCCTCCAGATCGTCCCTGGTGTACTCGGCCTTGGCCTGGGCGACCATCTGCCGGACGACGTCCACCGGCTTCATGGTCTTCGAGATGCTGTACTTCGCCGGGAAGAGGAAGCCCTCCACATTGCCGTGCGCCCATGACGGCAGGCCCAGGTTGACGCCCTTGACCTGGGACGCGGTGGTGCCCGCCTTGACCTTGAGCTTGGTGTCGATCGCCTGGTATATGCGGGTGGCCCGCCATCCCTCCGGGATGATCATCGCGTTCTGGGACTTGGGGTCCAGCATCATCGTCACCGCGGAGGCGCCCGACATGTTCTTGTGCAGGACGTAGACGCCGGCCTGGATGAGCCGGCCCTTGGGGTTCTTGTTCGCGGCGGCGGTGAAGGCGCCGACGCTCTTCACGACGCCGGCGTCCTTGAGGATGTTGCCCATGCTCGTGGCCGACGCGCCCTGCGGGATGTTGACCTGGACGTCGCCCGTGCCCTGCCCCGAGTAGTCGGGGGCGGGCCCGAAGTGGCTCTCGTAGAACTGGTAGCCGAAGTACCCGCCGCCGCCGAGCCCTCCGCCGAGCACCAGCAGGACGACCATGCAGGCGCAGCCGCTGCGGCGCTTCTTGCCGCCCTTGGCCGGGGACTTGCCGGACCGCCGGCCGCCGGAGTTCGGGGTCGAGGGGCTGTCGTCGTCCTCGTCATCGTCGTCGCGGCCGGAGAAGAACGCGTGCTCGCGGGGGTCCGGCTCGTCGTCCGGCTCCCACTCGCCGGTCTCGGCGGGGGCGGTGCGCAGCGGCTCGGGGTCGGGCTCCTGCGGGCGGGCCTGCTGCGGCGGCTGCTGGGCCTGCGCCGGGCCCTGCCCCTGCTGCTGGGCCTGCTGCTGCGGCTGGAAGGGCTGCCGACCCTGCTGCGGGCCCAGCGGCTGCCCCTGGCCCTGACCGGGCGCCTGCGACCCCTGCGGCTGCTGCTGGCGGTACTGGGGCTGTTGCGGCTGCTGCGGCGGCGGGTAGCCGTTCTGCCCGTAGAAGTCGGGCTGCTGCGGAGCGCCGTAGGGGTCCTGCGGCTGCTGGCCGTACGGGTCCTGGTGCCCGTAGCCGCCGGTCTGCTGCGAGCCGGTGTCCCAGCCGTCGTAGCCCGCCTGCGGGTAACCCTGCTGCTGAGGGTGCTGCGGCTGCTGGACGTGCTGCGGGTGCTGCTGCGGCTGCCCGGACTGCGGGTGCTGCTGCGGCGGGACCTGCTGCGGATACGGCTGCTGCTGGGGCTGCTGCGGGTACTGCTGCTGGGGATATCCCTGCTGCGGGTACTGCGGCTGCTGCCCGGAGGCGTACGGGTCCTGCCAGCCGCCCGGCTGCTGAGGCTGCGCGGGCTGCTGGGGCTGCGGCTGCCGACCGCCGGCGTAGGGGTCGGTCCGGCTGTCGTACCCCGGTTCGTACATGTCGCCGAAGAGCGGGTCCTCGGGGTGCCACGGTTCGGAGCCGGAGCCCCGGCCATAGTCAGTCATCGGTCCCCTTGGTACGCGGTCGGCATCGGGCCTGCCGACCCTGCGAAACGGGCGGCACCCGAGGGCGCCGCCGCTTCGCGCGGAACGTTACCGTACCGCGATCAGGAGGCCGCTTCGACGCCCTCGCCCGGAGCTTTGCCCGACACTCGTTCGGTCTCCAGGGCGCTCTGCAGAATGACCACGGCCGCGGCCTGGTCGACCACCGAGCGTCCCTTCTTCGCCTTCACGCCGGACGCGCGCAGCCCATGGGTGGCCGTCACGGTCGACATGCGTTCGTCGACCAACCGTACGGGCACGGGTGCGACCGTGTCGGCCACCCCCTGCGCGAAGGCGCGCACCTTGACCGCCGCGGGCCCCTCGCTCCCGTTGAGGGAGCGCGGCAGCCCGATGACGACCTCGATCGGCTCGTACTCCTCGACGATCGCGGCGAGGCGGCGCAGCGCGGCGGGCACGTCCCGGCCGGGGACGGTCTCGACCGGGGTGGCGAGGATCCCGTCGGGGTCGCACGAGGCGACCCCGATCCGGGCGTCCCCGACGTCGACGGCGATCCGCCGCCCGCGCCGCATGCCGCCGGGTGTCTCCGGCACGCTCACGCCTTCTCGGCGACGAGCCGCCGCACGGCCTCGATCGCGTCCGGGACGGAGCCGGCGTTCTGTCCGCCGCCCTGGGCCACGTCGTCCTTGCCGCCACCGCCGCCGCCGAGCGTCCTGGCCGCGGTACGGACCAGCTCGCCGGCCTTGACCCCGCGCTCGCGGGCGCCCTCGTTGGTGGCGATCACGGTCAGCGGGCGGCCGTTCACCACGGTGAACAGGGCCACCACGGCGGGCCGGCCGCCGGTGACGCGCTGCCGGACGTCCAGCACCAGGCGGCGCAGGTCGTCGGCGCCGGTGCCCTCGGGCACGGCTCCGGCCACCAGCGCCACGCCGTTGACGTCCTCGGCGCTCGCGGCCAGCCCCGCGGCGGCCTGGAGCACCTTCTCGGCGCGGAAGCGGTCGATCTCCTTCTCGGCCTCCTTGAGCTTGGCGAGCATCCCGGAGATCTTGTCGGGCAGTTCCTCGGGGCGGCCCTTGACCAGCTCGGTGAGCTGGGCGACGACCGTGTGCTCCCGGGCCAGGAAGTTGTACGCGTCCACGCCGACCAGGGCCTCGACCCGGCGCACACCGGAGCCGATGGAGGACTCGCCGAGCAGCTTGACCAGTCCGAGCTGGGAGGTGTTGCGCACGTGGGTGCCGCCGCACAGCTCCTTGGAGAAGTCGCCGATGGTGACGACCCGGACGTGCTCGCCGTACTTCTCGCCGAACTCGGCGATGGCGCCCTGCTTCTTGGCCTCGTCGATCGGCAGCACCTCGGCGGTGACGTCGAGTTCGCGGGCCAGCACCTCGTTGATCTTCTGCTCGACGTCGGTGAGGACCGTGCCGGGTACGGCGGCCGGCGAGCCGAAGTCGAAGCGGAAGCGGCCCGGGGAGTTCTCCGAACCGGCCTGGGCGGCGGTGGGGCCCAGCGCGTCGCGCAGCGCCTGGTGGGTCAGGTGGGTGGCGCTGTGGGCGCGGGCGATGGCCCGGCGGCGCACGAGGTCGATCTGGGCCAGCACGCCGGCCCCGAGGGTGACCTCGCCGACCTGGACGACGCCCTTGTGCACGCTGACGCCGGGCACCGGCTGCTGGACGTCGCGCACCTCGATCACGGCGCCGCTGTCCAGCCGCAGCCGGCCGGTGTCGGCGAGCTGGCCGCCGCCCTCGGCGTAGAAGGGGGTGCGGTCGAGGACGACCTCGACCTCGTCGCCCTCGGTGGCGGCCGGGGAGGGCAGGCCGTCGACCAGCAGGCCGACGACGGTGGCCTCGTTGTGGTCGTGGGTGTAGCCGGTGAACTCGGTGGTGCCGGAGCGGTCGGCGACCTCGCGGTAGGCGGACAGGTCGGCGTGGCCGGTCTTCTTGGCGCGGGCGTCGGCCTTGGCGCGCTCGCGCTGCTCCTTCATCAGGCGGCGGAAGCCGTCCTCGTCCACGGACAGGCCCTGCTCGGAGGCCATCTCCAGGGTGAGGTCGATCGGGAAGCCCCAGGTGTCGTGGAGCAGGAAGGCCTGGCTGCCCGACAGCACGGTCCCGCCGGCCGACTTGGTCTCGGTGACGGCCGTGTCGAGGATGTTGGTGCCGGCCTTGAGCGTCTTGAGGAAGGCGGCCTCCTCGGCGAGGGCCACGGTCTCGATCCGCTTGCGGTCGGTGAGCAGCTCCGGGTACTGCTCGCCCATGGTCTTGAGGACCACGTCGACCAGTTCGGCGACGACGGGCTGCGAGGCGCCGAGCATGCGCATGTTGCGGATGGCCCGGCGCATGATGCGGCGCAGTACGTAGCCGCGGCCCTCGTTGCCGGGGGTGACGCCGTCGCCGATGAGCATCACGGAGGTGCGCATGTGGTCGGCGACGACGCGCAGCGACACGTCGGAGGCGTCGGCCTGCCCGTAGCGGACTCCGGTGAGGTCGGTGGCCTTGTCGATGACGACCCGCAGGTTGTCGGTCTCGTACATGTTGTGGACGCCCTGGAGGATCATCGCGAGGCGTTCGAGGCCGAGGCCGGTGTCGATGTTGCGGGCGGGCAGGTCGCCGAGGATCGGGAAGTCGTCCTTGCCCTCGCCGGCCCCGCGCTCGTACTGCATGAAGACCAGGTTCCAGATCTCCACGTACCGCTCGTCGTTGACGGCCGGGCCGCCCTCGACGCCGAACTCGGGGCCGCGGTCGTAGTTGATCTCGGAGCAGGGGCCGCAGGGTCCCGGCACGCCCATGGACCAGAAGTTGGGGCCCATGCCCAGGCGCTGGATGCGCTCGGCGGGGACGCCGATGACATCGCGCCAGATGGCCTCGGCCTCGTCGTCCTGCTCGTAGACGGTGATCCAGAGCTTCTCCGGCTCAAGGCCGTAACCGCCGTCCGCCTGCGAGCTGGTGAGCAGCTCCCAGGCGTACTTGATGGCGCCTTCCTTGAAGTAGTCGCCGAAGGAGAAGTTGCCGCACATCTGGAAGAACGTGCCGTGCCGGGTGGTCCGGCCGACCTCTTCGATGTCCGGGGTGCGTACGCACTTCTGGACGCTGGTGGCGCGCGCGAAGGACGGCTTGACCTCGCCGAGGAAGTACGGCTTGAACGGGACCATGCCCGCCGGCACCAGCAGCAGCGTGGGGTCGTCGGCGATGAGGGACGCCGACGGCACGACGGTGTGCCCGCGCTCCTCGAAGAAGCGCAGCCAGCGGCGGCGGATTTCTGCCGACTCCATCAGTGTTCGTCCTTCCGGTTGTACGCGATGCCCCGGCGCGGTGCCGGGAAGTCGGGGTCCTGGGCGGTCAGGCCCAGGGCGTCCTGACGGGTCGTCAGGCGGGGGGTGTCGTCGGCGCCGGTCCGCAGGCCGAGGGCGTCGTGGAGTTCGCCCTCGCGCTGCGCCATGCCCGCCCGTACGTCCTGGGCGAAGAGCCTCAGGCGCGCGCCGGTCTCCAGCGCCCGGTCGGCCGCGGTCAGGGCGAGGCTGTCGGGGCTGAGCCTGCGCACCGCGCGGTTGACCTTGACGGTGGCGTAGGTGCCGGCGGCGGCGCCGGTCAGAAACCAGAACAGTCGGCGGAACATGGGCCTCAGTCCTTCGGGCGGTTGCGACGGCCGCCGCGCCGGGAGGCGGGCAGCACCTTGCCTGCCGTGGCGGTCCTGGCGCGGGCCCGGCCCGCGCCGCCGCTGCGCAGGCCCACCGCGCGCCGGACCCCGTAGCCGAAGGCGGCGACCTTCACCAGGGGCCCGCCGAACGCGGAGGCGACGGTCGAGGAGAGCGCGGAGGCGTTGGAGGTGACCTCGGCGACGTCCGCGGTGATGGTGTCGACCCGGTCGAGCTGGGTGTGCGCGGAGCGCAGCGCCTCGGACGCCTCGCCGAGCAGCGGTACGGCCTGCTCGGTGACGCTCGCCACCAGCTCGGTGGTCCGCTTCAGCGTCTGGGCCAGCCGGGCCAGCGCGACGGCCAGGAACGACACCAGGATCGCCCAGAAGACCGCCACGATGAGGCCGGCCACCTCTCCACCGGACACGCTGCCGCTCTCCCTCGTTCCACCACGTCGATCGGACACCGACCTTATCGCGCCGGACCTGGGCACCCGTACCGCTTTCCCGCGTGGCGGGCCGGGCGCCGGGCGGGGAGGGCCGTAGCAGATCGCCGCGGTTTGGTGGCGTGATTGTACGTTCCGCTTATCGGCACGTACGCTCCGTGCACCATGGCATCCTCGGGCAACCTCCCGGCCGAGCTGGCGGGCTTCGTCGGCCGGTCCTGCGAACTCGCCGACGCGGCGGGGCTGTTGACGCGGTCGCGGCTGGTCACGGTCACCGGGCCCGGCGGCGTGGGGAAGTCCCGGCTGGCGCTGCGGGCCGCCGGGCGGGTGCAGGACCGTTTCCGCGACGGGGTGTGGGCGGTCGAGCTGTCGGGGCTGCGCGACGCCACACTGCTGGACCAGACGGTCGCCGACGGGCTGCGGCTGCCCGACCACACCACCCGCCCGCCGCGGCTGGCGCTGGCCGAGCATCTGGCCGACCGGGAACTCCTGCTGGTCCTCGACGGGTACGACCGGCTGCACCCGCACACCGCGGACCTGGTGGCCGAGCTGCTGCGGCGCGCGCCGGGGCTGCGGGTGCTCGCGGCGGGCCGCCGGCCGCTGGGCATCACCGGGGAGCTGCTGCTGCCGCTGGACCCGCCGGGCACCGACGACGCCGTACGGCTCTTCGCCGCGCGGGCCGCCGAGGTGCTGCCGGGCTTCGCGGTGACGGCGGCCAACGCGGCGGACGTCGGCGAGCTGTGCGACCGTCTCGACCGGCTGCCGCTGGCCCTGGAGCTGGCCGCCGTCCGGCTGCGGGCGCTGTCCGTGGCGCAGATCCTCGACCGGCTCGACGACCGTTTCCGGCTGCTGACCGGCGGCGATCCGACCGCTCCCGTCCGGCACCGGGCGCTGCGTACCGCGATCGGCTGGAGCCATGAGCTGTGCACGCCCGCCGAGCGGCTGCTGTGGGCCCGGCTGTCGGTCTTCGCCGGCCACTTCGACCTGGACGCGGTGGAGTACGTCTGCTCGGGGCCCGAACTGCCCGAGGGCGAGATCGCGGAGACCGTCGCCGCCCTGGTCGCGCAGTCGGTGCTGGCCCGCGTGGAGGGCCCGGACGGGGTGGTCCGCTTCCGGATGATGGACAGCGTGGCCGAGTACGGCGCCGGGTGGCTGACCGCGCTCGGCGACGAGGCCCGGATGCGGCGGCGGCACCGGGACTGGTATCTGGGGCTGGCCACCTGGTGCGAACTGGACTGGTTCAGCCCCCGGCAGACCGAGGTGGCCGCGCGGGTGACCGCCGACCTGCCGAATCTGCGGCTGGCCCTGGACGTCAGCCTGGACGGCGCGGCGGGCGAGCCGCCGCAGGACCCGGCGGTCGGCCAGTACCTGGCGGGCACCCTGTGGTTCTGCTGGGTGGGCTGCGGGCGGCTGGCCGAGGGCAGGCACTGGCTGGAACGGGCCCTGGACGCCTCCGACACCCCGACCGAGGCACGCGCCAAGGCGATGTGGGTGTACGGCTATGTGGCGCTGCTCCAGGGCGACTCGGCGGCGGCGCTGGCCGTCCTGCACGAGTGCCGGCGCGAGGCGGCGGAGAGCGGCAACACGACGGCCGAGGCGTACGCGGTGCACCGGCTGGGCTGCCTGGCACTGGTCTCCGACGACATGCCGAGGGCCGAGCGCTTCATCGGGGAGGCGCTGGCCCGCTACCGCCGGATCGGCGAACTGAACAGCAATGTCCTCATGGGCCAGGTCGAGCTGGCGATGGCGGTGGCGTTCCAGGGCGGGATCGAGCAGGCGGTCCGGCTGGCCGAGGAGGTCCGCGCGATCTGCCGCGACCACGGCGAGCGCTGGACGCTGGCCTACGCCCTGTACGTACTGGCGTACGCGGCCTGGCTGAACGGTGATCCGGCCGGGGCCCGGCGGCTGGCCGAGGAGTCGCTGACGATCAGCCACGACTTCCACGACCTGGTGGGCGCGGTGCTCGCGCTGGAACTGCTGGCGCTGGTCACCGAGGGCGAGGGGGAGCCGCGGGAGGCCGCGGTGCTCCAGGGCGCGGCCGGGCGGCTGTGGGAGTCGGTGGGGATACGGCTGTTCGGCTCGCGCTACTTCAACGCGCCGCACGCGGAGTGCGAGCGGCGGGTGCGCCGGGCGCTGGGCGATCCGGCCTACGAGGCGGCGCTGCGCGAGGGCGGCCGGCTGGACTTCGACCGGGCGGTGCGGCGGGCGCTGCACAGGCCGTCGCCGGCTTCCGGGACGCCCTCCGGGGCTCCGCAGACGCACGAGCCCGCCGCCTCGGGCGAGGCGGCGGGCTGAGGGCCCGAGGACCGCTGCGGGCGGCCTTCCGGCGGAGGATCCGGCGGCCGGCTCCGGGGACCGGCGGGCGCTGCTGTGAGAGCGACCCGACCGGCTCCGGGATCAGCGGGCGTAGTACTCGACGACGAGCTGCTCGTCGCAGATCACCGGGATCTCACGGCGGTTGGGGTCGCGGTCGAGGCGGAAGGCGAGCGCCTGGAGGTTGACCTGGAGGTAGCGCGGGGTCTCGCCGTCGCCGGCCCAGCCGCCCTCACGCGCGACCAGGAAGGGGGTCTTGGCACGGGAGCGCTCGCGGACCTGGACGACGTCCTCGGGGCGGACCCGGAAGGACGGCTTGTCGACCTTCCGGCCGTTGACCTCGATGTGGCCGTGCACGACCATCTGGCGGGACTGGTAGATCGTCCGGGCCAGCCCGGCCCGCAGCACCAGCGCGTCGAGACGGCGCTCCAGCTCGATGATCAGCGCCTCGCCGGTCCGCAGGCCCGCGGCCTTCTTGGCCCGGTCGTAGGCGCGCTGCATCTGCCGCTCGCTGATGTCGTACTGCGCGCGCAGCCGCTGCTTCTCCAGCAGACGGGTCTTGTAGTCGCTGTTCTGCTTGCGACCACGGCCGTGCTCACCCGGCGGGTAGGGACGGGCCTCGAAGTACTTGACCGCCTTGGGGGTGAGCGCGATGCCCAGCGCCCGGGACTTCTTGACCTTGGGACGCGACTGATTCACGTGCGACGAACCTCCGTGTAGATTAGGTAAGGCTTACCTTAGCTGAGGAGTCCGCATGATTCGACCCGGGAACCCCACGCCTGATGTGTCAGGGCATGGTCAGCCGCGTCCCGAAGTGGAGGAAGCGCCCCGGCAGCCGTCGGCCGCCGAACGCGCGCGAACTCTGGTCGAGGGTAACTCGTCCCTCGCCCTGGCCATTCCCGGGCTCAGCCCGGAGCCGGCCGAGCCGATGGTACCGCTGCGCCACTCGGTGGGACCGTCCGGAGATGTGTTTCTGCTGTTCCCGCGCGACGCGCCCGCGGTACGGGCGGTCCGGCGGGCGGGTGACGACGAACTCGCCGCTGTGCTGGAGATCACGGACGTGGCGCCGGTCGCGGTGCCGCACCGGATCCGCGGCCGGGTCTGGCTCGCGGGCTGGCTCACCCCGGTGCCCGGCGGCGCCTTCGAGGCCGGTACGGAGCTGCTGCGGCTGGAGACCGGCGAGTTGTCGCTCGACGACCTGTGGGGCGCGGCCCTGGTCGAGCCGGACGAGTTCGCGGCCGCCGCGCCCGATCCGCTGCTGGCGTACGAGACGGAGGTGCTTCAGCATCTGGCGGCGGCGCACAGCCCGGACGTGGAGCTGCTGTGCGGGCTGATCGCCGGTCCCGGCACCCCGTGCGGGGCGCCGCGGGCGGCGAGCGGGGCGGTGCCGCTGGCGCTCGACCGCTTCGGGCTGCGGGTGCGGTTCACCGGGCCGGAGGGCACCTTCGACGCGCGCTTCGACTTCCCCGAGCCGGTGGACGGCCCCGAGGCCGCGCGCCGCTCCCTGCGCGCGCTGTTCACGGCGGCCCGCGAGTCCTGAGCCGGTCCGGGGGTTCGGCCCGGACCCGGCGCGACCGGGATCGAACGATGGCCCGGCACCACCGACGCCGAAACGCGGCGGCCCGCGACACCCGGGCCGGCCGCACGGCCGGAGCCGGTCCCGGGGGCGCCGCCCCGGACGCGCCGGACAAGGCCGCGCCGACGCCGGAAAGCGACAGCCCGCGGCTCCCGAGCCGCGCACGCGCGCCCGAACCCGGGCCCGCCCCGGCCGGACGAAGGCCCGTCGGGAGACCGAACACGGGGGTCCGTGGTGCCCAGGGCCCGCCGTGGTCGCTACTCGGCGGGGCGGCCCGAGAGGCGGTCGCGGACGCGCTCCAGCACGTCCGCGTACCGCGCCTCGGCCCCGTGCCGGGTGGGCTCGTAGTAGCGGCGGTCGCGCAGCTCGTCGGGCGCGTACTGCTGCGCGGCGATGCCCCCGGGCACGTCGTGCGGATAGACATAGCCCTGGGCGTGGCCGAGCTTGGCCGCGCCCTTGTAGTGCCCGTCGCGCAGATGCGCGGGCACCGGGCCCGCCTTGCCCGCGCGTACGTCCGCGAGCGCGGCGCCGATCGCGGTGGTCGCCGCGTTGGACTTGGCGGCGAGCGCCAGCGCGATGGTCGCGTGGCTGAGGATGAGCGACGCCTCGGGGAAGCCGATCATGGCCACGGCCTGCGCGGCCGCCACCGCGGTCGGCAGCGCGGTGGGATCGGCCAGGCCGATGTCCTCGCTCGCGGAGATCATCAGCCGGCGGGCGATGAAGCGCGGGTCCTCTCCCGCCTCGATCATCCGGGCCAGATAGTGCAGGGCCGCGTCCACGTCCGAGCCGCGGATGGACTTGATCAGGGCACTGGCCACGTCGTAGTGCTGGTCGCCGTCCCGGTCGTAGGTGACCGCGGCCCGGTCGACGGCCTCCTCCAGCGTGGACAGGGTGAGCGTGTCCTCGCCCTTGGCCAGCGCCGAGCCCGCGCCCGCCTCCAGCGCGGTCAGCGCGCGCCGGGCGTCGCCGCCCGCGATCCGCAGCAGATGGGCCTCGGCGTCCTCGGGCAGGGTCACGGCGGCGGCGAGCCCGCGCTCGTCGGCCAGCGCCCGGTGCAGGACCCCGCGCAGGTCGTCGTCGGTCAGCGGCTCCAGGGTGAGCAGCAGGGAGCGCGAGAGCAGCGGGGAGATCACCGAGAAGTACGGGTTCTCGGTGGTGGCCGCGATGAGGGTGACCCAGCGGTTCTCCACGGCGGGCAGCAGCGAGTCCTGCTGCGCCTTGCTGAAGCGGTGGATCTCGTCCAGGAAGAGTACGGTCTCGCGCTGGTACCCGCCGGACTGGCGCTTGGCGCTCTCGATGACCGCGCGGACCTCCTTGACGCCCGCGGTGATCGCCGACAGCTCCACGAACCGCTTGTTGGTGGCCTTGCTGACGACATACGCCAGGGTGGTCTTGCCCGTGCCGGGCGGGCCCCACAGGATGACCGACGAGGGTCCGGCCGGTCCGGGACGGCCGCCCTCGCCCTCCTCCACCAGCCGCCGCAGCGGCGCGCCGGGGCGCAGCAGGTGCTGCTGCCCGACGACCTCGTCCAGGGTGCGCGGACGCATCCGTACGGCGAGGGGGCTGCTGCTGGGGTCCCGCTCCTGCCGGTCTTCGGCGGCGGCGGTGAACAGATCTGGCTCCACGCGTGAAGCCTAGGTCACCGCGCCGACAGTCCCCCGCGAGCGGGTCCGCCGAACCGCTCCGAGCGTGCCGGAGGCCGCCCCGGGGACGATCCCGGTGGCGGCCCCGGACAGGCGCGTCGGACGGCTCAGATGAGCGTCCGCCAGTAGTACCAGAAGTGGGAGAGGATCAGCGTGGCGATCACGCCGTACCACAGCACCGGGACCACCCAGTGGAACTCCAGCACCAGCCCTCGGGCCCGCTCGGGCACCTTGATCAGGCCGTGCTTGATGTTGTGGACGGCGGTGTACCAGAAGATCAGGATGGTGACGATCCAGGCCAGGCAGCACCACAGGCAGATCGCGTTGATGTTGTAGATCGTCTGGTACTGGAGCCAGGTGACGAAGCCGACGCCGAACAGGCCACCGGCCTGGAGTCCGTACCAGAACCACTTCTGGTAGCGGGCACCGGCCAGCATGCCCACGGCCAGGCAGATCACCACGGGGTAGGCGGCCAGTCCGATGATCGGGTTCTGGAAGCCGAAGACATGTGCCTGCGCGCTCTGCATCACATCGCCGCAGGAGATGATCGGGTTGAGGCTGCACGCAGGGGTGTAGGTCTTGCCCTCGATCTTGGCCTGGAGCAGCTTGAACTTGTCATCGGTGATCACGAAGGCCGCGACCAGGCCGAGTGCTCCGCAGATGAGCAGCAGCCAGGTGAACGCCCGTCCCGCCGCGATCCCCTCGGGTGCCCGCTGCTCGCGGTCGCCGTCCGTTCGCGTGTCGTCAAGCGCGGAAGTCGTCATGATTACCGATCTCTCGAACCGTGGGGGCGGGCGGGCACCCCATCATTGTGCACGAGGGTGGTCAGGACGGAATAAGGCCCGAGCACCCTCGTACACGTACGAGGGGTTTAAACCAGCCGCTCCTTGACGGTCGTGACGATCTCGTCGAGCGCGACGGGTCCCTGGTCGCCGGTCTCCAGGTCCTTGAGCTGGACCACGCCCTCGGCGAGGTCGCGCTCCCCCGCGACCAGCGCGAAGCGGGCCCCGGAGCGGTTGGCCGACTTCATCGCGTTCTTCATGCCCTTGCCGCCGAAGGCGAAGTCCGCCGCGACCCCGGCCCTGCGCAGCGCGGTGACCGCGGTGAACAGCGCCCGCCGGGCCTGCTCGCCGATCGGCACCGCGAACACATCGGTGACCGGGGGCAGCTCGGGCTCCACGCCCTCGGCCCGCAGCGCCAGCACCGTGCGGTCCACGCCGAGCGCCCAGCCGACCGACGGCAGCGAGGGGCCGCCGATCATCTCGGACAGGCCGTCGTACCGCCCGCCGCCGCCGATCGCGGACTGCGAGCCGAGCCCGTCGTGCACGAACTCGAAGGTGGTCCTGGTGTAGTAGTCGAGCCCGCGCACCAGCCGGGGGTCGTCCTCGTACGCCACCCCGGCCTCGGTCAGCAGCTCGCGCACCTGCTCGTGGTACGCCTTGCACGCCTCGCACAGGTGGTCGGCGATCGCGGGGGCGCCGGCCAGCTGCTTCTGTACGGCCTCGCGCTTGTCGTCCAGCACCCGCAGCGGGTTGATGTCGATCCGCCGGCGGGTCTCCTCGTCCAGGTCGAGGCCGCGCAGGAAGTCCTGGAGGGCGGCCCGGTAGGCGGGACGGCACTCGCGGTCGCCCAGCGAGTTGAGCAGCAGCCGGAATCCGCTCAGTCCGAGCGAGCGGTAGGCGTCGCAGGCCAGCACGATCAGCTCGGCGTCGAGCACCGGGTCCTCGGCGCCGATCGCCTCGGCGCCGACCTGGGAGAAGTGCCGGTAGCGGCCGGCCTGCGGGCGCTCGTAGCGGTAGTACGAGCCGGAGTACCAGAGCTTGACCGGCAGATTGCCGGCCTTGTGCAGATTGGCCTGGAGCGCGGCGCGCAGCACCGACGCGGTGCCCTCGGGCCGCAGCGCCAGTTGGCTGCCGCCCTTGGTGGTGAGGGTGAACATCTCCTTGGTGACGATGTCGGTGGACTCGCCGACACCGCGGGAGAAGAGTTCGACGTTCTCGAATCCGGGGGTCTCGACATAGCCGTACCCGGCGCGGCGGGCGGGCGCGGCGATGGCCTCGCGCACCGCGAGATACAGCGCGGAGTCGGGCGGCAGCAGATCGTAGGTGCCCTTGGGGGCCTGGAAGGCGCTCACAGCGGAACTCACAGCAGGAATCGTCACAATCCTCGTCGTGGAGCCGGGTCTGCGGCTCCGGGGCCGCGGGCCGCCTCACCCAGGTACGGGTTGGCGGCGCGCTCGCGGCCGATGGTCGTCTGGGGGCCGTGTCCCGACAGGACCACGGTCGAGTCGTCGAGCGGCAGGCACACACGGGCCAGCGACTCGTACAGCTCGGCCGCGGAGCCGCCGGGCAGGTCGGTGCGTCCGACGGAGCCGGCGAAGAGCAGGTCACCGGAGAACAGCACCGACGGGATGTCGGCGCGCTCGGGCAGCCTGAAGGTCACCGACCCCCTGGTATGGCCGGGCGCGTGCGCGACGGAGAACTCCAGACCGGCCAGGGTCAGCGTCGAGCCGTCGGCCAGCTCCTTGAGGTCGCCGGGCTCGCCGACGGTCAACTCGCCCATCAGCGGCTGCCCGATGGCGCGGCCGAGCGCCTTCTCCGGGTCGCTGAGCATGTAGCGGTCCTCGGGGTGGATCCAGGCCGGCACGTCGTGTGCCCCGCAGACCGGGACGACGGAGGCCACATGGTCGATGTGGCCGTGGCTGAGGATGACGGCGACGGGCTTGAGTCGGTGCTTGGCGAGCGTGTCCTCGACGCCCTGGGTCGCGAGGTGACCCGGGTCGATGATCACGCACTCCTCGCCCGCGGCGGGGGCGACCACATAACAATTGGTCCCCCAGGCCCCGGCGGGGAACCCGGCAATGAGCACGTTCGTCCTTCTGTCGTCCGCGGGAGGTGTCGGCGTTTCACGAGCCTACCGGCGACCGTACGACGGCCGCGAACTCGTATCGTGCCAGCATCGGCCGGTTCGCGGACTGGACGGCGGGCGCGCGGGACGCGAAGATCTCGGCACGCGCGCATTCAGCGTTCGACAACTCAATCGACGGCCGTGCGCGGTGCCGTACAGCGGACACAAAGCGAACTCACAGCGCCCCGCACGGGCACAGCATAAGGCCGGGCGCGAGTACGGCGCACGGCACTCGGCAACTGACACAGACGACGGAGACGGCGAAGTGGTCACCAAGGATCAGCGGCGGCGGCAGCTCGCCCGGGAGAAGTTCGAGCGGCAGCAGCAGCGCAGGGTGAAGCATTACCGCAAGGCGCGTGTGCGCAACTCGGTGATCGGTGTGGTGACCGTGGTGGTCGCCGCCTCGCTGATCGGCGCGTGGGCGGCCGGCGCCTTCGACAGCGACAGCAAGACGGACGCCGCGGCCAAGCCCCCCGCGACGCAGTCGGCCTCCGCCGGCGCCACCGATCCGGCCACCACGCCCGCCACGACGCCCCCGCCCGGGCCCGACCCGTGCGCCAAGCCCGCCGCGGGCAAGCCCGGTCAGTTGCAGTGGAAGAAGGAGCCGGCGCTCACGATCGACAAGAGCGCCAAGTACACCTTCACCCTGGACACCACCTGCGGCACGATCCCGATCGCGCTCGACGCGGCCAAGGCCCCCGAGACCGTCAACTCGTTCGACTTCCTGGCCGGCAAGGGCTTCTTCGACCACACCAGGTGCCACCGGCTGACCACCACCGGTATCTACGTGCTCCAGTGCGGCGACCCGACGAGCAGCGGCAGCGGCGGCCCCGGCTACACCATCGGCGACGAGAACCTGACGGCGCTCGGCAAGGCCGACTCCAACGGCGGCGTCACGTACCCGACCGGCACCGTGGCGATGGCCAACACCGGGCAGAAGCACACCGGCGGCAGCCAGTTCTTCCTGGTGTACAAGGACAGCCCGCTGCCCCCGCAGTTCACCCCGTTCGGCACGATCGACAGCGCCGGGATGAAGGTGCTCAACAAGATCGCCAAGGCCGGTGAGACCACCGGTCAGGGCGACGGCGCGCCGAACGCCACCGTGGTGATCAACAAGGCGACGGTCACCAAGTCCTGAGCGGGCGGGCGGCGATGGGACCGGGTCCTTACCTGTCTGAGTCCTGATCGGTATCTGAATTCGCGATTGGGGCCGTATCGGATGCGGACAGCCGGGGCGCCGGTCGCCTATGTTGGCCGTTGGACCGGTCAGGGCGTGCGGCCCTGCTGTTGAGAAACTGTGGACGATGCCCGCCGGGCGCGATTCGGCGGGGCATCACGTGGAGGAGGCGCTGTGAGCAGCGACCCGTGGGGCCGCGTCGATGAGACGGGGACCGTGTACGTGCGTACGGCCGACGGGGAGAAGGAGGTCGGTTCGTGGCAGGCGGGCTCCCCCGATGAGGCGCTGGCGTACTACGAGCGCAAGTACGAGGGCCTCGTCGTGGAGATCGGCCTCCTCGAACGGCGGGTGCGGACCACCGATCTCGCCCCGAAGGACGCCCTGGCCGCGATCGAGCACCTGCGGACGTCGGTGACCGAGGCGCACGCGGTCG
Organism: Streptomyces sp. NBC_00223; assembly: GCF_036199905.1. Taxonomy (NCBI): domain Bacteria; kingdom Bacillati; phylum Actinomycetota; class Actinomycetes; order Kitasatosporales; family Streptomycetaceae; genus Streptomyces; species Streptomyces sp. NBC_00223. The sequence goes on along the minus strand of NZ_CP108109.1, from coordinate 7,150,648 downwards.
GTGACCTGGCGGCGCTGGGCGTACGCCTGGACGCGCTGGTGGCCCTGGTGGAGTCCCGGCGCGAGGAGCGCCGGGTCGCCAAGGCCAAGCAGGGCGAGGAGGCCAGGACCGCCAAGGAGCAGCTGGTCGCCGAGGCCGAGCAGTTGGCCGAGAGCGAGCAGTGGCGTACGGCGGGCGAGCGGCTGCGCGCCCTGGTGGACACCTGGAAGGGTCTGCCGCGGCTGGACCGCAAGGCCGACGACGAGCTGTGGCACCGCTTCAGCCACGCCCGTTCGGTGTTCTCCAAGCGCCGCAAGGCGCACTTCGCGTCCTTGGACGCGCAGCGCGAGGAGGCCAGGCGGATCAAGGAGAAGCTGGTCACCGAGGCTCAGGCGCTGTCCGGTTCCACCGACTGGGGGCCGACCGCGGCCCGCTACCGCGAGCTGATGGCGGAGTGGAAGGCGGCCGGCCGGGCGCAGCGCGAGGCCGAGGACGACCTGTGGAATCGTTTCCGCGGCGCCCAGGACGTCTTCTTCGCGGCCCGCTCGGAGGTGTTCGCCGAGCGGGACACCGAGCAGCGCGACAACCTCGCGCGCAAGGAGGAGCTGGTCGCCGAGGCCGAGAAGCTGCTCCCGGTGTCCGACCTCAAGTCGGCCAGGGTGTCCTTCCGGGCCATCAACGAGCGGTGGGAGGCCATCGGCCATGTGCCGAGGGACGCCCGGCCGCGGATCGAGGCCCGGATGCACACCGTGGAGCGGGCGCTGCAGGACTCCGAGGAAGCGGAGTGGCAGCGCACGAACCCCGAGGTGCGGGCTCGCGCCGAGGGCCTGACCGGGCAGTTGCAGGCGGCCGTCGAGAAGTTGCGGTCGCAGATCGACGCGGCGCGCTCCGCGGGTAACGCCGCGAAGGCGGACAAACTCCAGGCCGAGCTCGACGGTCGGCAGGCCCTCCTGGACGCGGCCCTCAAGGGCATGGGCCAGTTCGGAGGGTAACGGGTCCGCCCGGGTCGCCGCGTACTGCCGGCTCCCGGACCGTCTGCCCGTGGTGACCGGTCGCGCCGTTCTCCGCGCCCCTGAAGGGGCCCGGGGAACGGCGCGGCCGCTTTACCGCTGCCGGCCGGAGGTGACCCGGTACACGTCGTAGACGCCCTCGACGCCGCGCACGGCCTTCAGGACGTGGCCGAGGTGCTTGGGGTCGCCCATCTCGAAGGTGAAGCGCGAGGTGGCGACCCGGTCGCGGGAGGTCTGCACGGCCGCCGACAGGATGTTGACGTGCTGGTCGGACAGCACGCGGGTCACGTCCGACAGCAGCCGGGAGCGGTCCAGCGCCTCGACCTGGATGGCGACCAGGAAGACCGAGGACTGGGTGGGCGCCCACTCGACGTCGATGATCCGCTCGGGCTGCTGGGAGAGCGAGTCGACGTTGACGCAGTCGGCGCGGTGCACCGACACCCCGTTGCCGCGGGTCACGAAGCCGATGATCGGATCGCCCGGCACCGGCGTACAGCACCGGGAGAGCTTGACCCAGACGTCGCTGACGCCCTTGACGACCACACCGGGGTCGGTGTTGGAGCGGCGCTTGGTACGGCCCTGCGTCGGGGTGGTGATCTCCGCGATGTCCTCGGTGGCGCCCTCCTCGCCGCCGAGCGCGTCGACCAGCTTCTGCACCACGGACTGCGCGGTGATGTGACCCTCGCCGATCGCCGCGTAGAGCGCGGAGATGTCGGGGTAGCGCATCTCGTGGGCGAGGGTGACCAGGGAGTCGCCGGTCAGCACCCGCTGGATCGGCAGGTTCTGCTTGCGCATCGCGCGGGCGATGGCTTCCTTGCCCGACTCGACGGCCTCCTCGCGGCGCTCCTTGGAGAACCAGGCGCGGATCTTGTTGCGCGCCCGCGGCGACTTGACGAAGCCCAGCCAGTCCCTGGAGGGCCCCGCGCCCGCCGCCTTGGAGGTGAAGACCTCCACCAGGTCGCCGTTGTCGAGGGTGGACTCCAGCGGTACGAGGCGGCCGTTGACGCGCGCGCCTATGGTGCGGTGGCCGACCTCGGTGTGCACGGCGTAGGCGAAGTCCACCGGGGTGGCGCCGGCCGGCAGCGCTATCACGTCGCCCTTGGGCGTGAAGACGAAGACCTCGCTCTTGGACAGGTCGAAGCGCAGCGACTCCAGGAACTCGCCCGGGTCCTCGGTCTCCTTCTGCCAGTCCAGCAGCTGGCGCAGCCACGCCATGTCGTTGACCGCGTCGTCCTTCTTGTCCGAACGCGGGCTGTCGGTGCGCACCTTGGAGGCGCCGGCCACGGCCTCCTGCTTGTACTTCCAGTGCGCGGCGATGCCGTACTCGGCCCTGCGGTGCATGTCGAAGGTGCGGATCTGGAGTTCAACGGGCTTGCCGCTGGGCCCGATCACCGTGGTGTGCAGCGACTGGTACATGTTGAACTTCGGCATCGCGATGTAGTCCTTGAACCGGCCGGGGACCGGATTCCATCGCGCGTGGATGGTGCCGAGCGCCGCGTAGCAGTCCCGGACGGTGTCGACGAGCACCCGGATGCCGACCAGGTCGTAGATCTCCGCGAAGTCCCGGCCGCGGACGATCATCTTCTGGTAGACGCTGTAGTAGTGCTTCGGCCGCCCGGTGACGGTGGCCTTGATCCGGGCCGCGCGCAGATCCTGCTGCACCTGGTCGGTGACCACGGCCAGATACTCGTCGCGCTTGGGCGCGCGCTCGGCGACCAGGCGGACGATCTCGTCGTACATCTTCGGGTAGAGGATCGCGAAGGCGAGGTCCTCCAGCTCCCACTTGATGGTGTTCATGCCCAGCCGGTGGGCCAGCGGGGCGTAGATCTCCAGGGTCTCGCGGGCCTTCTTCTCCTGCTTCTCGCGCTTGAGGTAGCGCATGGTCCGCATGTTGTGCAGCCGGTCGGCGAGCTTGATGACCAGGACACGGGGGTCCTTGGCCATGGCGACGACCATCTTGCGGACCGTCTCGGCCTGCGCGGCCTCGCCGAACTTGACCTTGTCCAGCTTGGTGACGCCGTCGACCAGCAGCGCCACCTGGTCGCCGAAGTCGCGGCGCAGCGCCTCAAGGCCGTACTCGGTGTCCTCGACGGTGTCGTGCAGCAGCCCGGCCATCAAGGTGGCCGGGTCCATGCCCAGCTCGGCCAGGATCGTGGTGACGGCCAGCGGGTGCGTGATGTACGGGTCGCCGCTCTTGCGCTTCTGGCCGCGGTGCCAGCGCTCGGCGACCTGGTACGCGTTCTCGATCTGCCGCAGCTTGGCGCTGTCGCCCTTGGGGTCGTTGCCCCGCACGACGCGCAGCAGGGGTTCGAGCACCGGGTTGTACGGGGTGGAGCGCTGCACGCCGAGCCGGGCCAGCCGGGCTCGGACCCGGCTGGAGGAGGCTCCGGGGCGGGTCGGTGCGACGGCGCCCGGAGTGCGTACGGGCCGGATCGCCGGTGCCTCGGGCTTGGGCTCGGTGTCCTTGGCGCCCGCGGGCGTCTGCGCCCCGCCGGCGGCCGGCTCCGTACCGCCAGCAGCGTCGAGCGGCTGGGCCTGGTCTGGCAAGAGCACTCCTCACACGGTGGAAGTCCCATCGTATCGACCAGCGGCGCGAGACGGGCGCCCGGCGGGGCAAGCACGCCCCGTACCGGGGGCCCCAGAAGGCCGCAGGAGCCCCGTGGAGCGCCGTACGTCACACGGTGGGCCCAGGAGACGCCTACGGCCCGCGGACGGCCTCAGACGACCACGAGGGCGTCCAGGGGGGTGTCACCGAGGGAGGGGAGGAGCCGGTCCCGGCCGCCGAGGAAGGTCAGTTCCAGCAGAACGGCCACCCCGGCGACGGCGGCCCCCGTACGGCGGATCAGCTCCACGGCCGCCGCGGCGGTGCCTCCGGTGGCCAGCACGTCGTCGATCACCAGCACCCGGTCGCCGGGGGCGAAGGCGTCGGTCTGCACCTCGATCTCGGCGCTGCCGTACTCCAGCTCGTACGACTCCCCCAGCGTCTCGCCGGGCAGCTTGCCGGACTTGCGGACCGGGACGAAGCCGAGGCCGGCCCGGGCCGCGGCGGGGGCGGCCAGGATGAAGCCGCGCGCCTCAAGGCCGACGACCTTGGTGGCGCCGTGCCGGGCGCACAGCTCGGCGAGGGCGTCGACCAGGGCGCCGAAGGCGGCGGGGTCGGCGAGCAGGGGCGTGATGTCCTTGAACACGACCCCGGGCCGCGGATAGTCCGGGACGTCCCGGATACGGCCGAGCAGCAGGTCCCGCAGCTCCGCGGAGGCGGCTTCCGTGGTGGTCATCGCACTACTTTCTTTCTCGGCGCTCTCTCGGCGTTCGCTCTCGGCGCCCAGGGGGTTCCCGGCGCCGCGGTGGACGGCTCGTGGTTCTCACGGCTCGCGGTTCTCACAGTGCACGACCGCAGGCCGCGCGACCGCACGCTGCGCGACGCACGACGCGCGGTGCACGGCCGCACGGTACCGGGAAGCCGGCTTCCCGGTGTGGCCCCCACAGGCTCGGCACCAAAAGCCGTCGCCGCCCGGGCCTGTGAGGGCCGGGCGGCGACGGTGGGGTGGATCAGCGGCGCTTGCCCGAGGGGCGGTTGCGGCCGCGGTTGGCCCGGTTGACCGGCTGGCTGCGCGCCGGGCGGTCGCCCGCGGTGGCGGTGCCCTGACCGCGCTGTCCGACCACACCGGCCGCGGCCGGAGCCGCTTCCTCGTCGTCGGGCGCCAGGTCGTCCGGCTCGTCGTCCTCGACGCTCTCGCCGCGGGCCGCCGCCTCGGCGGCCTTGGCCGCGTCGGAGGCGCGCTTGGCCAGCACCCGCTTGCGCAGGTTCTGCATCGCCGGGTCGCGCTCCTTGAGGTCCGCCACGATCGGGGTCGCGATGAAGATCGAGGAGTACGCGCCGGCGGTGAGGCCGACGAACAGCGCGAGCGCGATGTCGTTGAGCATGCCCGCGCCGAGGATGCCGCCACCGATGAAGAGCAGCGCGCCGACCGGCAGCAGGGCGACGATCGTGGTGTTGATCGACCGCACCAGGGTGCCGTTGAGGCTGCGGTTGGCCAGCTCGCTGTAGGTGTGGCGGTTCTGCTTGGTGATGTCCTTGGTGGATTCCTTGAGACCGTCGAAGACGACGACGGTGTCGTACAGGGAGTAACCGAGGATGGTCAACAGACCGATCACCGTGCCCGGGGTGACCTCGAATCCCACGATGGCGTACACACCCGTGGTGATCGTGAGGTCGTGCAGCAGGGCGACCAGGGCGGACGCCGCCATTCGCCACTCGAAGGCGATGGCGAGGTAGATCACCACCAGGATCAGGAAGATGATCAGACCCTGGACGGCCTTGTGGGAGATCTCCTTGCCCCAGCTCGGGCCGACGATCTGCGCGTCGATCTTCGAGGAGGGGAAGCCCAGGTCCTTGGCGATCTTGGGCTGGAGCTCCTTGGACTTGTCGGTGGACAGGTCCGCGATCTGGATGCGCAGGCTGCCGGTGCCGAGCTTCTGGACGGTCGCGTCGTGGCCGTCGGTGTCCCCGGCGATCCTGCTCTGCGCGTCGGACACCGAGATCGAGGTCTTGGGCGTGTTGAAGACCGCGCCACCGGAGAACTCGATGCCGAGGTGCAGCCCGTTGATCAGAAGACCCGCCACAGCGGCGACGGTGACCAGCGCCGAGACGCCGTACCAGAGCATGCGCTTGCCGACGAAGTCGTACGCGATCTCGCCGCGGTGCAGCCGATGGCCGAGGTTGCTGAGCTTGGACATCAGGCCTCCTTCGTCTCGGAGCTGGTCTGGCGGCGGACGCGGCGCAGGGGTGCGTGGACGCCGAGCGACTTGGGATCGAGGCCGGACCACCGGTGACCCTGCGCGTAGAACGGTCGGCGGGCCAGCAGCGTCATCAGCGGCTTGGTGAACAGGAAGACCACGGCGACGTCCAGCAGGGTGGTCAGGCCGAGCGTGAACGCGAAGCCCTGGACCTTGCCGACGGTCACGACGTAGAGCACGGCGGCGGCGAGGAAGGACACGAAGTCGGACACCAGGATGGTGCGCCGGGCGCGCGGCCAGCCCCGGGCCACGGCCGGCTGGAGCGACCGGCCTTCCCGTAGCTCGTCCCTGATTCTCTCGAAGAACACGATGAACGAGTCGGCGGTGATACCGATGGCGACGATGGCGCCGCAGACCGCCGGCAGGTTCAGGGCGAAGCCGATCGCCTTGCCGAGCAGACACATGATCGTGTAGGTCAGCGCGGCCGAGGTCAGCAGGCTCAGCACCGCCACGAAGCTCAGTCCGCGGTAGTAGGCGAACATGTAGAGCACGACGAGGATCAGGCCGACGCCGCCGGCGATCAGACCGCCGCGCAGCTGCTCGCCGCCGAGGGCGGCCGAGACCGTGGTCTTGTCGGAGATGTCGAAGGCCAGCGGCAGGGAGCCGAACTTCAGCACGTTCGCCAGGTCCTCGGCCGAGGACTGGGTGAAGTCACCCGAGATCTGGGCACTGCCGGCGTTCAGGGCCTGGTGCACGGACGGGGCCGAGACGACATTGCCGTCCAGGTCGATGGCGAACTGGTTGTTCGGCGGCTGCTGGCTGGAGAGGTCACCGGTCACCTTGGTGAACTGCTTCGCGCCCTTGCCGTCGAAGGTCAGGTTCACCACCCAGCCGTTGCCCTGCTGGGTGTCGAAGTTGGCGTTGGCGCCGGAGACGTTCTTGCCGTCGATCAGGACCGGGCCGAGCGCGTACTTGTACCAGTGCTTGTCCTGCTCGCCGCAGGCCACGACCTTCTCGTTGGTCTTGGTGCCCTCGCTGGCCGCGGCCCGCGCCTTGGGGTTGGTGCAGTCCAGGGCGTCGAGCTTGGCCTGGAGGTCGGCCGGGATCGAGACATCGGCCGCCGTGGAGGCGTCACCGGTGGCCGAGGGGTCGCTCGGGTCGGGAGCGGGAGTCGTCGCGACCGGTGTGGGGGCCTTGTCCACGCCCGACTTCAGCGCGTTGGTGACCGCCCTGCCCTGCGGGGTGCTGGTGGACGTCCCGGTGGCCGTGGACTTCGGAGTCGCGGTCGACTTCGAACCCGTGGACGGCGTGCCGGTCGTCGAGGGAGTGGCACTTCCCGACGGCGTGGGGCTCGTGGACGGCGTCGGCGAGCTCTTGGCGGGCTCGCCGTCGAGCTGCGTGAGCACCTGGCGGAAGTACAGCTGGGCGGTCGTGCCGACCTGCTTCTCCGCCTCGTCCGCGTTGGTCCCCTTGGGGATGTTCACGATGATGTTGCGATCGCCCTGAACCTGGGTCTCGGCCTCGGACACGCCCAGCGCGTTGACGCGCTGGGAGATGATGTCCTTGGCGATGTTCATGTTCGACGCGTTGATCGCGTTCGCCTGGCCGCTCTTGGCGGTCAGCGTGATGCTGACACCGCCGGCGAGGTCGATGCCCAACCGGGGAGTGGTGTTGCCGGAGAGGAACATTCCTCCGGTCAGCGCCACCAGGGCGATGAGGATCACGGCCAGAGCGCGCCCGGGCAATCCCTGACTCCCCGAGGACCTGCGGCCCTTCTTGGCTGCTGCCACCTTCTTGTGTCTCCCTGTCCTACCGCCCCCGAACGTGCACGCTCAGGGGGTGGCCACGAGTGTTGTCAAGCCGGACCCTTACTTGGAGTCGGAGCCGTTCTGCTCCGGTGCCTCCGCGGACTTGCCCAGGTCGACGCGCTCGCCGTCCTTGACCTCGTCCGTATCGGTCGCACCGTCCGTCGTCGCGGCCTCCCCGGTGGCCGCTTCGGCGGTGTCCTCCTCCTCGACGCCCTCCGGTCCTTCCGGCTCGATGCCGTGCACGATCCGGTTGAACTCGTCCTCGCTCAGCACCGTCCCGATGGCGTTCTTCGCGAAGTGAGCGTGCACCCCGTCGGTGATCTCCAGGAGCACGGTCTCCTCATTGACTTCCTTGACCACGGCGTAGAGGCCGCCGATCGTCCGGACGCCGGTACCCGGCTCCATCTGATTGCGCATCTGGGACGCCTGGCGCTGCTTGTTCTTGGCGGATCGCGTCATCATGAACATGACGCCAACAATGAGGATCAGAGGGAGAAGAGTGACGGGATTCACGGTCTGGACGTTCCTTCGCACGGCCAGTGTGGGGGCTGGCCTGGGTTTCGGGATGTGAGTGCCGATCCGGAGGAAGGGCGTCGGCGGAGTCTAAGCGCAGGCTCGCCGCTGGAACAACGCCAAGCATGGCACTGGGGTTCCTGATCGGTGGAGTCTAGCCGACCTCACGGACCGAACAACCCGGTCTGTCCCGTTCCGCCCCCACTCGTCCCTCCGGCCTCCCGAGGCGGTACGAGCCCCAGATGCGCCCAGGCGGCCCGGGTCGCCACCCGGCCTCTGGGGGTACGCGCGAGCAGTCCCTCGCGGACCAGGAACGGCTCGGCGACCTCCTCGACGGTCTCCCGCTCCTCCCCCACCGCGACGGCCAGCGTGGACAGCCCCACGGGCCCGCCGCCGAAGAGCGTGAGCAGCGCCCGCAGCACCGCGCGGTCCAGCCGGTCCAGGCCGCGGCCGTCGACCTCGTAGACCTCCAGGGCCCGGGCGGCGATCTCCCGGCTGATCACGCCGTCCGCCCTGACCTGCGCGTAGTCCCGCACCCGGCGCAGCAGCCGGTTGGCGATCCGGGGGGTGCCGCGGGAGCGCCCGGCGATCTCCGCGGCGGCGTCGGCGGCGATGTCGAGGTCCAGCAGCCCGGCTGAGCGATGAATCACCCTTTCCAGCTCGGCGGGGGCGTAGAACTCCATGTGGCCGGTGAAGCCGAAGCGGTCGCGCAGCGGGGGCGGCAGCAGGCCGGCCCTGGTGGTGGCGCCGACCAGGGTGAAGGGCGGCAGCTCCAGCGGGATCGCGGTGGCGCCGGGGCCCTTGCCGACGATCACGTCGACCCGGAAGTCCTCCATCGCCATGTAGAGCATCTCCTCGGCGGGCCGGGACATCCGGTGGATCTCGTCGAGGAAGAGCACCTCGCCCTCGCTGAGCGAGGACAGGATCGCGGCGAGGTCGCCCGCGTGCTGGATGGCCGGGCCCGAGGTGATCCGGATGGGCACGCCCATCTCGGCCGCGATGATCATCGACAGGGTGGTCTTGCCCAGGCCCGGGGCGCCGGAGAGCAGGACGTGGTCGGCGGTGCCGCCGCGCTTGCGCGCGGCCTTGAGCACCAGGTCCAGCTGCTCCCTGACCCTTTCCTGGCCGACGAACTCACCGAGGTCCTTGGGGCGCAGCGCGGCCTCGATGGCCTGGTCCTCGCTGTCGGCGGCGCCGCCGACCAGTCGCTCCGGCGTCTCGGCTTGGGCGTCGTCCCAGTTCATGGAAGTTCTCTCGGATCGGGCGGGCGTACGGGCACGGACGCGTACGGGTCGGCGGTCGGGGCCGGCGGGCCAGGGGCTCCGGGGCGCGGGGTACGGCTCAGCGGGTGCGGTTGAGGGTCTGGAGGGCCGCGCGCAGCAGCGCGCCGACGTTGGGCTCGGCGGCGGCCTCGGCCTGCGGGGTGACGGCGGTGACCGCCTCGTCGGCCTCGCGGGTGGCGTATCCGAGGCCGAGCAGCGCGGCGTGCAGCTGCTCGCGCCACGACGGGCCCACCGGGGTGCCGACGCCGCGGCCCGCGCCCACCGGGCCGACCGGATCGCCGAGGCGGTCCTTGAGTTCCAGCAGCAGCCGCTGGGCGCCCTTCTTGCCGATGCCGGGCACGGCGGTGAGCGCCTTCTCGTCGCCCGAGGCGACCGCGGCGCGCAGCGCGTCCGGCGCGTGCACGGCCAGCATCGTCTGGGCCAGCCGCGGCCCGACCCCGCTGACCGTCTGCAGCAGCTCGAAGACCTGCCGCTCGTCGTCGTCCGCGAAGCCGTACAGCGTCAGTGAGTCCTCGCGCACGACCAGGGAGGTGGCCAGCCGGGCGGGCTGCCCGATCCGCAGCGCGGCCAGGGTGCCGGGCGCGCACTGGACGGCCATGCCGACGCCGCCGACCTCGATGACCGCGATGTCCGGGGCGAGGGCGGCGACCTGGCCGCTGACGAAGGCGATCACGTGGCGGGCTCCTGGTTTCGTACGGTGGTCCGGTGGGCGGCGACGGCCTGCTGGAGGCGGTTGGTGGCGGTGCCGCGCCAGATGTGACAGATGGCCAGCGCCAGCGCGTCGGCGGCGTCGGCCGGCTTGGGCGGGGCGTCCAGCCGCAGCAGCCGGGTGACCATCGCGCCGACCTGGGCCTTGTCGGCGCGGCCGCTGCCGGTCACGGCGGCCTTGACCTCGCTGGGGGTGTGCAGATGGACGGGCAGGCCGCGGCGGGCCGCGCAGAGCATGGCGACCGCGCTGGCCTGGGCGGTGCCCATCACCGTACGCACATTGTGCTGGCTGAACACCCGCTCCACGGCGACCGCTTCGGGGCTGAACTCGTCGAGCCACGCCTCGATGCCGCGCTCGATCAGCACCAGCCGGTCTCCGATCTCCGCCTCGGCGGGCGTACGGACGACACCGACGCCGGCCATCTTCAGGGGGCGGCCCGGCACACCGTCCACCACGCCGATCCCGCACCGGGTCAGCCCCGGGTCCACGCCCAGTACCCGCACCGCGCCCCTCCCTTCGCACGCTCGTCGCACCTGCTCGTGGAGGCTATCGGTTCGCACTGACAAACGACGGAGGGGCCGACCGGGTGTGTCCCGGCCGGCCCCTCGCCGAGGCGACATGACGTGCCGTCAGGCGTCGACCTTCTCCATGACCTCGTCGGAGACGTCGAAGTTGGCGAAGACGTTCTGCACGTCGTCGCTGTCCTCCAGCGCGTCGATGAGCTTGAAGATCTTGCGCGCGCCGTCCTCGTCCAGCTCGACCTGCATGGTGGGCAGGAAGTTGGCGTCGGCCGAGTCGTAGTCGATGCCGGCCTCCTGGAGGGCCTTGCGGACCGGCACCAGGTCGGTGGCCTCGCTGATGACCTCGTACGACTCGCCGAGGTCGTTGACCTCCTCGGCGCCCGCGTCGAGCACCGCGCCCAGCACGTCGTCCTCGCCCAGCTCACCCTTGGGGACGATGACGACGCCCTTGCGGTTGAACAGGTACGACACCGAGCCCGGGTCGGCCATCGAGCCGCCGTTGCGGGTCATGGCGACGCGGACGTCGGAGGCGGCACGGTTGCGGTTGTCGGTGAGGCACTCGATGAGCACCGCGACGCCGTTGGGACCGTAGCCCTCGTACATGATCGTCTGGTAGTCGGCGCCGCCGGCCTCAAGACCGGCACCGCGCTTGACCGCGCTGTCGATGTTCTTGTTCGGCACCGAGCTCTTCTTCGCCTTCTGGATGGCGTCGAAGAGGGTCGGGTTGCCGTCGGGATCGGCGCCGCCCGTACGGGCCGCGACCTCGATGTTCTTGATCAGCTTCGCGAAGAGCTTGCCGCGCTTGGCATCGATCACGGCCTTCTTGTGCTTCGTCGTAGCCCATTTAGAGTGGCCGGACATCCGACTGTCTCCTTCGCGTCACCCATTACCGAACGCGCTCGATCCTACCGGGACGGCGTCATCCCGCGGTGCGCACTGCGGCCACGAACAGTTCATGAATCCGGTGGTCGCCCGTCAGCTCGGGGTGGAAGGAGGTCGCCAGCGCGTTGCCCTGCCGTACGGCGACCACATGGCCGTCGTGCTCGGCCAACACCTCGGTGTTCGCGCCGACCGACTCCACCCAGGGCGCGCGGATGAACACGCCCTCGACCGGGCCGCCGGGCACGCCGCTGACGTCCACGAACGCCTCGAAGGACTCGTTCTGCCGCCCGAAGGCGTTGCGCCGGACGATCATGTCGATGCCGCCGAAGGTCTCCTGGCCCGACCTCGGGTCGAGGATCTTGTCGGCGAGCATGATCATGCCGGCGCAGCTGCCGTAGACCGGCAGTCCGTCCCGGATCGCCGCGCGCAGCGGCTCCATCAGGCCGAAGAGCGCGGCCAGCTTGGAGATGGTGGTGGACTCGCCGCCGGGTATGACCAGGCCGTCCAGACCGTCCAGTTCCTCGGGGCGCCGGACCGGGCCGGCCGCGGCGTCCGCCGCGGCCAGCGCCGCCAGGTGCTCCCGTACGTCGCCCTGGAGGGCCAGGACGCCGATCCGCGGAGTGCTGCTCATCGTGGACTACCAGCCGCGGTTGGCGTAGCGCTCGGATTCGGGGAGGGTGTCGCAGTTGATGCCGACCATGGCCTCGCCGAGGTCGCGGGAGGCGTCGGCGATGACCTTGGGGTCGTCGTAGAAGGTGGTGGCGCGGACGATGGCGGCGGCGCGTTTGGCCGGGTCGCCGGACTTGAAGATGCCCGAGCCGACGAAGACGCCCTCGGCGCCGAGCTGGCGCATCAGCGCGGCGTCGGCCGGGGTCGCCACGCCGCCGGCGGAGAACAGCACCACCGGCAGCTTCCCGAGGACGGAGACCTCCTTGACCAGCTCGTAGGGGGCGCGCAGTTCCTTGGCGGCAGCGTAGAGCTCGTTGTTGTCCAGGCCCCTGAGGCGGGAGATCTCGTTCTTGATCTGCCGCAGGTGGCGGACGGCCTCGACGACGTTGCCGGTGCCGGCCTCGCCCTTGGAGCGGATCATCGCCGCGCCCTCGGCGATCCGGCGCAGGGCCTCGCCGAGGTTGGTGGCGCCGCACACGAAGGGCGTGGTGAAGGCCCACTTGTCGGAATGGTTGACCTCGTCGGCCGGGGTCAGGACCTCGGACTCGTCGATGTAGTCGACGCCGAGCGCCTGGAGGACCTGGGCCTCGACGAAGTGGCCGATCCGCGACTTGGCCATGACCGGGATCGACACGGCGCCGACGATGCCGTCGATCATGTCGGGGTCGGACATCCGGGCCACCCCGCCGTCCTTGCGGATGTCGGCCGGCACCCGCTCCAGGGCCATGACGGCCACGGCTCCGGCATCCTCGGCGATCTTCGCCTGCTCCGGGGTGACAACATCCATGATCACCCCGCCCTTGAGCTGCTCGGCCATACCGCGCTTCACACGCGCGGTGCCGGTCTCGGGGGTCTGGGCGGTGGAGGGGCTGGTGGGCACGTGGACCTCACTCCTGACGAAAAGGTGTCTTTTATGTCATCGTCCGACGGATCGGCGCAAGCGGAAAGGGCCAATCCGTCGCAGGTGGCTCCCCGGGCGCGGCGGCCGTCGGCGCCGCCGGGGCGCTCAGCGGGATGCCGCGCCCTCGGCGGTCAGCGAGGCCGGAGGCTCGTCGTCCATTTCGAAGGCGAGCGGGAAGGGCGCGTGGCCCGCCAGCTTGAACCACCGCACCACCCGGTGCTCGCGGACCGCACGGGCGGCGCGCACCGCGTCGTTGTGGAACCGCCGGGCCATCGGCACCCGCCGCACCGCCCGGGTCAGTTCGCCGATCGCCTCGGCGCCGCCGGGTGCCTCCCGTACCTGGGCGACGGCGACGCTCTCCGCGAACACCGCACGCAGCGCCTGGCTCAGCTCGCTCTCGGCGACCTCCCGCTGCTCGGGCTCGGCCTGCCGGGCGGCGTGCGCGGACTCGTACAGCACGATCGAGGCGGCCGGGTCGAAGACGCCCGCGGTCGCGAGTTCCTGCGCGACCGAGGCCCGGCGCAGCAGTTGGGCGTCGAGCGCGGCCCGCGCCGCGTCGATCCGGGCGTGCAGCCGGTCCAGGCGGCCCGCCGTCCAGCTCAGATACAGCCCGATGGCGACGAGCGCCACCGCGACCCAGATGATGGTGGTCACGGGGGGTTACCCTACTCACCCGTCGGTGTCACCCCGGCCGCCAGGCGATCCCGCGGCACCCCCGGGAGCCCCCGCTCAGCCCCCGTCGACCGCTCAGCTCCGGGCCGGTCCGCTCCGGGCCGGTCCGCTCAGTCCCCGTCGACCGCTCAGCCCCCGGCCGGTCCGCTCAGTCCCTGGTCTGCCGCAGCCGCCCGAGGAATCCGGGCCGTTCGTCCGCCTCGACCGCCTCCGCGCCCGCGGTCACCGTCTCGTAGACGGCCAGGATGTCCGCGCCGACCACCGACCAGTCGAAGCGGCGGACATGGGCGCTGCCCAGCGCGCTCAGCTCGGCGAGCCGGGCCGGGTCGCCGAGCAGCCGGATCGCGGCCGTGGCGAGCGCGTCCTCGTCCTCGTTGCCGAACAGCTCGCCGGCCGCCCCCTGGTCGAGTACCTGCGCGAAGGCGTCGAGGTCGCTGGCCAGTACGGGGGCGCCCGCCGACATGGCCTCCACCAGGATGATCCCGAAGCTCTCGCCGCCCAGGTTGGGCGCCACATAGAGGTCGACGCTGCGCAGCAGCCGTGCCTTGTCCTCGTCGCTGACCATGCCGAGGAATTCCACCCGGTCGCGCATCTCCTCGGGCAGCGAGGCGACGGCCTCCTGCTCGTCGCCGCGCCCGGCGACCAGCAGCCGGGTACCGGGCCGCTCGGCGAGGATCCTCGGCAGGGCCCGCATCAGCACCGGCAGGCCCTTGCGGGGCTCGTCGATGCGTCCTATGAAGCCGATCGTGCCGCCCTGCCACTGCGGGCGCGGCTCGGCGCGGGCGAAGAAGTCGACGTCGACCCCGTTGGGGATCACCACCGCGTCGCCGCCCAGGTGCTCGACCAGGGTGCGGCGGGCGTACTCGCTGACCGCGATCCGGGCCCGGATCTTCTCCAGCGCGGGCTGGAGGATCGGGTAGGCGGCGATCATCGCCCGCGAGCGCGGGTTGGAGGTGTGGAAGGTGGCCACGATCGGCCCCTGGGCCGCCCAGCAGGCGAGCAGGCCGAGGGAGGGCGAGGCGGGCTCGTGGATGTGCACGACGTTGAAGGAGCCGTCGTGCAGCCAGCGCCGTACCCGGGCGGCGGACAGGAAGCCGAAGTTCAGCCGCGCCACCGAGCCGTTGTACGGCACGGGCACCGCGCGCCCGGCGGAGACGACGTAGGGCGGAAGCGGTGTCTCGTCGTCGGCCGGGGCGAGCACGGAGACCTCGTGGCCCAGTGCGATCAGATGCTCGGCGAGGTCGCGGATGTGGAACTGGACGCCGCCGGGGACGTCCCAGGAGTACGGGCAGACGATCCCGATCCTCACGCTTTCTCCGTTCCGGAGCCTTCGGCCGGGCCCGCGGCGCCTGGCCGGGGGTCGAGGTCGGCCAGCCACAGCCGTTGCAGCATGTGCCAGTCCTGCGGGTGCTCGGCGATACCGGAGGCGTACGCGTCGGCGAGCCGCTGCGTCATCACGCTCGTGCGGTAGGCGCGGTCGCGGCCCTCGGGGACCTCGATCGGGGGGTGGACCCGGCCGCGCATGACGGGCGAGTCGTCGTACCAGAGGGTGACCGGCAGCAGCAGCGCGCCGGTCTGCTGGGCGAGCATCGCGGGTCCGGCGGGCAACCGGGTGGGCTCGCCGAAGAACTCGACCTCGACGCCATTGGTGGACAGGTCGCGGTCGGCGACCAGGCAGACCAGGCCGCCGGCCCGCAGTCTCCTGGCCAGGGTGCCGAAGGCGGCGCCGCCGGTGTGCGGCAGCACCTCCATGCCCAGGCCCTCGCGGTAGGCGACGAACCGGTCGTAGAGCGTCTCGGGCTTGAGCCGCTCGGCGACCGTGGTGAAGGGTGTCTCCAGCTTGGTGGTGACCCAGGCCCCGGCCAGGTCGTAGTTGCCCATGTGCGGCAGGGCCAGCACGACCCCGCGGCCCGAGGCGAGCCCGTCGATCAGGTGGTGCACGTCCTCGGGGTCGAAGCCGTCGCGGATGCGGTCCTTGCTCCAGGCCGGCAGCCGGAAGGACTCCATCCAGTACCGCAGATACGAGCGCATGCCCGCCCTGGACAGCTCGCGCAGCCGGTGCTCGTCGGCGCCGGGCAGGACCCGGGCCAGATTCGCCTCCAGGCGGCGGACTCCCTTGCCGCGCTGCCGCCACGCCAGGTCGGCGATGGTCCGGCCGAGGGCCCGGGCGGCCGGTTCCGGCAGCGTTTTGACCGCGCTCCAGCCCAGCCCGTACAGGCTGTCGGTGAGGCGCTCCTTCACGCGCCGCTCCCGTGGTCGGCGACGGCGTGCGACGCGGCGGCCGCGTCGGCCTCGGCGGACTCGCGCCGTACCGTCACCACCCGCTGGATCAGGGTGACCAGGCTGCCCGCCGCCACCACCCACAGCGCGATCGGCAGCAGCCACTGGATGGCGGGCACGCCGAACTTGTGCAGACCGGAGAAGCCGCACAGCACCAGCGTGATCACCAGCCGCTCGGCGCGCTCGACCAGCCCGTTGACATTGACCGGCAGTCCGATCGCCTCGCCGCGGGCCTTGGTGTAGGAGACCACCTGGCCGCTGGCCAGGCAGAAGATCGACACCGCGCACAGCGCGAGATTGCCGCCGCTGCCCGCGTACCACATGGCCAGGCCGCCGAAGATGCCCGCGTCGGCGACGCGGTCGAGGGTGGAGTCCAGGAAGGCGCCCCAGCGGCTGGAGACCCCCGCCTGCCGGGCCATGTTGCCGTCGACCAGGTCGGAGAAGACGAACAGCGTGATGGTCACGGTGCCCCAGAAGAACTCTCCTCTGGGATAGAAGACCAGAGCCCCGGCCACGACACCCCCGGTGCCGATCAGGGTCACCGTGTCGGGGCTGACCCCCTTGCGCAGGAGAAAAGTGGCGAACGGCGTGAGAACACGCGTGAAGAACGCACGCGCGTACTTGTTCAGCATGGCCTTCCCGACAGGTCGGTGATTCGGAAACTACGGACGACAGCGGCCGGACCGGCCACCGGATGGCCCATCGTAGCCAGCCCGCGGGACCCGGACGCGTGTGGCACCGCGCGGCGGCCGGACCCGGCGCCCGGGGCGCGACGTATGGACGCCTCCCAGGTGCCGTGGGCGGGCCCGCCGGGCCGCAGGTACGGGCGTCCCGCTGCGCCGTCCAACCGCCGGGGGCAACTCCCCCGAGGGTCCGGGGCCCGGAGGATCGGGGCCGGCGAGCGGCCACCGCGCCACCGAACCGTCGGGAGCCCCGCCCCCGGGTGCCGGGCCCCAGCGGCCCGTCTGGCGCAGCCGCCGCGGGTGCGCGGCCCGGCGGGGCGGCCGGACCTGGGGGCCGGCGGGGCGGCGCGTGGCCGGTAAGCGTCAACCAGCCGTTCGTACAAGGCCAATAGGCGGCTCACGGCCACGCCGGGGGCCGCCTCGCCGCTACTGTGGGAACTGCTCCGAACGTGTGACCCGGCCCTGGACGGGGAATGGGCCGGTCGGAGCCGAAGTATCGGCGGGCGCAACGGTCGACTGGGGGCTGCGGTGACGGACGGGTTCGACTTCAGCCCGGGGGCACAGATCCCCCTGACGGGCACCGACGGCGAGACGGCCGCCACTCAGGCGCTCGCCTCGGCCGCGTACCGGGACTCCCCCGTCACGGCGCTGGTCGACATCAACCCCGACGCGAAGGTGTCCGCACCCCGGCTCTCGCTCTTCCAGCCCAACCTGGGCGAGGCATGGGCCCGCGCCGTACAGACCCGGATGCTCGGCGCCTCGCGCGGCGAACTCGTCCAGTCCTTCGGCGTCGAGCCGCAGACCGTCGTCGAGCACTGCCTGGCCGCCAACCGCATCCGGCAGGAGCGCGACCGCCGACTGACCATCCTCATGGGCGTGTTCGGCCTGCTCTTCCTGCCCGGCGTGCTGCTGTGGCTCGGCGCCTTCCAGCTCCGCAAGTCGCTCGCCGCGCTGCACGAGAGCGGCAAGAAGGCCGGGGCGCTGGGCGGTGTCGTGCTGGCCGTCGCCGTCGCCTTCACCGTACTGCTGGCCGTCCGGCCGCCGTTCAGCGGCTTCTGGAGCCTGTACTTCCGGCTGCTGATGATCGCCCCCGTCATCGGCTGGTACTGGGCCAAGCGGATCTGCGAGGCCACCGCCAAGGATCTGCGCGACCGCTGGGGCGGCCTGGTGTCCGGCTCGGGTGTGGCCGCGAAGATCCCCGAGGCGGTCCCCCGCAACCCCAACCAGCTGCGCGCGGAAAGCCTCCGCCAGAGCCTGGCCAAGCTCTCCGCCGAGCAGAGCAGCAACGTCGTCTTCTACGCCGGCCCCAAGGGCATACTCGGCATGGGCAGCCGCTGGGGCAGCTGGCAGATGGCCGAGGAGCTCGTACCGCGTGAGGGTCTGGCCGAGATCCACCCCTTCCGCAGCTGGGACGTCATCCGCGCCATCCACGACAAGCTGCGGATGCTGGAGCGCGGCCCGCTGCACACCGGCGGCTTCCCCAAGGCGTCGATACGGCACTGGGTCGTCGTCCCCACCGGTGAGGGCGCCGGGTCCATCTCGCGGCCCGGCGGCCCCGAGGTCGAGGCGTTCAGCGTCAAGGACTTCGAGATCCAGCGGATCTGCAACACCCAGCAGTTCGGCAAGGGCAACCGGCACTACCTGGGCATCCAGTTCGTGCTGTGGGACGGCAATCTCGTGATCACCCTCATGGTCACGGTGACCGTACTGGCCCACACCCTGCGGGTGGAGGTCACCGGCCACGCCCTCGGCCCGGTGGACGGGCTCTTCAACTCCGGCCCCTCGCCCCGGTCCAAGACCATCAGCAAGCCGGTGAAGTTCTGGGAGACCAAGACCGTCTCGCTGCCGCTCATGGACGCGACCGAGGTCGTACGGCTGGCCGCGCGGGCGCCGCTCACCTGGTTCCCGCCGATCCTGGACCACCTCGGCGGCACCCTGAAGCTGCCCGAGCCGTTCGGGCTGCGGCACACCTGGGCCGGAAAGCCGTGGAAGCACCGCTTCATGGCCGACGACGCCCTGCGGGCCGCCACCCCGGTGCTGCGGGCGGTGCACGCGGCCGCGATCCAGGTCATGCAGGAGAACGGCGTCGACACGTCGCACTTCAGCAGCCGCTCGATGGCGCTCAGCGGGATGGTGCAGGCGGTGGAGCCGAAGAAGGCGGACGCGTACGACGCGTGAGGCCGTTCGGTGCTTGTTCGGTGGCCGGCCCGCTTCTTGGCGGGCCGGCCCGCGCGTTCGGGCCGGCTTGCGCGTACGGTCAGGCCGGCCAGGCGTCCGCGAGCATCTTGCGGGTGTCCGCGAGCAACTGCGGCAGCACCTTCGTATTGCCCACCACCGGCATGAAGTTGACGTCGCCGCCCCAGCGCGGCACCACGTGCTGGTGCAGATGCGCGGCGATCCCGGCCCCGGCCACCGCGCCCTGGTTCATCCCGATGTTGAAGCCCTGCGCGCCCGAAGCCGCCCGCAGCGCGGTCATGGCCTGCTTGGTCAGCTCGGCCAGCTCGGCGGTCTCGTCCGCGTCCAGCTCGGTGTAGTCGGCGACATGCCGGTACGGCACCACCATGAGGTGCCCGCTGTTGTACGGGTACAGGTTGAGCACCACGTACACATGCTCCCCGCGCCTTATGACGAGGCCGTCCTCGTCGGACTCGGCGGGGATCGTGCAGAACGGACATCCGTCGCCGGCACCGGGTCCTGTGGGCTTGTTCTCGCCCTGGATGTACGCCATGCGATGCGGGGTCCAGAGCCGCTGGAAAGCGTCCGGCACCCCCGCCCCGATCTGCTGCTCCGGCTCACTCGTCATGCCGATCAGCATAGGTCGTCACCCCCCGGTGAAGGCAGAGGCCCCCGGTGCGCGGGGAAGCGCGACGGGGGCCGGTCGGCCGGGGGCGTCCTACGGGCCCGAAGCCGCGTACGGGCCCGGGGCGGTGTCGTACCGCTGCCCCCGGGCCCACCGCCGCCTCACACCTGTACGCGGCGCTCCACGACGTCCACGAGCTTGGCCAGCGCCTGGTCGCGCGGGATGCCGTTCTCCTGCGAGCCGTCGCGGTAGCGGAAGGAGACCGTGCCGTTGGTCATGTCCTCGTCGCCGACGATGATCATGAACGGCACCTTCTGCTTCTGGTGC
Source organism: Streptomyces sp. NBC_00223 (assembly GCF_036199905.1). Taxonomy (NCBI): domain Bacteria; kingdom Bacillati; phylum Actinomycetota; class Actinomycetes; order Kitasatosporales; family Streptomycetaceae; genus Streptomyces; species Streptomyces sp. NBC_00223. Next base: position 7,130,871 of record NZ_CP108109.1, on the reverse strand, counting down.
GTACGGATCTTCTTCTGCATCCGGTCCGACGACGCGTCCACCTCGACCCGCAGCCCCTTGCGCTTCGCCTCCCCGGCGAACTCCTGGAGGTACGGGATGTGCGCGTCGCCGACCGGGATGCCGACCGCCTGGACGGGGGCCAGCCACGCCGGGAAGGCGCCCGCGTAGTGCTCCAGGAGCACCGCGAAGAAGCGCTCGATGCTGCCGAAGAGCGCCCGGTGGATCATGACCGGCTGCTGCCGGGAGCCGTCGGCGGCGGTGTACTCCAGGCCGAACCTGGCCGGCTGCTGGAAGTCGACCTGGATCGTCGACATCTGCCACGTACGGCCGATGGCGTCCTTGGCCTGGACGGAGATCTTCGGCCCGTAGAAGGCCGCGCCGCCCGGGTCCATGACCAGTTCCAGGCCCTGCTTGCCGGCGGCCTGGCGCAGCTGCTCGGTGGCCTGCGCCCACTCCTCGTCCGACCCGATGAACTTGTCGGAGTCGCCTCGGGTGGACAGCTCCAGGTAGAAGTCGCCCAGCCCGTAGTCCCGGAGCAGGTTCAGCACGAAGGTGAGCAGGGAGTCCAGCTCGTCCGGCACCTGCTCGGGGGTGCAGTAGATGTGCGAGTCGTCCTGGGTGAAACCGCGGGCCCGGGTCAGACCGTGCACGACGCCGGACTTCTCGTACCGGTACACCGTCCCGAACTCGAAGAGCCGCAGCGGCAGTTCGCGGTAGGAACGGCCCCGGGCGTCGAAGATCAGGTTGTGCATCGGACAGTTCATGGCCTTGAGGTAGTACTCCTGCCCCTCGAACTCCATGGGCGGGAACATGCCTTCGGCGTAGTGCGGAAGGTGCCCGGAGGTCTCGAAGAGCTTGGCCTTGGTGATGTGCGGGGTGTTGACGAACTCGTAGCCGGCCTCTTCGTGGCGCAGACGCGAGTACTGCTCCATTTCCTTGCGGACGACCCCGCCCTTGGGGTGGAAGACCGCGAGGCCCGAGCCCAGCTCGTCGGGGAAGGAGAACAGGTCGAGTTCGCTGCCCAGCTTGCGGTGGTCGCGCTTGGCGGCCTCCTCAAGGAACTCCAGATACGCCTTGAGCTCGTCCTTAGTGGGCCACGCGGTGCCGTAGATCCGCTGGAGCTGCGCGTTCTTCTCGCTGCCCCGCCAGTACGCGGCGGCGTTGCGCATCAGCTTGAAGGCCGGGATGTTGCGGGTGCTCGGCAGGTGCGGGCCGCGGCACAGGTCCTTCCAGCACAGCTCGCCGGTCTTCGCGTCGAGGTTGTCGTAGATGGTCAGCTCACCGGCGCCCACCTCGACGTCGGCGCCGTCCTCCGCGGCCGCGGCGCCGCCCTTGAGGCCGATCAGCTCCAGCTTGTACGGCTCGGCGGCCAGTTCATCGCGGGCGTCCTCGTCGGTGACGACCCGGCGGGAGAAGCGCTGGCCGCGCTTCTGGATCTCCTGCATCTTCTTCTCGACGGCCTTGAGATCCTCGGGCGTGAACGGCTTCTCGACGTCGAAGTCGTAGTAGAAGCCGTCCTTGATCGGCGGGCCGATGCCGAGCTTGGCGTCGGGGAAGATCTCCTGCACGGCCTGGGCCATGACGTGCGCGGTGGAGTGCCGCAGGATGTTCAGGCCGTCGTCGCTGGTGATGTCCACCGGCTCGACCTCGTCGCCGTCGGCCACGGCGTAGGCCAGGTCCTTGAGCTCGCCGCCGACGCGGGCCGCGACCACGGAGCGCTCGCCCGGGAACAGTTCGGCCGCGGTCGTGCCCGTCGTGACCACCCGCTCTTCCCGCTCATCGGAATCGCGTTTGATGGTCACACGGAGATCTGACACCGGTCTGCTCCTGACTTGGGTCGGACGGACACTGCGGCGGCAGCGGCCGCCGCACCGACGAATCCTACCGAGCGATGGGGCCCGGCCGCGAAGCGCCGGCCCCCGCGACCTGTCCCGAGGGGTGCTTTCCCGGCTCCGACCGGCCCGCGCAGGCGCGCGGGGCCGGCGGGCGGGTAGGTCCAGGCAGGCGTGCCCGGCCGCGCAGGCGTGCCGGGTCGGCCGGCGGGGGCCGATCCGGACCGCGACCCCAGTCGGATCGACTGCGACGGTCCCGTCACCGTGGGCCGCGTCTACACCGACCCCGCAACCCAGTCCCTCGCCGTCCGCATCCGCGGCGGCAGCGCCGCATGGAAGATCGCCATCGTCTCCGGCGCCCACGACCTGTAGCCCCACCATCCATCCCGCCCCGCCGCCCGGTCCGCCCCGGCCGGGCGTCGGAAAGGGGCACCCCAACCGCCCTTTGCGCAGGGCACCCAACGGCGGGTCAGCGCGCGTCGGGCCCCGGCGTCCGGGCCTTGCGGTGCCAAGAACAAACACCGGGCACCCCGCTACGACACCGGCAAGACCGTCAAACGCCCCGAGACCCTCAAGGGTTGCGGAACACTGTCAGCCATGACGGTCGAGGTGGTTCCGGTTGCGGAAGGGGACAAGGCTCCCCTGGGGAACCTCGTGCAACTCTGCCTGTACGACTTCTCTGAGCTGCGTGGATACGACATTACGCCCCACGGCACATTCGTCTACCGCTTCTTGGACCACTACTTCACTGAGGACGACAGGGAGGCGTGCTTCATCACCACAGACGGCATCCTGGCCGGCTTCAGCATGACGCGGTGGCTCGACAGCGGCGACCGGGAAATGAGCGAGTTCTTCGTCCTGCGCAGGCACCGTCGACTGGGTGTGGGCCGAGTCGCTGCCCAACTTCTTTTCCGACGGCACCCTGGCAAGTGGACCCTGTCCTTCGACCATGCCAACCGCAACGCCGCCCGGTTCTGGCCCGGTGTTGTCGCCGAAGTCGCGGATGGCCCCGTTCATCGCCAGGACCGTCATCCCCCCGACGTCTCATATCCGGGCACCTGGCTGCGGTTCCGGATCGCGGCCGCAGATGTAGAACCGCACCCACTCGAACTCCGATGAGACGAACCAGCCGTTCATCGAGGTTCGGTGAGAATGCTCAACCCACGGTGCGGCAGTGACTTTTGACGGCGAACCCCAGTCGCCGCGTCATCCAATCAAAGTCGACACCGCCGGCATCGCCCCGAGCCACCAGCCACCAGCCACCAGCCACCAGCCACCAGCCACCAGCCACCAGCCTGAGCGAAGCCGTCGATGCTGCTCCTCCGCAGTTGCTGAGCCGATGCGGACTTCCACGACGGCAGGCGGCGCCGCCGTCCCAGCCCCCGCAAGGACCTGTCCAAGAGGCCACTTGGACAGGGAAAGCGCAACTTCGACATGGCCCGCAGAGGCAGCTACTTTCACCTGGTCTTCGGCGATCGCGAACGGTCGCACAGAGGTTCCATCAGGCTGAGCCACCCGCGACGGGATGAGTTGGTCACGCCCCACGAATTCTCGCCCCCATGCGAAGCCACCGAACCGGGTCCACACCAGGCACCCCAACCAGGGAGAGACGCATGCCCCATCTTGCTCTGTACACATTCGGCGTCCTGAAGGCACCTCTCTCCGATCCCGCACCTCTCACGCGTGAGTTCTACGACGTTGGTGAGGCCGTCTACCAGAAGATCAGCCGGCATCCCGGGTATCTCGCTCGTGCTGAAGCGGCAGACGGTGCCCGGGGCATGCTCTTCGAGGCGGACTGGGGTGCATGGGGAGAGTTCGCCGTACCGGCCTGGTACGGCAAGGGCCGCGCCGTGGAAACCACCGCCCTGGCCACGACCCTCTCACTCTGGACCGACCTGCGCCCCGCCTTCGACGCCATCTACAGCGGTCTGCACCGAGAGGCACTCAACAGGCGTTACGACTGGTTCGAGAGGACGGGACACCCGAACTACGTGTTCTGGTGGGTCTCCGACGGCGTGATACCCACCTGGCAGGACGGGGTTTCCAGGCTGGAGCGCCTCCACGACCACGGCTCCGCACCGCACGCCTTCACCTTCCACCACTCGTTCGCCCCGGAGGGAACTCCGACCAGGATCAAAGGCATCGAGCCGCAGAGCGACCAGCTTCGCTGACAAGGAAGCCTGCACGACTGCGTTCGCTGTCAAACGCCTCGATTGAATGACGGCGAACAGACAGGGCATATAGGTTCTGTCATCCTGCTTGCAGGTCCGTCCGATGCCGGTGGCGGCTGATCGCGCGTGCGACGAGGTCGCCCGCGTCGAGTTCGCCTCGCACATAGGCTTCTCCGTCGCGGATGGCGGACTCGGAAATGTGCAGCCCTTCCGCTTCGACCGAGGCCGCCGCGGACGCGAGGGCTTGTCGCCGCGCCGCCCGGCCGGTCAGCTCTTCGTATGCCTCAATGGACAGCAGCACACCTTGCGGCTTGCGGTGCGCTCCGATCACCACCGGATCGGCATCCCGACCCGCGTCCGACAATTCCGCGAGAATTCTCGACAGACCGGCGCGGGCATCACTCACGGTGACGATCTCTGGGATCTCCATACTTCACCGTACAGGTACAGAAACCTGTACAGAATTAGCCTCAGCCACCCGATACGGCCTGAAACACCAACTGCGAAGCATCAAGACCGTGCGCAACAGCGAGGAGTACACGTGATCGACCAGGCTCCGATCAGCGACGCGGACCGGGCCGACGCCCGCGCCATCTGGGACTTCCACCAGATGGGCCACGAGCTGAAGCCCTGCTCCGCCGCGATCACCCTCGGCAGCCTCGATCTCGGTGTGGCCACCACCACCGCCGACCTCTACCACGCCGGCATGTTCCCGACCGTGGTCTTCACCGGCGACACCAGCACTGCCACCCAAGCGAGGTTTCCCCGCGGCGAGGCCACCCACTACCGCGAGCACGCGCTTTCCCTGGGGGTGCCGGATCAGGCCATCCTGCTGGAGCCCAAGGCCACCAACACCGGCCAGAACATCGGCTTCTCCCGCGAGGTGCTGGAGAACACGGGCATCAGGGTAACCACCCTGCTCCTGATCTCCATGCCATACATGCAGCGCCGCGCCTACGCGACCTGCCGCAAGCTGTGGCCCGAGGTAGAGCCGATCTGCGTCTCCCAGCCCTTGCCGTACGACGAGTACGTCAAGACGCACGACGACGAGAAGCAGCTCATCGACATGCTGATGGGCGACATGGAACGGGTGATGGAGTACCCCAAGCGTGGCTTCGCCATCGAGCAGCACATCCCGGAAAGGGTCCGCGATGCCTTCGAACGCCTGCGCGCCCGCGGCTACGACAGCTGGCTCCTGCCCACTTGACCGTGCCACGCGCCGCCTCAGTCAGTTGCCCTTGCCCTTGCCCGCGCAGCACTACCGCCTCAGCACCCACTGGCCGTTGCCGCAAGCCGAACTCGAACCCGCAGTCCTGGCGGTCGCTGAGACCGGTGGCACAGCGGCCGTTGCCGACGGCTGCCACCAGCGATCGTTCTCGTCGTGACGTCTTACGCGCCAACCGTGTTGGTGTGCGCGGCCTCGGACATGTACGCCACGATGGCGCGCGCGCACTCCAGCGACTCGGTACGGCCGGTGTCGACCTCGATGTGGTAGACGACGCCCTCGTGCACGATCTCGGCCTGCGACACCGCCATTCCGATCACCCGGTCTCCGCGTGCGATCTCCCTTTCCGCCGCGATCTCCGGGGCGCAGCGCACGCCGACCCACAGCACGTCGAGGCCGTCGAGGTACTGGCGGGTGCGCTCCTGGGCGACACCACCGCCGAGGAGCACCTCGTCGAGGACGATCCGTGCCCCGGCTCCCGCCATCGCGGCGATACCGCGCATCCAGGCGTTCTGCAGCCGCATGAAATCGTCGCCGACGTAGACCTCGCCGCGCGGCCCGAAGGTCAGTCCGGACTCCGACTCCAGCATCGAAGGCGGCAGCCGCTCGATCAGGTCGTCGACACCGAAGCTGATCCACGGGTCCGGCAAAATCTCCTTGAGGCAGCGCACCAGGGTGGACTTGCCCGCGCTGGAGCCCCCGTTGAGCACGATGACCTGGGTCGTCACTGGATTGGTTCGCCTCTCAAGAGAATCCGCTCCCTCTTGCGTGTGTGTGGGCGGTAGTCGGACACGGCATAGTGCCGGGATCGAGTCTGCCCGCCCGCCGCCGAATGCGGGGCCCGAAGACGGCGAAGGCCGGACGGCCCCTGGGGGACGTCCGGCCTTGCGTGGGTGGGCGATACTGGGATCGAACCAGTGACCCCTTCGGTGTGAACGAAGTGCTCTCCCGCTGAGCTAATCGCCCGGGACGTCTCAAACCATACAGGCCAACGGGGGTGCCGTTCAAACCAGATGCCCCGGCCCGGCGGCGCGGAGCCGGGAGCGCAAGCCGCGGCGGCCGGCCCGCATCATCAGGGCGTGGTTCGCGCGGAAGAGCGGCCGGCAGGGGATGGCGAGCAGCCGCATCAGCCGCTTGCGGACCACGACTTCCTGCTCGAAGAGCAGGGCCGTACCGGCACCGATGCCGGGGCCGACCGTCCACCGCACCCACCCCTCCAGATCACCGGTCATGGCGATCTCCAGCACCCGGGCCTCGGGGTCGTGGCGGGTGGACCGCGCGGTGACAGTCAGGTCGTACGGCAGAACGGACCGGAAGCGCACCACCGCCGTGGTCTCACCGGTCCCGCGGACCTCGCGGACCTGCGGCCACCAGTCGGGGTACTCCTCGGGGCGCTCCAGAACGGCGTACACCGCGTCGGGCGCGGCATCGAGCTGCCACGCGCTGCGGAATCGGTAGTGGCTCCAGTCCCGGCGGCTCCTTGGCATACGCCCAGTGTGCGCCCGCAGTCCGGCCAATCGACGGTACGCGCAGGGCATTTCGCCGCCGGCCCGCGCAGCCGAACGCTCGACTCAAGACCCTGAACAGCACCGTGCCCCCGCCCAGCCGGACGGCAGGGCTTGTGCAAGTTCCCGGGATCGTCCAACCCGTCTGAGGTTGGGGCGGGTTGGGGTGGATGAGGGAGCGGACACGGGGTCCGTGATCATTCAGGTGTCGAAGCCGAGTGATCAAAGAGGTTCCCGTGTCCGCTGTCTCATCTTCCTCGATCCCTGCTGTGTTGGCCAAGTTGGGTCCTCTTGAGCCAAACGATGTGCCTGACCTGCGCGTCTGCCTGGAAGCGGTTCCTGATCCGCGTTCCCGGCGGGGCCGCTGGTACTCGCTGGCCTCGATCTTGCTGGTCTGCGCGGCAGCCGCGGTCTCCGGAGCCCGGACCATCGACGAACTCGCCGAGTGGGGCGCCCGCGCTGACGCCCGACTGCTCGCCACCCTCGGTGTCCGCCGTCACCTGCTGCGCCGGCGGCACGCGCCGTCCAGGTCGGCGATCGGGCGGCTCCTCGAACGCCTCGACGCCGACGCACTCGACGCGGCTGTGGGCGCCTGGCTGGTCCACCGCCACGCCGCTGCGACCGCAGATGCCCCGGGTGGACGGCGGGTGATCGCCGTGGACGGCAAGGCACTGCGCGGCTCCGCCCGCCTGGACCAGCCCCGCCGGCACCTGCTGTCCGCCGTCACCCACGGCCGCCCGGTCACCCTCGCCCAGGCCGAGGTCGGGTCCAAGACCAACGAGGTGCGGCACTTCCGGCCCCTGCTCGCACCGCTCGACCTGGACGGGGAGGTGGTCACCTTCGACGCGCTGCACACCGTGAAGGCCAACGTCACCTGGCTGGTCGAGGTCAAGAAGGCGCACTACGTCGCGGTCGTCAAGCCCAACCAGCCCATCGTCTGGACGCAGTTGGACGGTCTGGACTGGAACGCGGTGGCGGTCCAGCACACCAACTCGAACACAGGGCACGGCCGCCGGGAGTCCCGGTCGATCAAGACCCTCGCCATCGCCGACAACCTCGGCGGCATCGCCTTCCCTTACGCGAAGCTCGCCATCCGCGTCCACCGCCGCCGCAAGGCGGCCGGCGCGAAGGAGACCCGCGAGACCGTCTACGCGGTCACCAGTCTCGACGCCCACCAGGCAAAACCGGCCGAACTCGCCTCCTACCTGCGCGGACACTGGATCGTGGAGGCTCAGCACCACATCCGCGACCGCACCTTCGCCGAAGACGCCTCCACCGTCCACGCCGGCAACGCACCCCGCACCATGGCCGCCTTCCGCAACCTCGCCATCGGAGCCCTCAAAACCCTCGGAGCGACCAACATCGCCAAGACCACCCGCGCCATCCGCGACCAACCACAACGAGCCCTCCCCATCCTGGGCATCACCCCCAAGCCCGACCTCACCGGAACTTGATCAAGCCCTGGCCGGACGGGGGCACAATTCCTGTCGCTGGTTACGCGGAACTACGCGTTTCCGAGGCCGCCGTCGCGATGCCACGCACGAACGCCGTCCACGCACCCTGCGAGAAAACGAGCGCCGGACCGGTCGGGTTCTTGCTGTCCCGCGTCGCAATTTCATCGTCCAGTTGGGCAATTTCCACACAGTCGGCATTCTCTGAGCCACTGTAGGACGACTTACGCCAGTCGCTAAGCACGGACGCATCCAAAATGGGACGAGAAGTCATTTCGCATATCCCTTCAGGTAATGACGGATAAGGTCGAGCGATTCGCTCTCCGTCAGGGCCTGGGAGCGCGCCATGTCGAAGCGCTGGACAAGCGACAGCACCCCTTTCGGGCATGGATTCCCCTGGTTCATAATGCCTGATTATACAATTCTGTGTTCTGAATTACGAGGGCACCATCAGGATTGCCCGTTACGCAAGGACCACCTGAGACGCGGGAGAGGAGCGTAGCAATCGACGAGCCTCCGAGAAGGGCGAATGGCGAAACCTGTCAGCTGCTCGAACATCTGTTTGCCATTCCGGATTGGTGCGCATGTCTAGCCGAATCGACTACAGCATCAAGTGATGTCATCAACATCAGGAGTGCAGCATTGCGGGAGACAGGAAGATCATTTGCCGCTCTGTCACGACGGCCGAGAAGCATGTCTGACCGTCGCCGGGCGACTGTAGATACGCTTGCCCTCGGGCTAGCCTTGCGGCATGCCAACTGACCAGCGTGCACTTAGTCCCGCGCTCATCCTCTGGGACGTCGACCACACCCTGGTCCAAATAGGCGGGGGCGTGAGCCGCAGCATCTACGAGCGGGCCTTCCAGCAGGTGACCAGCAGGCCGCTCGGTGAGCTTGCGGACATGTCCGGCCGCACTGATCAGGCGATCATGGTGGAGACGCTGCGCCTCAACGGCGTCGATGAGCCAGCAGCGCTGTTCGACGACTTCTACGCTGCCTTGGCCGCAGCCGCCGAACAACTCGCCGATCGCATGCGCGAGGTCGGCGTCGTCCTCCCTGGGGCACGGGAAGCCATCGCATCGTGCGCTGACCGAGGCACCGTGCAGTCAGCCGTCACCGGCAACATACGTCCGATCGCCGAGGCCAAGCTCGCTGCCCTCGGCCTCAGCGAGGGCCTTGACTTCTCGGTCGGCGGCTACGGCGACGATGGCAGCGATCGCGCCGACCTTGTCCGCCAGGCTCGGAACCGGGCGTCGGAGAAGTACGGTCACGACTTCGCCGGCACCCGCGCCGTGGTCGTTGGCGATACACCCCACGACGTGCGCGGTGCCCTCGACGCCGACGCCCTGGCCGTAGGCGTCGCCAGTGGCAAGGACACTGCCGACGACCTGCGCGAGGCCGGAGCGCACATCGTGCTGGCGAGCCTCGCCGACTTCGCCGGCTGCTGTAGCGAAGCACTCGGCTGGTAGCTTCTATGTGGCGTCCGCCGTCACCAGCCGGAACAGCTCCTTGAACTCCTGTACATAGGAGAGTCGCCCGTACGGCGCCAGCGCCGTGTCCAGTTCGCCGAGCCGTTCCCCAATCCGCGCTGACCCGATCGTCTGGCTGAGTGCCAAGGCATCGTGCCCAACCTGGCAGGCGCGTTCGACCTCACCGTCCAAGAGGTAGCACTTCGCCAACCGCGACAGATAGTGCACGCGGTCACGCGCTCGGTTCGGCGCGCTGGTGCTCAGTAGGTCGAGCGCCTCGGACAAGGCCGTGATCGCCTCGTCGGTCATGCCCAAGTCGAGGTAGCAGGCGCCCCGCTGCGCCACGACCTCGACGGCATCGACATACGAGACGTACGGCGGTTCCTCGTCCCGGCCCGCTTGGGCGAAGTCGGCCTGCACGGTGTCGAGCACTCGCAGGCACTCCTCATCGCCCAGCGAAGCGTATGCCCGCGCCAGCCGCGCGCCCATGACTGTCTTGGTCAGCGGCGTCAGACGATCCGTCGTAACGGCGAACGCCATCTGTGCCAACGAACGCGCCGGTTGCGGGCGTTTCCTGTACGTTTCCTGCAAGCTCATGTAACCGAGAGCACTGGCCACCAGACCCGAGTCACCGACTTCGTGACCGACTTCGACCGCCGTGGCGAAGTACCGCTTGGCGTGCGCGTGCTTGTTGGCGTCCAACGACAGCCAGCCAACCATCTGGTTCAACTGGCCGTACGCGGCAAGGCCGTCGCCGGGGTTGGCCTTCACGCTCACTGCCATCCGCGCTACGTACTTTGTGAGTGGAACGTAGAGGCTGTCTCCGCCCAGTTCGTCGTCCAGGTGCAGGAACGTCCGCAGCAGATGCTCGCCAGTCGCCTGCAACGACATGCCGCTGAGCCCGGACACGCCGTACTCGGGTGCGTCGTTGGACAACGGCAGCCAATCGCCGCCAGGCGTGATCATGTCGAGCAGAACCTTACGTGCAGCGTGTTCAGTGTGCTCCGGGGTCGGCTGCACCGGCAGCGGCTCGCGGCGAAGCTTAAACCACAGTAGGTCGCCCGGAATCTTCAAGCTATGCGCCCAACTCATAAGCTTGCCGAGGTCCTGCGGTGCGGAAGCTGCACTCTCGATCCGGCTGAGCTGTGCCTGGGTGAGCCCGAGCCACCCGGCGAGCGTGTCCTGCGACAGCGGCCGGCCGTGCCAGGGATGGGTACGGTAGGCGTAGAATGCCTGCCCCATGTGCCAGCTTTCGAGAGCCCCGCGCATACGCGGGTCCTGCCAGAACTCAGCGGGTACGACGGGAGCTGCGGCGACCGCGTTGGCTGGACGTTTCCGTAGACACGCCGCGCACAACTGGCCCTGGTTGTCCCGGGCGAGACGTGTACCGCAGGGGCAGTAACGGGCCTGCCAAGTGGCCATGTGCCGTATCTCCGTGCCGGTGGTGCCCAAAGGGGCCTTTTTGCCAAGCCTACGGACGCTACCCGGCTGGCGTGCGGCAAACCATACGTCCGGCGTATGGCGCACCCATGCAATGCCGCCATGACGCCCAGCACTCATTCCCACGCACGCTCCATACGTCTCGCCCAACGCACGTAGGAGCCCGTCCACATGATGACACCCCGCCATCCCACCCACCGCCCGATCGGCAGCCTCCGCCTGACCGACCGCGTGCCGTTCATTGCCGCCTGGTCGTCGGAGACGGAAGCGGCGCAGCCCGCCGTCACCATGCGCCGAGGCAGGCTGGCCTACCTCAACGAGCGGCCGTACGACCGTGACAGCAGCGGCATTCTCTGGCGCCGCGTACCGAGCATGCCCGGCAAGGGAAGGCCGCAGTACGGCAAGGTGCACTTCCTCCGTCAGCGGCTCGCCATGGACGGCTTGTTGTGCCAGGTGTGCGGCGGGCCCGCCAGGAAGGACGCCACCAACGACGGTCTCCTTTGGCTGCTCGGAGAAGACCCCGACGACCGGAGCAGTTGGCCGACCGAGATGGTGACCGGCCACCCGCCGGTATGCCTCTCCTGCGCCTGGCTGTCGGTGCGCGCCTGCCCGCACCTGCGCCATCAGTACGCCGCGGTGCGGGTACGCCGGTTCTCACCGAGCGGCGTGCACGGCGTGCTCTACCGGCCGAGCTACCCGAACCCCGTACCGCATGAGGTCGGCGGCCTGGACTTCGGCGACGCCCGCACGGCCTGGATGCAGGCCGCCCAGCTCATGATGCGCCTGGACGAGTTCACGCTCGTGGACCTGGAGGCCGAGTACCGCGCTCGTGGCCGGTAGGAGCAACGCGGGGGCCGACTCCGACAAGTCGGATCGCCACGCGACCGCTTTACCCTTGCTCCATGCTCACCACCGCAGACGTGACGGTCCGCACCCTCGACGGTCTCCACCTTGCCGGCACCTTGGTCGAGCCAGGACAACCGACCTCTCAGGCCGTGGTGCTCGTCCATGGCGGTGGCGTCACCCGTGAAGAAGGCGGGTTCTTCACGCGTCTCGCGGACGGGTTGGCCGAAGCGGGCGTTGCTTCACTGCGGTTCGACCTCCGCGGCCACGGTGGGAGCGAAGGTCGTCAGGAAGACCTCACGCTCTCCAGCATCCTGAACGACATCCGGGTCGTGCTGGCCCACGTCCGGGAGGCCACCAGGGCCGAGGACGTCACCCTGCTCGGTGCCAGCTTCGGCGGTGGGATCACGGCGTACTACGCAGCGCAGCGGCCCAACGATGTCTCTCGCCTGGTGCTCTTCAACCCCCAGCTCGACTACAAGAAGCGGACCATCGACAGCCGGGCGTACTGGGAGAACGACTACCTTCAGGAAGAAGCAGCCCACCAGTTGGCGTCGGAAGGCTTCATCCAGTTCACGCCGACTTTGAAGCACGGGCGGCCCATCTTCAACGAGGTGTTCTGGCTCCGGCCCGATGAGGCGCTCGGCGACGTGCGGGCGCCGACGCTCATCGTGCACGGCACCAAGGACACCTTCGTGCCCATCGAGTCGTCACGGGTAGCGGTCGGGCGATTCGGCGGCCCCTGCAGGCTGGTGGAGGTCGAGGGCTCTCAGCACGGCTTCGCCGTGCACGACGACCCGCGGTACCTCGACCCCCAGAGCCAGGAATGGCAGGCGTTCGTCATTCGGACTGTGGCCGAGTGGGTAACAACGCCTCGGTGACCGTCAGGAGACGCGCAGGGCTTCGCGGAAGTCGCGGACAGCGGGCCGGCTACTCCAGCGATCCAAGGTATGCAGCACTTCGGAGAGGACACGTAGAGTCCGCTCCGACTTCATGGTGTGGGCTACCTCAGCAGATTCGCGCCCGAGCTGGGCAGCGGCATCGGGCTCACCGCAGAGCGCCACGGCGGCAGCCCGCCGGGCGTTGAAGAACCCCGTGTCACGGCGCGACAGTGTCCCCGTGGCGATCGCCCCGGTGAACAGCTCCACCGCCGTGCCCGGTTTCCCGGCCTCGGTGTACGCAACGGCGTTCCGCAAGAGGAGCGAGCTTCTGCTTGACAGCGTCCAGCGGTTCGCCGGTCAGGGCGATCTCCAGCACCCGGGCCTCGGGGTCGTGACGGGTGGAGCGCGCGGTGACGGTCAGGTCGTACGGCAGAACGGACCGGAAGCGCAGCACCGCCGTGGTCTCACCGGTCCCACAGACCTCGCGGACCTGGGGCCACCACTCGGGGTACTCCTCGGGGCGTTCCAGGACGGCGTAAACAGCGTCGGGCGCGGCATCGAGCTGCCACGCGCTGCGAAATCGGTAGCGGCTCCAGTCCATACGGCCAGTGTGCGCCCGCAGTCCGGCCAATCGACGGTACGCGCAGGGCATTTCGCCGCCGGCCCGCGCAGCCGAACGCTCAACTCAAGGTCCTGAAAACAGCACAGTGCCCCCGTCCAGCCGGTCGGGGGCACTATTCCTGTCTCCGATTACGCGGAACTACGCGTTTTCGAGGCCGCCCGTCGCGATGCCGCGCACGAACGCCGTCCACGCGCCCTGCGAGAAGACGAGCGCCGGACCGGTCGGGTTCTTGCTGTCCCGCGTGGCCATTTCGTCACCGAGGGGTGCGATTTCCACGCAGGCCGCGTTCTCTGATCCGCTGTAGGACGACTTACGCCAGCCGGTAAGCACGGACGCATCCACAATGGGACGAGAAGTCATTTCGCATATCCCTTCAGGTAATGACGGATAAGGTCGAGCGATTCGCTCTCCGTCAGGGCCTGGGAGCGCGCCATGTCGAAGCGCTGGACAAGCGACAGCACCCCCTTCGGGGACTCTACACCGTTGCCGGAGTCGAAGCTCTCGACCAGCGCCACCGTACTGCCGTCCCGCAGGGTCAACAGGGTCAGACTGCCGCCCATCATCGGATGGAAGCCTCGCGCAAATGGCAGAACTTGGAGCGTGATGTTTGGACGCTCCGCCATCCGTAACAGGTGTTCAAGCTGCCGAACCATGACGCCTTTGCTCGTACTGCCGCGCACCAGGGCCGCTTCGTCCATGATGGCCCAGTACAGGGGCGGCTCGGCCCGTTCGAAGATGCCAGCGCGGTTCTTGCGGACGCCGACCCGCGCCTCCAGTTCCGACAGCGTTTCGCCCGGCAGCCCGATCGTAAATGACTCCCGGATGTACTCCTCGATCTGCAACAGCCCAGGCACAAGGCTGCTCGTGAAGACCTGAATACGCGTAGCGTCGCCCTCTTTGGCCACGATCTTGCGGCTGTAGTCGGCGATCAGGCCGTCCTGAGCCATGCTCAGCAGATCGACGAACAGTCCGTCCGCCTGAAAGTACGTGTCGAACGCTTCCGCCAGCGCCTCGGACGGCAACTGCTCGCCGCGTTCGACACGGCTGATGTACGTGTGCGGATATCCGACCGCGTTCGCCAGTGCGCGCTGCGAAAGTTCCGCCGTTTCCCGCAGGCGTCGCAGACGGCGTCCGAGCATCGCCCGGGGAGTCGCCGAACTTTCCTCGTCGTGAAGTTCCATTGTTCGAACACACCTTCAACTAACTGTCCACGCCGGGCCTTTGGTTACAGGTCACACATTGTACGGGGCCGTTCGGGCGACAAGGCTGGAATTCCCAGCAAACGGTACCCGCCAAGGAGTCCGCCCTATGGCCCTGCCCAGCGCCGCCCCTTCCCGCCCCCTCGGCACGTTCCCTCTGCGCGGTGTCGTGCCCTACATCACCGCGTGGTCCGCGGAATCCGAAAAGGAACAGTCCGCCACGCTCGTCGCTCACCGCGGCCGTCTCGCCTATGCCGATGAGCACCCCCTCGACCGCGACCGGTTCGGAATTCTGTGGCGTCGATTCGGTGTGAGTCCGGGGAAGGGCAGGCCCGAGTACGGGGCGGTGCACACCCTTCGTCAGCGGCGGGCGATGCGGCGGGTGCTGTGTCAGGTGTGCGGCGGGCCGGCCGACGAGAGCCGTGACGGGGTGCTGTGGCTCATGGGCCGGGCCGAGTACGAACGCGAGCCCTGGCCCGCCCCGGTCGAGTCGCCGCACCCGCCCGTCTGCCTGACCTGCGCCGTACGCGCCGTGCGGCTCTGCCCGCACCTGCGCGACCACTACACCGCCGTCCGCGCCCGGCGCTTCCACCTGTCAGGGGTGTACGGCGCCCTGTACGTCCCCGGCCCGTACCAGCCCCAGGCCCTCGGCGTCGCCACACTCGCCCTGGACGACGGCCGCACGCGCTGGTTGCAGGCCAGCCAGCTCATCATGCGCCTCACCGACTACCGCGTCGTCGACCTTGACGCGGAGGCCGCCGCCCAGGGGCTCTCCGTCTGACGCACGCCGCCCGCGACGGGCCCCGGAAACGCCAGTGGCCGCCCTGGTGGGCGGCCACTGGAATGCAACGGGTCCATAGGTCGAACCATGGGTGGGCGATACTGGGATCGAACCAGTGACCCCTTCGGTGTGAACGAAGTGCTCTCCCGCTGAGCTAATCGCCCCGGTGCGCCGACAACTTTACCGCACCCGCGCGGGGCCGCCGACCATCCCCGCCGAGGCGCGGCGAGGTGAGGAGGTGATCACCGTCCGTAGTTTTCGGCCCAAACTTGCCGACTTCGGAGATGTCACCGAAATGGCCGCCGAACCGGTCCTGGAACTGGGCCGGACGAGGTACCAGAAGCCTCACAAACCCCTCAGAGGTGTTTACAACGTCCCCGCAGGTGGCATGTCGATTTCGCCGACGTGCGAATCCCCGAGCGCACACTGAGCGAAAGGCCTGGGCGCTTATGAACACCACGGTCAGCTGCGAGCTGCACCTGCGCCTCGTTGTGTCGAGCGAATCCTCACTGCCCGTACCCGCGGGCTTGCGGTACGACACGGCCGATCCGTATGCCGTGCACGCCACCTTCCATACCGGAGCCGAAGAGACGGTCGAATGGGTGTTCGCCCGCGATCTGCTCGCCGAGGGGCTGCACCGCCCTACCGGCACCGGTGACGTACGAGTCTGGCCGTCCCGCAGTCATGGCCAAGGCGTCGTGTGCATCGCCCTCAGCTCCCCGGAGGGCGAGGCACTGCTCGAAGCCCCGGCGCGGGCCCTGGAGTCCTTCCTGAAGCGGACGGACGCCGCGGTTCCGCCGGGCACCGAGCATCGCCACTTCGATCTGGACACGGAGCTCTCGCACATCCTCGCGGAGAGCTGAGCCCCGTTCCCCCGTCGTCCGCGGCCGTCCTACTCGGGGGGACTGCCCGGACCCCACCCTGCCGTGCCGGGCCGCGTCAAGCGGTCCGACGCCGCAGGCGCGAGAGCCGTCATCGTGGACCCCGCACCCCCACGGTGGCGGCTCTCGCGCGCTAGAGTCACCGGAACCGCAGCGGCCAGATCACGCCGGCAGGAGCGATTCCGTGCTCATCAACCACGACACCAGGTGCGCACTCGACAGCGTGGTGGACCTGGTCAACACGCAGCCAAAGATCGACGGCCGCGAGTCGCTCGGCGACGTCGCCGCCCTGCGCGGCTTCGTGGAGCGCAACCGGATAAGCGAGGTGGGCAGGCTCGAAGCCCAGGACGTGACCGCCGTGCACGCCGTACGGGAACGGTTCACGCAGGTCTTCGCCGCCACGGACGACACCGCGGCCGCCACGATGCTCAACGCCATGATCAACGAGGCGGGCACCACCCCCCGGCTCACCGCCCACGACGGCTACGACTGGCATGTGCACTACTTCGCGCCAGGGGCCTCGCTGGCCGACCACCTCGCCGCCGACTGCGGCATGGCGCTGGCCTTCCTGATCGTCGCGGGCGAGCGCGAACGGCTGCGCCGCTGCGACGCCCCGGACTGCCGGCACGCCTTCGTGGACCTCTCCCGCAACCGCTCACGCCGCTACTGCGACAGCCGTACCTGCGGGAACCGGCTGCACGTGGCGGCGTACCGGGCCCGCAGGCGCGAGGCGAACGCCTGAGCGCGGCGCACACGCCCCGCGAGCGCCGGAGTACGCCGAAGCTCCCGCGAACGCCTGTGCGGGACCCGGCGGGCCCCTCAGGGCCCGCCTCGCCACCCGAAGGCCGCGCCACGCGAGGTGGGGGCCACACAAAGCGTCCCCGAGCCGAGTGCTCCACGACCACCGCCCCGCACAACCGGCGTTCGTACGACCGGCGCCCCCGTACGACCACCGCGCCGCACGACCGGCGGCCTCGTACAACCGCCACGCCGCACCACCGGCGCCCCGTACGACCGCCGCGCCGCACGACCCGCCCCTCACACGAACAGCAGGTCCCACGCCGCTCCCCCACCGATCAGCCCGCCGACCACGCACAGGAAGAGCATCAGCGGCGGCTGCGACAGCGCGTACAGACACCCCTTGGCCTCCTCCAGCGGAGATTCCGCTTCCGGTACGGGCCGGGCCTCCGGTACGGGCGCGGCGACCCGTACGGGGGCCTTCGCCGGTAAGGAAACGGGGGCCACGACGGGCCCGGCGGCGGGTGGTCGGCGCGGGGGGCCGATGACGGCGAGGGCGGAGACGGGCGGTTCGGCACGGTCCGGCCGCGGAGGGGCGAGACGTTCCCCGTGGGTGGGCAGCACAGCCCGATGATCGCGCAGCGCGGGACCGCTCGTGGCCCAACACGCGGACTTCACAAGGGCGTTTACCCATGTCTCGGATGCCGGGACCGACTTGCGCGAACGGCGGTTTTACGGTTCGGGCCCGCGCGAACGAGCGGCCGCGGCGGCTCAGATACCGCGGCGCTTCAAGATCTCCTCGACGTCCGCGAAGTCCGACAGACCGCTGTCGGAGGCCGCCTTGCGCCGCCCCGATCCCCGGCCCGCCGTGATCGCCGCGGCGGACCCGCCGGACGCCGCGGCCGGGGCCCGCCTGCCTTCCGCTTCGCCCCGGCTCCGGCCCCCGACCGAAGCGCCCGCACCCGAGCCCGCGCCCGGGCCGCCCGAAGCCTCCTCGCCCCGCTTGCGGCGGCCGAAGAGCCGGGTGACGCCGTAGAGCAGCGCCGAACAGGCGAGGACACCGAAGCCGGTCCACACCGTCGGCTTGAAGATCAGATCGGCCGACCAGTCGCCGACCGCCGTGGCGATCTTGCGGCCGAGGGTGACCAGGCCCGCCATCGCCAGGCCGACCGGCAGCAGGGCGAGCGCGGCCATCCGGGTGGCCGCGAGATAGCGGCGGCGGTAGGCGGTCAGCACGGCGACGGCCAGCCCGGCCGCCGACAGGGCGGCACAGAGGGTCGTGGTCAGCATGCTGCGGCTCCTGCGGCGAAGGCCGGCCCCGCGCGGTCCTGCCGGGACCGTGCGGGGTTCTGGTGCCTCCATCGTGCCTCGCCCGCGCCGCGGGGGCCACGGTCCCCGGCCTGGTTCCGGGGGATATCGGGGTGAAGTCGGGGGTCTCTCCTCCCCGAGTGGGACGTCCTGAGGCGGATTCCCAGGTGGGAGAATGATCGTATGACTCCCCCCGCTCCCCCCGTCGTCCTCGAAGTCTGGTGCGAGTTGCAGTGCCCGGACTGCCGGACCGCCCTCGCCGACCTGCGGGCGCTGCGCGCGCGGTACGGCGACGCGCTCGACATCCAGCTGCGGCACTTCCCGCTGGAGAAGCACAAGCACGCGCTGGCGGCGGCCGAGGCGTACGAGGAGGCGTACGCCCAGGGCAGCGGCTGGCCGTACGCGGAGGCGGTGCTCGACCGGGTCGAGGAACTGGCCCGGCGCGGGCAGCCGGTGCTGGTGGAGGTGGCCAGGGAGCTGGATCTGGACGCGGACGAGGTGGACACCGCGCTCATCGACGGCCGTCATCTGCTGGTGGTCGACTCCGACCAGGCCGAGGGCAGGGCGATCGGGGTCACCGGCACCCCGACGTACGTCATCGCCGGGACACTGCTCGACGGCTCCAAGAACCAGGACGGGCTGCGCGAGCGCATCGAGGAGATCGCCGACCGGCTGCTGGCGCCGAAGGAAGACCCCATGGCGTGAGCGGGCGGAGCTCCGGGGCCGCTCAGAGCAGCGGCTTGGCGAAGTGCCGCAGGGTCGTCCGATAGCCCAGCGACTCGTACAGCCGCAGCGCCGGGGTGTTGGCGGTGAGGACGTTCAGGCCGAGGGTGGTGGCTCCGGCGGCGCGGCAGGTGTTCTCGGCGCCGAGCATCAGGGTGCGGCCGTGGCCATGGCCCCGGTGGGCCGCCTCGACCCGGACCGAGAACACCCACGGCCGGTCGCCGACGCGCACCCAGAGCCGGCCGACGGTGACGCCGTCGTGGTCGAGCGCGAGCAGCGCGGTGCCGGGGGTGTCCCGGCCGTCGGGGAGCACGTCGGCGAAGGCGGTGGCCTGACGGGCCTCGGCCTCGTCACGGGGGATGCCGCAGTCGACGAGGAGGGCGGTGAACGTCTCGGCCTCCTCGGCCCGCCACGGCTCGTACTCGTCCTCGGTGAGCGGGCGCAGGACGCTGCCCGGCGGCAGCGGGTGCGGGCCGGCGTCCAGGTCCTTGAGCATGTGGCGGTTTCGTTCCAGGTAGCCGAGGGAGACCGCGAGCCGCAGGGCGTACTCGGCCTCGGCCGGGACGGACGCCTCCACGCGCGCGCAGCCCCACAGCCGCAGCACCTCCTCGGCGGCGAGCGCGGCGACGGCGCCACGGCCGCGCCGCCGGTCGGGCTCCTGCACGGCGAGCGCCTCGATCCGGCCGACGGACGGGCCCAGCTTCGGGTCGACGCGCAGCTCGACACCGCCGACCGGGCGGCTGTTGACGCAGACGGTGTACGCGCGGGAGCGGCCGCCGTCGGCGGCGCGCAGCTCGGGTCCGTCGGGTCGCAGGGTCGTCGTCATGGTCGCGCTCCCGGGGTCGTCACCGCGCTGCTCATGTGCCGTTGTACCGCGTAAGGGCGGTCCGGGGCAGGCCGGTTGGCGCTTTGGCGCCCGCGCGGGCGACTCCGTGGCCCACCGGGCGGCTCGCGGTGACGGCACCGGGCCGCGCGGGTCCGGTGCCGCAGCGGGATACGGCGGCCGCGCCCCTCCTGTGGGCGGCGGGCTACAGAGAACGGCCGCGCCTACGGGTTCGGGTCCGCTGCCGCGCGCTCGGCGAAGATCCGCAGCGCCTTCGCGGTGACCGGGCCCGGCGCTCCGGGCAGTTCGCGGCCGTCCACCCGGTGCACGGCCTGGACGTCGCGCAGGCTGGAGGTCAGGAAGATCTCCTCGGCCTCGGCCAGCGCCTTCATCGGCAGGTCGGCCTCCTGGGCGCCCGCCCAGTCCACGACGAGTTCGCGGGTGATGCCCGCCAGGCAGCCGGAGGCCAGCGGCGGGGTGAGCAGCCGGCCGTCGATGACCACGAAGACATTCGACCCCGTGCCCTCGCACAGCCGCCCCTGCGTGTTGGCGAACAGCGCCTCGCTGGCGCCGCTCTCGTGCGCCCGGGCCAGGGCGACGACGTTCTCGCCGTAGGAGGTGGTCTTGAGCCCGGCGAGCGCGCCCTTCTCGTTACGGGTCCACGGCACGGTGACGACCGCGGTGGTGTCCGGCCGTACGGTCGCCGTCCCCGGGGCGACGACCAGGGTGGCCCCGGCGTTCCCCCGGTCGGAGCCGAGCGGCGACAGACCGCCGGTGTAGGTGATGCGCAGCCGCCCGTACGGCATCGGGTTGGCGGCAAGGACGGCCTCGCAGGCGCGGGCAACCTCGTCCAGGTCCGGGTCCGGCAGGCCGAGACCGCGGGCCGAGCGGCCCAGCCGGGCGAGGTGGCGGGTGAGCGCGAAGGCCCGGCCGTCCACGGTCTTGAGCGTCTCGAAGACACCGTCGCCGACCGTCAGCCCGTGGTCGAAGACCGAAACCGTGGCGTCCTCGGTGTCCCGCAGTCCGCCGTCCACCCAGATGCTCACCGCGACATCCTTCCGTTCGTCCCCCGGCCGCCCGCGTACGCGTCCGCGCCGGTCGGATCCGCACCGCCGGAGTCCCGGCGGCTCGTGCCCTGCACTTCCGACGCTACAGCCAGCAGCCGCGCGGCCTTCAACTCGGTCTCCGCCCACTCGCCGGCCGGGTCGGAGCCCCAGGTGATCCCGGCGCCGGTGCCGAAGCGCAGCAGCGGCCGGCCGGGGTCGGCCCGGTCGATCCAGAACGTCCTTATGCCGACGGCGAGTTCGGCGGTCCGCCGGTCGGCGTCGACCCAGCCGACCGCGCCGCAGTACGGTCCGCGGGCGGCCGTCTCCAGCTCGTCGATGACCGCCAGGGCGCTGGATTTCGGCGCGCCGGTGACCGAGCCGGGCGGGAAGGCGGCGTCGAACAGGGCGGGCCAGCCGGCGCCGGGGCGCAGCTCGCCGCGGACGGTGGAGACCAGGTGGACCAGTCCGGGGTGCGGCTCGACCGCGCACAGGGCGGGCACGGTGACCGAACCGGTGGCGCAGACCCGGCCCAGGTCGTTGCGCACGAGGTCGACGATCATCACGTTCTCGGCGTGGTCCTTGTCGAGGAAGCCGTCGGCGGTGCGGGCGGTGCCCTTGATCGGGCCGGAGTCGACGGTGTCGCCGTCGCGGCTCAGGAAGAGTTCGGGCGAGGCGGTGGCGACCTCGACGCCGTGCGCGGGCAGGCGGATCGTTCCGGCGTAGGGGGCGGGGTTGCCGAGGGCCAGTGCGGCGGCGAGCGCGTCGATGTCGGCGCCGCCGGGTCCGGTCTCGCGCGTGGCCGCCGGGAGCGGCGCGGTCAGCACCCGGCAGAGGTTGACCTGGTAGACGTCGCCGGCCGCGATGCGCGCGCGGATGGTCCGTACCCCGGCCTCGTACGCGTGCCGGTCCATCGAGGTGGTCCAGGCGCTCGGGTCGGGGCCGTGCCAGCGGGCCGCGCGGGCGGCGGTGTCGTCGGCCCCGAGCGGTGTACGGCGGAGCCGGCCGAAGCGGGCGCAGACCGTACGGCCCTCGAAGTCGGCGCAGACCGCCCAGAAGCCCTCGGAGTCGAGTGCGGCGACATCGTCGGTGACATCCCGCAGGTCGGAGGCGACGAGGGGGCCGAAGCGGGCCATGGGGGCCATGGGGGCGAGGTCGCGCACGGTGCTTCCCTGGTGGAGGTGAGAGGGCCGGGGCCGAGTCTAGGCGGGGCCCCACGGCGGGGCTCGGCGGCCGCTCACCGGTCAACTGCCTGTCATTGGCCCGGCACGCTGCGGAAACCGGTTTTTGAGCTGGCCCGGGAATCCGCTAGAGTTCAACCCGTCGCCGAGGAACGTGAGGAACGTTACGAGGCGCGACTGCGGACGTGGCTCAGTTGGTAGAGCATCACCTTGCCAAGGTGAGGGTCGCGAGTTCGAATCTCGTCGTCCGCTCGATGTGGGGGATCTTCCCGAACCCCCGCTGTGTTGGTGGAGTGGCCGAGAGGCGAGGCAACGGCCTGCAAAGCCGTCTACACGGGTTCAAATCCCGTCTCCACCTCCAAGGACGATTAGCTCAGCGGGAGAGCGCTTCCCTGACACGGAAGAGGTCACTGGTTCAATCCCAGTATCGTCCACTGGGCCCGTGAGGGCCCTGGCAGGAATCCCGCGCGATTAGCTCAGCGGGAGAGCGCTTCCCTGACACGGAAGAGGTCACTGGTTCAATCCCAGTATCGCGCACGCGGCACAGGAACCATCGGTACCACCAGCACCACCGAGGACGATTAGCTCAGCGGGAGAGCGCTTCCCTGACACGGAAGAGGTCACTGGTTCAATCCCAGTATCGTCCACAGCACATCGAGGGCCGGAAGCGATCAGCTTCCGGCCCTCGGTCGTGTGCGGGGCGGGGAGGCAGCGACGGCGCGGGGGTCGGCGGGGGCGCGGCGACGGCGCGGGCGGGGCCCAAGCGGCGGGTCCGAAGCCGGGCGCGCGGCCCGCGAGCGGCGGCCGGGAGACGCGCCCGCGGCCGGCAGCCCGGCGGCCCGGGCAAACGCCCCCGCGCCCGCTCAGGCCCGCGCCGGGCAAGCGTAATGCCCGGGTATCAGCTGATACCCGGGCAACCGCAGTCGTCCGCCTTACCCCCGTCCCCACGGGGTGATACCGGGTTGTCCCCGGCCCGGACCGCTCTTCCGGGCCTGGAGCCTCATGTCAGCGCCCCAACAGGCCGGCCACGGACGACGCTTGAGTGACCACCGCGTCCACCCCGCCGAAGAAATAGGCGAGCAGTGCGGCGAGCGGCAGCGCCATGGCCACCGCCACCAGCGGATGCCGGGTGCCCGGCGTACGGCTGTCGGCACGCGGGGTGCGGATCAGCGTGTTCGCCATGACGTGCTCCGGAGTCTGCTGTGGTCAGGTCTCGTTGTGAACTTGTGCGTGGTGAAGCCGGTATGTGGTGAAGCCGGTGCGCGCCGCGCCCGTACGCCCTGCTGCTCTCGTACGGCCGGGTGCGGTGGTCTTGGGGGCGGCGGACGCTTGACCTCGGGGGACGAGTACTTCGCCCGCCGCTTGACCTCAACACTAGGTGCGGCCGCCATCCCGGTCGTCAGACCCTCGTACCCCTTTGCGGGCCTCCCGGAGGATGACGGCGACGCCTTCCGGATACTCCCCTGGGTGGAGGTCGGCCCCCGGGCTCTGAGGGTCATCCCCGAGAGGCGCCCACCGGACCGTACGGAGGGCGGTCCTGCCGTACGGGCTCAGCCCGCCTGTCCGACCTCCCGGGGGACGGGCTGCTCCACCAGCGCGAGCACCCGGGTGGCCATGAAGCGGGCCGTACGGACCACCGCGCCGGTCCTGGTGACCTCGCTCACCTCGACCACACCGCGCCGCACGGCCGTCTCCACCCTGCGGCCGGCTCGGGTGGCGATCACCTCATAGGTGCGGGTGGTGTCCCCCGCGTCGACGACTATCTCCACACGATCACCCTTCACGGCGTCACTTCCCTTTGGCAGAAGGTCCGTTGGCGAAAAAGGCGGCTTCGACCCGGTTCCCGGGCCCGCTCACCCTCCTTCAGAATCCCATCCGGCACTGACAATTCGCGGTGCGACGCCTGCGGGCCTTCAGCGCGTACGGGGACTTGAGTCCGTAAGCTGTGGGCGGCCGACCGGCCAGGCAGCGGAGTGGGGCCCTCCCCCACCACCGGAGGTAGGGGACGGACAGAACATGGCGATGATGCGGCTCCGGCGCGAGGATCCGCGGGTCGTCGGCGCGTTCCGGCTGCACCGCCGGCTGGGCGCGGGCGGCATGGGCGTGGTCTACCTGGGCGCGGACAAGCGCGGCCAGCGGGTGGCGCTCAAGGTGATCAGGCCGGAGCTGGCCGAGGACCAGGAGTTCCGGTCCCGGTTCGCCCGCGAGGTGTCCGCGGCCCGCCGTATCCGCGGTGGCTGTACGGCCCGGCTGGTGGCCGCCGACCTGGAGGCCGAACGCCCCTGGTTCGCCACGCAGTACGTACCCGGTCCCTCACTGCACGACAAGGTCGCCGAGCGCGGGGTGCTGCCGGCCGCCGAGGTCGCCACGATCGGCGCGGCGCTCGCCGAGGGCCTGGTCGCGGTGCACGAGGCCGGGGTGGTCCACCGCGACCTCAAGCCGTCGAACATCCTGCTGTCGCCCAAGGGTCCGCGCATCATCGACTTCGGCATCGCCTGGGCGACCGGCGCCAGCACGCTCACCCACGTGGGGACGGCCGTCGGCTCGCCCGGCTTCCTCGCGCCCGAGCAGGTGCGGGGGGCCGCGGTCACCCCGGCCACCGACGTCTTCGCCTTCGGCGCGACCCTCGCCTATGCGGCGACCGCGGACTCGCCCTTCGGACAGGGCAGTTCCGAGGTGATGCTCTACCGGGTCGTGCACGAGGAACCGGATCTCGCGGGCGTGCCGGACGCGCTGGCCCCCCTGGTCTACGCGTGTCTCGCCAAGGACCCCGAGGAGCGGCCGAGCACGGTCCAGCTCTCGGAACGGCTCTCCGAGATCGCGGCCCGCGAGGCGCGCGGCATCGGGGCGCCGAGGCGCGAGGCCATCCCCAAGGCGGCGGGCCCCCGGCCGGAGCGCCCCACCGGGCGGCGCGCGGAGGAGTACGTACGGCAGCAGACCGAGCGGCGGCCGGGACCGGCGTCCGGCACCTCGGGGCCGGTCACGGGCGGACGGTCGGGGGCGCGTACGGCGCCGGGGTCACGTACGGGGTCGCGCACGCCGGTGCCGCGGCCCGCGGGCGGGCGGGGGCCGCACGACCGGGGTTCGCACGATCGGGGGTCGCACCCCGGGGTCTCGCACACGGGAAGCTCGCACACCGGCGGTTCGCACCCTGGGGGGCGTACGCCCGCGCGCGGTTCCTCGGCGGGTCGCCGCCCCTCGGCCGGGCGGCGGTTGCTGCGGCAGCGGATCTTCGTCTTCGTGATCGTGACGGTGCTGGCGGCCGTGTGCATCGCCGCGCTCCAGGGGTGCCACCGCTTCAACGGCGGGCTGCGCGGCCCGGCGGGTGTCGTCCGGGTGATCACGCCACCGCCGTCCGCGTAGCCGCCCGGCCCGACGGGCGCGGGCGGGTTCCGGGCTCCTCACGTACAGCGCGGGGTGGTGTCGGGCCTGTCCGTACGGCCCGGGGTCTCGCACGTCCGCCGTACGGTTCCGGCCGCCGCTCCCCCGGGAATCCCCCGCCGGGTGCTGGCGTGTCCAAGGGTGGCTCCGTTATGTTACTAAGCGCTCGCTTAGATGCCTGGGCCCCAAGGGGAGGACGCGGCGTATGACGAGGACCACCGCGAGGGACGACGGGACCGGCGCGGAGGAGGTGCGCCGCCGGGTGCGGGCGCTCCTTGACGCGCACGATCCCTCGGGCGGCGATCCGCTGGACTTCCTGCGGGCCCGTTTCGACGCGGGCCTGGCGTGGGTGCACTTCCCCGAAGGGCTCGGCGGCCTCGGTGCTCCGCGCGCCCTCCAGGCCGTGGTGGACGCGGAGTTGGCGGCCGCGGGGGCGCCGGACAACGACCCGCGCCGGATCGGCATCGGCCTCGGCATGGCCGCGCCCACGATCCTTCGTTACGGCACGGAGGCGCAGAAGGCCCGCTTTCTGCGCCCGCTGTGGACCGGCGAGGAGGTCTGGTGCCAGCTGTTCAGCGAGCCGGGCGCGGGCTCGGACCTCGCGGGGCTGCGGACCAGGGCCGTACGCGAAGGCGGCGGCAGCGGAGAGGGCGACGGCGGCGGAGGGGGCGGCGGCGACTGGATCGTGGACGGCCAGAAGGTGTGGACCTCCAGCGCCCACAACGCCCGCTGGGCGATCCTCATCGCCCGTACCGACCCGGACGTCCCCAAGCACCAGGGCATCACCTACTTCGTCTGCGACATGACCGACCCCGGGGTCGAGGTGCGGCCGCTGCGGCAGATCACCGGTGAGGCGGAGTTCAACGAGGTCTTTCTGACCGGCGTCCGTATCCCCGACGCGCACCGGCTCGGCGCGGTCGGCGACGGCTGGCGGGTCGCGCAGGCCACCTTGATGAACGAGCGCGTCGCGATCGGCGGCATGGTCACGCCCCGCGAGGGCGGCATGATCGGCCCGGTCGCCGCGACCTGGCGGGCGCGGCCCGAGCTGCGGACGTCCGAGCTGCACGACCGGCTGCTGGGCCTGTGGGTCGAGGCCGAGGTGGCCAGGCTCGGCGCCGAGCGCGTACGCCAGCAGCTCGCCGTCGGCGCGCCGGGGCCCGAGGGCTCGGGTCTGAAACTGACCTTCGCCCGGCTCAACCAGCGGATCAGCGGCCTGGAGGTCGAACTCCTCGGCGAGGACGGCCTGCGCTACGGCGACTGGACGATGGTCCGCCCGGAGAGCGTCGACTTCTACGGGCGCGACGCGGGCTACCGCTATCTGCGGGCGAAGGGCAACTCGATCGAGGGCGGTACGTCGGAGATCCTGCGCAACATCGTGGCCGAACGGGTGCTCGGGCTGCCGTCGGAACCCCGTACCGACAAGGACGTCGCCTGGAAGGACCTCCCGCGATGAATCTGCTGTACACGGAGGTGGAGGACGATCTGCGGGCGGCCGTCCGCGCGGTACTCGCCGACCGCTGCCCGCCGTCGGCGGTGCTCGGCCGGGTGGAGAGCGACACGCCGTACGACCCGGAGCTGTGGCGGACGCTGGCCGTCGAACTCGGCCTGGCCGGGCTGCTCGTGCCCGAGAAGCTCGGCGGGCAGGGGGCGTCCGCGCGGGAAGTGGCCGTCGTGCTGGAGGAGTTGGGCGCGGCGGTGGCGCCCGTGCCGCTCCTCGGCAGCGCGGTGCTGGCCACGTCGGCGCTGCTCGGGTGCGATGTGGGGGACGCCGGGGTGGCCGCGCTCCTCGGGCGGCTCGCGGCGGGGACGGTCACGGGGGCGCTGGCCGTACCGCTGTCTGCGGTGCCCGGCGCGTTCCCCGGGGGAGCCTCTGCCGGCTCTTCCGGCTCTACCGGCTCTGCCGGCGTACGGGCGGACGCGGACGGGTGGCTGACCGGGCGCGTGACGAGCGTCGCGGACGCGTTCGCCGCCGATGTGCTGGTGGTGCCCGCGCTCGGGCCTGACGGACCCGCGCTCTACGAGGTGGCCACGGCCGATGCCCGGGTCGAGCGGGTGGTGTCGCTCGACCTGACCCGGCCGCTCGCTGACGTCACCTTCGCCGGTCCCGGCCGACGGCTGCCGGGTGACGCGGTGGCCGCGCTGGACCGGGCGCTGCTGGTGGGGGCCGGGCTGCTGGCCTCAGAACAGCTCGGGGTGGCGCAGTGGTGCCTCGACGAGACGGTCCGCTACCTCGGGGAGCGGCACCAGTTCGGGCGCGTGGTGGGGTCGTTCCAGGCGCTCAAGCACCGGCTGGCCGATGTGTGGGTCGAGGTCGTCTCCGCGCGGGCGGCCGCGCGGGATGCCGCCGACGCGCTCGCCTCCGGCGAGGCGGCGGGTACGGAGGCGCGCGTCGCGGTGGCGGTGGCCCAGGCGTACGTGGCGGGGGTCGCCGTGCGGGCGGCGGAGGAGGGGGTGCAGCTGCACGGCGGGATCGGGATGACGTGGGAGCACCCGCTGCACCTGTATCTGAAGCGGGCGAAGGCGGACGAGATCGCCCTCGGCACCCCGGCCCACCACCGCGCCGCCCTCGCCCCCCTGGTGAACCTCCCCCCGGCGTAGGCGGGCGGACCCGCGCCGGGCGGGCCGCCCCTCGGCAAGCGGCCCGCCCGCCGCCGGGCGCTCAGGTCCGGGCGGCTCGCGATCATGTTCAGCAGCGTGGACCTGCCGCTGCCGGAGGGCCCGAGCACGGCCGGCGCCTCCCCCGCGCGGACGTCGAGCGGCAGCCCGTCCAGCGCGGCCGGACCGTCGTCGTATCTCTTGCTCACTTCGCGGATCTCGATGATCGGCGTGGTCACGCGGTTCCTCCCGGCGCTGCGGCGGTACGCGCCGGGGACGCGCTGCCGGCCCCCGCGATCACCCGGCGCCCGGTCGAGCGCTTCGCGGACCGTACCGGGGGCGGCGCGGCCCCGCACCGCGACCTGGCCACGCCCACCCCGCGCGAACGCGAAGTGCTCCATCTGCCGGTCAGGGGGCTGAGCAACGCCGAACTCGCGGCGGCCTTCGGGCTCAGCGAGGCGACCGTGAAGACGTGTGTGGCCCGGATTCCGGCGAAGCTGCGGCGGCGCGACCGCGCCCAGGCGGTGGTCGTCGCCTACGAGACCGGGCTGGTCACTCCCGGCTCGCCCGCCCCCGGTGCCGGGGGCGCCGCGACCGACATCGCGTAGAAGGAGACCGCCGCCGCGGCGGCCACGTTCAGGGAGTCGATCGCGTGCGACATCGGGATGCGCAGGCGGGTGTCGGCGGCGTCCTGGGCGCGTGTGGTCAGGCCGGTGCCCTCGGCGCCCAGCAGGAGGGCGAGACGCGGCGGCGGGGTGAAGGCGGTGAGGTCGGCGGCGTCCTCGGCCGGGGTCAGCGCGAGGACCTGGAAGCCGGCCGCGCGCACGACGGTGGCGAGGTCGCCGGGCCACACGGCGAGGCGGGCGTACGGCACGGAGAAGACCGCGCCCATCGAGACCTTCACCGAACGCCGGTAGAGCGGGTCGGCGCAGTCCGGCGAGAGCAGCACCGCGTCCATTCCCAGGGCGGCCGCGCTGCGGAAGATCGCGCCGATGTTGGTGTGGTCGTTGACCGCTTCCATGACCGCGACCCGGCGGGCCCCGGCGAGGAGTTCGGCCGGGGTGGGCAGCGGCTTGCGTGCCATGGCGGCGAGGGCGCCTCGGTGCACGTGGTAGCCGGTGACCTTCTCGGCGAGGACGGGGTCGACGGCGTAGACGGGCGCGGTCGCCGCCTCGATCACGTCCCGCATCGGGTCGGTCCACTTGGCGGAGAGCAGCATGGACCGCATGCCGTAACCGGCGGCCAGGGCGCGGCGGATGACCTTCTCGCCCTCGGCGATGAACAGGCCCTCGGCGGGTTCGCGGCGGCGGCGCAGTTCGACGTCGGTGAGGTCGGTGTAGTCGGTCAGGCGGGGGTCGGCGGGGTCGTCGATCGGGGTGAGGTCAGCCACGGTCGGTCTCCGGACGGCCGGTTGCGGGCACTCCGGCCGCGAACGTGCTCCCGAACGCGCCTCCGACGCCGACGACGTCGCCGATGACGATGACGGCGGGCGGGCGTACGCCTTCGTCGACGACCGTGCGCGCGACGGTCGCCAGCGTGGCGTCGACCCTGCGCTGCGCGGCCGTGGTGCCCTCCTGGACGACGGCGACCGGGGTGGCGGCGTCCCGGCCGCCGGCCACCAGGCTCTCCGCGATGGCGCCGATCCGCTCGACGGCCATCAGCAGCACGAGGGTGCCGCGCAGCCGGGCGAGTGCGTCCCAGTCGACCAGGGAACGCGGGTCGCCGGGCGCGACATGCCCGCTGACCACGGTGAACTCATGGGCGACGCCCCGGTGGGTGACCGGGATCCCGGCCGCGCCCGGCACGCTGATGGCGCTGGAGATACCGGGGACGACGGTGACGAGGACGCCGGCGGCGGCCAGCGCCTCGGCCTCCTCCATGCCGCGTCCGAAGACGTAGGGGTCGCCGCCCTTGAGTCGGACGACCGCCTTGCCGGCCTTGGCGTGCTCGATCAGCGCGGAGTTGATGGCCTCCTGGGCCATCGCCCGGCCGTACGGGATCTTCGCCGCGTCGATCACCTCGACGTGCGGGGGCAGTTCGTCCAGCAGGTCGCGCGGGCCGAGGCGGTCGGCGATCACCACGTCGGCCTCGGCGAGGAGCCTGCGGCCGCGGACGGTGATCAGGTCGGGGTCGCCGGGGCCGCCGCCGACCAGGGCGACGCCGGCGGTACGGGTGCGGTGGTGGGGGGCGACGAGGGTGCCGTCGCGCAGCCCCTCGACCACGGCGTCGCGTACGGCGGCCGAGCGGCGTGGGTCCCGGCCGGTGAGCACGGCGACGGTGACGCCTTCCGTACGGCCGGTCGCCGGGGTCCAGGCGGTGGCCGCGTCGGCGTCGTCGCTGCGGACGCACCACACGCGGTGGGTCTCGGCCTCGGCGGAGGCGGCGGCGTTCGCGGCGGGGTCGGTGGTGGCGATCAGGGCGTACCAGGCGTCGGCGAGGTCACCGGGTTCGTACGGGCGGCGCTCCCAGCGCAGTTCGCCGGCCGTCGCCATGGCCTCGACGGAGGGGGTGGCGGTGGGGGCGATCAGTACGACGTCGGCGCCCGCCGAGAGCAGGGCGGGCAGGCGCCGCTGGGCCACTTGGCCGCCGCCGAGGACGACGACCCGCCGTCCGGCGAGGCGCAGTCCGACGGGGTAGGCGGGCGCGTCTTGACGGTCCATGCGGGTGGGTTCTCCTCGGCGGTCGCGGGGCGCCGCCGCGGCGGCTCTCCCCAAGGTCAGCCCCTCACTCTACGTCGCCCCGATCCCCGGTCCCGCGCGTGGCCGCGTCCCGCTGCGGTGGTCCGGTCCGTGCGGGGTCACGTAGTTCGGCCGGGCACTCCGGCGGCCGATGGGGGCGGGCGACTTGGGTGTCGCCTTCTCGGTCCGCCGCGTTTTGGAGAGACGGGTATGTGCACACTTCGGTAAGGTGGTGTGCATGACCGAGTTGACCTATTCGATCGTGGAAGCCCGCGCCCGGCTGGGCGCCATCGCGCGCGAGGTCAGCGCCACCCGTGAGCCGGTCGCGATCACCGACCACGGGCATACCGTCGCGATACTGGTCAGCCCTGCCGATGCCCTGGAACTTCAGGAGCTGCGGGCGCTGGCCGCCTACCGGGCGCGCCAGGCCCGGGGCGACGACGTCGGCGTCCCGCACGAGGAGGCGTACCGTCGCATCTTCGGCGGCGATGCGGCGTGACGTACGAGATCATCTGGGAGCCCGAGGCTCTCGCCCAGGCTGAGCGGTTCGCCAAGGAAGACCCCGCCGGGGTGCGGCAGGTGTTCACCGCCGTCGACCATCTCGCCGACGACCCCAGGCCCGACGGCGCCTTCGGCAGCGCCGATGTGCTGCGCATTCACGTCGGTGTCTACCGCGTGATGTACGAGATCAGTGACCAGCAGGTCCGCGTCAGCGTGATCCACCTCGGGCGCGTGCGCTGAGCAGCGTCCCGCTGCGGTGGCGGGGGTGGGTGGGGGACGTCCCCCACCGGGCCCCGCTGTCCGGGCAGGCGCACACCGGACCCACGCGGGGCTTGCGGCCGGTTCGGCACCGCCGAGATGCGCCGCCCCGCGTCCCGCCGCTGCGGCGGGAATGGTGGGGGCCGCCCCCACCGGGCCCCGCTGTCCGGGCAGGCGCACGCCCGACCCACACACCGCCTGCGGCCAGCTCGGCACCGCCGAGATGCGCCGCCCCGCGTCCCACCGCTGCGGCGGGGCTAGGTGGGGGCGGCCCCCCACCGAAGCGTCACCGGCCGGCCAGGGCGCGAGGCAGCCCGCCCGACCCGCGCGGGGCTTGCGGCCAGCTCGGCACCGCCGAGGAGCGCCGTCTCGCGTCCCGCCCGCGGTGGCGAGGGTGGGTGGGGGCGGCCCCCCACCGAAGCGTCACCGGGCGAACCGGACGCGAGGCAGCCCGCCCGACTCGCGCGGCGGTTGCGGCCGGTTCGGCACCGCCGAGGAGCGCCGTCTCGCGTCCCACCGCTGCGGCGGGGGTGGGTGGGGGCGGCCACACACCTACCGGGGCGGGGGCGTCAGGGTTTTTCGGTGACGCCTGCCGCGTCGAATGTGGCGACCTCGTGCATGACGCGGGCCGCGCTCTGGACCAGGGGGAGGGCGAGAAGCGCGCCCGTGCCCTCGCCGAGGCGCAGATCGAGGTCGATCAGCGGGCGCAGGCCGAGCGTCGTGAGGGCCGCGACATGGCCGGGCTCCGCGCTGCGGTGCCCGGCGATGCACGCCGCCAGTACCTCCGGCGCGATCGCGCGAGCCACCAGCGCCGCCGCCCCCGCGCTGACCCCGTCGAGGATGACCGGCGTGCGCAACGCCGCCGCCCCGAGCAACAGCCCCACCATCGCCGCGTGTTCGAGCCCGCCGATCGCGGTGAGGACGGCGATCGGGTCCGCCGGGTCGGGCCGGTGGAGTTCGAGCGCGCGCCGGACCACCTCGATCTTGCGCGCGTGCATCTCGTCGTTGATGCCCGTGCCGCGCCCGGTGACCTCTGCCGGGTCGACCCCGGTGTAGACGGCGATCAGCGCCGCGGACGTCGTCGTGTTGGCGATGCCCATCTCCCCGGTGAGCAGCGCCCTGTTCCCCGCCGCGACGAGATCGCGCGCGGTCTCGATGCCCACCTCGATGGCCCGCAGGGCCTCCTCGCGGGTCATCGCCGGCCCCACCGTGAAGTCGGCCGTGCCCGCCCGTACCTTGCGCGGCAGCAGCCCCGGCGTACTGGGCAGTTCGGAGGCGACGCCGACGTCGATGACGCACACCTCCGCGCCGACCTGGTTGGCGAACGCGTTGCAGACCGCGCCCCCGCCCAGGAAGTTCGCGACCATCTGCGCGGTGACCTCCTGCGGCCACGCGGTGACGCCCTGGGCGTGCACCCCGTGGTCACCGGCGAAGATCGCCACCGCCGCGGGCTCGGGGATCGGCGGCGGGCACTCCCGGGAGAGCCCGCTGAGCTGCGCGGAGATGATCTCCAGCATGCCCAGCGCGCCGGCCGGCTTGGTCATCCGCTTCTGCCGCTCCCACGCCTCGCCGAGCGCCTTCGCGTCCAGCGGGCGGATGCCGCGCAGCGTCTCGTCGAGCAGGTCGTGCGGCTCCTCGCCGGGCAGCGCCCGGTTGCCGTACTCCTCCTCGTGGACGACCCAGGACAGCGGCCGCCGCTGCGACCAGCCCGCCTGCGTCAACTCCGGCTCGTCCGGGAACTCGTCGACGTACCCGACGCACAGGTAGGCGACGACCTCCAGGTGCTCGGGCAGTCCGAGCGCCTCGACCATCTGCCGCTCGTCGAAGAAGCTGACCCAGCCGACGCCCAGACCCTCCGCGCGGGCGGCGAGCCACAGGTTCTCCACGGCGAGCGCCGAGGAGTACGGGGCCATCTGCGGCTGGGTGTGCCGGCCGAGGGTGTGCCGGCCGCCGCGGGTCGGGTCGGCGGTGACGACGATGTTGACCGGTGTGTCGAGGATCGCCTCGATCTTGAGCTCGCGGAACTGCCGGGCCCGGCCCTTGGGCAGCGACTTGGCGTACGCCTCGCGCTGGAGCATGGCCAGCTCGTGCATCTTCTCGCGGGTCTTCTCGGAGCGGATCACGACGAAGTCCCACGGCTGCGAGTGCCCGACGCTCGGCGCGGTGTGCGCCGCCTCCAGCACGCGCAGCAGCACGTCGTGCGGGATCGGGTCGGAACGGAAGCCGTTGCGGATGTCCCGGCGCTCCCGGATCACCCGGTGCACGGCGTCCCGTACGGCGGGCTCGTACGCCTCGGCCGCCGCGGTCGGCTGCGGGTCCGCCTCGGCGGCGGGCTGCTCCGGCGCGGCCTCGACGACCGGGGCCTCGGGGGCGACGACGGGCTGTGCGGCCTCGACGGGCTCGACGGCGGGCGTGCCGCGGCGCCTGCCCCGGCGGGGCTTGGCGGGAGCGGGCTCCTCGGCGACGGGCGCGACGGCCTCGGGCG
The DNA here is from genome assembly GCF_036199905.1 of Streptomyces sp. NBC_00223. Lineage (NCBI taxonomy): Bacteria > Bacillati > Actinomycetota > Actinomycetes > Kitasatosporales > Streptomycetaceae > Streptomyces > Streptomyces sp. NBC_00223. The sequence goes on along the minus strand of NZ_CP108109.1, from coordinate 7,096,858 downwards.
CGACCGGCACGGGGGCCTCGGGCACCACGACGGCCTCGACGGGCGCGGCCTCGACCACGGGCGGTACGGCGACGGCCTCCGGAGCAGCGGCGACCACGGGGGCCACCGGAGTCACGGCCTCGGGCGCCGCCGGAGCTGCCGCCGCCTCCGCGATCACGGGCACGGCCGGCGCCGTCGGCGCGTCAACGCCCGGCGCGGGAACGGCCTCGGCCACGACCGGCACGGCGGCCTCGGGCACTGCGGCGGCTTCGGGCGCGGGCGCTACGGGCGCCTCCACGGCCTCGGGCACGTCCACCACCGGGGCCACCGGAGCCACCGGCTCCACCGCGTCCGCCGCCGGAGCGGGCTCCGCCACCGGGACGGCCTCGGGCGCGGCGGCGAGGGCGGCCGCCTCCCCCGACACGTCCACCGGCTCGGCGACGGGCACCACAGCGGCCACGGGCTCGGCCGGTTCTGCAACAACTGCGGGTACGTCCGCCACCGGCTCGGCGACGGCGGCCGGAGCGGCGACGGCCACCGGAGCGACGGGGGCGGCCGCCACCTCAAGGCCCACCCCGCCTTCCAGCGCGGCACCGCCCTCCAGGGCCGTGCCGACCTCGGCGGCCGGGGCCTCGTGGACCTCGGCCTCCGGCACGCCGTTCGCCGGAGCGTCGGCGGGCTCGTACTCGGCCGCCCCTTCACCGGGGCCGAACCGCGGCTCCTGCGCCGGGACGAACTGCGGCCCCTCGGCGGCCGGGTACGCGGCCGCCACCGGGACCTGCGGCACGGAGGGCTCGGCCGGGGAAGCCTCGACCGGCGCCGCCGTGAACTCCTGCACCGGAGCCGCGACCTGAGCCACGTCCGGAGCCGCGACGGGCGCCACGGCGGCCGCCTCCACCGGAGCCTCAGCCGGAGCCTGCACGGCCTCCGGCACGACGTCCGGCACCGGCTCCGCCACGAACTCCCGTACCGGCGTGGCCTGCTGCTGCGCCGGAATCACACTGTCCGCGTGCGGGATCAGGGACTGCTGGGAGACCCCGCCGGACGCGGCCGGCCACGCGCTGCCGGCAGCCGGGGCCCCGCCCGCGTCACCGGTCTGCTGCGCGGGGATGACGCCCGTGTCGCCGCGCGGCCCGTCGAGGTATTCGGGGCCCGAGACGGACGGAACCGAGGCGGTCACGGCCGGGCCGCGGTCGGCGAGGGAACGTACCGAGACACCGCCGCTGGGGGTGTCGGAGACGGGCGGGCCCAGGTGCAGCGGGCGCCGGGGAGCGGGCGCGGGAGCCGGCTGGCCGACGGCGGACGCGGGCTGCTGGTCGGCCGGTTCGCCGCTCTCGGGGACCGGCGGCAGGTCGTAGCGCTGCGGCGGCACCGGCTGCGGGTCGCTCCAGGTGCCCTGCGGGCCGGGCATGAGCAGGACGTCGTCCTCGTCGTCGATGCCCGCGCCGGGCGGAGCGGGGTGGTCGAGGTACGCGTAACCGGGCACCTCGGCGGAGGGGTCGATGCCCCAGCCGGGCTGCTGCGGCACACCGATCGCGCCGGGTACGCCCGGTACACCGGAGCCGTCGGCCACACCGGGTACACCAGGTCCGCCGAGTACGCCGTTGCCGGGAAGGTCGGTGTGCGGCTGGAGAACCGCTTCGCCGACTCCGTTCTCCGGTAGCCCCTCGCCGGGGATCTGACCGGTGTCCGTCATGCGTGCCCCTCGCCCATCGGTTTCGCTCCTTCCAGCCGCTGTGCCACGCACAGCCCGACCCCCACCAACAAGAACGAGCGTGCCGGGGATGCGGCACGTCGGGCGCCGGGCGTCCGTACAGCTCGACGCTCCGTCAACGCACGACGACGGCACAACGATCCGTCAGCCTACCCCCCGACCGGCCGCCGTCAGGCCCGTAGTCCGCACCTCGGGACGTATCTCACACCGCCTGCTACGACACCGTCTCCACCAGCGGAAACGTGCTCCCCACCGGTCTCGTCGGGCGGGCTGGACAGCCGGGATCGACCATGGACGGTCAGCGGCGGGTGGCACACAGCGCGAAGGTCACCGAGCGTTCGCGCTCGGCCCATTCGGCGTCCAGTTCGACGGATTGCAGCAGGGCGCGCTCGACGTCGTAACCGCCTTCCGTCAGCGCCCTGCTGACCGCCTCGGCCCGGTCTCGGGTGGCGGCGGTGGTCACGATCCGCTCGGGGCGGCGGGCCGCGCAAGCGGCGGCGATCGCGGGGTCGGCGCGGCCGATCCGGATCACATCGGGCTCGGGGAGGTCGTCCAGGACCTCGGGCGCGGTCCCGTGCACGACGTGGAGTTGGACGCCGGTCCGGCGTGCGGTGGCGGTGATCCAGTCGCAGGCGTCGGCGTCGCGGTCGACGGCGATGACCGCGGCGCCGAAGCGGGCCGCCTCGACGGCGACGGCGCCGTCGGCCGCGCCGATGTCCCAGACCAGGTCGCCGGTGCGCGGGCCGAGCCGGGCCAGCAGATAGGCGCGCACCTGGGCGGGCAGGTCGCCGCCGTACTCGGAGGAGGGCAGCGCCCAGCCGCGTACGCGTCCGGGGAAGCCGGGGTCGCGGCCGGCGATCCAGCCGCCCCCGCGCTCGGCCGGCGCGACCCCGAGAGCGGCCACACCACGCCCGGCCGAGGTGGTGCCGCCGACGACGAGTACGACATTGGGGTCGCGCCAGATGTGGTCGGCGACCTTGTCGGAGGTCAGTACGGTGACCTGCTCGCGCTCGGTGCCCAGCGCCTCGCAGATGACGAAGGTGCGGTGGACTCCGGTGAGCAGCAGGGCGAGTTCGGCCGGGCCGGCGCCGGGCGCGGTGAGGACGGCGACCTTGGGGTGGGCCCGGCAGACGTTGACGGCGCGGCGCAGGGTGCGGCTCTGGGCGACGACCACCCGGGCGTCGTCCCAGGGCATCCCGGCGCGGGCGAAGGCGCGGGCGACGGCGGAGACACCGGGGACGACCTCGACCTCCAGGCCGAGTTCGGGTTCGCGCAGCGCGCGGACCACGCCGAAGAAGCCGGGGTCGCCGTCGGCGAGCACGACCGCGCTGCCGCGGTGCTTGGCGATCCGGCGGGCGGCGATGTCGATGCTGCCGAGGACGATGTGCTCGGCGCCCTCGGGGACGTAGGGCAGGGCGAGGTGGCGCCGGGTGCCGGCCACCAGGGTCGCGGCGCTGAGCGCGGCTCGGGCTGTGTCGGACGGAGGTGAGCCGTCCCATCCGATCACGGTGACCCGGTCGGCCATCGTCGTCTGCCTCCATGGCGTGTGCGCGTGTGCGCGTGTGCGGTGGGGGTGAGAACACTAGCCCGCTCGGCCGATCGGCGCCCGGGCGAGGTCAGCGCCAGTCGGCGTAGGCGCTGTGGCCGCTGTAGTTGTCGTACGCCTCGTTGCCCGCGCCGTGCGCCGAGCCGTCGTCGAGGTCTTCCGGCAGCAGGCTCCACACCAGCAGGTCGGCGCGGATCTCGGCCCAGCGCCCGTCCTCGGTCTGGCTGCGGACGATGCCCGCGTTGCGCAGCACTCCCTCGCTGACGCAGCCGATCTTCTGGGCGACCTGCTGGGAGGCGGTGTTGTCGGCGGCCGTGCGCAGCTCGATCCGTTCGAAGCCCTGGTGGGTGAAGAGCCAGCGGGCCACCGCGAGCACCGATTCGCAGGCGTAGCCCTCGCCGCGGGCCCAGGTGGCGGTGAGGTAGCCGATCTCGGTACCGCGGATCCGCCAGTCGGTGTGCTGGAGCTGCACGGTGCCGACCAGCCGCTGGGTGAGGAATTCGGTGACGGCCAGCACGAGGCCGCGGCCCCGGTCGCGTTCGGCGGGCGCGGTCCTGGTGACGAACTCGCGGGCGTCGGCCGTGGTGTACGGATGGGGCCCGGCGGTCCACGCGGTGACCAGCTCGTCGTTCATCATCTCCGCGAGCGCGGGGATGTCGGCCTCCTCGTACGCGCGCAGCACCAGCCGCTCCGTACTGATCGTGACGTCCGGAAAGGTGGAGGTCATTCGCTGCTCCGTAACCAGGGCAAGGATGGAATGCACAGCTTTGGGATCGCACACTTCGGGCTGCCCAGCATGCAGCATCGGGCGCGGCGTCCGCGGGGCAGGGTCCGCCGTGCCCGGCCCGTGGGCGGCCGGGCGGCGAACACCCTTCCAGAGTAGGGGGGATGGCGGTCACGACGGGTATCCGTGGACGTCATCCGATCCTGCTACCGTCAGCCCGCGTGAGAGTGCACCACGCAGCAGGAGTCGGCTATCAGCGGGCCGCGGGGGTCTACGAGCGCTCCCGGCCCTCCTATCCGCTCGCGGCGCTGGCCGCGCTGGCGGACGCGTTGCCCCTTGAGGCGGGCCGTACGGTGGTCGATCTCGGCGCCGGCACCGGCAAGTTCACCCGGCTGCTGGCGCTGACCGGCGCCGAGGTGCTGGCGGTGGAGCCGGTCGCGGAGATGCGCGAGCGGCTGGCGGAGCTGCTGCCGGGGGTACGGGTGACGGCGGGCACGGCGGAGGACACCGGGCTGCCGGGCGGCTGCGCGGACGCGGTGGTGGCGGCGCAGTCCTGGCACTGGTTCGAGGCGGGCGAGGCGCTGGCCGAGGCGGAGCGGCTGCTGCGGCCGGGCGGCGCGCTGGCGCTGGTGTGGAACACGTACGACACGTCGGTGCCGTGGGTGCGGGACTTCCAGGACATCTACTTCCGGCTGGCGCCGCGCGACCTGCCGAGCCCGCTGGACGAGGGCTGGCGCAAGGAGTTCGGCCGGCGTCCGGGCTGGGGCGCGATCGAGGAACGGCACTGGCCCAATCCGCACTCCACGACGGTCGCGGACGTGGTGGAGCGGATGATGTCCTCCAGCCACATAGCCGTGCTGAGCGAGGACGCCCGGGTCCGGGTGCGCTCCGAGGTGGAGTCGGTGCTGGGCGCGCACGGGGCGACCAGCGGCGGCGGCGCGATCGAACTGCCGTACACGACGGATGTGTACTGGGTGCGGTACGGCTGAGGGCCCGCACCTGGTGGTACGGACCCTCAGCGCGCGGGGGTGCCGGGCGGGCGGGGGCGCCGGGCGGGCGGGGATCAGGCGGCGGGGGCGCCGAACGCCGGTATGACCGAGCCCTTGAAGGTGTCCTCGATGAACTGCTTCACCTCGGGCGAGTTGAGCAGGGTGGCGAGCTTCTTGACCCGGGGGTCGTTCTCGTTCCCCTTCTTCACGGCGAGGAAGTTGGCGTAGGGGTTGCCGTCGGCCTTCTCCAGGATCAGCGAGTCCTTGGCGGGGCTGAGACCGGACTGCAGCGCGTAGTTGCCGTTGACCACGCCGGCGTCGACGTCGTCCAGCGAGCGCGGCAGCTGGGCGGCCTCCAGCTCCTTGAACTTCAGGTGCTTGGGGTTGGACGTCACATCGGCGGGGGTCGCGGTCTGGCCGGTGCCGGCCTTGAGCTCGATGAGCCCGTTGTCGGACAGGAGCTTGAGCGCGCGGGCCTCGTTGGTGGTGTCGTTCGGTATGGCCACGTCGGCGCCGTCCTTGAGGTCGCCGATGGTCTTGATCTTGTGCGAGTACAGGCCCAGCGGCTCCAGTTCGACATTCACCACGGGCACGATGTGGGTGCCGTTCTTCTGGTTGAAGTCGTCCAGGTAGGGCTTGTGCTGGAAGAAGTTGGCGCCGACGTCGCCCTGCTCGGTGGCGGTGTTGGGCAGGACGTAGTCGGAGAACTCCTTGACCTGGAGGTCGAGGCCGGCCTTCTTCGCCAGGTGGTCGCGGACGAAGTTCAGGATCTGGGCGTGCGGGGTGGGGCTGGCGGCGACGATCAGCGGGCCGGAGTAGGCGTCCTTGCCGCTGCCGGTGGCCTTGTCCTTGTCGGAGCCGCAGGCTGCGAGGCCGGCGGTGAGCGCTCCCGCGACGAGGACGACGGTGGTGAGTTTGATGGTGTTGCGCACGAAAAGTGCCTCTTTCTTGGACGTGTCGGGTCAGGGAGGGGCGGCCCCGCGGTGTCGCGGAGCGGGACAGGAAAGCCGGGAAGGCCGGGAGCGGACGCGGGAAAGGGCTGAGGGCTGAGGGCTACGGGGAAGGACTCAGGAGGCGGTGGCCGCCGGGCGCAGCAGCCGCAGCCTCGGGGCCGGGCCCGAGCCGCCGCGGCGGGCGGCGATCCGGGCGGCGAGGTCTCCGGCGAGCTGGACTGCGGTGACGATGACGACCAGCACGGCCACGATCACCCACATGAAGCCGGTCTCGAAGCGCTGGTAGCCGTAGCGCAGCGCCAGGTCGCCGAGCCCGCCGCCGCCGACCACCCCGGCCATCGCGGAGTAGCCGATGAGCGCGATGACCGTGGTGGTGGTGCTCGCGATCAGGGACGGCAGCGACTCGGGCAGCAGCACCTTGCGGACCACGGTCCACGTACTGCCGCCCATCGCCCGTACGGCCTCGATCAGCCCGTCGTCCACCTCGCGGACCGCGGTCTCGACCAGCCGGGCGAAGAACGGTATGGCGCCGACGGACAGCGGGACGACGGCGGCCTCCCAGCCGATGGTGGTGCCGACGATCATGCGGGTGAAGGACATCAGCGCGATCATCAGGATCACGAACGGCAGGGAGCGGCCGACGTTCACCACGACGCCGAGCACCCGGTTGACGGCGAGGTTGCGCAGCAGTCCGCCGCGGTCGGTCAGTACGAGCAGGACCCCGATGGGCAGCCCCGCGGCGACGGCGACCGCCGTCGACCACGCGACCATCTTCAGGGTCTCCCCACACGCCTGGGTGAGCAGCGGGTGCATTTGTGCCCAGGTCACTTCGCGGGCTCCCCGATCGGCGCCGCCCGGCCCGGCGCGGACTTCGCCGGGTCGGCCACGTCCACCTGGAGGCCCTGCTCGCGCAGGTAGCCGATGGGCACGACGTTGTCCTCGAAGCGGCCGGGCAGTTCGATCCGCATCCGGCCGATCTGCCGGCCGCCGTAGGTCTCGATGGCGGCGCCGAGGATGGAGATGTCCACGTTGTAGGTGCGGGCCAGCTGCGAGATCACCGGCCGGGTCGCGCTCTCGCCGTGGAAGGTGAGGTCGACCACCGTACGGTCGGGGCCCGAGGCGGTGCCGCCGAGCGGGAAGAGCTCGTCGGCGAGTTCGGAGCCGGGGGTGGCCAGGAGTTCAGCGACGGTGCCGGATTCCACGACGCGTCCGCCTTTCATGAGTGCCGCCGAGTCGCAGACGGTCTTGATGACGTCCATCTCGTGCGTGATGAGCAGTACGGTCAGGCCGAGCCGCCGGTTGAGGTCGCGCAGCAGCGTCAGCACCGAGCGGGTGGTCTCCGGGTCGAGCGCCGAGGTGGCCTCGTCGGAGAGCAGCACCTTGGGGTCGCCGGCCAGCGCGCGGGCGATGCCGACCCGCTGCTTCTGGCCGCCGGACAGCTGGGCGGGGTAGGAGCGGGCCTGCTCGGACAGGCCGACGACGTCGAGGAGTTCCCGGGCCCTGCGGGCGCGCTCGCGGCGGCCGGAGACCCCGAGGATCTCCAGCGGCAGTTCGACGTTCTCCTGCGCGGTGCGCGAGGAGAGCAGATTGAAGTGCTGGAAGACCATGCCGATGCCGGCCCGGGCGGCGCGCAGCGTGGCGGGCGCCCGGTCGCTGTGTCCGGCCAACGCGGTCAGATCGCGGCCGTCGACCTCGACGGTGCCGGAGGTGGGCCGCTCCAGCAGGTTGACGCAGCGGATCAGGGTGCTCTTGCCGGCGCCGCTGCGGCCGACGACGCCGTAGACCTCGCCTTCGCGCACGGTCAGGTCCACCCCGTCCAGGGCGGTGACCTCACGGTCGCGCGAGCGGTAGACCTTTCTCAGGCCGGTGGTGGTGATCACGATGCGTCCATCACTTCTGGGCACACGGCGCGGCGGGGCGACCGTGTACGGGGTGTCTGCGGGGGGGTGCGGCACGCGTCGGCCCGCGGGGGCCGTACGGGAGCCGGTGGCGCGGTGGCGCTCTACCGGGGTTCGTGACGCGGGGGCGGAGCCGCTGTCACACGTGAACGCGGCGCGGGTCTCGCTTCGGGGCGCGAGGCTGCTCGGGGACCCTCGTCAGTCGCACATTCGACACGCACGACGGACACCGGGCGTGGTCGCCTCGGTCGCGCGGCAGCGGCTGCTCGTCGTCGTGGTCATGGTCCCAGTAAACCAGACCCGGCCGTCACGTCCCGCATTCCGGGCGTGCTGTTCATTATGCGGACACAATCGGGGTCCTGGGCCCTCCGCGGGGGCGGGCGGCGAGCGGCCCCGGCGCCCGTAATAAGGTCAGCGCATGCTTGACGCGGTCATCATCACGGTTACCGTCGCGGCGCTGCTGCTCGCGGCGTGGTGCGGCTGGGCGGCGTACAAGGACTCGCCGACCAAGGACTGGCACTTCGTCGGGATGGCCGTGGTCACCCTGGCCGTGGTGGTCCAGCTGGTGATCTCCCTGGTGCAGCTCGCCCACGGCGACCGGCCCGCCCAGGGCATGGCGGTCTTCCTCGCCTATCTGGTCGGCGCCGTCTGCGTGATCCCGGCGGCGGCCTTCATGTCCCTGGCCGAGCGCACCCGCTGGGGTTCGACGATCGTCGCCGCCGGCGGGGTGATCCTGGCCGTGCTGGAGCTGCGGCTGCACGACATCTGGGGAGCGGGACATGGCTGAGGGTACGGCCGACGGGGCGAGCGAGAACGGGGACGTGAGCGTGGCCGGAGACAGCACAGGGGCCGAGGGTTCGGCAGAGGGTTCGGCGCGGGCAGAGGGAACGGGCGGGCCCGCGAAGCTCGGCACCGGCCCGGGACGGCTGCTGCTGTCCCTGTACGGCGTCTTCACGGTGGCCGCGCTGTCCCGCTCGATCGTGCAGATCAGCACCAAATACCACGAAGCACCGCTCGCGTACGTTCTGTCGGCGGTGGCCGGCGTGGTGTACGCGGTGATCACGGTCGCGCTGTGGAAGGGCGGCGAGTCGGCCCGGAAGGTCGCGCTGGTGTGCTGCTCGGCGGAGCTGGTCGGTGTGCTCGCGGTGGGCACCTTGACCCTGGCGGACTCCTCCGCCTTCCCCGACGCGACCGTCTGGTCGGACTTCGGGATCGGCTATGTCTTCCTGCCGCTGGCCCTGCCGATCGCCGGTCTGCTCTGGCTGCGCCGGTCCGCCCGGGAGCGGGCGGGGGCGCGGCCGTAACCGACGGCACCGGCCCGCGCCCGTAAGTGGAGCGGGCACGGGCGGGCGGCGGCGGGTGCCGCCGGGCGCGAGACGAGTGCCGCCGGACGGCCCTGCACAAGGCCGCCCGGCGGATCAGCTCACGGCTCAGGCGGTGGCCGCGTAGGTCTCCGTCTCGACGACGGGCTTTTCCATGTGCACCAGGCTCAGCCGGCGCGTGACGGGCTCGGCGGCGCCCACCTGCTCGTAACCGAGCTTGCGGTACATCCGCAGATTGACCTCGCTGCGGTGGCCGGTGAAGAGCCGGTACCGCTTGGCCTCGGCCTCGGCGGACAGCCGTCCTTCGAGCGCGGCCAGCAACCGGCCGCCCAGGCCGTGCCGTTGGAGCCGGGGGTGGACGATGAGTTTGCCGATCCGGGCGGTGCCGTCGTCGTCGACGGCGCCGCGTACCGATCCGACGACCTCCTGGCCGAGACGGGCCACGAGGACGACGCCGTCGGCGAGTTCGGCCCGCAGCTCGTCCAGGGTCTGGGTGAGCGGCTCGATGGTGTAGTCGCCGTAGAGCTCCGCTTCGCTCTGGTAGCAGAGGTACTGGAGCTTCAGGATCTTCTCGGCGTCACTGTGCTCCGCCGTAGAGATGGTCACGCTCATGCCCATGCGCGCGGGCCTCCCCTTCGAATCCGTCCGGGCAGTTGAGGGTGAGGTGTGCGCCCGGAACGTGTGCCTGAGCGGAGTTGGTGCGGGTGTGCGCCGCCTCCGTGGCGCCGATGATCGCACAAACGTCCCGGTGGGGTGCCGTTGCTGCGCCACCCGTCCCAGACCCGTCCCGGCGTGCCAAGGGTGCCCACTGCCGCTGACTGTTTACCGTGGATTACCCCGTCCCACCGGGGATTCAACCCTCGAATTCAAGATCGGTCGAAGACGGTCGAACGTGATCGGAGCTGCGCGGTCGCGGCGCCCGCGCGCTTCCCTGTGAGATTCCCAACTCCCGGGAGATTTCCCGGTAAGTACGCACAGAACCGGACATCGGACCGGCCCGGACGCCCGCGCGGGAGCCGTCACCCCGGGGGCCGGCGCGGGAGTGGTGAGCGACACGTCCCGACGGGGGTCCCCGGTCCCCCGACAAGGCGCGCGGCGGCGTGCCGTGTGGAATCATCGTCCTCGTGTACGGGCCGGTAGGTTCTCGGCCCGGGGCCTGTCGACCGTACGAGACCGGAGGGTCTGTTGTTGTCCCGCATGTCCCGCAGCGTGCTGAAGGCGATTCTCGGAGTGCTGATGCGCGTCCTGTACCGCCCGGTGGTGGAAGGCGTGGAGCACATTCCGGGCGACGGGCCGGTGATCTTGGCGGGTAACCATGTCACCTTCGTCGACTCGCTGTTCCTCTCCCTCGTGGTCGAGCGGCAGGTGTACTTCATCGGCAAGGACGAGTACGTCACCGGAAGGGGTGTCAAGGGCCGGCTGATGGCCTGGTTCTTCACCACCTGCGGGATGATCCCGGTCGACCGCGACGGCGGCCACGGCGGTGTCGCGGCCCTGATGACCGGGCGGCGCGTCCTGGACGAGGGCAAGATCTTCGGCATCTACCCCGAGGGCACCCGCTCCCCCGACGGCCGGCTCTACCGCGGCCGTACCGGTGTCGCCCGGCTGACCCTGATGACCGGCGCCCCCGTGGTGCCGTTCGCGATGGTCGGCACCGACAAGGTCCAGCCCGGCGGCACCGGCATGCCCCGGATCGCCCCGGTCGCCATCCGCTTCGGCGCCGCGCTCGACTTCTCCCGCTACGAGGGCATGGACCGCGACCGCTACGTACTGCGCGCGGTGACCGACGAGGTCATGAGCCATGTGATGCGCCTGGGCGGCCAGGAGTACGTCGACATCTACGCGACCAAGGCGAAGGCCGCCTGACACCCCACCGAACCGCGGAACGGAAAAACCGCAGACCCGTAGACCCGCGGAACCCCGTATGCCGCCGTCCCTCCGGAGGGACGGCGGCATACGGGGTTCCGGTACACGGATGGCGGATTCCGCGGCCCTGGGACCTTGGTCCCAGGGCGTGGTGCCGCCCTATCGGTCGGCGTTCGCCCAGGTGTGCTGGGCGGCCAGATCGGCCTTGACCTCGGCGAGCTGGACGGCGACCGCGCTCGGCGCCGTACCGCCGCGCCCGTTGCGCGAGGCCAGCGAACCGGCCACGTCGAGCACCCCGCGGACCTCGGGCGTCAGATGCTCGGAGATCTTGGCGAACTGCTCGTCCGTCAGATCGCCCAGCTCGATGCCCTCGGCCTCGCAGACCTTGACGCACTCCCCCGCGACCTCGTGGGCGACCCGGAACGGCACACCCTGCCGTACCAGCCACTCGGCGATGTCGGTGGCGAGCGAGAAGCCGGCCGGGGCCAGCTCCTCAAGACGCTCGCGGTGCACGGTGAGGGTGGCCATCATCCCGGTGAACGCCGGGAGCAGCACCTCCAGTTGGTCGCAGGAGTCGAAGACCGGCTCCTTGTCCTCCTGGAGGTCCCTGTTGTACGCCAGCGGCAGCGCCTTGAGCGTCGCGAGCAGCCCGGTGAGATTGCCGATCAGCCGCCCGGACTTGCCGCGCGCCAGCTCCGCGATGTCCGGGTTCTTCTTCTGCGGCATGATCGACGAGCCGGTGGAGAAGGCGTCGTGCAGGGTGACGAAGGAGAACTCCTTCGTGTTCCACAAGATGACCTCCTCCGCGATCCGGGAGAGGTTCACCCCGATCATCGCGGTGACGAAGGCGAACTCGGCCACGAAGTCCCGCGCCGCGGTGCCGTCGATCGAGTTGCCCACCGAGCCGTGCTCGAAGCCCAGGTCACGGGCGACGGCCTCGGGGTCGAGGCCGAGCGAGGACCCGGCGAGCGCGCCCGAACCGTACGGCGACACGGCCGTGCGCTCGTCCCACTGCCGCAGCCGCTCCGCGTCCCGCGACAGCGCCTGGGCGTGTGCGAGCACATGGTGGGCGAAGAGCACCGGCTGGGCGTGCTGGAGGTGGGTGCGGCCGGGCATCGCGGTGTCCGGGTGCGCCTGCGCGAGGCCGACCAGCGCGTCCTGGAGGTCGGCGATCAGACCGCCGATGATCCGGGCGTGGTCGCGCAGGTACATCCGGAAGAGCGTGGCGATCTGGTCGTTGCGCGACCGGCCGGCCCGCAGCTTGCCGCCGAGGTCGGCGCCGACCCGCTCCAGCAGACCGCGCTCCAGCGCGGTGTGCACGTCCTCGTCGGCGATGGTGCCGGTGAAGTCACCGGCGGCCACGTCCGCTTCGAGGGTGTCGAGCCCGGCGATCATCCGCGCCAGCTCGTCCGCCGTCAGCAGCCCGGCCGTGTGCAGCGCCCGGGCATGCGCCCGGGAGCCCGCGATGTCGTACGGGGCCAGCCGGAAGTCGAAGTGCACGGAGGCGGAGAGCCGGGCCAGCGCCTCGGCGGGGCCGTCGGCGAACCGGCCGCCCCACAGCCGCAGGTTCTCGTCCTTGTTACGGTCCTTGCCGCCGGCCTTGCTTTCGGACGACGGGCCCCCGTCGTGTGCCGCCTTGCCGTTCGTCACTGGGCCTGGTCCCGCTTGGCCGCGATCTTCGAGGACAGGCCGAAGATCTCGATGAAGCCCTTGGACAGCGACTGGTCGAAGGTGTCACCGGTGTCGTACGTGGCCAGGTTGAAGTCGTAGAGCGACTCGTCGGACTTCCGGCCGTTGACGACGGCCCGGCCGCCGTGCAGGACCATCCGGACCTCGCCGGAGACATGCTCGTTGGCCTCGTTGACGAAGCCGTCCAGCGCCCGCTTGAGCGGGGAGAACCACAGACCGTCGTAGACCAGCTCGCCCCAGCGCTGCTCGACCTGCCGCTTGTAGCGGGCCAGCTCGCGCTCGACGGTGACGCTCTCCAGCTCCTGGTGGGCGGTGATCAGGGCGATCGCGCCGGGGGCCTCGTAGATCTCCCGGGACTTGATGCCGACCAGCCGGTCCTCGACCATGTCGATCCGGCCGATGCCCTGGGCGCCGGCCCGTACGTTCAGCTGCTGGATCGCCTCAAGGACCGTGACCGGCTGCCCGTCGATGGCGACCGGGACGCCCTGCTTGAAGGTGATCGTCACCTCGTCGGCCTCGCGGGGAGTCGCCGGGTTCTGCGTGTACTCGTACACGTCCTCGATCGGCGCGTTCCAGATGTCCTCCAGGAAGCCGGTCTCGACGGCCCGCCCGAAGACGTTCTGGTCGATGGAGTACGGCGACTTCTTGGTGGTCGCGATCGGGAGGTTCTTCTCCTCGCAGAACGCGATGGCCTTGTCCCGGGTCATCGCGTAGTCGCGGACCGGGGCGATGCACTTCAGGCCGGGGGCGAGCGAGGTGATGCCGGCCTCGAACCGGACCTGGTCGTTGCCCTTGCCGGTGCAGCCGTGGGCGACCGTGGAGGCGCCGTGCTTCTGGGCGGCGGCCACCAGGTGCTTGACGATGACCGGCCGGGAGAGCGCCGAGACCAGCGGGTAGCGGTCCATGTAGAGGGCGTTGGCCTTGATCGCGGGGAGGCAGTACTCGTCCGCGAACTCGTCCTTGGCGTCCGCGACCTCGGCCTCGACCGCGCCGCAGGCGATCGCGCGCTTGCGGATGAGGTCCATGTCCTCGCCGCCCTGGCCGACGTCCACCGCCACGGCGATGACTTCGGCGCCGGTCTCCTCGGCGATCCAGCCGATGGCGACGGAGGTGTCCAGGCCGCCTGAGTAGGCGAGTACGACGCGCTCGGTCACGGGTCTCTCCTTACGATGCATCCACTGACTGGTATAAGTATGCACTCCACCGTATGACTCGTCAACGCGGCAGGTCAGAGGCCCTTTGACGACCCCCGCCGACCCTCCGCGCGTCGGAATCGGACGCGAAGAGCCCCGGCTCCTCAGGCGCGGAAGCCGGGGCCCTGCAACCTGAAAGGGCCCCCAAGGGCGCGAACCCTTGGGAACCCCTCAGGCGTCGCCCTGGGCCAGCCGCAGCAGGTGGTCGGCCAGCTTCTGGCCGCCCGAGGCGTCCCGGCTGATCAGCATCACCGTGTCGTCGCCCGCGATCGTGCCCAGGATGTCGTACACCTCGGCCTGGTCGATCGCGGAGGCCAGGAACTGGGCCGCGCCCGGCGGGGTGCGGATCACCACGAGGTTCGCGGACGCCTCGGCCGAGATGAGGAGTTCGGCGGCGAGCCGCCGCATCCGCTCCTCCTTGACCGACTCGCCGAGCGGCGCCTGCGGGGTGCGGAAACCGCCCTCGGAGGGCACCGCGTAGATGAGTTCGCCGTCATTGGTGCGGATCTTGACGGCGCCGAGTTCGTCGAGGTCCCGGCTGAGCGTCGCCTGGGTGACGCTCAGCCCGTCGTCGGCGAGCAGTTTGGCCAGCTGGCTCTGCGACCGCACCGGCTGGCGGCCGAGGATGTCCACGATCCTGCGGTGCCGTGCCGTACGGGTCTGCGGTACGGCCTGGCTGCCGCCCTGCGTGTGCGCCTCGGTCATCGCGCGTCGGTCTCCGTCATCGTCCCGGCCGGTCGGCCTGAGCGGCGCTCGGGGCCCCCGCGGCCGCGACGGCCCGGGTGGTGGCCCGAGCGGCCTCGTACACCTGGTCGAGGACACCGGGCAGGGCCTGGAGGAACGCGTCCGTCTCGGCGTCGCCCACGATGAGCGGCGGCGCGAGCCGTACCGTGTCGGGCACGGCGGCGTTCACCAGGAATCCGGCGTCCTGAGCCGCCTGCTGGATCGCTCCGGACAGCGGCTCGGTGAGCACGATACCGATCAGCAGCCCGGAACCGCGCACATGATCGACCAGCGGGTGTCGCAGCGCCTCGATGCCCTGCCGCAGCTTCTCGCCCTGGCGCTTGACGTTGTCCAGGATGCCGTCCGCCTCAATGGTGTCGAGGACGGCCAGCGCGGCGGCGCAGGCGACCGGGTTGCCGCCGAAGGTCGACCCGTGGGCGCCCGGCGTGAGCAGGTCGGCGGCCGGGCCGAAGGCGAGGGTCGCGCCGATCGGCAGCCCGCCGCCCAGCCCCTTGGCCAGGGTGACCACATCGGGCTCGACGCCCTGGGCCTGGCACTCGAACCAGTGCCCGGTACGCCCGATGCCGGTCTGCACCTCGTCCAGCACGAGCAGGGTGCCGGTCGCGGCGGTGATATCGCGGGCCGCCCGCAGATATCCGGCGGGCGGTACGACGACGCCGTTCTCGCCCTGGAGGGGTTCGATGATCACCAGCGCGGTGTCGGTGGTGACGGCGGCCCGCAGCGCGTCCACATCGCCGAACGGCACATGGGTGACGTCACCGGGCAGCGGGTGGAAGGCGTCACGTTTCTTCGGCTGGCCGGTGAGCGCGAGCGAGCCCATCGTCCGGCCGTGGAAGGCGCCCTCGGTGGCGACCATACGGGTACGCCCGGTCAGCCGGCCGATCTTGAAGGCGGCCTCGTTGGCCTCGGCGCCGGAGTTGGAGAAGTACACCCGCCCGGGCCTGCCGGAGAGCCGGAGCAGCCGTTCGGCGAGCGCGACCGGCGGCTCGGCGATGAAGAGGTTGGAGACATGGCCGAGGGAGGCGACCTGCCGGGACACCGCCTCGATCACGGCCGGGTGCGCGGTGCCGAGCGAGTTGACGGCGATGCCGCCGAGGAAGTCCAGATAGACCTTGCCGTCGGCGTCCCAGAACCTCGCGCCCTCGCCGCGGACCAGGGGCAGCCGCGGCAGCCCGTAGTTGTCCATCAGCGAACCCTGCCAGCGCTGGGCCAGTTCCTCGTTGCCGGTCACTGGACTCCCCCTTCTTGCGGTGCGGTCGCGGGGGCGTCGGGCACGACCATCGTGCCGATCCCCTCGTCGGTGAAGATCTCCAGCAGGATCGAGTGCTGGACCCGGCCGTCGATGACCCGGGCGGTGCGTACGCCGTTGCGCACGGCGAACAGACAGCCCTCCATCTTCGGCACCATGCCGCTGGACAGGTCGGGCAGCAGCTTCTCCAGCTCGGTGGCGGTCAGCCGGCTGATCACGTCGTCGCTGTTCGGCCAGTCCTCGTACAGGCCCTCGACGTCGGTGAGGACCATCAGCGTCTCGGCGCCGAGCGCGGCGGCCAGCGCGGCGGCCGCGGTGTCGGCGTTGACGTTGTAGACGTGGTGGTCGTCGGCGGCGCGGGCGATGGAGGAGACGACCGGGATACGGCCGTCGGCGAGCAGTGCCTCGATCGCGCCGGTGTCTATGGCGGTGATCTCGCCGACCCGGCCGATGTCGACGGACTCGCCGTCGATCCGCGGGTAGTGCTTGACGGCGGTGATGGTGTGGGCGTCCTCGCCGGTCAGACCGACCGCGAGCGGGCCGTGCCGGTTGAGCAGCCCGACGAGTTCACGCTGCACCTGCCCGGCCAGCACCATCCGTACGACGTCCATCGCCTCGGGGGTGGTGACCCGCAGCCCGGCCTTGAACTCGCTGACCAGGCCGTGCCGGTCGAGCTGGGCGCTGATCTGCGGGCCGCCGCCGTGCACGACGACGGGCTTGAGCCCGGCCTGCCGCAGGAAGACCACGTCCTGGGCGAAGGCGGCCTTCAGCTCCTCGTCCACCATGGCGTTTCCGCCGAACTTGATGACCACCACCCGGCCGTTGTGCCGGGTGAGCCAGGGCAGCGCCTCGATGAGGATCTGCGCCTTCGGCATCGCGGTGTGCTTGCGCGGGGGTACCCCCGGCCGGAGGTTGGGGGACGTCATGAGCTGTACGCGCTGTTCTCGTGGACGTAGTCGGCCGTGAGATCGTTGGCCCAGATCACGGCGGACTCCGCTCCGGCGGACAGATCGGCGGTGATGACGACCTCGCGGAAGCGCATGTCGACCAGGTCGCGGTCCTCGCCGACCGAGCCGTTCCTGCACACCCACACACCGTTGATCGCCACGTTCAGCCGGTCGGGCTCGAAGGCGGCGCCGGTGGTGCCGATCGCGGAGAGCACCCGGCCCCAGTTGGGGTCCTCGCCGTGCACGGCGCACTTGAGCAGGTTGTTGCGGGCGATGGAACGGCCGACCTCGACGGCGTCCTCCTCCGAGGCCGCGCCCACCACCTCGATCCTGATGTCCTTGCTCGCGCCCTCCGCGTCGCCGATCAGCTGCCGGGCCAGATCGGCGCAGACCGTGTGCACCGCGTCGGCGAACTCGCCGTACTCCGGGGCGACTTCGGAAGCGCCCGAGGCCAGCAGCAGCACGGTGTCGTTGGTGGACATACAGCCGTCGGAGTCGATCCGGTCGAAGGTCCGCCGGGTCGCGTCGCGCAGCGCCTTGTCCAGGGTCCCGGCGTCGAGGTCGGCGTCGGTGGTCAGGACGACGAGCATGGTGGCCAGGCCCGGCGCGAGCATGCCCGCGCCCTTGGCCATGCCGCCGACGCTCCAGCCGGTACCGCTCACGACGGCCGTCTTGTGCACGGTGTCGGTGGTCTTGATGGCGAGCGCGGCCTTCTCGCCGCCGTGCTCGGACAGTTCGGCGGCCGCCCGGTCGATGCCCGGCAGCAGCTTGTCCATCGGCAGGGTGACGCCGATCAGACCGGTGGAGGCCACCGCGATCTCGCCGGCGCTGTGGCCGAGTACGTCGGCCACCCGCTCGGCGGTGGCGTGGGTGTCCTGGAAGCCCTGGGGGCCCGTACAGGCGTTGGCCCCGCCGGAGTTGAGGACGACGGCGGTCACCGCGCCGCCCTTGAGCACCTGCTCCGTCCACAGGACGGGCGCGGCCTTCACCCGGTTGGAGGTGAAGACGCCCGCGGCGGCGCGGCGCGGCCCGGTGTTGACCACGAGGGCCAGGTCCGGGTTGCCGTTCGCCTTGATCCCGGCGGCGATCCCCGCCGCCGTGAACCCTTTCGCTGCCGTGACGCTCACGGTGTCCTCTCCTCTGACAATTGTCCGTTCATCAGCCACACGCCCGCGGCCGTCGTCGTCCGCCGCCCGGCGGCCCCTCCCGCGAAGCCCGTCAAGCTCAAGCCGCTCAAGGGGCCACTCCGATCGTGGACAGTCCCGTCGCCTCGGGCAGGCCGAGGGCGATGTTCATGCTCTGCACCGCGCCGCCCGCCGTGCCCTTGGTCAGATTGTCGATCGCGCTGATCGCGATCACCCGCCCGACGCTCTCGTCGTACGCGACCTGGACCTGGACGGCGTTGGAG
Organism: Streptomyces sp. NBC_00223; assembly: GCF_036199905.1. Classification (NCBI taxonomy): domain Bacteria; kingdom Bacillati; phylum Actinomycetota; class Actinomycetes; order Kitasatosporales; family Streptomycetaceae; genus Streptomyces; species Streptomyces sp. NBC_00223. Next base: position 7,078,637 of record NZ_CP108109.1, on the reverse strand, counting down.
CCGTACACGGCGGCGGTCGCGGGCCACTGGCCCTCCGGGAGCAGATGGACGAAGGGCTCGTCCGCGTACGCCTTCTCGTAGGCCGCCCGTACGTCCTGGGCGGTGACGCCGGCGCGGGCCCTGGCCGAGCAGGTGGCGAGGATGCCGCGGGACATGGGCGCGAGGGTGGGGGTGAAGGACACGCTCACCGGCTCGCCCGCCACCGCGCCGAGGTTCTGGATCATCTCGGGGGTGTGCCGGTGGCCGCCGCCGACCCCGTACGGGGACATCGAGCCCATGACCTCGGAGCCGAGCAGATGCGTCTTGGCGGCCTTGCCGGCGCCCGACGTGCCGGACGCGGCCACGATCACCGCCTCGGCCTCGACCAGCGCGGCCCCGTAGGCGGGCCAGAGCGCCAGCGAGACGGCCGTCGGGTAGCAGCCGGGGACCGCGACGCGCTTGGACCCCTCCAGCGCGGCGCGGGCCCCCGGCAGCTCGGGCAGCCCGTACGGCCAGCTGCCCGCGTGCGGCGACCCGTAGAACCGCTCCCAGTCGGCCGGGTCCTTGAGCCGGAAGTCGGCTCCCATGTCGACGACCAGCACGTCCTCGCCCAGCTGCTCGGCGACGGCCGCGGACTGGCCGTGCGGCAGCGCGAGGAAGACCACGTCGTGCCCGGCCAGGGTCTCCGGGGTGGTGCGTTCCAGTACGCGCCCGGCCAGCGGCACCAGGTGCGGCTGGAGAGCGCCGAGCGGCTGACCGGCGTTGGAGTTCCCGGTCACCGCCCCGATCTCGACCTCGGGGTGCCCCACGAGCAGTCTGAGCACCTCTCCCCCGGCGTACCCACTGGCACCGGCAACCGCCACCCGCACTGTCATCGACTCCTCCTCCTCGACAGCATGACTATACGGTCGACCGCACTCTTATGCAAAGGTCCTCGTTGTTTCGCACAGGATCACTTGGACGGGGAGGCGCAGCCGGGTCACCGGGCGCGCATACTGGGTGTAATGACAAAGCCAGCCGCAGCCCGGCGCATCCTGCCCTCCAGTCCCTTCAAACAGCCTGCCCCGGCGCCTCTCAAGGTGTTCGAGACCGGCGATCGGGTCAGCCATGACGGACACGGCCTCGGCCGGGTGATCGGAGTCGAGCACGACGCGGTTGTCGTCGATTTCGGTTCGCTGCCCCGGCGGATTCCGAGTCCGTACACGCGGATGACCAAGCTCTGACCCGGTAGCGCGCCACGGCGGTCGGCGTGCGAGCGTACGGGCGCGCGATTCCGCGCGGCCCGGGCGCCGCCGGCGCCGTACGGCGCCCTGGTGCGCTACCGGCGGTTTCACCGCTTTCCCGCAGTTCCCCGTGCGGGCCGCGCACGCGCCCACGCACGCACGGCGGCGCGGGCGGTTTCGGGACGGCCGCCCGCATGATCCGGCCCTGCGTGCCCAGCCGCCCGGAACCCCGCGGCCCCGAGCCCTGCGGTGCCCCGAGCCCTGCGACCGGACGCTGCGGTCTCCCGCGTGCCCAGCGGTCCCGAATCCGGACGCCGCGGTCTCTCTCCCCCGTGGCCTGCGGCCCTCGCGCCCGGACGCCGCGGTCTCCCGTGCCCTGCGGCCCCGAGCCCTGCGACCGGCGCCGCGGTCTCCCCCGAGTCCGGACGCCGCGGCCCCTCCCCCGTGCCCGGCGGCCCCGCACTCAGGCGCCCCGCGCCTTCTCTCAGCGCTTCTCCGCGCGCAGCACCACGAACTTCGGGTCCGAGGCGACGACCTCGCAGCCGCCGAAGATCCGCCGCAGCATGACGTGGTAGCTCAGGTGCCGGTTCCCCACCACCCACAGCTCGCCACCGGGGCGCAGCGCCGCGCGCGCCGTGGTGAACATCCGGCGGGCCGTCGCGTCCGTGGTGGCGCGGTGGGAGTGGAACGGCGGATTGTTGAGCACGAGGTCGGCGCTACCCGCGGAGATCGCGGTGAGCGCGTCGGCGACCTGGAACTCGGCGCGCGCGGCCGGATCGGCGTTGGCCCGGAAGGTGGCCTCCGCCGAGGCCACGGCCTGGTGGGACTCGTCGATGAACAGCACGTCGGACCCGGGGTTGGCGACGGCCGCGGCCGTACCGACGACACCGTTGCCGCAGCCGAGGTCGATCACCCGGTCGGGACCCTGCCGGGCGGGCAGGTGCTGGAGCAGGAAGCGGGTGCCGACGTCGAGGCGGTCGGCGCAGAAGACCCCGGCGTGGTTGGTGACGGTCCGGCCGGACAGCGGGCCGATGCCGTCGGGCAGCTCGTAGCGCAGCGGCCAGGGGCTGGGCGTGCGGGGCAGCGCGGGGTCGGGTGTGCACAGGATCAGCCGGGCCTTGCGCACGGCCAGCGAGGTACGCGTCGGGCCGACGATCCGCTCGAACAGCCGGAGCGTCGAGGTGTGGATCTCGGTGACCATGCCCGCGCCGATCACCACCGTCCCGGCGTGCATGGCGGGCGCGAGCCGGTGCAGCTGGTCCTCCAGCAGGCCGAGGCTCTTGGGCACCCGCACCAGCAGGACGTCGATCCGCTCCGGCGGGGTGTCCCGGGTCGACAGCAGGGTGACGTCGTCCACCGCGCCGGGCGCGTTGCGGCGGAGGTTGGCGCGGGTGGCCTGCTGTCCGAGGTGGGATTCGGAGATCTGCGTGGGCCGGTGCGCGGCGAGAGCGGTGGTCAGGGCGCCCCAGCGGTCGCCGACCACGGCCACGGCCCCTGACAGGTCCGTTCCCGCGTCGGCGAGGTGCCGCAGTACGTAGTCGTCGGCGGCGTCCCAGGCCCGCAACTGCTCACGCGGGTCCGCCGGGAAGCGGGTCAGATCGAGGTCGCCCCACGGCGTGGTGAATCGGTGCATCGTCCTCTCAGGCTATCCGAGGCCGAGGACCCGGCGGACGGACGGGCGGGCGGCGGCCCGTACCGGTCGGCGGGCGGACGTACGGGTCGTACGGCAGAGGACCGGCAGGCGGCCGCGCTCACGGGGTACGGACCCGGGTCGGATAGTGGTCGGCGACGACGCGGCTCATCGCGCCGAGGGGGTCGGCGGCGACCTGGGTGGCCGAGAACCAGACGTTGCCGCGCACCCGCGGGTGGGCGGCGTCGAGGTCGAGGTGGCGGGAGAGCTCGGCCGGGTCCTGCCAGGCGTCGGGCCGGCCTTCGGCGCCCGCCTTGTACAGGGCCTCGCCGATGTAGAGCCGCACCCGGGTGCCGGCCACGACATCGGACCACCAGGGCACGAGCGTGGCGTAGTCGGCGGCGGCGAAGCCGATGTTCCAGTAGACCTGCGGGACGATGTAGTCGATCCATTCCTCGCGCACCCACTTGCGGGTGTCGGCGTGCAGGTCGTCGTAGGTCTGCACGCCCGCCTGAGTGGCCGAGCCGAGCGGGTCGGTGGCCGCGTTGCGCCAGACGCCGAAGGGGCTGACGCCGAATCGCGTGCCCGGCCTGATCCGCCTGATCCGGGCGGCGGTCTCGGCGACCAGCAGATCGGTGTTGTGGCGCCGCCAGGCGTCGCGGTCGGGGAAGCCGGCGCCGTACCGGGCCCAGGCGTCGTCGTCGGCGAAGACCTCGCCCGCCACGGGGTACGGGTAGAAGTAGTCGTCCCAGTGCACGGCGTCGACCGGGTAGCGGCGTACGGCGTCGAGCATCGCGTCCTCGACGAAGCGGCGCACCCGGGGCAGGCCGGGGTTGTAGTACAGCTTGCCGCCGTACGGCAGAACCCAGTCGGGGTGCAGCCGGGCCGGGTGGCCGGGCGCAAGCGCGGAGACATCGGTGCTCAACGCGACGCGGTAGGGGTTGAACCAGGCGTGCAGCTCCAGACCGCGCCGGTGCGCCTCGTGGACGGCCGTACCGAGGGGGTCCCAGCCCGGATCACGTCCCTGAGTGCCCGTCAGGTAGCGCGACCAGGGCTCGTACGGCGAGGGCCAGAGCGCGTCGGCGGTCGGGCGGACCTGGAACATCACGGCGTTCAGCCGCCGTTCGACGGCGAGGTCGAGGAGGTCGAGCAGTTCGCTCCTCTGGCGCTCGGGCGAGAGGCCGGGCGCGGACGGCCAGTCGGTGTTGGCCACGGTGGCGATCCACATGCCGCGCAGCTCACGACGGTGGCCGCGCGCGGCCGGACGCCCGGCCGGGTCCTCCGCCGAAGCCGCGCTCGCCGTACCGGGGAACGCCGTACCGGGAAACGCCGCCGCGGTCACGCCCGCGGCCGCCGCCGTGAGCCTCCGGCGCGAGATCCCCCGCGCTCGCCTGTCCTGTTCCGCCCGTCCCATCCGCGTCTCCCGATGCACCGTCAACTTCCGCCGAATGCCGACGAGTACCGACGAATGCCGACGGCTTCCCTCAACTTCGCACGGCTTCCGGCAACTTCGCCCGTGATTCCGTCCGATCATGCGACCCGTCCACCCACAGGGCAACACGCCTCACTGGAGACTCACCCGTTCACCGCGGTCGACGACGGACCCTTCTCGGCCGCCCCTCCGGGCGCTAACATCGGACCTCCCAGACGTGGGAGCGCTCCCACACATCCCATGTCTGAAGCGGAAACACCAGCACGTCCACCCCCCACCACCGCACCCCGGGTCCGGTTCACGGGCCCGTCCGTACGGAGAGGACGACCCCTCAACATGCTTCGCAGACCTGTCGCCGCGCTCGTCGCGGCCCTGTCGCTGATCGGCGGCGCCGTCACGGTGGCGTCGACCACCGCGGCGGCCTCCACCGGAACGCAGGCGGCCCCGGCCGCCGCGTCCGTCGCCAGTACGTACAGCTGGAACAACGCCCAGATCGGCGGCGGCGGTTTCGTCCCCGGCATCATCTTCAACCAGTCCGAGAAGAACCTCGCGTACGCCCGTACCGACATCGGCGGCGCCTACCGCTGGAACGAGTCGTCCAAGTCCTGGACACCGCTGCTGGACTCGGTGGACTGGGACCACTGGAGCCGGACCGGCGTGGTCAGCCTGGCCACAGACGCGCTCGCGCCCGACAAGGTCTACGCGGCCGTCGGCACCTACACCAACAGCTGGGACCCCAACAACGGCTCGGTGCTGCGCTCCTCCGACCGGGGGGCGACCTGGCAGGCCACCGACCTGCCGTTCAAGCTCGGCGGCAACATGCCGGGCCGCGGCATGGGTGAGCGGCTGGCCATCGACCCGAACAAGGACAGCATCCTCTACCTGGGCGCGCCCAGCGGCAACGGCCTGTGGCGCAGCACCGACTCGGGTGTCACCTGGTCGAAGGTCACGGCCTTCCCGAATGTCGGCAACTACGCGGACGACCCCTCGGACACGTCCGGGTACAACAGCGACAAGCAGGGCATCGTCTGGGTGACCTTCGACCCGACGACGGGCACGAAGGGGTCCACCACCCAGACCGTCTACGTCGGTGTCGCCGACAAGGACAACACCGTCTACCGCTCGACCGACGGCGGCACCACCTGGTCCCGGCTGGCCGGCCAGCCGACCGGGTACATCGCGCACAAGGGCGTGCTGGACTCGGTCAACGGCTACCTCTACCTCGCCACCAGCGACACCGGCGGCCCGTACGACGGCGCCAAGGGCCAGGTGTGGCGGTACGCGACCAAGACCGGCGTCTGGACGAACATCAGCCCGCTGTCGGACACGGACACGTACTTCGGCTACAGCGGTCTGACCGTCGACCGCCAGCACCCGGGCACGATCATGGTGACCGGCTACAGCTCCTGGTGGCCGGACACCCAGATCTACCGGTCCACCGACAGCGGCGCGACCTGGACCCACGCCTGGGACTACAGCAGTTACCCCAACCGGGACAACCGCTTCACCCTGGACGTCTCCGCGGTGCCGTGGCTGACCTTCGGCGCGAACCCGTCGCCGCCGGAGTCCACGCCGAAGCTCGGCTGGATGACCGAGTCGCTGGAGATCGACCCCTTCAACTCCAACCGCATGTGGTACGGCACCGGCGCCACGATCTTCGGCACCGACAACCTCACCAACTGGGACACCGCGGGCGGCAAGTTCACCATCAAGCCGAACGTCAAGGGCCTGGAGGAGACGGCGGTCAACGAGCTGATCAGCCCGCCGACCGGCGCCCCGCTGGTCAGCGCGCTCGGTGACATCGGCGGCTTCCGGCACACCGACCTCACCAAGATCCCGGCGATGATGTTCCAGCAGCCGAACTTCACCACCTCCACGGGCCTGGACTACGCCGAGACCAACCCGAACATCATGGTCAGGACCGGCAACGTCGACTCCGGCGCCCATGTCGCCTTCTCCACCGACAACGGCGCCAACTGGTTCGCCGGCGCCGACCCGTCCGGGGTGAGCGGCGGCGGTACGGTCGCGGCCGCGGCCGACGGCAGCCGCTTCCTGTGGAGCCCGGAGGGCACGGGCGTCAAGTACACGGTGGGCTTCGGCAGTTCGTGGACCGCCTCGACCGGCATACCGTCGGGCGCGGTGATCGCGGCCGACCGGGTCAACCCGAAGAAGTTCTACGGCTTCTCGGCCGGCAAGTTCTATGTCAGCACCGACGGCGGCGCGTCCTTCACCGCCACCGCGGCCACCGGTCTTCCGGCCAGTTCCGTGCATGTCAAGGCGCTGCCCGGCACCGAGGGCGATGTCTGGCTGGCGGGCGGCACCACCGACGGCGCGTACGGCCTGTGGCACTCCACCAACTCCGGCGCCTCCTTCACCAAGGTGAGCGGCATCGACCAGGCCGACAACATCGGCTTCGGCAAGGCCGCGCCGGGCGCGAGCTACCAGACGCTCTTCACCAGCGCCAAGATCGGCGGGGTACGCGGTCTGTACCGCTCCACCGACAAGGGTGTCAGCTGGGTGCGGATCAACGACGACGCCCACCAGTACGGCTGGACCGGCGGCGCCCTCACCGGTGACCCGCGGGTCTACGGCCGGGTCTACGTCGGCACCAACGGCCGGGGCATCATCTACGGCGACACGTCCGACACCTCGGGCGGCGGCGGTACGACCACTCCCCCGACGACTCCGCCCACCACACCTCCGACCACTCCCCCGACAACCCCGCCCACCACACCTCCGACCACTCCGCCCACGACCCCGCCCACGACGCCTCCCACCACGCCTCCGACCTCCCCGTCGAGCGGGGCCTGCACGGTGAAGTACACGGTCAGCAACAGCTGGCCGGGCGGCTTCCAGGCGTCGGTGACCGTCAAGAACACCGGTACGGCAGCGGTCAACCCGTGGAAGCTGGTCTGGACGTTCCCCAGCGGTCAGACCATCTCCTCGCTGTGGAACGCGGACTACACGCAGAGCGGGGCCACGGTGACCGCCACCGCGCCCAGTTGGGCGCCCTCGCTGGCCGCCGGAGCCTCGGTGGACGTCGGCTTCAACGGGACGTTCACCACGGCGAACACCCCGCCGACGTCCTTCACCCTGAACGGCGCGAAGTGCGCGGTGAGCTGATCTCGCCATGACGCCCTCCCGGTCACGGTCACGCTCCTGATCCTGGCCCGACCGTGATCCCCCGCTGCCCGGTACCCCGTGGAACGGCCCCGACCGACTCCACGGGTACCGGGCAGCGGTAACGTCTGTCCGGTACGTGAGCAGTGCGGGATCGACACCGGACCGGCACCGGACCGGCACGGGAGCACCGCGGGTCGACCGCGGCGCGCAACAGCGAGGGGCTGACGAGTGAGTGACATCCAGCGCGTCGGAGTGGTCGGCGCGGGCCAGATGGGTTCCGGGATCGCCGAGGTGTTCGCGAAGGCCGGGCTCGATGTCCGGGTCGCCGAGACCACCGGTGAGGCGCTGGAGTTGGGCCGGGCCAGGCTCTCCCACTCGCTCGGCAAGGCGGCCGAGCGCGGCAAGCTCACCGAGGACGAGCGGGACGCGGCGCTGGAGCGGCTGAGCTTCACCACGGATCTGGGCGAATTCGCCGACCGGGATCTGGTGATCGAGGCGGTCGTGGAGAACGAGCAGGTCAAGCTGGACATCTTCCGGGTGCTGGACCAGGTGGTGACCCGCGAGGACGCGATTCTGGCGTCGAACACGTCCTCGATCCCGCTGGTACGGCTCGCGGTCGCCACCTCGCGTCCCGACCATGTGCTGGGCATCCACTTCTTCAACCCGGCGCCCGTGCAGCGCCTGGTCGAGCTGATCCCGGCGCTGACCACCGGCAGTGACACCCTCAAGCGCGCGGAACACCTGGTCACGGAGGTGCTGGGCAAGCACGCGATCCGCGCCCAGGACCGCTCCGGCTTCGTGGTGAACGCGCTCCTGGTCCCGTATCTGCTCTCGGCTATCCGCATGTTCGAGTCGGGCATCGCCACCCGCGAGGACATCGACAACGGCATGGAGCTGGGCTGCGCCCACCCGATGGGCCCGCTCAAGCTCTCCGACCTGATCGGCCTGGACACGGTCGCGGCGATCGCGGACTCGATGTACGAGGAGTACAAGGAGCCGCTGTACGCCGCTCCCCCGATCCTGCGGCGCATGGTCGACGCGGGCCGCCTGGGCCGTAAGTCCGGCGCGGGCTTCTACCCGTACTGACCCCGCCCGGGGGGCCGCGCGGTCAGTCCTGGTTGGAGTGGGTCTCGTAGGCGGGGACCACCTCGTCCGTGGGGCCGTCCATGAGGAGTTCGCCCTTCTCGATCCACAGGGTGCGGTCGCAGGTGTCGCGGATGGTCCTGTTGTTGTGGCTGACCAGGAAGACCGTGCCGGCCTCCTTGCGCAGTTCGCGGATACGTTCCTCCGAGCGCTTCTGGAAGGCGCGGTCGCCGGTGGCCAGTGCCTCGTCGATCATCAGCACGTCGTGGTTCTTGGCCGCCGCGATGGAGAAGCGCAGCCGGGCGGCCATGCCGGAGGAGTACGTCCGCATCGGCAGGGTGATGAAGTCGCCCTTGTCGTTGATGCCGGAGAACTCCACGATGCCCCGGTAGCGGGACCGGATCTCCTCCTGGGACATCCCCATGGCGAGGCCGCCGAGGATCACATTGGTGCCGCCGGTCAGGTCGTTCATCAGCGCGGCGTTCACGCCGAGCAGGGACGGCTGGCCGTCGGTGTAGATCTTGCCGCGCTCGGCGGGCAGCAGGCCCGCGATGGCCTTGAGCAGCGTGGTCTTGCCCGAGCCGTTGGAGCCGATGATGCCGATGGCCTCGCCGCGGTAGGCCGTGAACGTCACGCCCTTGACGGCGTGCACGAGGTGGACGCTCGGCGAGCCCGTGCGCATCAGAAGGCGGCGCAGGGCCGAGGTGGCGCTGCCGCGGCCCGCGCCGGCGGTGTAGATCCGGTAGACGATGTGCAGGTCGTCCACGACGACGGTCGGCACGCGCGGCGCCGGGGGTTCCTGCGACACCTGGGGCTTGGGGGGTGTTTGAGGCGCTGCCTCCTTGGCGGCCGCGAGTGCCCGCCCGGTGGCCTCGTCACCGGACGCGGCCATGACGCGCGCGGCCTCGTCGCCCGACGGCTCGATCGGGCTGTCCGGCCCGCCCGGCTCCTTCTCGGCCGGATGTTCGGCCATGTCGTACTCCTTCTCGGCTGACCCGGTGGGTCGTCTGCCCGGCGGGCCCGCCTCTAGTCGCTCAGGGCGGGCCGCAGGTGGTACATCGTCCAGCGGCGGCGTACCGCCGCGGTGAGCAGCAGTGCGGCCACCGCGAAGGCGGTCCACCCGGCCAGGACGCCCACGTCCCGCCACAGACGGCCCGTGTCGCCGCCGGTCAGGGTGATCCGCAGGGCGTCGACCAGGTATGTCATCGGGATCACCACGTGCGCCGCGCGGAAGGGCGCCGGGGTGGTCTGCACGGGGTAGAGGCCGCCGCAGGAGGTGAGCTGGATCATCAGCAGCGCCAGGGCCGCAAGGGCGCCCGGGGTGCCGAACGCGGCCCGCAGCACATGGGTGATCGCGGTGAAGCAGACCGTGCCGAGGGCCATCACCCCGAGCGCGCCGCCCAGATCGACCGCGTCGAGGCCGAGGCCGAACTGGGCGATCAGATAGAGCAGCCCGGCGCCGATCAGGGCGGGCACCAGCGCGGCGATCAGCCCGCCGAAGGCGACGGTCGCGGTTCGCGCCCTGGTGGTCAGGCCGTACGCGTCCAGCGGGCGGAGCACTTCGAAGGCCGCGATGCCGAACACCCACAGGCCGATGGAGAGCAGGAAGGGCGCGAGGCCGCGCCCGTACAGCTTGGCCGGGTGGCGGTTGACCGAGCGGACGGCCAGCGGCCGGCCGACGGCCTTGGCGAAGGCGTCGATCTGCGCCGGACTGCTCGGCAGCGGGCCGCCGCTGGGCGGCCGGCCCTGGGCCGCGGCCTGCCGGTCCTTGGCCTGCCGGGTGAGCGCGGCCTTGGTGTACGAGCTGAAGGCGACGGAGTCCGCGGCGGCGACGATGCCCGACTCGATGCTCTGCGAGAGCTTGTTGATGATGAAGCCGTTGGCGTCGTTCAGGTCGAACACGAGGGTGGCCTGCCGGGGCTTGCCGCTGAGCGGGCTGGCGAGTTTCGCGCTGAAGTCGGCGGGGATGGTCAGGCCGAACGCGTAGTCGCCGTCGCCGACCCCGGCGTGCGCCCGCGCGGCACTCACCTGCCGCCAGCCGACGGTGCCGCGCCGGATCAGCTCCTGGGTGAGTCGGCGGCCCGCGGCGAGCGTGCTGCCGTCGGGGAGGGTGACCGGCCGGTCCTCGTCGACCAGCGCGATCGGCACCTTGTGCAGCTTGCCGTAGGGGTCCCAGTTCGACCACAGATAGAGCGCCCCGTACAGGCTCGGTACGAGGACGATCGAGATCAGCGCCAGGACGCGGATACGGGGGCCGCGGGTGAGGCGGCGCCACTCCTGGAGGGCGAGGCGGAACGCGTTCACCGGGCGCCGCCCCGGGGCAGGCCGTCGCTCCCGTCGTCATTGGCGCCGTGCGCCAGCAGAACGGTGCGGTGGGCGTAGCGGCCCGCGGTGGTGGCGCCGGAGGCGGTGGCGATGACGGTGGTGCCGGACTCGGCGACCCGGCGCAGCTCGGTCCATACCCGGTGGCTGCCCCGGTCGTCCTGGCCCTCGTCGACGTCGTCGACGAGCAGCACCTCGGGCTCGCCGACCAGGGCGAGGGCGACGGCGAGCAGCAGTCGGTCGGCGGCGTGCAGGTGCTCGTAGCGGGCGGAGCGGGCGAGGACGCCGGGCTCGTCGGACTTGGGGTGGTCGACCACGGTCAGCCCGACGGCGGCCAGCGCGTCGCCGATCGCGCGGGCGCCGGTCCGGTGGCCCGCGTACAGGCCCGCGAGGTCGAGGAGTTCGCCGACCTTGTCGTACGGGTCGGGGGCGGCGGCGCCCTGGGCGCGGGCGACGGCGACGCGGCGGCGTACCTCGCGGGCGCCGGTGCGCAGCCGGACGGTGCCGACCTCAGCGGTGCCCGCGCGCAGCCGCATCCGGCCGCCGAGGGCGAGCAGCAGCGAGGTGCGGCCGGAGCCGGCCGGGCCGATGACGGCGAGGAGTTCGCCGGCGGGGGCGGTGAGGTCGACGCCGGTGACGATCGGCCCGTCCGAGCCGCGCAGCGCCAGCCCGGCGGCCGTGACGGCGACACCGGCAGCGGGGACAGGCGCGTCGTGACCGGGCGCTGTGGCCATGCGGCCTCTCTCTTCCGTTAGGGGCTATTACTGGCTATATCCCCATATCTACCAAGGAAGAGAGGACTCAGGGTCGCGGCGCTCCGGAGAGCAGGGCGGCCGTGCGCGGCGCGTCCGGGGTGCGGGCGGAGTTGCGCACCAGGACGAGTACGGCCATGTCGTCGGTGACCCGGCCACCGGTGTGGCGGCGCACGGCCGTACGGATGCCGGCGGCGACGGTCGGGCCGTGCGGGGCGATCCGGTTGCGGAAGGCGGCGCCGAGGACGTGCGGCAGCGCGTCGGAGAGCGAGAAGAAGCGGCCCGCGCCGTCCCGGGCGTCCGGCAGCCCGTCGGTGTAGAGCAGCAGCCCCTCCCCCACGCCGATCCGCCCGCAGGTCGAGGGCGTGGCCGTGTGCAACGGATCGAACAGCCCGAGCGGCGGCAGCGGTTCGCCCAGCGGCAGCGGGCGCGGTCTGCGGCTGAGCAGATACGGCGGCGGGTGGCCGCAGTTGACGGCCTGGAACACGCCGTCGTCGGAGAGCTGCACGAGTTGGACGGTGGCGAACTCCTCGGCCGCGGGGTCCGGCGGGGGCGTGCCGGCCGCGGCCGGGTGCTCGCCGTGCGCGCGCTCGCGCAGGTGGCGGCCCAGGGCGCTGTCGAGGCGGTGCAGGACGCCCGCGAGGTCCCGTTCCTGGTGGGCGGCCTCGCGGAAGCTGCCGAGCAGGGCGGCGACCAGGCCGAGCGCGGGCAGTCCGTGCCCGCGGGCGTCCCCGATGAGGACGCGTACGCCGTAGGGGGTGGCCAGCACCTCGTAGAAGTCGCCGCCGACCCGGGCGCCCCGGCTGGCCGAGACGTACTCGCCCGCGACGGTCCAGGCGCCGACCCGGTACGGCAGCGGGCGCATCAGCACCTGCTGGGCGGCGGTGGCGATCTCCCGGGTACGGTCCAGCTCGGCGGTCATCCGGGTGCGGCGGGCGGCGGTCCACATCCCGGCGAGCACGACGACCAGGACGGTGGCGGCGGCGCCGAACACCGGGCCGCCGTCGTCGAGGGAGTCGTCGGCGAGTTCGCTGCTCAGGACGGCCAGGGTGAGTACGCCGCTGCCCAGGATCCAGCGCTGCCGGGCGCCCGCGGCGCAGGCCAGGGCGGGGGTGACGGCGAGGCCGGGTAAGGCGTCGGCGCCTTCGGGCAGCCACCACTCCAGGCCGCCGAGTACGCACACCCAGGTGCCGGCCAGCACGGCCCATGGGGCTCTGCGCACTCCGTTGCGTGTTCGTTCGAGGATCATCCGCCCGGCTCCCCCCGTGCGTGCGCCGGCTTTCCCGGGCTTGCCGCGTTCCGCCGATTCTGCCGAGTCGGCGGCCCACTTGGGGCGCGCGGACGGCTCAGATCACCCAAACGGATGAAGCGGGCAAAAAAGCCCCGCGCCCCCTTGCGCCGGCGTTCCACCCACCGGGCCTTCGCGCGCCCCTGAGCGCGCGCCCCTCAACCGCCGCGCGACCTGGGCTCAGTCCCGGGTGGCCCCCTCGGGCCACAGCACGCGGAGCGCCACGCCGTGCTCCCGCGCGTAGCGGACGACATCGGCGGTACCGCCGTAGCCCCGCGCCGGCCGGCCGTCCCAGACGGCGATCACCTCGTCCACCAGGCCGACCAGGATCTCGCTGCCGGTCATGTGCGCCTGGGAGTCCGACCGGGCGAGGCCCGTCGCGTGGATCTCCGCGGCCCGGCTGAGGAGTTCGTCGTACGTGCGGTGGTGCCACGCGGGCAGCGAGTCCCGGTACTCCTCGGCAGGTACGACCACTTCGAGGCGGCCGCCGAGGTCGAGTACGGTCTGCGCGAACCACGCGTCGGGGCCGTCGGCGATGCAGGACACGCCGGTCAAGTCGGCGCCCGCGTAGGGCTGCACGGCTTCCCGTATCGCCTCCCGTACGAGCGCTTCCGACGCCTCGGGCAACCCGCGATGCCCCGTTATTCCGACCCGCATACGGTCTCCTTGTCGTGGCGGAAGCCCCGGGCGGGCTTCGGGATTCTGACATCCGGGCTCCGCCGTGCCCTGCCCACGCCGATCCCCAGCATCGGCAATCGGCCACCGCGCGCCGGAACGCGGGGCGGTCTCGCGGCCTACCCTTGTGGTGACGAATCCGCAGGGAGGGACAAGGCCGTGACGAACGCAGACGCCGATCCGGACCCGTACTCCGACCCGTTGGCCTTCGGACAGCGGCTTCGGATTCTCCGCACCCGGCGGGGTCTTACCCGTGAGCAGTTGGGCGGCCTGCTGGGACGCTCCGGATCATGGGTCAAGGGTGTGGAGAGCGGTCGGTTGAAGACACCGAAGCTCGACATCATCCTGAGCATCGCCGAAATCCTGCGGGTGCGTGATCTGGCGGATCTCACGGGCAGCCGTACCCTCCATGTCGACCTGTTCGCGGGTCCGGGACACCCCCGGCTGGCGGCCGTGAAAGCCGCGGTCGACGCTTTCCCCGTCGGCTCCCGGCTGGAGGCGCCGCCGACCGCCCACCTGCGGGCCCGACTCGACCACGCCTGGGCCGCCCGGCACAGGTCGCCCCACCACCGCGACGTCCTGGGCGCGTTGCTGCCCGACCTCATCCGGGACGCGCAGGCCGCCGTACGGCAGGCGGACCGGGCCGGGGAACGGCGGGCGGCACAGGCCGTCCTCAGCGAGACGTACTCGCTGTGCCAGTTCTTCGTGGCCTACCAGCCCGACGCGCCGCTGCTGTGGCGGGTGGCGGAGCGAGGTCTGATCGCCGCTCAGGAGAGCGAGGACCCGCGCGCCATCGGGTTGGCGGCCTGGCTGGCCGGGCAGGCGCACCGCGACTCCGGTCCGGCCCACTTCGACGCCGCCGATGCCGTGAACCGCGACAGCCTGACATATCTGGAGCCGCTGCTGCCGGACGCGCCGGACGGCGTACTGGCCATCGCGGGCGCGCTCACCTTCGAGATCGGGTACACGGCCGCGAGGCGCGGCGAGACGGGTACGGCCTGGCGCCACTGGGACCTGGCCCGGGCCATGGCCGAGCGGCTGCCCGCCGACTATTTCGACCCGGTGACCTCGTTCTCGCGGGCAGTCATGGGTGCGCACGCCGTCACGGTCGCCGTGGAACTGCGCGCGGGTGGCGAGTCCGTACGGCAGGCCGCTGCCGCCGACGCGGTCACGCTCCCGTCCCGGCCGCGCCGGGCCCGCCACCGGATCGAGGAGGCACGCGGCTACCAGCTCGACGGCCAGCCGGACGTGGCCCTGGCGACGCTGGACAAAGCCCACGAAGCCGCGCCGGAGACGATCAAGTACAACGGTTACGCGAAGCGGATCGTGCTGGAGGAGACCGAGTCGTCGATTCCGGCCCGTCGCCGAAGGGCGTCCGAACTCGCCGTGAAGATGGGCCTGCTCGCTGCGTGAGCGAGGGGGCACAATCTGTGTCCCTGTCAGGTGACGGACGCTCATAGCGTCATGGACCAAGAGCACCCCCGCGACCGGCTGAACGGTCCGGGGGCTTGGCCGACCTGACGAAAGCAGGCTGACATGTGTGAGCGTATCCGGCGGTGGCCGGGACGGAGTAGGGCCCTTCTCGGCCCGTCACCCGTCGTCCACCACCCCCTCGGTTCCGCTGCGGCGGCCCCCGACCCGTTTCCGGTGATCCGGCGGGAAGCGGTCCGTACGGCGGCGGAGCCGAACAGCGACGCGCACGCGCTGGTGCGTCCGTATGCCCCGGCCGTGGACGCGGTCTCGCGGGGGCGGGCGGTCGGGCGTGGCTGACAACGTTGCGGCCGGCGACCGGGCCAGTTCCGAGGGCCGGTGGGGCGGGGTGCCGTACGTCGCGCGGTGGAGCGGGGAGCCGTCGGGCGCGATGCCCCTGGTTCTCAGGCGCAAGCGGCCGGGCATCGCGTACGCGGACGAGCGGTCGTTCGACCGGGACGAGCGCGGCGTGCTGTGGCGGCGCGACCCCTCGCAACCCGGGCGGGGACAGCCCCGGTTGGGGCAGGTGCACGGACTGCGGCAGCGCATCGCGATGGGCGGGCTGCGGTGCCAGATCTGCGGCGGGCCCGCCGACCGCAACGCCGACGGGGTGCTGTGGCTGATCGACGCGGCCCCCGACGACCCCATCCTGCAACGGGGTGAGGAGCGCACCACCCATCCGCCCATCTGCGTGCCCTGCGCCCACCGCTCGGTCCGCGCCTGCCCGCATCTGCGCACCGCCTGCGTGGCATTGCGCGTACGCACCTGGACCCAGACCGGAGTCAGCGGCGCGCTGTACCAGGCCGCCCGTCCGACGCCAGTCGCCGTGCACGTGGGCACCTTCCGCTACGGAGACCCCCGCCTGCCCTGGGTCCTGGCCGCCCAACTCGTCATGACCCTGAACGACTTCACCCTCACCGACCTCGAATCCCCGGCAACGGAACAGGAACCGACCCCATGACCACCACGCAAGCGCCGGCGAAGACGTGGACCCTCACCACGACCAACGGCTACGCCGCCACGGGCCACTTGCCCGCCTGGGCGGAAGAGGACCCCACCGAAACCGGCGTACCGCTCGACCGGCTCTCCGCCCAGCTCGCGGACATCACCCACCGCGCCGCCTTCAACGGCCTGTGCCTGCCCGTCGTGAACGGCAACGGCCCCGCGCAGGAAGCGGAAATCCTCAGCGGCACCCTCGAATGCGTCCCCTACGCCGACGCCCCCGAGCCCAACGTCCCCGTCGTCAACCTCCGCATCATCGACGATCACTGGATCACCGGCCTCGACCCCACCGCCCTCACCGACCTCGCCACCACGCTGCGCACCCACGCCGACCACCTCGACCACCACATCAACCCCGCCCTGACCGCCGCCCGCACCGACTGGACCACCCACCACCCGCCCCACACCAACGAATAGCGAACCGCCGACCCGGGCCGCGAAGCGAACCCCTCGCGGCCCGAGTTCGGGGATCATGCGCCCTCCCTCGCAAGCCCACGTAAGTGCTGCTCGCCGTTCCGGCGTCATGTGGCGGGGGTACCGTTCTGGTGTCGACGCGCGGAACGGAGTCCCATATGCCCCGGCACGTTGCGGAATTCACCGGCGCACGTATCGCGCGTACCCGTAAAGCGCGCGGGCTGACGCAGCGTGAACTGTCCGATCTCTCCCACGTCTCCTACAGCACCCTGACCAAGGTGGAACAGGGCGCCATGCCGGCCAGTCCATCGGTCATCGGCGCGCTGGCCCGGGCCATGTCCGTGCAGGTCACCGAGTTGACCGGGCAGCCGTACCTCGACGAGCTGCGGCAGGACCAGTTGGACGGCCTCATCCAGCCCATCCGTGAAGCGCTGAACATCTACGACCTCGGCCCCGATCCCGATGTACTCCCCCGCCCGACCAGGGAGTTGGAGGCCGAGGCGGAGCAACTGTGCGCACTCGTCCGGGTGACGGACATCAAGAAGGTGGCCACGCTTCTGCCCGGCCTGATCACGGAGGCCACGACCGCGGCACACAACGAGCCCACGACCCGGCACTGGCAACTCCTGGCCGCCACCTACCGCACCGCGTACGACGTGACGACAAAACTCGGCTACGCCGATCTGTGCACGGTGGCGCTGGACCGTATGGACTGGGCGGCCCAGCGGGCCTCAGATCCCGTTCTCAGCGGGATTCGCCAGTACATGCGGGCGCTGGCCTACTTGAGGGCCAGCGACTACCGCACAGGAAAGCGGCTCGTCCGACTGGGTATGTCCGCCCTGGAGCAGGCGGAGAACGGCCGGGTACGCGATGTGGTTCTCGGCCAACTGCACCTCGGGGCGGCGGTGCTGGCGGGCCGCGACAAGGACATCGGTGCGGCGGAAGGGCACTTGGACGAGGCCACGGTCATCGCCGCGCGCACGGGGCCGGCCGAACGGGTCCACTGGCTCTCGTTCGGACCGACGAACGTCGGCGCCCACCGGGTCAGTGTCCTGGCCGAACTCGACCGCTATCCGGAGGCGGTACGGACCGCGAGCGAGATGACGATTCCGGCCGACTGGCCGCTGTCCCGGCAGGCCCACCACCACGCCGAGGTGGCATGGGCCCAGATGTGGACCGGCCATACGGAGGAAGCGTTCCGGAGTCTGCAACGCGCCCGCAAGCTCGCCCCGCAGCAGACCCGCTACCACCCCACGGTGCGCGAGACCTTCGCCGGCCTGGAGTCCGCCCGGCGCCGCATGCCGGAGACCTTCACCAACTTCGGCGCCTGGCTCGCCGTCTGACGCGACGTCGATCACGGCGGGCACGCGGGCGGCGCCGCCCGGATGCGCGCGTACCCCCGTGCGGCCGGGCCGGACGGGGGTACGTAGGGGCGGGGGGTTACGCGCCGCGGAGGGTGGCGCCCGTCGCGGTCGTCGCCGCGGCGACGGCCGCTTCGCGGGCCGCCGTGGCCTCCTCGGCGGTGAGCGTACGGTCCGGCGCCCGGAAACGCAGCGCGTACGCGAGGGACTTGCGGCCCTCACCGATCTGCTCCCCGGCGAAGATGTCGAACAGCCGTACCGATTCGAGGAGTTCGCCCGCGCCCTCGCGCAGCGCGGCCTCCACGTCCCCGGCGGGCACGCTCGCGTCGACGATCAGCGCGACATCCTGCGTGGCGACCGGGAAGGTCGACACGCGCGGCCCGGCGATCCGCTTGCCGCCCGCCGCCTCGATCAGATCGAGGTCGACCTCCATCGCGCAGGTCCGCTCGGGCAGACCGAGCGCCTTGGTGACGCGCGGGTGCAACTCCCCCGCGTGCCCGACCACTTGCTCGCCGGCCAGCAGCGCGGCGCAGCGGCCCGGGTGGAAGGGCGCGTGCTGGTCCTGCCGTACGGTCAGCTCGACCCCGGCCTCACCGGCCACCACACGGGCCGCCTCGATCGCGTCGGCCCAGGTCGCGGGGTAGCCCTTGCCCCACCAGCCGGCCTGCTCGCGCGCTCCGGCGAGCACGACGCCGACCCGCCGGGGCTGGTCGGGCAGTGCGGCCTGGAGTTCGGCCAGCTCCGCCTCGGTGGGACGCCGGTCGACCGGCAGCCGGGGCGGCACCACGGCGTCGCCCGAGGGCTGGAAGACCAGCCCGGTCTCGAAGAGCGCCAGGTCGTGGCTGCCCCGGCCGACGTTGCGCCGCAGGGTGCCCAGCAGGCCGGGCAGCAGCGTGGTGCGCAGATCGGGCTCGGTGTCGTAGAGCGGGTTGGCGAGCGTGACCGTACGGCGGCGGGCGTCGTCCGCGTCCAGGCCGAGCTGGTCGAAGACCTCCGCGCCGAGGAACGGGTAGCTGGGCGCCTCGACGTATCCGGCCCCGGCCAGCGCGCGCCCGACCCGGCGGCGCAGCAGCTGCGAGTCGGTCAGACCGCGGCCGGAGGGCAGCCGGGGAAGCGTCGAGGGCAGGTTCTCGTAGCCTTCGAGCCGGATGACCTCTTCGGCGAGGTCGTTGGGGAAGGCCAGGTCGGGCCGCCAGCTGGGCACGGTGACGATCAGCTCGTCGGAGCCGTAGACGTCGCAGCCGATCTGCTGGAGGCGGCGTACGACGGTCTCGCGGCCGTACTCGGTGCCCGCGACGCGGTCCGGGTGGTTGGCCGGCATGGCGACCGTACGCGGCGGGAAGGGCGAGATGATCTCGGTGACGCCCGGCTCCGCCTTGCCGCCGGCGAGCAGCACCAGCAGGTCGACGGCCCGCTGGGCGGCGGCCGAGGTGGCCTGCGGGTCGGTGCCGCGCTCGAACCGCCGGGACGCCTCGGAGCCGAGCTTGTGGCGGCGGGCGGTGCGGGCGATCGAGACCGGCGCGAAGTGCGCGGCCTCGATGACGATCTCGGTGGTGCCGCTGTCCGGGCCCGCCTGGGCGATCTCGGTGTGGGCGCCGCCCATCACGCCGGCCAGCCCGATCGCGCCGCTGTCGTCGGTGATGACCAGGTCTTCGGGGTCCAGCACGCGGGCGACGCCGTCGAGCGTGGTGAGCTTCTCGCCGGGCTGGGCGCGGCGCACGCCGATCGGGCCGTCGAGCCGCGTGCGGTCGTAGGCGTGCAGCGGCTGGCCGATCTCGAACATCACGAAGTTGGTGATGTCCACGGCGAGCGAGATCGGGCGCATGCCGACCTTCTGGAGCCGGCGCTGGAGCCAGATCGGCGAGTGGGCCTCGGGGTTGACGCCGGTCACCGTACGGGCGGTGAAGCGGTCGCAGCCGACGGGCTCGGAGATCCTGACCGGGTAGCCGGAGGTGTTGGGCCCGGGCACGTCGATCAGCGCCGGGTCGCTCAGCGGCAGCCCGTACGCGATGGCGGTCTCACGGGCGACACCGCGCAGCGACAGGGCGTAGCCGCGGTCGGGGGTGACCGCGATGTCCAGCACCTCGTCGACGAGTTCGAGCAGCGCGATCGCGTCGGTGCCGGTCTCGTGCTCGGGCGGCAGGACGACGATGCCCTCGTGGTCATCCCCCATGCCCAGCTCGCGGGAGGAGCAGATCATGCCGTGCGAGGTGCGGCCGTAGGTCTTGCGGGCGGAGATCCGGAAGTCGCCGGGGAGCACTCCGCCGGGCAGGATCACCACGACCTTGTCGCCGACCGCGAAGTTGCGGGCGCCGCAGACGATCTCCTGCGGAGCCCCGGTGCCATTGGCATTGCCGACGTCGACCGTGCAGAAGCGGATCGGCTTCTTGAAGCCCTCCAGCTCCTCGATCGTGAGCACCTGGCCGACGACCAGCGGGCCCTGGAGCCCGGCGCCGAGCTGTTCGACGGTCTCGACCTCGAGACCGGCGGAAATGAGCTTGGCCTGGACGTCGCGGCCGGTCTCACCGGCGGGCAGGTCGACGTACTCCCGCAGCCAAGAAAGCGGGACCCGCATCAGATCTCCATCCCGAACGGAAGGGTGAACCGCACGTCACCCTCGACGATGTCTCGCATGTCCTCGACGTTGTGGCGGAACATGAGCATCCGCTCGATGCCGAAGCCGAAGGCGAAACCGCTGTACTTCCGCGGGTCCACCCCGCAGGCCGTGAGCACCTTGGGGTTGACCATGCCGCAGCCGCCCAGCTCGATCCAGCCCTCGGAGGAGCAGGTGCGGCAGGGGCGGTCGGGGTTGCCGACCGACTCGCCGCGGCAGACGTAGCAGACCATGTCCATCTCGGCGGACGGCTCGGTGAAGGGGAAGTGGTTCGGCCGCAGCCGGGTCTTCATGCCCTCGCCGAAGAGCGAGACGACCAGGTGGTCCAGGGTGCCCTTGAGGTCGGCCATGGTCAGGCCCTCGTCCACGGCCAGCAGCTCGACCTGCATGAACACCGGGGTGTGGGTGGCGTCCAGCTCGTCGGAGCGGTAGACCCGGCCGGGCGCGATGACATAGACCGGCGGCTCGCGGTCGAGCAGCGCGCGGATCTGCACCGGCGAGGTGTGGGTGCGCAGCACGATCCCGGACTGCTCCTGGCCCTCGGGCCCCTGGACGAAGAAGGTGTCCTGGGTCTCGCGGGCCGGGTGGTCGGGCGGGAAGTTCAGCGCGTCGAAGTTGAACCACTCGGCCTCGACCTCGGGGCCCTCGGCGACCTCGTAGCCCATGGCGACGAAGACGTCCTCGATGCGGTCCGAGAGCGTGGTCAGCGGGTGCCGGGCACCGGCCGGGACGCGGTCGTACGGCAGGGTGACGTCCACCGCCTCCTCGACCAGCACCCGGGCGTCGCGCTCGGCCTCCAGCTCGCGCTGCCGGGCGGCGAGCGCCTGGTTGACGGCGCCGCGGGCCTGGCCGACGCGCTTGCCCGCCTCGGCCTTGGCCTGGGGGGGCAGCGCGCCGATCTCGCGGTTGGCGAGCGCGAGCGGCGAGGTGCCGCCGGTGTGCGCGGTCTTGACATGGGCGAGCGCGTCCAGGTCGGCGGCGCCGGAGATCGCGGCGAGCGCCTCTTCGCGCATGCGCTCGATCTGCTCCGGCTTCAACGCCTCGACCTCGACTGGGTCGTACGACTTATTCGGTGCCGACATCTCTTCCCGTTTCGATATGGACAATGGGGGTGGGGGTCCCTCCCGGGCCGGCGGCTCCGGGGCGATGACTCCCCGGCCGACGGCTCTGTGGGGAGGCGCGGCTCCATCCGACCTGACACATGCCAAAGGCTGAGTCTACTGGCCTCGCGGAACCGTACTCCTCGCAGGCGGTGGCGCCCGCCGGGCGGCTCCTGTGCTGTTCCCGCGGCCGGTGACGGCTCAGCTGAGGAACGCGGGGGCCCCGACGGGCAGGGTAAATCGGAATTCGGCGCCGCCGCCGGGGGCGCGGCCGACCGCGATGGTGCCGCCGTGGGCCTCCACGATGCCCTTGACGATGTACAGGCCCAGGCCGGTGCCGCCGCGCTTGCTGCCCCGCCAGAAGCGGGTGAAGACTCGGCCCATCGATTCCTCCGGGATGCCGGGACCCTCGTCGCTCACGGTGACCGCGGTGCACAGGCACCCCCGCTCGCGCGGGGAGGAGGCGGGCGCCACCTCGATGGTGACAGTCCCCTCGCCGTGGCGCACCGCGTTTTCCAGCAGGTTGCCGAGGATCTGGTCGACCTTGTCGGAGTCGGCCCACAGCGAGGGCAGCGGCCCGCTGACCCGCACCGCGAACCGGTCGGCCGGCTGCCCGGCGGCCACATGGGCGTCCACGTGGTGCCGTACGGCGGCGGCCATGTCGACCGGCTGGCGGTGCACTTCGAGCCGGCCGGAGTCGATCCGGGAGATGTCGAGCAGCTCGGCGATCAGCCGGGTGACCCGGTTGGCGTCGGCGTCGACGGTCTCCAGCATCAGCTTCTTCTGGTCCTCGGTGAAGCGCTCCCACTTGGCGAGCAGGGTCGCGGTGAAGCCCTTGACGGAGGTCAGCGGCGAGCGCAGTTCATGGGCGACGGTGGCGATCAGCTCGGCGTGGCTGCGCTCGGTACGGCGCCGGGCCTCGGTGCCGCGCAGGGTGACCACCAGGCGGCGCAGCGGGCCCGAGGGGCGCTCGCGTACGTAGCGGGCGGCGACCAGCACCTCACGCCCGCCGGGGAGCAGCAGATTGCGCTCGGGCTGGCCGATCCGGATCGCGATGCCGCCGTAGGGGTCGGTGACCTGCCACCAGCGGCGGCCTTCGAGGTCTTCGAGCGGCAGGACCTGCTCGATGTGGCGGCCCAGCACGTCCGCGGAGCGCAGCGCGGTGATCTTCGCGGCGGCGGCGTTGAAGGAGATCACCCGGCCGAGCTCGTCGGCGACGACAAGGCCGTCGGGCAGGTCGTCCAGGTCGAGACCCAGCGGATGGAGGTCGGGACCCAGCGGGTGGAGGTCGGGACCGGCCGGTTCCGCGGACCGACCCGCGAGCGTGCCACGCACACTGTTCTGCGGCATTGTGTCCAACCCGCCACCCCCCTTTCAGGGCCCCCGGGACGCCACCCTACTAGGTCGATGTGACGCTGCGGCACCCTCCGGGCGCACGCTGCTGCCGGGCGGAGGCGTAGAGGCACACCGCGGCGGCCGTGGCGAGGTTGAGACTTTCCGCCCGGCCGTGGATCGGGACGCGCACGACATCGTCCGCCAGCGCCCTGGTCTCCTCGGGCAGGCCCCACGCCTCGTTGCCGAAGATCCAGGCGGTGGGGCCGTTCATGGTGCCCTCGTCCAGCTCGGCGTCCAGGTCGCGGTCGCCCGCGCCGTCGGCGGCCAGCACCCGTACCCCCGCGGCGCGCAGCCCCGCCACCGCGTCCGCGACGGGCACGCCGACGGCGACCGGCAGATGGAAGAGGCTGCCGGCCGAGGCGCGGACGGCCTTGGGGTTGTACAGGTCGACCGAGGCGTCGGTGAGGATCACCGCGTCGGCGCCGGCGGCGTCGGCGCAGCGCAGCACCGTACCGGCGTTGCCGGGGTCGCGGACGTGGGCGAGCACGGCGACCAGGCGGGGGCGGGCGGCGAGGACCGCGTCGAAGGGCGAGTCCAGGAAGCGGCAGATACCGACCAGGCCCTGCGGGGTGACGGTGTCGGAGATCTCCGCCACCACCTCGGGGGTCGCGGTGAGCACCTGGGCGCCGGCCGCGCGGGCGCCGGCCACCAGGTCGGCGTGGCGCTCGGCGGCCTCGGGCGTGGCGTAGAGCTCCACGAGGGTGCGTCCGGCCGGGCCGCCGGGGTGCGCGACGGCCTCCCGTACGGCCTGCGGGCCCTCGGCGAGGAAGCGACGCTCCTTGCCGCGGAAGCTGCGCCTGGCCAGCCGGTGGGCGGCGGTGACGCGCGCGGACCGCAGGGACGTCAGGTCGGGCGTGGCCATGGGGGTACTCGCTTCACGATCGCAGGGGACGGCGGCGGCCGTCAGCCGGCCCGGTCCTTCGCCGCCGGGCGCGGGCGCGCGGCGGGCGGGCTGTACGGGGGCCGCCGGGCCGTACGCGGGCCGACGCGTCGTACGCCCCCGGCCCGGCGGGTCCGGACAGACCACGGGCCCGCAGGGGACACACCACCCGCGGGCCCGGGGCCGCACTCGCACGGGGTGCGGGCGTCACGCCGCCTTGGGGGCGTTGACGTCGCTGGGCAGCGCCTTCTGGGCCACCTCGACGAGGGTCGCGAAGGCGTTGGCGTCGTTGACGGCCAGCTCGGCGAGGATCTTGCGGTCCACCTCGACGTTGGCGGCCTTCAGACCCTGGATGAAGCGGTTGTAGGTGATGCCGTTGGCGCGGGCCGCGGCGTTGATCCGCTGGATCCACAGCTGACGGAAGTCGCCCTTGCGCTTCTTGCGGTCGTTGTAGTTGTAGACCAGGGAGTGGGTGACCTGCTCCTTGGCCTTGCGGTACAGGCGCGAACGCTGACCGCGGTAACCGCTGGCCTGCTCGAGGATCGCCCTGCGCTTCTTGTGGGCGTTGACTGCCCTCTTGACGCGTGCCACTTGATAACTCCTTCTAGGGGACCGCGGGGGAACTCACGCGGGCCGAAAGCGAATGGGGTCCCGGTACGGAACGCGCGCCCCGGTCGGGGGCGCGGACGTCACTTGCCGAGAAGCTTCTTGATCTTCTTGACGTCGGCCTTGGCGACCTCGACCGTGCCGGTGAGCGCCCGCGTCTTGCTGGAGGGCTTGTGCTCAAGCAGGTGGCGCTTGCCGGCGCGCTCGCGCAGCACCTTGCCGGAGCCGGTGATCTTGAAGCGCTTGCTGGTACCGCTGTGCGTCTTGTTCTTCGGCATGGCGCCGTGGTCTCCTCGTCGCTGGCCCTCCCGGCGGCCGGTTGGGCGCACGGAGAGCGTCAGTTCTGCATTACCGACCCGGAGCCTGGGGGGCTCCGGGTGTTCCCTGCTCGTCCTCAGCCGGCGTCGGCCGGGGTGTCGACACCCTGGTCGGCGTCCTGACCGGAGGTCTCGTCGGCCGAGTCCTCGGCCGACGACTCACCGGTGTCACCCTGGCGGATCGCCTTGCGGGCGGCCTGCGCCTCGCGGGCCTCGGCCATGGCCTCGGTCTTCTTCTTGTGCGGACCGAGAACCATGATCATGTTCCGGCCGTCCTGCTTGGGGTTCGACTCGATGAAGCCGAGGTCCTGGACGTCCTCCGCGAGCCGCTGCAGCAGCCGGTAGCCGAGCTCCGGCCGGGACTGCTCGCGACCACGGAACATGATCGTGATCTTGACCTTGTCGCCCTGCTTGAGGAACCGGACGACGTGACCCTTTTTGGTGTCGTAGTCGTGCGGGTCGATCTTCGGCCGGAGCTTCATCTCCTTGATGACCGTGTGCGCCTGGTTCTTGCGCGCCTCACGGGCCTTCATGGCCGACTCGTACTTGAACTTCCCGTAGTCCATGAGCTTGCACACGGGCGGACGGGCGTTCGCCGCGACCTCGACCAGGTCGAGGTCGTACTCCTGCGCGAGTTCCAGGGCCTTGGCAAGCGGCACGATACCGACCTGCTCGCCACTGGGACCGACAAGTCGCACCTCGGGAACGCGAATCCGGTCGTTGATGCGGGGCTCGGCGCTGATGGGGCCTCCTCGGTTGCACCACGCGGCTGACTGGCCGACAGCCGCGCATGAGTCTCTTTACGTGCGACCCCGTACCCAAGACGTCAAAAACGCCCCGTACGGGACACAGGCGGGGCTCCTCACAACCGGGAGCACCGCCGCGTTATTCCGCGGGGCGCATCGGACGGCCTCCGATCGGCGGTCATGCCGATCCGAGCCGTCTGACCGGGACCCGTCGACCGCGATCGGTCGAGCAGGTGGGAGATCGGAGCCTCCACTTGGTGGCCGGACACACGGGTGTCCGACCGGTCGTTTCCCCAGCATAGCAGCGCCCGCCCGGAGGCAGTAATCGGCCGGACGGGGCATATCGTGTGGCGTATGAGTGACGCACCCGCCCCTTCCGCCCCCGGCCCCGACGCAGGCCCCGGCTCCCCCGCGCCCGACTTCGACACCCTGACCCGCGACATCGCAGACGTCCCGGCGGTCGAGGTGATCACGACGGTCGCCGTGCACCTGATGAGCTCCGCCGCGGTGAACCTGGGTCTGGCCGAGGAGGGCGCCGAGCACAAGGACCTCGACGAGGCGCGCAAGCTCATCCAGGCGCTGGCGGGTCTGGTCACGGCGAGCGCGACGGAGATCGGCTCGTACCACGCCGCTCCCCTGCGGGACGGGCTCAAGTCGCTCCAGCTGGCCTTCCGCGAGGCGTCCCTGGTGCCGGACGAGCCCGGGCAGGGGCCGGGCGAGAAGTACACGGGGCCGGTCTTCGGCTGAGGCTCCGGCGTCAGGGGTACGGGCGCGGGGCTCGCGGGCGCGGGTGTGGTCGCGGGGCTCACGGGCGCCGGGCTCACCGGCGTGCGTCGGGCGCGTCCGTACCGGCCGCGGGCGTGGCTCACTTGTCGCCCTCGCCCTCGCCGGTCCCGGTCCCGCCGCTTCCCGTCTCCCCGTCCTCGGTCTGCTCGGCCCGCACCGCCGACTCCGCCTCGACCGCGCCGGACCTGGCGGCCCACATCGCCGACATGAACGGGTGCGAGAACTGCTGCACCACCGCCGCGATCGCCCCGCCGACCAGCGGCGCCACGATGAACAGCCACAGCTGGGCGAGCGCCGGTCCGCCGGCGAAGAGCGCCGGGCCCAGGCTCCGCGCCGGGTTCACGGACGTGCCGGTCAGCGGGATGCCGACCAGGTGGACCACCGCGAGCGCCATGCCGATGGGCAGGCCGTCGAAGCCCACGACGGCGACCCGGTGGGTGACCGCGAGCACCACGAAGACGAAGAGGAACGTCAGGATCACCTCGGTGACAAAGGCGCCGAAGATGTTGATGCCCACCGCCGACCGGTATCCGTATCCATTGGTGCCGAAGTGCCCGTGCGTCTTGAGGCCCGGCACCTGCTTGGCGATGAGGAAGAGCAGCGCGGAACCCACGATGGCGCCCGCGAACTGGGCGACCCAGTACTCGACCGCCTGGCGCCGGCCGATCCGCCCGGCCAGCAGCATGCCCAGGGTCACGGCCGGGTTGATGTGGGAGCCGGAGATCGGGCCGATCGCGTAGGCGAGCGCCAGCATCACCAGGCCGAAGGCCAGCGCGATGCCCAGGGTGCCGATGTACTCACCGGTCAGCACGGCCGTACCGACGCCGATGAAGACCAGCAGGAGCGTGCCGAGGAATTCACAGGTGACGAGGCGCTTGTCGATGTCCATCGGACCTCCACGTAACGAGCGCTGCGGACACTCGTCATTGTGGGGCTATGGGGTGAATGTCACATCTTGAGCCGATCTTGGCACTCACGGTGGCCGCGCCGGACGCCGGGCGTGTCGGCCGGTGTACGGGCGGGCGTACCGCCTGGCCGGCGGCCGGTACGGGCCCCGGCGTACCGTCTGACGACCGGCCGGTACCGGCTCAGCGCGTGAAGAACGGCTCCGCCGCCACGGCCGCGTCCGGCGGCAGCAGGGCCAGGTCGAGGCCCTGGACCAGGGCGCCGCGCAGCACCTCGTCGGCGGCCAGCGCCGCGGCGATCCGGCCGCCGGTCGCCGTCACGTCCGCGTCCGGGGCGAGCACCAGGCCCAGCGTGCCGTCGCTGCCCGGCTGCCCGGCGATCAGATGGGCCCGTACGACCCCCGGCTCGGCGGCGGTCGCGGCCCGCAGCGCCTCCCGTACGGCCGGGTCCTCCAGCGGGTCACGGCGGCCGGGACCCAGCGAGGCGGCCCGCAGCTCGGGGCCGGTCAGCTCGTACGTCACCGGCCCGGCGAGGTCGATCAGCAGCGTGTCGGCGCCTTCGTGCGCGAGGGCCTGGAGCGCCTGCCGCAGCGGTACGGCGACCGGGCGGGCCTCCGGGCGCCAGCGGGCCAGCGCGGCGGTGGAGGTGAAGGCGGGCAGCGCGCGCCTGCCGTCCGGGGCCTGGATGGTCGGCACGGCCATGTCGCTGGTCTTCTCCCGGCGCAGCCCGTCCGGGCCGGTCTCCGTCTCGCCGAGCACGGCCACGACCGGGACCAGCAGCCGGGCGGTATGCAGGGCGGCGAGTACGGCGGCCTCGGCGGCGCGGTCCTCGGCGTAGGCGGCGAGGGCGGCGGCCAGTTCCGGGGACGCGGAGCCGTCGTCGTCGGAGTAACCGGAGTCCGGGATGTTCTTGAGCGCCACGCCGGAACCCTATCCGGCGCGGGCGGGCAAGGCGGTCGCCGGGGGCGGGGGTGGAGCGGTGGCCGGGCGTGCGGGCGGCCGGGCCGGTCGGTGGCCGGCGCTCAGTCGCCCGGCGCTCAGTCGCGGTACGTACGGCGGCGCGGCCGGAACCACAGCAGCCCGGCGAGCGAGACCAGCACCGCGCCCACAGCCGCGAACGCCCTGGCCACCCCGTCGCCCAGCACCTGGGCGCTGTCGTCGGGCTTGACGGCGGCGACCGGGCCGGGGCCGAAGTAACGGCTCGGGTGGGCGACGGGCGACGGGACGGCCGGCGCCGGCTTGAGCTTGCGCGCCGCGGCCAGCGCCGCCGCCGGGTCGATCAGCCCGGTGCCGAGTTCGTCGCTGCGGCCGCCCTTGGGCCGGTCCCGGGTCGTGGCCTCCAGCACCTGCTTGATCTGGGCGGGGCTGAGCTTCGGATTGGCCGAGCGGATCAGCGCGGCGGCGCCGGAGACGTACGCGGACGCGGCGCTCGTCCCCCAGCCGTTGTAGTACGTACGGTCCGGGTCGGCGATCACGACCTCCACGCCGGGGGCGGCGACCGAGGCGTACCAGCGGTGGGTGGAGAAGGGGGCGTGCTCGCCGTGGCGGTCCACGGCGGCGACCGCGATCACGCCGGGGTAGGCGGCCGGGTAGGAGGAACGGTCGGCCGCGTCGCCGCCGTTGCCCGCCGAGGCGACGACCACGACGCCCTTGCTCAGCGCGTACCGGATCGCGTCGTCCTCGGCGGCGACCGGGGAGGCGGTGGCGCTGTCGTCGCCGAGGGAGAGGTTGATGACGTCGGCGCCGTGGTCGACGGCCCAGCGGATGCCCTCCGGCAGTGCGTCGCCGCGCTGGTTCCTGGCCTTCTGCCGCTGCGGGTCCTTGTCCTCCAGGATCACCCGTACGGGCAGGATGCGGGCCTGCGGGGCGATGCCGAGGACGCCGGAACCGTTGCCCGGGCCGTGCCCGTGGCCCGCGATGATCGCGGCCATCCCGGTGCCGTGCCGGGCCCAGGCACGGTCGCCGCGTTTGGCGCCGAAGCCGATCTCGTCCTTGCCCGGCAGCACCTGTCCGGCCAGGTCGGGGTGCGTGGCGTCCACGCCCGTGTCGAGTACGGCGACGGTGATGCCCGCGCCCTTCGTCGTCTCCCACGCCTGCTGGGCGTGCAGCGCGTCCAGGGCCCAGTCGAGGCTGCGGGCGGTGTCGGCGCCGGCCGGGGGTGCGGTGAGGGCCAGGGACACTCCGGCGGCGGCCAGCGCGGTCAGGACGCGGGCGGCCCGGTGGCTTACGCGCGCGGGGGCCTTGTGGGGGCCCGGGCGCGCGGCTCGGAGGGCGGCGGCCCGGCGGTCGGCCCCGCGGTCGGTCCCGCGGTCGGTCCTGCGGCGGGCTCGAAGGGGGCTCGCGCCCGTACGGCGGCGGGTCATCAGTGCTTCTCCGGGCCTGCGGGGGTGGTCGTGGGGTGCAGTTGGGCGGCGACGGCGGCGTGCAGCCGGTCGTCCACGGCGGAGGCGAGGCCGGTCGCGTCGTAGCCGAGCCCGGCCTGGGCGGAGGCGCTGGTCGCGCCGGCGGCGTCGGCCTTGGCGGCGGGCAGCGGGGCGGAGACGGTACGGCCGTCGGCGAAACCGCTTACGGCGTACACCACGAAGGGCAGGTCCGCGGCGACCTGGACGTCCCAACTGCCGCGCTGACGGTCCCCGAAGGACGCGGCGGCCGTGCCGGGGAAGGCGACGGGCCGGGGGAGGAGGTCGGCGCGGTCGCCGAGGTGTTCGGCGGTCCAGCGCTGGTTGAGCGCGTTCATGGCGGGGGCCTCTCCCGCGGTGACGAGCAGGCCCACGGTCGTCACCGTGCTCGACGTGCTGTCGACGTAGGTCGCGCGCAGCAGCCGTACGCAGCCCACGGGGGTGATCACCCGCTGGAGCAGCGGGTCGAACGCGCCCGCGCACCCCGAGGGCGTCGCCACTCCGATCCGCGTCCACGAGCGGTCGGCGCCGCCGGGGCCGCCGCCCTTCTCCTCGACGGTGGGCGGGAAAAGCTGGTCCACGGGCGTGTCGCGCCACACGTTCCGCGCCTTGGCGAAGGCTTCCGGGCTGCCGTCCGCGACGGGCCGCGCGGCGCGGGGCCCGTGATTGATCACGGCCCCCGCGACGGCGCCCCCGATCAGCCCGAGCCCGAGCACGAGGCACACGGCGGCGGCGACCCGAAACCCGCCCCCGCCGCGAAGCGGCGCGGGGGGCGCCGGGTAGCCATAAGCCGCGGGCGCGCCGGGCCCGGGTGGCCACCCGGGCGCCGGGTGCGGGGGCGAAGCGTACGGCGGCGGCACGGGGGTCGTGGGGTACGGCGGGGCGGCGGGAGCGGGACGCGAGGGTATCCCGGCAGCGGATGGCTGCCCAACAGAGGCCGTGGGAGCGGGCGTTGGTGGTGGAGCCGCGGGCTGCGGGGCCTCGGCGTACCGCTCAGGCGCCAACTGGCCGCCGTTGTCGTACCGGCTCGCGGGAGGCGGTGCAACGGGGGCCGGGGGTGCGGGCGGTGGCGGTGGAGGCGCGGGCGCCTGGGCGGACGACTGGCCCGGGGCGGCGTACCCGTCGTCGGGTGGCGGCCCAACAGGGGCCGCAGGGACTGGCGTTGGTGGCGGGGCGGCGGGTGGTGCCGGGGCGGCGTACCCGTCGGCAGGGGGTGGCCCAACAGGGGCCGCAGGCAAGGGCGTTGACGGCAGGACGGTTGAACGGCCCGGGGCGGCGTAGCCGTCGGCAGGGGGTGGTCCAACGGGGGCCGGGGGTGCGGGTGGTGGAGGGGGGTCGGCGTCCGGCTCGGGGGGCGCCGGGGACGTGGGGCCGGGCCCGGAGGGCTGGTGGTGCGCGCCGCGAGGGCGAAGCGTGGGGAACGGAGCCGGTGGGGTCTGTCCGTTGTCCACTCCGGTACTCACCCGGCGCCCCCTCGTGACCTGTACCTGCGCGGCTTGCGCGTCACTCTACGGGGTTGACGGGAGGTGCGGTTGCGGCGGGGCGAGGTGCCAGGGGCTACCGCCGGGTAGCCCCGTCTGGCAGGCTTCACGCATGTCCGATCGTTCTGTCGCCCGCCTCCGGTACAACCGGGCCACCGCCCATCTCGACGCCCCGCTGGCGATCGTGGACCTGGACGCGTTCGACGCGAACGCGATGGACCTCGTCCGGCGGGCGGACGGCAAACCGATCCGCGTCGCCTCGAAGTCCGTCCGCTGCCGCGCCCTGCTCGAACGCGTGCTGGCCCACGAGGGTTTCGCGGGGATCATGTCCTTCACGCTGGCCGAATCGCTGTGGCTGGCCCGCGCCGGCTTCACCGACATCCTGCTCGCGTACCCCTCCGCGGACCGTGACGCCTTCGCCGAACTGGCCGCCGACCCCAAGCTCGCGCGGACCGTGACCGTGATGGTCGACGACGTGGCGCAACTCGACCTGATCGACGCGGCGCGCGGCGCGAACGGCACCGAGACCGTCCGCGTCTGTCTCGAACTGGACACGTCCCTGCGGAAGTTGAGCGGCCTGCTGCGGGTCGGCGCGCTGCGTTCCCCACTGCACGCGCCCGAGCGGATGGCGGCGCTGGCCCGTACGATCGCCGCGCGGCCCGGCTTCCGGCTGGTGGGGATCATGGCGTACGAGGGGCATGTCGCGGGCGTCGGGGACGCGTTGCCCGGGCGGCCGGCCCGTTCGCTGGCGATACGGCTGATGCAGGCCACGGCCCGCAGGGAGTTGGCGGCGCGCCGCGCGGAGGCGGTACGGGCGGTGCGCGCGGTCGTACCGGACCTGGAGTTCGTCAACGGCGGCGGCACCGGCAGCGTGCAGTACACAGCGGCGGAGGACGCGGTCACCGAGGTGGCGGCGGGCTCCGGCCTGTACGTGCCGCGGCTGTTCGACAACTACCGGTCGTTCCACGGCTGTCCGGCCGCGCTGTTCGCGCTGCCGGTGGTACGGCGGCCGGGCGTGGGCGTGGTGACGGTGCTGGGCGGCGGCTATCCGGCGTCGGGGCCCGCGGGCCGGGACCGCTCGCCGGAACCGTATCTGCCGGAGGGGCTGCGCTACGACCCGCAGGAGGGCGCGGGCGAGGTGCAGACGCCGCTGCTCGGCTCGCCGGCGGACGATCTGCTGATCGGCGACAAGGTGTGGTTCCGGCACGCGAAGGCCGGCGAACTGTGCGAGCGTTTCGCCGAGTTGCACCTCGTGGAGGGCGACCGCGTGACGGCGACGGCTCCGACGTACCGCGGCGAGGGCAGAACGTTCCTCTGACGTCGGCTGGTCGAGCCGGACGCGGCCGCCCGGTGGACGTTCCGCCAGGCCGGGCGCGCGGCAGCCGATCGCCGCGGCCGGTCAGGAGGCCAGCCGCGACGCAAAGGCGGCCCCCATGGCACGAAGCCGGGAGGCCGCCCTATAACAACCGTAAGACCCTCTAACCTTCGCAAGACCGTCCGCGCGAGCGAGAGGCTCTCACCTCTGCGAGAGCCCACGCACGTAAGACCCTCTCACGTTCGCAAGCACCCCACGCGGCGCGAGGCCCCTCACCCCCGTGAGACCCCCACGCAAGCGTGAGACCTTCTCACGGACGCGAGGCCCCCTCACTGACGTGAAAGCCAGCTCAGACGCCCGCGCCGTTGTCCGTGCCGCCGCTGCTGTCCGCCTTGATGCCCTGGGTGATCTCGTCCATGACCTCGACGCCCGGCGCCTTTCCGCCGATGTCGAAGCCGAAGCGGACCACGACGAGCTTGCCGCTGTCGGCCGGCGAGGGGAAGACCAGCGACTCGATGTACCCGCCCGTCCCCGACTTCGTGGCGATCTTCCACCGCACCAGGTAGCCCTTCTGCCCGGCCACGGTGACCGACTCGGACAGCAGCTCCTGGTGGGACGTGAGCGGCCCGTAGATGTCGGTGCTGTACGAGTTCGCCGCGTTCGCCGAGATGTCCTGCTTCGCCGCCGCCTCGGGCGAGGTCGCCGTGATCTTCAGCGCCTCCCCCGGCGTGGCGAACGCCCCGCCGCGCACACAGCTCTGCGTGCTGTCCCCCGGGCACGCGTACTCGCCGGTGACGACACTGGCGCCGATGCCGGCGTTGTTCGACGAGCCCTGCCAGCCGTCGAGCACCGGCAGGCTGATCCCGTCGTAGGCGTCGACCGCCTTGTCGCCGCCGGACCTGGGGTTGTCGGGCTGCGAGGGATCGTCCGGCTCCCGCGGATCCTCGGTGCCGGGGGCCTGGCCGCCGCCGCGGTGCGGCACCGTCGCGGTCGGGCCTGGCCCGGTCGCCGTGTCGTCCTTCCCGCTCTTGCCGAGCACCAGGGCGCCCGCGACCACACCGCCGATGAGCACGAGCGCGGCCACGATCGCGATGACCACCGCGCCCGTCCGCCGACCGCCGCCACCGCCCTTCGAGGCGATGACGTCGCCACCGGGGTACCCGGGATACCCGGGGTAGCCGTACGACGGTTCGGGTGCGCCGATGACCACCGGCGCGGTCCTGGTGTACTCGGTCCACGCGGTCCCGTCCCACCAGCGTTCCATGGCCGGGCCGTTGCCTGTGTGCCCGGGTTCTGGATACCAGCCGGGCGGGGTCGTCGTCGTCACGGCGGTCACCTTATGGCCCCAGCATGAGAATCCCGTAAGCAGGACGGTCACAGGCCCGTTACACCGGCACGTTCCGGACACCGCGCCGGTCAGCGGCGGTGCCCCCGACCGGCGTGGGCGGCCGCCCGCGCCACCCACGCACTCACCCGTACGCCCGTCTCAGCCCCCCTCACCCACCCCCGCGCGCACCCCCGCCCACCCGGCCCTTCTGCCTGGTCAGGGCCAGCAGATCCCGCGCCGGTCCCGCCGGCCGGTGCCCCGCAGGCCAGACCGCCCGCAGCGAGCGGGTCAGCGCGATGTCGGCGAGCGGGATCTCCCGCAGCCGCCCGGCGGCCAGCTCCTCCGCGACCGCCAGCTCGCTCAGCACAGCGGGCCCCGCGCCACTGAGCGTCGCCGCCTTGACCGCCGTCGTGGAGGCGAGTTCGAGCAGCGGTACGGCGGGCCCGCCGTGCCCGGCCAGCGCCGCGTCCAGCACCTGCCGGGTGCCGGAGCCCTTCTCGCGCAGGACGAGCGGCGTGGCGGCGAGTTCGTCGGCGGACACCCCGGTACGGCGGCGGGCCCAGGGGTGCGCGGGGGCGGTCACCACCAGCAGCCGGTCATGGCCAATGGTCACCGCGTCGAGCCCGGGCGGTACGTCGACACCCTCCACGAACCCGAGGTCGGCCTCCCCGGCGACGATCTGCTGGGCGACGGTGACGGAGTTGCCCGCCGCCAGGGACACGGCCGTGCCGGGGTGGCGCCCGTGCAGGGCGATCAGCCAGCCCGGCAGCAGATACTCGGCCACCGTCATGCTGGCCGCCACCCGCAGCCGCGAGTCCCGGCGCCCCCGCAGCGCCCGCGCGCCCGCGTCGAACGCCTCGGCCGCCTCCAGTACCCGCCGCGCCCACTCGCTGACCAGCGCGCCCTCGTCCGTGAGCCGGGAACCGCTCGGGGAGCGCCGGACCAGGGCCACGCCAAGCCGGGTCTCCATCGCCCGCAGCCGGCCGCTGGCCGCGGGTTGGCTGATCCCCAGCTCCCGGGCCGCCCGGCCGAGGCTGCCCAACCGGGCGACGGCGAGCAGCAGTTCCATCGCCCCGAGGTCGGGCACGCGGTGGGCGAGAGGGCCGTGGCCCTGGTCGGGGCCGTCGTCGGGCGGAGCTGCGGTCATAAGGCCAGCTTATGTGCTGATAGCCGCTGGGGAGCTACCGGTACGCCCGGCCGCCCGCGAGGGTCGAGACATGGTCGCTCTCGCTCCCCCGCAGGTCATCGTGCCCAGCCGGCTCCGTACACCCACCGTGCGCGGGTTCGGGCCCAACTGGTACGCGCCCGTGATGGGGACGTCGATCGTCGCCAACGCGGCCGCCGCGCTGCCCGGTTGCCCGGGGTGGCTGCGGAACGCCGGGACGGGCGTATGGGCGCTGGCGGCCGCCATGCTCGTCGCCGTACTGGTCACCCGGGCCGCGCACTGGACCCGGCACCGCGACCAGGCCCGCCGGGACCTGCTCGACCCGGCCGTCGCCCCCTTCTACGGCTGCCCGCCGATGGCGCTGCTCTCCGTGGGCGCGGGCGCGTCGGCGCTCGGCCGGCCGCTGCTGGGCGATCACGCGGCGGTCGTGGTGGACGCCGTGCTGTGGACGGCGGGTACGGCGTCGGCGCTGCTGGTCGCGGCCGCGGTCCCGTATCTGATGGTGGCCCGGCACCGGATCGGGTCCGGCGACGCGTCCCCGGTGTGGCTCCTGCCCGTCGTGGCGCCGATGGTCGCGGCGGCGCTGGGCCCCGGCCTGATCCCGCACCTGCCGCCGGGCGCGCACCAGGCGAGGGAGGCGATGCTGCTCGGCTGCTACGCGATGTTCGGCCTGAGTCTGCTGGCCACGCTGACGATCCTGCCGCTGGTGTGGGGCCGGCTGGTCCGGGGGACGCTCCCGCTCGCCCTGACCCCCACCCTCTTCCTGGTGCTCGGCCCGCTGGGCCAGTCCACCACCGCGGTCGGCAACCTGGCCGACGCGGCGCCCTCGGCGATGCCCGGGGCGTACGTACCGGCGCTGCGCGGTTTCGCCGTGCTCTACGGGGTGCCGGTGACCGGATTCGCCCTGCTGTGGCTGGCGATCGCGGCCGCGCTCGTGGTCCGCGCCGCCCGGGAGGGTCTGCGCTTCTCGATGACCTGGTGGGCGTTCACCTTCCCGGTGGGCACGTGCGTCACGGGCGCGGCGAGCCTGTCCCGCCACACCGGGCTGCACGCCCTGACCTGGCTCGCGGTGGGTCTGTACGTGATGCTGGCCGCGGCCTGGCTGACCGCGGGTACGGGGACCGTACGCGGCCTGCTCAGCGGACGGCTGCTCGCAGCGCCCGCCCGATGACCTCGGGGGCCTCGGCGAGCGAGGGGCCGTACCAGGTGAGGTGCCGCCCGCTGACCAGGGCGGCGGGCAGTCCGGGGAACGCCTCGGGGCCGTCCTCGGCGGTGAAGCGGTACGGCTCGTCGGGCAGGACCACGAGGTCGGCGGGCGGCAGCGCGGCGGGGTCGAACCGGGGGTAGCGCTCGGCGTCGCCCGCGTACACATGGTCGACGCCGAGCCGGGCCAGCAGGTCCCCGGCGAACGTGTCGCGTCCCAGGGCCATCCACGGCCGGCGCCAGATGGGGACGACGGCCCGCAGCCGGGGCTCGTACGGGCGTACGTCCTGCCAGGCGGCCTCGGCGGCGTCCAGCCACGCGGGGCGGGTCAGCCCGCAGCCGTCGACGAGCATCCGCTCCAGCTCACGGAAGGCGTCCGGCACGGAACGGATCTCCGTGAGGAGGACTTCGCGTCCGGCGGCACGCAGGGCGTCGAGGTCCTGGGCGCGGTTCTCCTCCTCGTTCGCCACGATCAGGTCGGGGGCGAGGGCGAGGATCTTCTCGACGTCGGGGTTCTTGGTGCCGCCGATGCGGGGGACGTCGAGGCCGGCGGGGTGGGTGCACCAGTCGGTGGCGGCGACGAGGAGGTGGGGGGCGGTCTCGGCGAGGGACTCCGTCAGGGAGGGGACGAGGGAGAGGATGCGGGGCATGTGGGTACGGTACGGGGGCCCTGCGCGGGGGGCGCCCACTTGCCGTGGGGGGGCTTGTTTTTCCCGCCCGCCCGCCCGTGCGGGTGCGTTTCCGTCTGCGGGTGCAACCTGTGGGCGGTTCCGGGGCCAGTCCGGAGGTGACTCCTCGAACTGCGCAAGTGACGTTCTCCCAGGTTGCGTGACCCTTGGTTTGCGCAGTTCTGCGGGGACACCTCCTCCCCGTCCCCTCCGGCCCGGTTGGCGGCCAACGGTCGCGGGTGGGTGAGGAAAAACCGGGTCCGATTTGGTGGCCGTTCGTCGGATCGTCAGCACCGAGTGGGGTGGGGGGTGCGTGGCATGCTGGGGGTGTGGACGATCTTATGTTGCTCGACACTGCCAGCCTTTATTTTCGTGCGTATTTCGGGGTGCCCGAGTCTGTGAAGGCGCCTGACGGGACTCCTGTCAACGCCGTTCGTGGGCTGCTCGACTTCATTACGCGGCTGGTCGGCGATCACTCCCCCGCGTCGCTCGTCGCCTGTATGGACGCGGACTGGCGGCCGCAGTGGCGGGTGGATCTGATTCCGTCGTACAAGGCGCACCGGGTGGCCGAGGAGCCCGCGTCGGAGGCGTTGAGCACCGAGGCCGTGCCCGACACGCTGTCGCCGCAAGTGCCCGTGATCGAGGCCGTGTTGGATGCCGTCGGTATCGCCCGGCTGGGCGTTCCGGGGTACGAGGCCGACGACGTGATCGGCACGCTGGCCGGCGCGTCCCGTACGCCCGTGACGATCGTGACCGGCGACCGCGATCTGTTCCAGTTGGTGGACGACGCGCGCGGTGTGCGCGTGCTGTACCCGCGCAAGGGTGTGGGCGACTGCGACACGATCGACGAGGAGACGATTCTCGTGCGGTACGGCGTGCGCGCCGCGCAGTACGCCGACTTCGCCGCGCTGCGCGGTGACCCCAGCGACGGGCTGCCGGGGGTCAAGGGCATCGGCGACAAGTCCGCCGCGGACCTGGTGACGCTGTACGGGGATCTGGCCGGGGTACGGGCGGCCGCGGCCGATCCGTTCTCGAAGCTGACCCCGGCCCGCCGCCGCAACATCGCCGAGGCCGCCGCGTATCTGGATGTGGCCCCGAAGGTGGTCCGGGTCGCCTCGGACGTGCCGCTGCCGGACGGGTTCGACGCCAGGCTGCCGGCCGAGCCCGCGAATCCGGAGGCGCTTGAGGAGTTGGCCGCCCGCTGGGGTCTGGGCGGCTCGCTCACCCGTCTGCTGGCGGCGCTGGCCGCCTGACTACTTCCCCCGCCACTGGCCGATCAGCCTGCGCCAGCGCAGATACCGCAGCTTCGCCCCGAGCCGCAGCCGCTCCCGGGGGCTGCCGCCGCGCATGGTGAGCACCGAGTGCAGCAGCCATGTCTGGGTCTCGGTGACGTGCCGGGGCGCCGCGTGCGCGTCCCGGTAGCTGAGTACGTGCAAGTCCCTTACGTGGCGGCGGAGATGGCCGATTTCGCCCGGTGGGATGATCTCGTCGCCGTCGCTGCCCATGCAGTACACGGGGATGGTGAGCGAGGCGAGTTCGGCCGGGGTGAGGGCCCAGTCCCGCATGTGGTCGGCGAGTTCGGGCAGTTCGGTGTCGGTGAGGTGGGCGAGGGTGTCGGCGGTGATCCGGGGCAGCCGCCGGTGCCAGTCGTCGTCGGTGTAGAAGTCGCTGACGGGCGCGGCGGCGGCCACGATGCCCTTGATCCGCCGGTCGTGGGTCGCGGCGCGCAGTGCGAGGTGGCCGCTGAAGCTGAGCGCCATGGCGTAGGTGTGCTCCACGTCGGCGCGGTCGCCGACCGCGTCGAGGAGTGCGGGGAAGAGCTCCCAGCTCTTGGCGTCGTAGCTCAGGGTGTTCTCGCCGACGCCGGGCATCTCGGTGACCAGGCCGGCCATGCCGAGGCTGGTGGCGAGGGCCATCATCGGCGCGTACTGCTCCTTCGCGGCGACGATGCCGCCGGTCACCACGAGCAGCGGTTTGGGCTCGGTCGCGGACAGCCCGACCGCCCAGCAGCCGACGCGGCCGCCGCCGATCTCCAGGTCGAGCCGTTCGAAGCCCTGGCCCGCGTGGGCCGCGCCGAAGTCGGCGACGCACTGGTGGAGGGCGTAGCGGCGGGTGGGTCCGTCGATGTAGGGGAAGCGGGCCATCGCGTAGTAGCGATAGGCCAGTTCGGGGTGACCCTGGAGGTCGATCGCGCCGGCCGCGCGGTTCCACTCGGCCGCCCAGGAGCCGTCGGCGCCGTCCTCGTCGTTGGTGATGAGCGCGCTGATCCGCTCGAACTCGTCGGGCGGTATGCCCTGGGTCTTGGTGTGCACCAGGCCGAACTGCTTGAGTTCGCCGACGTCGGTCATCGCGCACCTCGTACGGTCGGGCGGGCCGCGGCCGTGCCGGTGGCGGCGGGCCGGGCTTCGGGGTCGAAGGTCTCCAAGTGGCGCTTGACGTCGGTGAGTACGTCGGCGGCCTCGGCTCCGTCGATGACGCGGTGGTCGAAGGCGAGGCTGAGCCGCATCACGGGCGCGACCGTCACGGCGCCGTCCCGTACCACCGGGCGGTCCAGGATGCGGCCGACGCCCAGGGTGACGGTGGTGCCGCCGACCGAGTGGAAGCTGTCGACGTCGCGGTGGCCGAGCGAGGTGACGGCCAGGGTGCCGTAGAGCAGCGGGTGGGTGGTGAGCGAGCCGGTGGCGCGGGCGGCGAGGCGGCGGCCGCGGGCCCAGGACAGCCGGTGCAGTTCACGGACGGGGGCGAACTCCGGCATGGTGTCGGGGTCGCCGTCGCGGAAGTGGTCGACACGCTCCTGGACGGCGTCCAGGCTCGCGGTGTCGATGCCGCGTACGACGGTGGACAGCACCACGCGGTGGCCGCCGACCCGCTTGTCCAGGGTGAACTTGCCGTTGACGGTGTCGTACCGGGCCACTTTGGGCCGCAGCCGGCCGCGGATGGCCGCGTTCGCCTCGGGGTGCAGGGCCAGGGTGCGGCCGCCGGCCAGCAGTACGTAACTCACCAGCGAGTAGCGGGTGCCGCGGGCGCGGGCGGCGGCGCGGTGGGCCAGGACGCGGCCCATGTCGACCTCGGTGTCGAGGAAGACCGGCGCGAAGTCCCGTATGGACTCCAGGAAGTACAGGGTGTGGCGGCGCTGGGCCGCGATGGGGACGCCCTCGGTCATACGGCGACCGCCAGTTCGTACACGCCCTGGAGGCTGGCGGCTTCGAGGACGTCGGACAGCGGGACGCGGCGGCCGGTGGTGCGTTCCAGGACGGTGAGCAGCCACAGCAGATGCAGGGAGTCCCAGCCGGGCAGGTCGTCGAAGCTCGTGCCGAGTTCCTCGGCCGTGACGGCCAGGCCGAGTTCGTCCCTGACGAGGGTGGCGAACTCGTCGATGCTGTTCATGAACGTTCTCCTGTGCCTGTGAGGTCGGCGGTGGTGTCGCCGGCTTCCGTGCCGAACTCCCGTGTCAGCCGGAGGTGGGCGGGGACCGGGACGATGTCGGTGAGGTCGTGGCGGTAGTGGGCGGTGCCGTCGTCCTCGGAGACCAGGGCGAAGCCCGAACGGGGGTAGAAGTCGCGAACGTTGCCGTTCTTGGCGGTGGCCCGGTAGGTGCCGTGGACGGCGGGCGCGCCGGTCTCCCTGGCGTGGGTGAGCAGCGCGGACAGGCACGCCTGCTCGATACCGCGGGAGAAGACCCGGCAGCTGAGCAGGAAGTTGTCGATGTGCAGCCCGTCGCTGTCGCGGTGGGTGAGGACGGCGCCGACGGTCCCGTTGTCGCCGAAGCGGTCGGCGGAGGCGATCACCAGCACCTGTGCGTCCGGGTCGGCGGCCAGCGCCGCCACCTGCGGCGGCTGGAGCCGCTGGGTGGTGAGGTTGAACTGGTTGGTGCGCAGGGTGATCTGGGAGACCCGGGCCAGCTCGCTGTCCGCGGCGGCCGCGAGCGTCACGGTGACGCCGAGTTCGGCGAGGTAGTCGTCGATCGAGGAGAAGCTCTGAAGGAAGTCGCTGCGGGCGGCCTCGACCCGGTAGAGCCCGGTGCGGGCGCGGTCCTCGGCGGACAGCTGGCGGGTGTCGAACCAGCCGTCGCGCAGCAGCTTGTCGATGTGCAGCGCCGGTTCCGCGTCCAGCTTCAGCACGGTGACGCCGGGCAACTCCCGGGCGACCAGGCCGCATTCGTAGGCGCTGTCGTCGGCGAAGACAAAGCTGTCGGTGCCGAGGTTGAGCACGCCCGCCAGTTCGGTGAGATTGTCGTGCTTGGGACGCCAGTTGGCGTTGACGCGCACGAAGTCGCTTTCGCGCAGCGTCATATCCGGCTTTTCGGTGAGGACTTGGCGGACGAGTTCGGCGTCGTTCTTGGTGACGGCGGCCACCAGTACGCCCTGCGAGCCGAGTTGCCGCACCACCCGCTGGAAGGCGCCGAACGCCTCGCCCCGGTGGCTGCCGGAGACCTCGATGCCGTCCGGGCCGTCGTCGCCGAGGATGCCGCCCCACAGGGTCTCGTCCATGTCCAGGACGAGCACCTTCTTGGTACGGCCGGTGAGGTTGCGGGCCAGGTGTCCGGCCTCGCGGGCGTATCCGGCGAGCAGTTCGACGGACAGATGCGCCTTGGCGTAGACGCTCATCCGGGGTTCGGTGACGGGCAGCCCGTCGGCCACCAGCGGGTCCAGGTCGAGGACGACCAGCGCCGGGTGGTCCGCGCTCAGCCGCAGCAGTCCGGCGTTGAACTCCCGCCAGATCACGCCGAGTTCGGCGCGCGAGCGGTAGTCGACGAGCTGCGCGGTGTACGGGCGGGGCAGCGGCACGGTGTTGAGGACGAGGGTGCCGCGGGCGGTGCCGGAGAAGCGTTCGGCCAGCCCGCCGAGCAGCCGCAGTTTCGCCTCGACGGTCTTGCGTACGTCGTCGGGCGTCCAGACGGCGGGGATCTCGTCGAAGACGACGGTGTGGTCCAGGACGCACAGCACGAGATCGGGGTCGGCGGCGTAGAGGTCGCTGCCGGGGTCTGACAGGTCGAAGACGTAGGAGTCGAAGGCGGAGACCCGGGCGCGCAGCAGCAGTCCGTGGCGGGCGCACTCGGCGGTGAGCGCGGGCAGCAGGGTGCCGAGGGTGCCGTGGCCGGTGATCGCCGCGCTCACCGTCGGCACACCGGGGTGCTCGGCCAGTACGGCGTCGGGGTCGAGACGGCTCAACAGCTGTCCGGCGCGGGCGAGTTCGGGACCGGTGAGGCCGGTGAGCAGGCCCTGGACCTTGGGGTAGCCGGCGGCGAGTCGGCCGTCGCGGTGGAGGGCCGACAAGGCGGCGGACGGGCTGTCCTCGGCGGGAACGCCGGCGGACGGGGTGGGTGGCATGGCCGTCAGACCCTCTCCACGGCGAAACCGGCTTTGATCCACTTGCTGGACTCGACGCAGATGCACAGCGCCCGCTGGCCCGCGGTCATCTCGGCCAGCGCGCGCTCGACCTGGAAGAAGGGCGTGGCGTTGCCGTTGTTGCCGGTGGCCTGCACACAGCTGATCTGGCGGGCGCTGTCGACGTCGAGGAGTTTGACGATCCGCTCGGTCATCCGGCCGGACAGCTGCGGCGGCAGCAGGAAGTCGATGTCGGAGTTCTCCCAGCCCAGTTCGGCGCGGAGTTCGGCGAGGATCTCCACGCTCAGGGCGGGCACGGACTCCTCGATCGCCTTGTAGTCCTCGATCAGCGGCGGCCGCGACGAGGTGCGGTCGGCGGGCCCGAACCAGTCGACGGTCTGGCCGGGGGTCCTGCCCTGTCCGGTGAGCCGGGTCAGCACATGGCGGACGACGGCGGAGCCCGGTCCCGGCTCGGTGCTGAGCACCATGGCGCCTGCGCCGTCGCCGAAGAGCACGTAGTTGACCATCTGGTCGGGCGAGAGCCGGGTGAAGTCGGCGTCGAAGTCGAGGATCTTGGCAGTGGTGTCGCCGCCGATGACCAGCGCGTTGCGGTACTGCCCGGTGCCCAGCAGCTGTACGCCCAGGTGCAGCGCCTGTACGGCGCCGGTGCAGCCGGACTGGAGCTGGTAGGTGGGCAGTTGGTTGATGCCGAGGCGGTCGGCCACGACATTGACGGTGGTCGGCATCAGCAGGTCGGGCAGCGCGGAGCCCATCACGATCAGATCGATGTCCCCCGCTCCCAGCCCGGCCCGGTCGAGCGCGGTACGGGACGCGGTCACCGCGAGGTCGGCGAGCGAGGAGCGCGGCTCCCCGGTGTCGAGGTCGACGCTCAGATGCCGGGTCTCGGTGCCGATGAAGACATCGACCCACTGCTCCCACTGCCCGCTCATCCGCAGTCTGCGGGCGAGCGCCGCGTTGTCGATCGGGGGTCCTGGCAGGGCCGTGCCGACCGAGCGGATGTGGACGTCGGCCATGCGTACCTCCGGGCGGAGAGGGTGATCGCTTCTCCCGCTCATCCTCGGTACGGCGTCTAAAGCGGGCCTTGGCCCGAGCTTGCCGGGACGTACGGACTCCGTGGAGCCCGGCCGTACCGCCTGAGGGAGGCCCGGGCACACCGCTCCCGCGCGCCCGCCCCGCCTCGTAACGATCCCCCGTGCACCGCGACGAGGGCGCGTGCCCGGGGTCAGGTCCCCGGACACGCGCCCGTACGCCGCTGGAAGTCGCGCCGGCCTCAGACCGTCGCGTTCTCCTGCGGCGCCCCGGCACCCGCCTTCGCGCCCCTGGGCACCCTGCCGTCCTCACGGAAGAGCAACAGGGCCGCGACCGCGGCGGCCACAACCACGGCGGCGGCGATACCGAAGCCCAGCCGGAAGCCGCTGACCAAGGCGTCGCCCGCCTTGTGTCCGGCCGCCAGCTTGTTGTTGGTGCGATCGGTGGCGATGGACGCCACGATCGCGAAGCCGATGGCGCCGAGCACCTGACGGCTGACGTTGAGCAGCGCGGAGGCGACACCGGTCTGTTCGGCCGGCACGCCGGAGACCGCGGCCACGTTGATCGGGATGTAGAGGATCGAGAAGCCGAAGCTGTAGATCACCGACGGCAGGATCAGCCCGGCCCACAGGCCGCTGTCCTCGCTGATCCGGGAGAACATCCACAGG
Organism: Streptomyces sp. NBC_00223; assembly: GCF_036199905.1. NCBI lineage: Bacteria > Bacillati > Actinomycetota > Actinomycetes > Kitasatosporales > Streptomycetaceae > Streptomyces > Streptomyces sp. NBC_00223. Next base: position 7,034,931 of record NZ_CP108109.1, on the reverse strand, counting down.
CCGACGGCGGCGATCAGCGAACCGGCGATGACCACCACGCGGGTGCCCAGGTACGGCAGCAGCTTGGGGCCGAAGCCCGCCGCGAGCACGATGACCAGGGTGAACGGCAGGTAGGAAAGACCGGTCTTGAGCGCGGAGTAGCCCAGCACCTGCTGCTCGAAGAGCGTGAAGAAGAAGAACAGCAGCCACATGCTGGTGGCGAAGAGCGCCTGCACCGCGTTGGCTCCGGCGACCGCCTTGTTGCGCAGCAGCGAGAAGGAGAACAGCGGCTCCTTGGTGACGTACAGCTCGTGCGCGACGAAGTAGATCAGGATCACCGCGGCCCCGCCCAGCAGCCCCAGGGTGCGGCCCGAGCCCCAGTCGTGGGTGTCGGTCTGCACGAAGCCGTACGCGAGCAGGGTGACGCCGCCGGTGACGGTGATCGCGCCGATGATGTCGAAGCTGCGGTGGTGGCCGCCGGGGCCATCGGGCAGCAGGTACTTCACTGCCGCGATCAGGATGAAGGCGCAGACCGGCAGGTTGATCAGGAAGATCCAGCGCCAGCCGGGCCCGCTCATCAGCAGACCGCCGCCCAGGACGCCCAGCGCGCCGGCGAAGCCCGCGGTGGTGCCCCAGATGGCCATGGCCTTGGTGCGGGCCTTGCCCTCGGGGAAGGTGGTGACCAGGATCGCCAGGGTCATCGCGGCGATGAAGGCACCGGCGATGCCCTGCGCGCCGCGGGCGACGACCAGGGTTGTCGAGTTCTGCGCCAGGCCCGCCGCCAGCGAGGCCGCGGTGAAGACCGCGGTGCCGGCCAGGAAGACCTTCTTGCGCCCGACGACGTCCCCGGTGCGCCCGCCCAGCAGCAGGAAGCCGCCGAAGAGGACGACGTAGGCGTTGACCACCCACGACAGGCCGGCCTGCGAGAAGTGCAGGTCGCGCTGGAGGGTGGGCAGCGCCACGTTGACGATCGTGATGTCGACCGTGTCGAGGAGCAGGGCCAGGCAGAGGACGACGAGGGCGAAGGTGTGCGAGCGCTCCCAGCGGAACTCGGGTTCCGCCGCGCTCTCCGCGTCGACCGCGCCTGCCAGCTCCGCCTCGCCGGCTTCGCCGATGGTAGCCACGATGAGCATCCTCTCGATGATCTTGATTACTTGACGTTCGGTAAGTGGTCAGCATGGTCGCTTAACGACCGGTCAGTCAAGTACATTGGAGAACCAGCCCCGCCACAGGAGGACGCCATGCAGCGCAACGCGACCCGAACGGCTTCCCCGGCGCTGCCCGACCCGCAGAGCACCCGGCAGCGGATTCTCGACATCGCGCTCGGCCTGTTCGCCCGGCTCGGCTACGCGGGCACCTCCGTCGCGGACATCGCCGGTGAGCTGGGGACGAGCAAGGCCGCGCTCTACTACCACTTCAAGTCGAAGGTCGAGATCCTCGACGCGCTGCTCGCCGAGCCCACCGAGCGGTACGCCCAGCTCGCGGACCGGGCGGCGGGCGGCGGGCTGACCGGCGAGCAACTGCTCGACGAGCTGATCGACTCCATCGCCGGGTCCCGGGTGCTGATGGGGGTCGTCGCCAACGACCCCTCGGTGATCCGGGTGGTGATGGAACGGGCCACCTGTCCCAACCCCCAGGAGAAGCTGGACGCGATCATCGCGGTGCTCGCCGGGCCCGACCCGGACCCGGTGGCGCGGATCAGGGCGCACGCCGCCTTCGCGGTCACCAAGGACACCACCCTCTCCCAGATGTCGGCGGGCAACGGACTGCTCAGCGCGGCCGACCGCGCCGAGATCCTGGCGGCGGCCAACCGGGCGCTCGCCGGGGCGTAGCGGCGGGTCGGCACATACGCGCACGGCCGGCCGGTGGATGCGGGCGGCGGCCGCCCCCGGGGGAAGGGCGGCCGCCGCCGGGAAGCGGACCCGCGATGACGGGCGCGGCGGGTGAGCGGTACCCGTACCGCGCCCGCCCGCGGCTCACAGGTCCGCGAGCGTGCCCCAGTGATGGACGAGCGGGGTCCGGACGAGCGGGGTCGAAGCGTCAGCCACGGGCGGCGGGCGCCGACTCGTAGCCGCGGACCGCGCCGGCCCGGGCCTCGGCGGCCGTCTCCCGGACGGAGTCCATCCGGTCCCGCACCGACCGGTAGCCGCGCAGCTGGCGGTCCAGCTGGCCCTGGAAGGCCGGGGCGACCTCGCGGGCGAAGAGCTGGAGGGACTCCCGGGTGGCCCGCGGGCCCGCCCAGTCGTACTGCGAGATCAGGAAGACCCCGAAGTCGGGTGCGGCCTCGCGCAGTTCGGCGATCTTGGCGATGGCCATCTCGGGGGTGCCGATGACCCCGAGGCCGTAGGCGTTGACCGCGTCGATCCGCTCATCGGCGGAGAGCCCGTCCGGCAGCGCGAGCGCCAGGTTGGGGATGATCGGCCAGTACCCGTCCATCCAGGCCAGCAGCCCGGCCTTGGCCTGCTCGCGCGCCTCGCGCTCGGTCTCGGCGATGTGGATCGGCGCGGTCAGCCGCCAGGTCGCGGGGTCCAGGACGTGCCCGGACTCGGCGGCCGCCCGCTCGGCGATCTCCCAGGTGCGGCCGAGGAAGTCGAAGCCGTCCTGGGTGGTGGCGCCGATGGAGAACAGCGAAAGACCGAAGCGGCCGGCCAGCGACGGCCCGGAGGGCGAGGCGAGCGCGGTGGTCGCCACCTCGAACCGGGGTGTGCTGTACGGGCGCAGATGCAGTCGCGCGTCGTGCAGTTCGAACCAGTCGGTCTTGCGGGTCACCGGCTCCTCGGACTCCAGTAACGCGAGTATCGCCTCAAGCGACTCCTCCTGCATCCGCCGCTGGTTCCTCGGCTCGATGCCGATCATCTGCGCGTCCACCGGGCTGCCGCCGGGTCCCGTGCCGAGGATGAAGCGGCCGCGGGTCAGATGGTCCAGCAGCACGGCCCGGTCGGCGACGACGAACGGGTGCTGGTACGGCAGGGCGGTCACCCCGGTGGCCAGTTTGATGCGCGAGGTACGGCTCGCGGCGGCGGCGAGGAAGGTCTCGGGCGCGCCGATGATCTCCCAGCCCGCGGAGCGGTGTTCACCGACCCATGCCTCGTCGAAGCCGAACCGGTCGGCCTCCTCGATGAGCTGGAGGTCCTGTTCCAGCAGCACCGTGGGGCTCTGCCCGGTCCGGTGCTGCGGCGGTACGAAGATCCCGAACCTCAGTGCGTCGGCCATGCTCGCCCTCGTCTCCGTGTTGTTTCTGACGGATCGTCAGAAACGACCGTAGCGACTCCGGTAAATCCGGCCTTAACCCGGCCTTGTCACACCGCCGTTACCCGGCGGCCCCGCCAGGGGACCATGTGTCACAGCCGCCAGGCGCGCAGCGGCTCGACCCGCAGCGGAGTGCTGAAGGCCGCCTCGATGGCGGGTACGTGCAGCCCGGCGTATTTGATGCGCTCGGTGTACTTCTCCACGAAGCCGGGCAGCCGGGACAGCGGCGGCAGGTCGGGGGCGGGTTCGGCGAGCCCGGCGATCACGTCGACCTCGCGGCCGGTCACGTCGTTGCAGTTGAAGTTGAGCGACACCTTCGGCTGGACCGCGATGTGGCGGAGCTTGGCGGCGTCGGGCCGGCTGTAGATGACCACGTGCTCCCCCGTCCAGAAGAACCACACCGGCCGCGGCGAGGGCTGACCGGTGGGCGAGTTGGTGGTCAGCCAGATCAACGGCGCGGTGGTGAGGCGCTCTTGGAGTACGTGGTCGGGTGTGAAGGTCATGGAAACGGCTCCTCGTCGGTGGCGTACGGGCATACGGAAGTCCCCGCGCGCACGAAGGCTCGCGCGGGGACACCGTGGGCGCGGCGCCTGCTACTGGTCTTCCTCGGTGTAACTGATCGCCCGGGCGGGGCACAGCCGGTCGGCCGCCTCGAACACCGCGTCGTGGAACTCCGGGTCGGGCTCGGGCTGGATCAGCTCGGAGAGCCCGTCCAGGTCGCGCTGCCCGAAGACCTCGGGCACCGCGCGCACGCACATACCCGCCCCGACGCACCGGTCGAGATCGACGGTCACCTGCATGGCACGTCCTTCCTCACCAGGTCACGGGCAGTTCGAGCAGCCCGTAGAAGAGCGCGTTCGCCTTGAACTCCAGCTGCTGCGCGGGGACGTCGAGCCGCAGCCCGGGCAGCCGGCGGAAGAGCGTGGTGTACGCGATCTCCAGTTCGGTACGGGCCAGGTGCTGGCCCAGGCACTGGTGGATGCCGTAGCCGAAGGCCAGATGCGGGCGCGCGTTGCGGTGGATGTCGAAGGTCTCGGGGTCGGCGAAGACCGCCGGGTCGCGGTTGGCGGCGGCGTTGGGCGAGATCAGGCCCTCGCCCTCCTTGATCAGGGCGCCGGCGATCTCGATGTCCTCGGTCGCGACACGGCAGGTGACCTGGTCGCCGATGCTGAGGTAGCGCAGCAGCTCCTCGACGGCCTTGGGGGCGAGTTCGGGGTCGGCGGTGACCTCGGCGAGCTGTTCGGGGTGGTCGAGCAGCGTCATGACGCCGAGGGCGACCATGTTGGCCGTCGTCTCGTGTCCCGCGCCCAGCAGCATCACCGACATGCCGACCAGGTGGTCGCGGTCGTAGACGTCCGCCTCCCGGTACTTGCGGATCATGGTACTGATCAGGTCGTCGGCCGGCTCCTTCTCGCGCAGCTCGACGATGCCGCCGAGCAGCGCCCGCACCTCTCCGAACGCGTCCTTGCGGTCCTGCTCACTGCTCTCGTGGCTGAGGATCGCGGTGGTGCAGCGCTGGAACAACTCCCGGTCGGCGTACGGGACTCCGAGCAGTTCGCTGATCATCAGCGAGGTGTAGGGCAGCGCGAACCCGTGCACGAGGTCGGCGGGCCGGGGTCCGTCGAGCAGCCGGTCGACGCACTCGTCGGCGAGCGCCTGGATGTGCGGACGCATCTGCTTGACCCTGCGTACGGTGAACTCGCCGGCCAGCATGTGCCGGTAGAGGGTGTGCTCCGGGGGGTCCATCCAGATCAGGAAGCCCTTGGTCTCCTTGGCCAGTTGCGGCTGGGCCATGAACAGGGCGGGGAACCCCGGGCGCAGGATGTTCTTGCTGGCCGCGGAGTGGCCGAGCATCTGGCGGGCCACTTCGTGATCCGTGGTGAGCCAGCCCGGCTTGCCCTCCCGGTCCAGGACACGGGCCACTTTCCCCTCGGCCCGGAAATCCTCGTAGGCCGCGGGTGGCGCGTACGGGCAGGCCCGGGGCATCGGAAACACCGGAAGTTCGCTGGAAACATCACTGGTCACGCTGGCATCTCCAAATTGATCGGATGCACATAACGGCTTTCGGCCATCGTCCGTGCCCCCTCTAAAGCCCGGCTTGGGCCGCCCTTGCGTGCTAGGGTCACCATGGGGGTGCATTTTCGGTCGCCGCAGGTTCCGCGCGAACCGCCGTGATCTTCCATGATCTACCGGCCCACCGGCAACGTGAATTTAACAGTCGCACGGTTCACTCACCGTGCACCGGTGGCTTTACTTTGCGAATGATGGAACTCGGTTTCGCGTATTCCATACAGATGGCTCCGAAAGTGCCCAAACTCGGCATTCCAACGGGGGAACGCCGTCCTGCACGTCGTCGTCGGCGGTCCCTGGGCCGACGGCACTGAGCGGAGGGGATGATTCAAGTGGCTGAGATGACGATCGCGCGAAGCCTTCCTGTCGACACCTTTCATCAGGCCGCCGCGGAGCGGCTGACCACGGCTCTGGACGCGGTGCGGTGCGGCGAGGGCGCCGTGATCGAGCTGACCGGCGAGCCGGGCATCGGCAAGACCCGGCTGCTGTCCCGGCTCGGCGAAGAGGCCACGCGGCTCGGGGTCCGGGTCCTGTCCGGGCGGTGCACCGAGGCGGAGCACGACCTTCCCTTCCAGTCGGTGCGCAACGCCCTGCGGCTGCCGCCCCAGCAGCTCCCGCCGACCCCGCCCGGCGCCCGCCCCCAGGACGACGGCGACCTTCTCGCCCGGTACGAGGAGGTGCGCGGCGCGCTGACGGCGGCGGCGTACGACGGCGGACTGCTGCTCGTGCTCGACGACTTCCACTGGGCGGACGACGCCTCGGTCGCCGCCCTCGACCATCTGCTGCGCTGGCCGGTGGACGCGCCGCTGCTGGTGGTGGCCGCGCAGCGGCCCCGGCAGGTGTCCCGGGCGGCCCGCGGGGTGTTCGCCCGCGGCCTGGCGACCGGAGCGGTCCGGCGGATCGAACTGACCGGGCTCGACCCGGAGTCGGCCGCGGATCTGCTCGGCATGCCGTCCACCGCACCGCAGTTGGCGGAGCTGTTACTGGCGGCCGACGGCAACCCGCTGTACCTGCGGGCGATGGCCCACGCCGGGCCGGCCAGATGGCGGGACCCGGTCACCGGCTGCGCGGCCGACGTCCCCGAGCAGATCGCCGCGCTGCTGCTGGCCGAAGTCGCCGCGCTGGCCCCCGCCGAGCGCCGGCTGCTGGACGCGGCGGCCGTGCTCGGCCAGGAGTTCTTCATCGAAACGGCCGCGGACGTCGCCGAGTTGATGCCCGGCCAGGCGTACTCCGCGCTGGACGGACTGACCCGCCGCGATCTGGTGCGGGCCAACTCCTGCGGGTCCGCCTTCACCGTGCGGCACCCGGTGCTCGGCCGGGTCCTCTACACCGACACCGACCCGGGGTGGCGGGCGCTGGCCCACGACCGGGCCCGCAGGTCGCTGTCGCGGCAGGGCGCGGGCGCGGTCCGGCTGGCCGGGCACATCGAGCGTTCGCTCGTGGTCCGGCGCGCCGACCTGCCGGTGCTGACCCGGGCCGCCGAGGACAGCATGCACACCTCCCCGGCCGCGGCCGTGCACTGGCTGCGGCTGGCGCTGCGCGTGCTGCCCGAGGAGCACGAGGGCGACCGGCGCCGGCTCGAACTGATGCTTCTGCTGGCCCGCGCGCTCGGCGCGATGGGCAAGCCCGGCGAGAGCCGCGACCTGCTGCACGGCATCCTCCATCTCATCCCGGCGGAGACCAGCAATCTGCGGGTCTCGGCGCTCTCGCACTGCGCGCTGATGGACTGCTTCCTCGGCAACAACATCGAGGCGTGGGCCATGCTCGAACAGGAGCTGGCGAGCATCCTGGCCGACCCGACGCCCGAGGCGGCGCCGCTGATCATCGAGCACGAGGTCATCGGCCTGGTCGCCAAACGGGCGCCCGACCACGACCGGCTCGACCTCGCGATCCGGCTCGCCCGGGACGCGGGCGACCGGCTCACCGAGGCGGGCGCGTACGCCCTGCGGGCCATCCGTTCCGCGCTGGACGGGCGGCTCGGCCCGGCCGAGGCGGCGGTGGAGTCGAGCGCGGCGATCCTGGACAGCCTCTCGGACCGCGACCTCGTCCCGCATCTGGAGCACCTGGGCACGCTCGGCTGGGCGGAGCTGTTCCTCGGCCGGTTCACCTCGGCGGAGCGGCACTTCACCCGGGGAATGGCGATCACCTACCGGACCGGCCCCGAGGTCGCCTTCCCCGCGCTGCTCAGCGGGCTGGCGATGATCTACCGCTTCCGGGGCCCGAGCCCCGGCGCCTGCCGGATCACCGAGTGGGCCGCGGCGGTCGCCGACCGGATGGGCGCAGGGGACGACGTTCGGGGTCTGACCCAGGTCCTGGCGGCGGCCGGCACGATGTGGACCGACCGGGACACCAGCGCCCGGGTACTGGCGGAGGCGGCGACCGCCCTGGAGCGGGCCACCTTCGGCACCTGCTACTGGAACGCCACCGGGGCGGTCGCCCTGGCGAGCGTGGCGGCGCCCGGCGGTGACCCCCGGGAGACGGTGGCCCTGCTGATGCGCGCGGGCGGCACCCCGGCGCTGTCCGAACTCCCCTGCTTCCTCGACCTGTTGCGACCGCTGCTGTTCGAGCTGCTGACGGACGCGGGCAGCCGCACCGGGCACCCCGCCACCCCGCGCTGGGCGTCGCGGGCGGCGGACGCGGCGCTGCGGATGGACCTGCCGCACCTGCGGGCGTTCGCCCTGCTGGCCCGGGCGCACGGCGAGCGGCGCGACGACCCGGCCGGGGCCGCCGACTCCTGCGCCAGGGCCGCCGAGGACTTCGGCGCCGCGGGGCTGTGGCTCCAGCAGGCGCTGGCACTCGACCGGGCCGCGGCGAGCGCGACGGCCGGCGGCGACACCGTCGGAGCGGTACGGCTGCTGGAGCGGGCCCGGGAGTCCGCCCGGCGCTGCGGTGCGGTGGTGGTCGAGCGGGAGGTCGACCGGCGGCTGCGGCTTCTGCGGGTGCCGCGTCCGGCGGCCGGGCCGGAGATCGCGCGGGCGACCGTACCGGCCCGGCAGGTGGAGCGGCCCCGGGCGGCCGTGCAGCCGCTGCTGGGGATGCTGACCCGGCGGGAGACGGAGGTCGCGCGGGCGGCCGGCACGGGCAAGAAGACCAGGGAGATCGCCCAGGAGCTGTATCTGAGCCCGCGGACGGTCGACTGCCATCTGACCCGTATCTACCGCAAGCTCAACATCGGTTCGCGGGCGGCGCTGGTGCATCTGCTGGCGCAGAGCGACTGATCCCCGGGCGCGCGGGTTCGCCCGGCGGTTCTGAGTGGCGGGGGCGGGGGCCATGGCGCCCCCGCCCCCGCCGTGCTCAGCCGGCCAGTTGGCGGTTCAGCTCGTCGTCGTCCGCGAGGATGGCGTGCTGGAGCCTGCGCAGCGCCCGCCCCGGCTCGATGCCCAACTCCTCGCGCAGCACCCGGCGTACGTCCTGATAGACCCGCAGTGCGTCGGCCTGCCGTTCCGCGCGGTACAGCGCGAGCATCAACTGCCGCTGGAACGACTCGCGCAGCGGGTACTCGGCGGTCAACGCGTAGAGGTCGCCGATCAGTTCGCGGTGCCGTCCCAGAGCGAGCTGTGCCTCCACCCCCATCTCCGTGCACTCGATCCTGGCCTCCTCCAGCCAGGTGACGAAGCCGCGCACGATCGGGCCCTCGGACAGGTCGCCGAGCACCGGCCCGCGCAGCAGGGCGAGCGCGCTCTCGTAGGCGCGGGCGGCCTCGGGGTACAGACCTTCGCGGCTGAGCGCGCGGCCGTCGCACATCAGGCGCTGGAAGTCGTGCAGATCCAGGCTGTCGGGACCGACCCGCAGCATGTACCCGGCCGGCAGGGTGACGATCGGGGTGGGCACGCCGGGGCGGGTGAGCATCTTGCGTAACTGCGAGACGTACACATGCAGGGACGCCCTTACCTTCAGCGGAGGATTACGGTCCCATATCTCGCTGATCAGCTGATCGACCGTGACCACCTGATCGGATCTGATCAGCAGCGTGGCCAGCAGCACCTCCACCTTGTGCGCGCTGATGGTCGCCGCATTTCCGGTGCCGTCCACGATGCGGAGCGGCCCCAGGATTTCATACCTCAATGTGATCCCCCGTAGCTACCGGCACTCTCTTTTCGTCCGGGATGCATCCAGCTTGCCATCCGTCAAGAGCGCCCACATCAGAGAAACTACGTAGGAGGGGATATCCGGGTATGACCGCCGTCACCTTTCCGGCGCGAACGGAAGCGTGAATTCACGGAGTTTTCACAATCGCTGAGCAACCTTCGTTCCCGCGAGCCGGGTACGTACGGCGGACAGCAGGTCGGGGGTCCAGCCGCCGGAGTAGAAGTGCCCGCCGGGGAGCACGCCGAGCGTGAACGGACCGGTGGTGTGGTCACGCCAGGCCAGGGCCTGTTCGAGGTCGGTCAGCGGGTCGTCCTCGGCGAGCAGGACGGCCACCGGGGTGCTGAGCCGGGCGGTGGTGACCGGGTGGGTCTCGATGGCCCGGTAGTCGGCGCGCAGCGCCGGGAGCGCGGCCCGCAGCAGTTCGCCGCTCCTGAACAGCGCGGATTCGGTGCCGCCGACCCGGCCCAGCTCGGCGATCAGGCCGTCGTCGTCGTAGGTGTGCACCGCGGAGTGGGTGGGGAGCGAGGGCGCCCGGCGGTTGGAGGCGAGGAGCAGGGCAGGCGGGGTGCCGGCCGCCTCCAGGCGCAGCGCCACCTCGAAGGCGAGGGTGGCGCCCATGCTGTGGCCGAACAGGACGAGCCGGCGGCCGCGCAGCCCGGGCAGAGCGCCGTCGGCGAAGTCCGGTGCGCCCGTTCGGTCCTCCTCGGCGAAGGTCTCCCGGATCAGCGCCCGGTGGACCCGGTCGGCCAGCAACCCGGCGTCGCCGAGGGGCGGTTCCGCCATCCGGTCCTGGCGGCCCGGGTACTGCACCGCGAGCACCTGGGTGCCGGGGGCCAGGGCGCGCGAGAGCGGATGGTAGAAGCCGGCCGAGCCGCCCGCGTGCGGGAAGCACACCATGACGGTGTCCGCGTCGGGCGCGTCGTGGAAGCGGCGGATCCAGCGTGGGGGCATGTCAGGCGGCCTCGTCGAATTCGGCCGCGATGTACGCGGCGAGGGCGTCGGGGGTCGGGTTCTCGAACACGGCGAGCGCGGGCAGATCGAGGCCGGTGACCTCGGCGAGCCGGTTGCGCAGTTCCAGGGCGGAGAAGGACGTGAAGCCCAGGTCGAGGAAGGCGTCGGCGCCGGTGACCGCGCCGGAGTCGGTGTGCCCGAGCACCAGGGAGGCGTAGCGCCGCACGAGTTGGCCGACGTGCTCGGTGCGTTCGGCGGCGCCGAGCTTCGCGAGCAGGGCGGCGGTGTCGGGCCCGGTCTCCTCGGTCGCGTCGCTGTCCTCTTCGGGGGCGGGCGCGAGCGTGACGACCCGGCCGGGCAGTGCCCGCGGCCAGTAGCGGCGGCGCTGGAAGGCGTACGTCGGCAGGTCGACCCGGGGCGTACGCGGGCCGTGCGCGGCGGACCAGTCGACGGTGACGCCGTCCGTGTGCAGCCCGGCCAGCGCGGTCAGCGCGGTGGTCACCTCCGGCTGCCCGGAGCGCAGCAGCCCGGTCAGGAACGGCGCCGCGGCCTCCGTACCGCTCTCCTTGCGTACGGCGAGCAGCGTCTCGTTGGCCATCGGGGTCAGTACGGCGTCCGGGCCCAGTTCCAGGAAGCGGTCCACTCCCCGCTCGGCGAGGTGTCGTACGCAGTCGTGGAAGCGGACGGCGTGCCGGATGTGGCGGGCCCAGTGACCGGGGTCGGCCAGTTCCGCGTCCGTGGCCGGGCGGCCGGTGAGGTCGGAGACGACCGGGACGGCGGCCGGGCGGAAGTCGAGCCCGGCGGCGACGGCCCGGAAGGCGTCGAGCACGGGTTCCATGTGCGGGGAGTGGAAGGCGTGGCTGACGGTCAGCCGCTTGGTCTTGCGGCCCCGGGCCCGCCACTGCCCGGCGAGTGCGGTGGCCGCGTCCTCGTCGCCCGAGATCACCACGGAGGCGGGCCCGTTGACGGCCGCGATGTCCACGGCCTCGTCCTGGCCGGCCAGCAGCTCGCGTATCTCCTCCTCGGTCCCCTGCATCGCGACCATCGCCCCGCCCTGCGGCAGCGACTGCATGAGCCGGCCCCGGGCGGCGACCAGGGTGCAGGCGTCGGCGAGGGAGAGCACGCCCGCGCAGTGGACGGCGGCCAGTTCGCCGATGGAGTGGCCGACGACGACATCGGGCCGTACCCCGAAGGACTCCACCAGGCGGAAGAGCGCCACTTCGAGGGTGAACAGCGACGCCTGCGTGAAGACGGTGCTGTTGAGCAGGTCGGCCTCGGGGCTGCCGGGCGCGGCGAACATCAGCTCGCGCGGGTCCCGGCCGAGGACCGGGGCGAAGTGCGCGCAGGCGGCGTCGACGGAGGCGGCGAAGACGCCGAAGGTCTCGTACAGATCCTGTCCCATGCGGGGGCGCTGGCTGCCCTGGCCGGTGAAGAGGAAAGCGGTACGGCCGGGGCCGCGGTGGGTTCCGGTGACCAGGCCGGGGGCGGGTTCGCCCGCGGCGAGCGCGCCGAGCCCGGCCAGTACGCCGGCCCGGTCGCGGCCGAGCACGGCGGCGCGGTGGGTGAAGGCGGTACGGGTGGCGGCCAGCGCCGCCGCGGTGCCGGGGAGGTCCGGGCCGGGGGCGGACTCGGCCCAGGCGCGCAGCCGTTCGGCCTGGGCGCGCAGCGCGGCGGGCGACTTCGCGGAGAGGGTCCACACGGAAAGTCCGCCCTCCCCCGCCCGCTCGCCGCCGTCGCCTTCCGCCGTCGGCGCTTCGGCCTCGGCGGGTGCCTCCTCGATGATGACATGGGCGTTGGTGCCGCTGATGCCGAACGCCGACACGCCCGCCCGGCGGACCCGTTCGCCCCTGGGCCAAGCGGTCTCCCGGGTCAGCAGCCGCACTCCGCTGCCGTCCCAGTCGACATGGCGTGAGGGCCGCTCCGCGTGCAGGGTCGGCGGCAGGACGCCGTGCCGCAGCGCCAGCACCATCTTCATCACGCCGGCGACGCCCGCGGCGGCCTGGGTGTGGCCGATGTTGGACTTGAGCGAGCCGAGCAGCAGCGGCCGGTCGGCGCGGCCCCTGCCGTACGTGGCGAGCAGCGCGCCCGCCTCGATCGGGTCGCCCAGTACGGTGCCGGTGCCGTGGCCCTCGACCGCGTCGATGTCGCCCGCGCCGACCCCGGCGGCGGAGAGCGCGGCGCGGATCACCCGTTCCTGGGAGGGGCCGTTGGGCGCGGTCAGGCCGTTGGAGGCACCGTCCTGGTTGACGGCCGAGCCGCGGATCACGCCCCACACCTGGTGGCCCAGACGGCGGGCGTCGGAGAGGCGTTCGACGACGAGCATGCCCACGCCCTCGGCCCACCCGGTACCGTCCGCGTCGTCCCCGAACGCCTTGCAGCGCCCGTCGGCGGCCAGGCCGCCCTGCCGGGAGAACTCGACGAAGACCCCGGGCGAGGACATCACGGTGACCCCGCCGACCAGGGCGAGCGAGCACTCGCCGGCCCGCAGCGCCGCCGCGGCCTGGTGGAGGGCGACCAGCGAGGACGAGCAGGCGGTGTCCAGGGTGACCGCGGGCCCCTCCAGGCCGAGGGTGTACGCGACGCGGCCGGAGATCACGCTGGTCGTCGTACCCGTGGCGAGATAGCCCTCGACCTCGGCGAGCGCGGGGCCGTTCTGCAGCAGGTAGTCCTGCGACAGCACGCCGACGTACACGCCCGTGGCGGTGCCGCGCAGGGACGTCGGGTCGATCCCGGCGTGCTCAAGGGCCTCCCAGGAGGTCTCCAGGACCAGCCGCTGCTGCGGGTCCATGCCCAGGGCCTCGCGCGGGCTGATGCCGAAGAACGCGGCGTCGAAGCGGTCGGCGTCGTGGACGAAGCCGCCGACCTTGACCTTGGAGGTGCCGGGACGGTCCGACTCCGGGTCGTACAGCGCGTCGACGTCCCAGCCGCGGTTGTCGGGGAAGTCCCCGATCACGTCCCGGCCCTGGGAGACCGCCTCCCACAGCCGCTCGGGCGAGTCGATGCCGCCCGGCAGCCGGCAGCCCATGCCCACGATCGCGACGGGCTCGCGCAGCGAGTCCTCCAGGGCCCTCAACCGCTGCCTGGTGTCGCGCAGTTCGGCGGTGGCCCGCTTGAGGTAGTCGACGAGTTTGGTCTCGTCCGTGGTAGCCGTCATAGCCCGAGTTCCTTGTCGAGGAGGTCGAATATCTCGTCGGCGGTGGCCGTGGCCAGGTCGGCGCTCTCCAGGGGGGCGTCCGCTCCCGGTACGGCGGCCGGTACGGCCGAGGTCAGCCGGTCGAGCAGCCGCCGGACCCGGGGGGCGACGGCCGGGTCGACCGCGGCGGTGTCGGGGACGCGGGCCAACGCGGCTTCCAGGCGCTCAAGTTCGGCCAGCAGCGTGTCCCCGTCGGGTACGGGCCCGGCCGCCGGGCCCGCGTCCGCCGCGAGACGGTCGAGGACGTACGAGGTGACCGCGCCCGGGGTGGGGTGGTCGAAGATCAGCGTGGCCGGGAGCCGCAGTCCGCTCGCCGCCTGGAGCCGGTTGCGCAGCTCCACGGCGGTCAGTGAGTCGAAGCCGAGGTTCTTGAAGGGCTGTTCGGGCGCGAAGGCGTCACTGCTGCCGTGGCCGAGGACGGTACCGACCGTGCGCATCACCAAGTCCTGTACGGCGGTGAGGCGTTCGGCGGTGTCGAGGGCGGCGAGGCGGTCGGCGAGGGCGCCGGACTCCTCGGCAGCCGAGGCCGCGGCGGCGGCCTCGGTGGCGGCGGTGGCCTCGGGGGCGGCGGGGGCGCGGACCGCCGCGCTCAGGACGGCCGGGAGCGTGCCGGCCGCGGCCTGCGCGCGCAGCGCCGCCGTGTCCAGCTTCGCCGCGAGCACGTCGCGGCGGCCGTCCGCGAGGGCCCGGTCGAGGTGGACGAGTGCTTCCGCCTCGCTCATCGGGGCCAGGCCGAGGCGGGCCACCCTGGCGGTGTCGGCGGCGGTGAGATGTCCGGTCATGCCGCTGGCCCGCGCCCAGTGGCCCCAGGCCAGTGAGGTGCCGGGCAGCCCGAGGGAGCGGCGGTGGTGGGCGAGGGCGTCCAGGAAGGTGTTGGCGGCCGCGTAGTTGGCCTGGCCCGCGCTGCCGAGGACGCCCGCCGCCGAGGAGAAGAGCACGAAGGCGGCGAGATCGAGGTTGCGGGTGGCCCGGTGCAGATGCCAGGCGGCGTCGGCCTTGGGGCGCAGTACGGTGTCCAGCTGCCCGGGGGTGAGCGAGGTGACGACGGCGTCGTCCAGTACGCCCGCCAGGTGGACAACGGCGGTCAGCGGGCGGTCGGCGGGGATGTCCGCGAGCAGGGCGCGTACGGCCTGCTCGTCTGCGGTGTCGCAGGCCGCGAGGGTGATGTCCGCTCCGAGCGCGGTGAGTTCGTCCCGCAGCTCGGTGGCGCCGGGCGCGTCGGGGCCCCGGCGGCCGGCCAGCAGGAGGTGGCGCACTCCGTGCTCGGTGACGAGATGCCGGGCGACGATCCCGCCGAGTGTGCCCGTACCGCCGGTGAGCAGCACGGTCCCTTCGGGGTGCCGGCTCTCCCAACTGCCGCTCCGGCCCGGCGACTCGGTGTCGGGCGCCGCCGCCCGGACGAGGCGGGGGAGGTACACCGTGCCCTCGCGCAGGGCCAGTTGGGGTTCGCCGCTGCCGAGCGCTGCGGTCAGCGCGCGGTCGGACGCCTCGCTGCCGTCCGTGTCCACGAGCACGAAACGGCCCGGGTGTTCGGTCTGCGCGCTGCGCAGCAGCCCCCAGACCGCGGCGCCCGCGAGGTCGGTGATGCCTTCGTCGCCCGTGACGGCGACCGCCGAGCGTGTCACGAAGGCGAGTACGGCGTCGTCGCCCAACTCCTCGGCGGCCAGCCATTGCCGTACCAGCGCCAGCGCTTCCGCCGCCGCTTCGCGCGCGGCCCCGGCCGCGTCCGCCGCACCGCCGCGGCCCGCGCCGACCAGTGCCGTCAGGGGCCCGGCGCCGACCGTGGCGGCCAACTCCGTGACGCCTGACCGGAGGTCGAAGTCCGCTCCCCCGGCCTTGAGCGCCGAGGCCAGCGTCTGGCCGTCCTCGCCGAGCAACGCCCAGGCGGTGTGCGGCGGTCGGCCGGACAGGGGCAGCGGTGTCCAGTCCAGGTGCCAGGGCCGTTCCGTGACGCCCGCCGCGGCGAGCTGGCCCGCGGTGACCGGCCGGGTGGTGAGCCGGTCGACGGTGGCGACCGTACGGCCGGACCCGTCGGTGAGCGTCAGCGACACCCCGTCGTCCCCGGCGGGGGTGAGCGCGGCCCGCAGGGCGGTGGCGCCGGGGGCCGTGACCTCCACCCCGGACCAGGAGAACGGCAGCCGGGTCTCGGTGAAGCCGAGCGCGAGCGGGTGGAGCACGGCGTCGAGCAGCGCCGGGTGCAGCGGGTGGGTGTCGGGGGCGACCCCGTCGGGCAGCCGTACCTCTGCGTACAGGGTCCCGCCGTCGCGGTGGGCGGCGCGCAGGCCGCGGAAGGCGGGCCCGTAGCCGTAGCCGAGGCCGAGCAGGGCCGCGTAGGGGTCGTCGCCGCCGAGGGGGACGGCGGTGGCCGGGGGCCGCACCGGGCCGTGGGGCACGGCGCCGGAGGAGGGGGTGAGCGTCCCGGTGGCGTGCCGGGTCCAGGGCGCGCCCTCCTCCGCCGGCCGGGAGTGGATGTCGACGGACCTGGCGCCGTCCGGGCCGGGCGCGCCCACGGTGACCTGGAGCCGTACGGTCGCGTCGGCGGGCAGCACCAGCGGGGCCTGGAGGGTCAGTTCCTCGATCCGGGGGCTGCCGGTGCGGGCGCCCGCGTGCAGGGCGAGGTCCACGAAGCCGGTGCCGGGCAGCAGCACCGTGCCGCCGACGGAGTGGTCGGCGAGCCAGGGGCGGTCGCGCGGGGAGAGCCGGCCGGTGAAGACCGTGCCGGAGCCGTCGGCGAGTTCGGTGACGGCGCCGAGCAGCGGGTGCCCGGGGTCGGTGAGCCCGGCGGCGGCCACATCGCCGACGGGGGCGGTGTGTTCGAGCCAGTAGCGGCGGCGCTGGAAGGCGTACGTCGGCAGGGGCGCGGGCCCGTCGGGGTGCGGGGGCACGAGGGCGGACCAGTCGACGGGCAGTCCGGCCGCGTGCGCCTGGCCCGCGGCGAGCAGCAGCCGGTCCCGGCCGCCGTCGTCGCGCCGCAGGGTGCCGAACACCCGGGCGTCGGGCGTGCCCGCGGCCTCGGTGATGTGCTCGATGCCGATGGTCAGCACCGGGTGGGAGCTGCTTTCGACGAACCGGTCGTAGCCCGCGTCGAGCAGCCCGCGCACGGCGGACTCGAACCGTACGGTCTGCCGCAGGTTCCGGTACCAGTAGTCCGCGCCGAGCGCGGTGGTGTCGATGAAGCCGCCCTCCACGGTGGAGTAGAAGGGGATACGGGCGGTGACCGGGCGGACGGGGGCGAGCAGCCGCAGCACCTCGTCGCGGATCTCCTCGACGTGCGGGGAGTGCGAGGCGTAGGTCACCGGCACGAGACGGGCCTTGACCTCCTGCTCCTGGTAGGCGGAGACGATCTCCTCCAGCGCCGCGCGGTCGCCCGCGATCACCGTGCTGGTGGGGCCGTTGACGGCGGCGACGCTCAACCGGCCCTCGTACGCGGTCAGTCGGGACTCGACCTCGGCGGCGGGCAGCGGCACGGAGGCCATACCGCCGCGGCCCGCGATGGCCGTGATGGCCCGGCTGCGCAGGGCCACCACCCGGGCCGCGTCCGCGAGCGAGAGCGCCCCGGCGAAGTGCGCGGCGGCGATCTCGCCCTGCGAGTGGCCGACGACGGCGTCGGCGGTGACGCCGAGCGACTCCCACAGCCGGGCGAGCGAGACCATCATGGCGAACAGCGCGGGCTGCACGACCTCCACCCGGTCGAAGGAGGGCGCCCAGGCCACCCCGGAGACCGCGTCGATCAGCGACCATCCGGTGATCGGGTCGAGCGCGGCGGCGCACTCGGTCATCGCCGCCCGGAAGACGGGCTCGCTCTCCAGCAGCGCGGCGGCCATGCCCTGCCACTGCGAGCCCTGGCCGGGGAAGACGAAGACCGTGCGGCCGGGCTCGGCGGCGACGGCGCTCACCACGTGGGCGGCAGGTATGTCGTCGGCCAACGCCCGCAGACCGTCGAGGAGTTGGTCGCGTCCGGCGCCGACGACGGTGGCCCGGTGGGCGAGGTGCGCCCGGCCGGTGGCCAGGGTGCGGGCGACGGCGGCCGGGTGCGGCGCCGGGTCGCGGCCGGCCTCGGCGAGCAGCTCGCGGGCCTGGGCGCGCAGGGCGGGCGCGGTGGCGGCCGACAGCAGCCAGGCGTACGGGGGTTCGGGGCTGACGGCGGCCTTGACGGGTGTCGCGGGGGCCTGGGCGCTTTCGGGCGCCTCGGCCGGCTCGGGCGCGGCCTCAAGGATCACATGGGCGTTGGTGCCGCTGATGCCGAAGGAGGAGACGGCGGCCCGGCGCGGTGCGTCGCGCTCCGGCCAGGGCCGGGCCCGGTCGAGCAGGGCCACCGTGCCCGGGGACCAGTCCACGTGCGGGGACGGGGAGTCGATGTGCAAGGACTTCGGCAGCACCCCGTGCCGCAGCGCCAGCACCGTCTTGATGATCCCGGCGACGCCCGCGGCGGCCTGTGTGTGCCCGATGTTGGACTTCAACGACCCGAGCCACAGCGGCCGTTCGGAGTCACGTCCCTGCCCGTACGTGGCGAGCAGGGCCTGCGCCTCGATGGGGTCGCCGAGACCGGTCCCGGTGCCGTGCGCCTCGACGGCGTCGACCTCGTCGGGGGTCAGCCGGGCGTCGGCCAGCGCGTCGCGGATGACACGCTGCTGCGAGGGGCCGTTGGGGGCGGTGAGCTGGCTGCTCCGGCCGTCCTGGTTGACGGCGCTGCCGCGGATCACCGCGAGCACCTGGTGCCCGTTGGCGCGGGCGTCGGAGAGCCGTTCCAGGACGATCAGGCCGACGCCCTCGGCGAGCCCGAAGCCGTCGGCGGCCGCGGCGAAGGGCCGGCAGCGCCCGTCGCCGGACAGCGCGTGCTGCCGGCTGAACTCCACGAAGCCGCGCGGGGTCGCGATGACCGTCGCGCCGCCGGCCAGCGCGAGCGAGCACTCCCCGGCGCGCAGCGCCCGTACCGCCAGGTGGGTCGCCACTAGGGACGAGGAGCAGGCGGTGTCCAGCGTGATGGCCGGGCCTTCGAGGCCGAGGGTGTACGAGATCCGGCCGGACGCCACGCTGGTGGTGCCGCCGGTGAGCAGATAGCCCTCCAGCGGGCCGGTGCCGGTGTCGTGCAGGCCGGGCGCGTACTCGGAGCCGATGACGCCGGTGAACACCCCGGTCCTGCTGCCGCGCAGCGCGCGCGGGTCGATGGCCGCGTCCTCCAGGGCCTCCCAGGCGGTCTCCAGCAGCAGCCGCTGCTGGGGGTCCATGGCGGCGGCCTCGCGCGGGTTGATGTCGAAGAAGGCGGCGTCGAACTCCGCGGCGCCGCGCAGGAATCCGCCGTGCCGTACGTAGGAGGTCGCGGGCCGGCTCAGCTCGGGGTCGTGGAGGGCGTCGAGGTCCCAGCCGCGGTCCTCGGGCAGCGGCCCGACCGCGTCGGTCTCGGCCGTGAGCAGGTCCCACAGCTCGCGCGGGGAGCCGACGCCGCCGGGGAAGCGGCAGCCCATGCCGACGACGGCGACCGGCTCGTGCCGGGCCTCCTCCACGTCGCGCAGGCGGCGCCTGGCCTGCTGGAGGTCGGCGGTCACCCGCTTGAGATAGTCGCGGAGCTTGTCCTCACTCGCCATGCGGTATCAACCTCTGTCCTCGGTACGGGCCTTGGTACTCGGGGTAGTCGGGCCGGTTCTGCGGTACTCGGGCCGGTGCTGCGGGCACGCCGCTCGTGGTGGTCACGACGTGCCGAGTTCGTTCTCGATGAAGTCGAAGAGTTCGTCGTCTGAGGCGCTGTCCATGTCGAGGCCGCCGCTGTCGCCGTCCGCGCCGCCGTCGGACGCGCCGAGCCTGGCCAGCAGCGCCCGCAGCCGGGGTACGGCCAGCGCGCGGGCGGCCTCGTCGGCGAGCAGGGCGTCGGCGAGCCGGTCGAGCCCTTCCAGCGGGTCGCCCTGCTCCTGTTCCGGTACGAGCCGGCTCCGCAGGTGCCGGGCGAGCGCGGCCGGGGTGGGGTGGTCGAAGAGCAGGGTGCTGGGCAGCGGGCCGCCGACCGCCGAGGCGAGCCGGTTGCGCAGCTCGACGGCGGTGAGCGAGTCGAACCCCGAGTCCATGAAGCCGCGTTCGGCCCCGATCGCCTCGGAGCCGCGGTGTCCGAGCACGGTGGCGGCGTTGCCGCGTACGAGGTCGAGCAGTACGCGGTACTGCTCGGCCTCGGACAGCCCGGCCAGGTCGGGGCCGCCGCGCGGGGCGACGGCCGGCGCGGGCGCGGCGGCGGCCGCGGTCCTGCGGACCTGGGGGGCGAGGCCGCGCAGCGGCGGGGCCAGGGTGCCGGCCGCGGCCCGCGAGCGCACCGCCGCCCGGTCGATCCTGGCGGGCACGAGTACCGGGAGCGCCGACTCCAGTGCCCGGTCCAGGAGTTGGAGCCCTTCGGCGGTGGGCAGCGGGGCCAGGCCCGAGCGGGCCATCCGGTGGACGTCGGCGTCCGTGAGGTGGCCGGTCATGGCGCTGCTCTGCTCCCAGTAGCCCCAGTCCAGGGCGAGCGCGGGCAGTCCGAGGGCGTGCCGGTGCCGGGCGAGGGCGTCCAGGAAGGTGTTCGCGGCGGCGTAGTTGCCCTGTCCGGGGTTGCCGAGCACTCCGGCGACCGAGGAGAAGAGCACGAAGGCCGCCAGGTCGGCGTCGCGGGTCAGCTCGTGCAGGTGCCAGGCGGCGTCGGCCTTGGGCCGCAGCACCGACTCGACCTGCCGGGCGGTCAGTTCGCCGAGGGTGGCGTCGTCCAGCACCCCGGCGGCGTGCACGACCGCGGTGAGCGGCCGGCCGGGGTCGACGCCCGCGAGGAGCCCGGCGACGGCGGCGCGGTCGGCAGTGTCGGCGGCCGCGAAGGTCACCTCGGCGCCGAGCGCGGTGAGTTCGGCCGCGAGTGCGTCGGCGCCGGGCGCGGCGGGACCGCGCCGCCCGGCGAGCAGCAGGTGCCGTACGCCGTGCCGGGTCACCAGGTGGCGGGCGACGAGTGCGCCGAGCGTGCCGGTGCCGCCGGTGATCAGCACGGTGCCGCCGGGGTCGAGCGGCACCGGCAGGGTCAGTACGGCCTTGCCGACGAGGGTCGCCGCGCTCAGCGCGCGGAAGGCGTCGGGCGCCTGCGCGAGGTCGTAGACCGTGGTGGGCGGCGGGGTCAGCGCGCCCGAGGCGAACAGCGGCAGCAGGTCGGCGAAGAGCCGCTGGATCACGGCGGGTTCGACGGTCAGCAGGTCGAACGCCCGGTAGACGACGCCGGGGTGGTCGGCGGCGACCCGGTCCGGGTCGCGCGGGTCGGTCTTGCCCATCTCCACGAACCGTCCGCCGTCGCCGAGCAGTTCGAGGGAGGCGTCGGTGAACTCGCCCGCGAGGGCGTTGAGCACGACGTCCACGGCGAGGCCGGGGTCGGCCGCGCGCAGCCGGTCGGCGAAGCGCGGGTCGCGGGAGGAGGCGATCCGGTCCGCGTCGACGCCCTGGGCGCGCAGCGCGGGCCACTTGGCGGGAGAGGCGGTGGCGAGCACGCGGGCGCCGTGGTGCACGGCGAGCTGGACTGCGGCGCTGCCGACACCGCCGGCCGCCGCGTGCACGAGCACGGACTCGCCGGGCCCCAGCGCGCCGAGTTCCAGCAGTCCGTAGGCGGCGGTGAGGAAGGCCACGGGCGCGGCGGCGGCCTGGGCGAAGGTCCAGCCCTCGGGGACGCGGGCCAGCAGCCGGTGGTCGGCGACCGCGACCGGGCCGAGCGCTCCGGGCAGCAGGCCCATCACCCGGTCGCCGGGGGCGAGCGTGGTGACACCGGGGCCGGTCCCGGTGACCACGCCCGCGCCCTCTATGCCGATCCTGGCCTCGCCCGGGTAGACGCCGAGCGCGATCAGCACGTCACGGAAGTTGAGCCCGGCGGCGCGCAGCGCGATCCTCACCTGCCCCTCGGCGAGCGGCTGTTCGGCCTCGGGGTAGGGCAGCACGGCCAGATTCTCCAGGGTGCCGGCGGCGGTGACGTCCAGCCGGTGGCCGGCCGGGACGGTGAGCGCGGCGGTCTGCGGGCGGCCGAGCCGGGGTGCGTACAACGCGCCGCCGCTCAGCGCGAGTTGGGGTTCGCCGGTGGCGACGGCGGCGGCCAGCGCCGGGTAGTCGGGGGCGTCCTCGGGCGTGTCGGTGTCGATCAGGACGAAGCGGCCGGGGTGCTCGGACTGGGCCGAGCGCACCAGGCCCCACGCAGGCGACTGGCCGAGCGAGGCCGTGCCCGCAGCGTCCGGTCCCGGCAGCGCCGCGCGGCGGGTGACGACGACCAGCCGGGTCGCGGTGTACCGCTCGTCGGCCAGCCAGTCCTGGAGCAGGTCGAGCAGATGCGCGGTGGTGTGGTGGGCGTCGCCGACCGGCTCGTCGCCGTATCCGCCCTGCGGCAGGAAGACGAGGTCGGGCAGGGGCGCTCCGGCGGCGAGGGCCGTACCGAGCGCGGGCAGGTCGCGGTGCTCGCCGCCGGGGCCGACCACCGCCCAACTCGGCGTGGTGTCGGCGCCGTTGGCCTCGGCCACCGGCAGCCAGTCGAGTACGTAGAGGCTGTCGTCCGCCGCCGGGGCGAACTGTTCGGGCGACAGCGGCCGCAGGGCCAGCGCGTCCACGGTGACCACGGGCCGCCCTTCGCTGTCGGCGGCGGTGACGCGTACGGTGTCGGGCCGCTCCGGGTCCGGGCTGATCCGGACCCGCAGCGCGCCCGCGCCCACGGCGTGCAGCTCCACGCCGGACCAGCTGAACGGCAGTCGGGTGTTGTCGCCGCCGGTCAGGCCGACCGCCGGGTGCAGGGCGGCGTCCAGCAGGGCGGGGTGCAGGCCGAAGGCGGCGGCGTCCCCCGTGTCCGGGGTGTCCGGGCTCAGCGCGACCTCGGCGTAGAGGTCGTCGCCGTGCCGCCAGGCGGCGCGGACCGCGCGGAAGGCCGGGCCGTAGTCGTAACCGAGCGCGGCGAGCCCCGCGTACAGCTCCTCGGGGGTGACGGTGGTCGCGGCCGCGGGCGGGCGTACGTCGTCATCCGCGCCGATTGCTTGACTGACCGTCAGATGGCCGCTCGCGTGCCGGGTCCAGGGGGCGTCCTCCGGGCCGCCGTCCGGCTGCGCGTGCACGGTCACCGGCCGGCGGCCGCTGTCGTCGGCGGGCCCGACGACCGTACGCAGCCGTACCGCGCCCTGCTCCGGCAGCAACAGCGGGGCGTGCAGCGTCAGTTCCTCGATCCGCCCGGTGTCCGCCAGGTCTCCTGCGTGCAGGGCGAGCTCGACGAAGGCCGTGCCGGGCAGCAGCGCGGTGCCGAGCACCGCGTGGTCGGCGAGCCAGGGGTGGGTGCGCAGCGAGAGCCGGGTGGTGAGCACGGCCCCGGCGCCGTCGGGGAGCTTGACGGCCGCGCCGATCAGCGGGTGTTCGCTGCGGCCGAGGCCGAGGGCTCCGGCGTCACCGGCCGGCTCGGGGGCGGTGAGCCAGTAGGACTCGTGCTGGAAGGCGTACGTCGGCAGCTCCGGCAGGTCGGCCGGGCGGCGGGCCGGGAAGACGGCCCCCCAGTCCACGGCCACGCCCGCGGTGTGGGCCTCGGCGAGCGCGGTGAGGAAGCGGTCCCAGCCGCCCGTGTCCCGGCGCAGCGTTCCGTTGACGGCGGCGGTGACCCCGGCGTCCTCCAGGGTGCGCTGCACACTGACGGTGAGCACGGGGTGCGGGCTCGACTCCACGAACGCGCGGTGCCCGTCGGCGGCCGCGGCGGCGACGGCCGCGTCGAACCGTACGGTCTGCCGCAGATTGCGGTACCAGTAGGCGGCGTCCAGGGCCGCGGTGTCCAGCAGGCCCCCGGTCACGGTCGAGTAGAAGGGCACGGCCGAGGTGCGCGGCGCGATGCCGGTCAGCGCGTCGAGCACGGCCTCGCGGATCTCCTCGACGTGCGGCGAGTGCGAGGCGTAGGTGACGGGGATGAGCCGGACCCGTACGCCGTCCTCGGTCCAGCGGGCGACCAGCTCCTCCAGGGGCCCGCGGTCCCCGGCGACGACCGTGGTGTCCGGGCCGTTGACCGCGGCGACGCTCAACTCGCCCTCGTGTCCGGCCAGTCGGCGTTCCACCTCGGCGGCGGGCAGCGGTACGGAGGCCATGCCGCCCTCGCGGGCCAGGCCGGTGATCGCCCGCGCGCGCAGGGCCACGACGCGGGCGGCGTCCTCCAGTGAGAGCGCGCCCGCGATGTACGCGGCGGCGATCTCGCCCTGCGAGTGGCCGACGACGGCGTCGGGGCGCACGCCGTGGGCCTCCCAGAGCCGGGCGAGCGAGGTCATCACGGCGAAGAGGGCGGGCTGTACGACGTCCACGCGGTCCAGCGCGGTGGCGGCCGGGTCGCGCAGCACGTCGGTCAACGACCAGTCGGTGTGCGGCGCGAGGGCCTTCTCGCAGGCGGCGATGTGGTCCCGGAACACCGGGGAGGCGTCCAGCAGGCCGGCCGCCATGCCGATCCACTGCGAGCCCTGGCCGGGGAAGACGAACACGGTACGGCCGGGGTCGGCGGCCGTACCGGTCACGAGGCCGGGCTGCGGCTCGCCCTCGGCGAGGGCGGCGAGCCCGCCGAGCAGGGCGTCGCGGTCCGCGCCGACGACGGCGGCGCGGTACGGGAAGGCGGTACGGGTGGTGGCGAGCGCGGCGCCGATCGCCGCGAGCCCTTCCGGCGGAGTGGGGGCGGACACGCGGTCCTCGACCCACGCCCGCAGCCGCCCCGCCTGCGCCCGCAACGCCTCCCCACTCCCCCCGGCCACGACCCACACGGTCGCCTCACCGGCGGCTCCTGTGCTGCTTCCGGTGGCCCGGGAGCGGCCTTCCGACCCGGAGACTCCGCCCACGCGGGCGGCACCCGTATCTGCGGGCGTCGCGCCGGGCGACATGCCCGGCTCGGCGGGCGTGTCCTCCCGGGAGGCGCCCGAGTTCGCGCCCGGGTCAGCCACCTCGGCGGCAGCCCCGCCGGGGGCGGTCGGGGTCCCGGACCCCGCGCCCGGGGCGGCGGGCACGCTCCGGTCCGTGCCAGTCCCGGCGGAGCCGGAGCCGTTGGCCACTGCGGCGGGTACGACGGGCTCGCCAACACGCACGGCACCCGCGCCCGGGTCAGCCACCTCGCCGGCAGCCCCGCCGGCGGCAGCCGGGGTCCCGGACCCCGCGCCCGGGGCGGCTGCCCCGGGACCTGCGGCCTCAGCCCCAACGGCGGCGGGCAACGTCCCCGTCCCGTTGGGCGTATCCGCCGGGTCAGGCCGCTGGCCTGCGGCAGAGCCACTCACCGCGCCAAGTGCCCCGACGGTGGCACCCGAGAGCGTCCCCTCGGCCTCACCGGCCGCCCCGGAGGGCACGGCCTCGCGCGAGGCCGCTGGGTCCGCGAGCGTCGCGGACGGAGTTCCCGCCGACGCGGCGGCCGCGCCACCGGCCGACGCATTCGTGGGAGCCGTGCCCGCTCCCGTAAGCGTCGCGCCGGGCGACATCCCCGGCTCGGCGGACGTGTCCTCACGGAAGGCGGCCGGGTTCGCGGCCCCCACGCCCGGGGCGGCGGGCACGCTCCGGTCCGTGCCGGGCCCGGCGAAGCCGAAGCCCTTGGCCACTGCGGCAGGCCCGGCGGGCTCGCCCCCACGCACGCCACCCGCGCCCGGGTCAGCCACCTCGGCGACAGCCCCGCCGGGGGCAGCCGAGGTCCCGGACCCGGCACCCGGGGCAGTAGGGGCGCCCGGGTTCGTGCCAGTCCCGGCGGAGCCGGGGCCGTTGGCCGCCGAGGCGGGCCCGGCGGGCTCGCCGACGCGCGCGGCGCTCGCGGCCGCGGGCGGGGTGGGGGGTTCTTCGAGGATGACGTGGGCGTTCGTGCCGCTGATGCCGAACGCCGAGACCGCCGCGCGGCGGACCCGCGCGCCCCGGGGCCAGGGGGTGGCGCGCGTCAGCAGCCGCACCCCCGCGCCGTCCCACTCGACGTGGCGGGACGGCTGTTCCGCGTGAAGCGTTCGCGGCAGCACCCCGTGCCCGAGGGCCAGCACCATCTTGATCACGCCCGCGACGCCCGCCGCGGCCTGCGTGTGGCCGAGGTTGGACTTGAGCGAGCCGAGCAGCAGCGGCCGGTCCGTACGCCCGCGCCCGTACGTCGCCACGAGCGCGCCCGCCTCGATCGGATCGCCCAGCACCGTACCCGTCCCATGGGCCTCGACGGCGTCGACATCACCCGTACCGACCCCCGCCGAGGCGAGCGCCGCGCGGATCACCCGTTCCTGGGAAGGCCCGTTGGGCGCGGTCAGACCGTTGGACGCGCCGTCCTGGTTGATCGCCGAGCCGCGGATCACGCCCAGCACGCGGTGGCCGAGCCGCCGCGCGTCGGAGAGGCGTTCGACCACGAGCATCCCCGCGCCCTCGGCCCAGCCCGTGCCGTCCGCGCCGTCCCCGAACGCCTTGCAGCGCCCGTCGGGGGACAGCCCGCGCTGGTTGCTGAACTCGACGAACATCCCCGGCGTGGACATCACCGTGACGCCCCCGGCCAGCGCCAGCGAGCACTCGCCGGCCCGCAGCGCCTGGACGGCGAGGTGGAGCGAGACCAGCGACGAGGAGCAGGCCGTGTCCACCGTGACGGCCGGCCCTTCGAGGCCGAGGCAGTACGCGACCCGGCCGGAGACCACACTGGTGGTCGTGCCGGTGAGCGCGTACCCGTCGTAGCCCTCGGGGACCTCGGTCAGCCGGGGCCCGTAGTCCGTGGCCATCGCGCCGACGAAGACACCGGTGGCCGTGCCGCGCAGGGCCGCCGGGTCGAGGCCCGCGCGCTCCAGCGCCTCCCACGAGGTCTCCAGGACGAGCCGCTGCTGCGGGTCGACGGCGGCGGCCTCACGCGGGCTGATGCCGAAGAACGCGGCGTCGAAACCGTCCACGTCCCGGAGGAAACCGCCGTGCCGGGCGTACGACTTGCCGTGGGTGCCGGGCTCGGGGTCGTAGAGCGAGCCGAGGTCCCAGCCCCGGTCGTCGGGGAACTCCCCGATCAGGTCGCGGCCTTCGGCCAGGACGTCCCACAGCTCCTCGGGCGAGTCGACGCCGCCGGGCAGCCGGCAGGCCATGCCGACGACGGCGATCGGGTCGTCGCCGAGGCCGTCACCGAGGTCACCGGAGGCCGCGTCCGTACGATCGCCGGCAGCGTCCACGCCCTCCCCCGGCCCGGCGGCCAGCGCGGCCAGGTGCCGGGCGAGCGCCACGGGGGTCGGGTGGTCGAACGTGGCGGTGGCGGCCACCGAAAGTCCCGTCGCGGAACGCACCCGGTTGCGCAGCTCCACGCCCGCGACCGAGTCGAACCCGAGATCCTTGAACGTCTTCGCGGTGGCGACCTCGCCCGGCCGCCCGCCCGCGACGGCGGCGACGGCCGCGCGCACGACGTCGAGCAGCGCGGACTCCCGCTCTGCGGGAGCGAGTTGAACGGCGGGCGCCACGGGTGCCGCGGCCGCCGGAGCCCCGGAGGCGCCGCCCTCGGCCCGGTCCCGTTCCCCGCCCGACGTGTGGAACCAGTGGCGGGCCCGCTGGAAGGCGTACGTCGGCAGCCGCAGCCGCCCGCTCGTACCGGCGCCGAACCACCGTCCCCAGTCCACCTCGGCGCCGTGCGCGTGCGCGTCGGCGAGCGAGCCGAGGAAGTACGGCAGACCGCCGTGCCCGCGCCGCAGCGTGCCCGTGACATGGGCGGCCGAGTCGCCGACGGTCTGCTCGACGCCGACCGTGAGCACCGGGTGCGGACTGGACTCGACGAACAGCCCGTGGCCGTCGGCGACCAACTGCCGTACGACGGGCTCGAACCGGACGGTCTGCCGCAGATTGCGGTACCAGTAGGCGGCGTTCAGCGTCGCGGTGTCGACCACACCGCCGGTGACCGTCGAGTAGAAGGCGACGGAGGCCCGGCGGGGGGTGATTCCGGCGAGCAGCAGGGCGAGTTCGTCCTCGACGGCCTCGACGTGCGCGGAGTGCGAGGCGTAGTCGACGTTGACCGTACGGGCCTGCACGCCCTCGGCCTCGTACGCGGCGACCAGCGCGGCCACCGCCGTGCGGTCGCCCGAAACGACCGTGGACGAGGGGCCGTTGAGCGCGGCGACGCTCACCGCGCCGCCGAGCGCGGCCAGCCGGGCTTCGACCTCGGCGGCGGGCAGCGGCACGGAGGCCATGCCGCCGTGGCCCGCGATGGCGGTGATGGCCCGGCTGCGCAGGGCGACGATCCGGGCGGCGTCCTCCAGCGAGAGCGCGCCCGCGATGTACGCCGCGGCGATCTCGCCCTGCGAGTGGCCCACGACCGCGGTGGGACGCACCCCGTACGCCTCCCACAGCCGGGCCAGCGAGGTCATCACGGCGAAGAGCGCGGGCTGCACCACGTCCACCCGGTCGAGCGCCGAGTCGGCCGGGTCGCGCAGCACCTCGGTCAACGACCAGTCGGTGTGCGGCGCGAGGGCCTTCTCGCAGGCGGCGATATGGGCGCGGAAGACGGCGGAGGAGTCCAGCAGTTCGGCCGCCATGCCGATCCACTGCGAGCCCTGGCCGGGGAAGACGAAGACCGTACGGCCGCCCGCGCCGCCGTCGCCCCTGACCACGGCGGCCGACGGCAGTCCGGTGGCCAACGCGTCGAGTCCGTCGAGGAGTTCGTCCCGGTCCCGGCCGATGACGACGGCCCGGTGGGCGAAGGCGGTACGGGTGGTGGCCAGCGCGCGGCCGACGGCGGCGGGCTCGGGCCCGGTCCGGGCGAACTCGCGCAATTTCACGGCCTGTTCGCGCAGGCCGGCCTCTCCGGCGGCGGACAGCGGCCAGGCGAGCGCGGGCAGATCGCCCTCGCCGGCCGCCGGCCCGCCCGATTCGCCGGGGAGTTCGGCGGGCGGTTCGGCCAGCGCGAGATGGCAGTTGGTGCCGCCGACGCCGAAGGAGGAGACACCGGCGACGAGCCGGTCGTCCGGGCGCGGCCAGTCGGTGGTCTCGCGGGCGACTTCGATCCCGAGGGCGTCGAACGCGATGGCGGGGTTGGGCTGTTCGTAGTGCAGGCTCGCCGGAATCCGCCGGTGGGCGATGCTCAGCACCACCTTGAGCAGGCCCGCGATGCCCGCGGCGCCTTCCAGGTGGCCGATGTTGGTCTTCACCGATCCGACCAGCAGCGGCTGCCCGTCGGGCCGGCCGGCCGGCGCTCCCACGGCGGCTCCGAGCGCGGCGGCCTCGATGGGGTCGCCCACGGCCGTGCCGGTGCCGTGCAGTTCGACGTACTGCACCTCGGCGGCGGGGACGGCGGCCCGCCGGTAGGCGGCCCGGATCACCTCGGTCTGGGTCTGCTCGCCGGGGCGGGTGAGCCCTTCGGTGGCGCCGTCGTTGTTGAGCGCGCCGCCCAGGATCACCGCGTACACCGGGTCGCCGTCGGCGCGCGCGGCCGACAGCGGCTTGAGCACGATCACGCCCGCGCCCTCGCCGCGTACGAAGCCGTCGGCGCGCGCGTCGAAGGTGCGGCTGCGGCCGTCGGGCGACAGGGCGCCGAAGCGCTGGACGCCGAGCGCGCTCTCGGCGGCGAGGTTGAGCTGCACCCCGCCGGCCACCGCGACCGTGGACTCACCGCCGCGCAGGCTCTCGCAGGCGAGGTGCACGGCGACCAGCGACGAGGACTGCCCGGTGTCGACCAGGAGGCTCGGCCCGCGCGAACCGAGCGCGTACGACACCCGGTTGGCGATGATCGAGCGGTGCAGCCCGGTGAAGGCGTGCCGGGAGACGGCGTCGGTGCGCTGCCGGTGCAGCAAGGTGGCGTAGTCGCCGGAGCAGGCGCCGAAGAAGACCCCGGCGGACGAGTCCCGCAGGGTGGCGGGGAGGATGCCCGCGTCCTCCAGCGCCTCCCAGCTCAGCTCCAGCATCAGCCGCTGCTGGGGGTCCATGGCGTCGGCCTCGCGTGCGCTGATGCCGAAGAAGGCGGCGTCGAAGCGGTCGGCGCCCTCGATGAAGCCGCCGGTGCGGGGGGCGTCGGCGAAGGCCGGGTCGTCGGGGTCCCAGCGGTCGGCGGGCGCCCGGGTGACCGCGTCCACGCCGTCGCGCAGCAGCCGCCAGTACGCCGCCGGGTCCGGTGCCTGGGGCAGCCGGCAGGAGATGCCGACGATCGCGATCGGCTCCCGCCCCGCACGGCGGCCGGGGCCCGCGGGCTCGTCCGGGAAACGGGTGCTGTCGACTTCGCTGGTACCGGTCATCGCGTGTGATCGCCCCTCGCCGACGTGTCTGGTCTCTCCTCGACCGTAGGGAGTCGGCTAAAGGCACTCTTGCCATGCGCTTAAGACCAGGTGGGGCCGGGGCCCCGCACGGCCGTCGCCGCACCGCCGGGCACACGCCGCCCGGACATACGTGCGGGGCCCGCCGGCGGGCCCCGCGCGTACCGCCGCCGGGTCTAGCCGAGCCGGACCGGGATCTCCTGCCAGCCGTAGGCGATGAAGGACGGCACCTGGCGCAGTTCCTCCGGCGCCACCGCCAGAGCGAGATCGGGGTAACGGTCGAAGATCGCCGGGAGCGCGGTGATCGCCTCCATCCGGGCCAGCGGGGCGCCGATGCAGCGGTGCACGCCGATGCCGAACGACAGATGGTCGTCGGCGATCCGGGTCGCGTCGAACTCCCCGGCGTCCGGGCCGTAGTGGGCCGGGTCGAGGCCCGCGGCGGCGAAGGTGGTGACGATCGCGTCGCCCGCGGGGATGGTCACGCCCTCCACGGTGATGTCCTCGACGGCGAACCGCAGCGGCAGCGAGGCGATCGAGGGGCGCACCCGCAGCACCTCCTCGATGACCGCCTCCCACCCGACCTTCCCGGCCCGTACGGCGGCCAGTTGGTCGGGGTGTTCGAGCAGCGCGACCACCGCGTTGCCGATCAGATTGACCGTGGTCTCGAACCCGGCGCCGATCACCAGCAGCAGGGTGTACAGCAGTTCCTCGTCGCTGAGCCGGTCGCCGTCCTCGTCCCGCACCCGGATGAGTTCGGTGGTCATGTCGTCGCCGGGGTGCTCGGTCCGGTACGCGATCAGCGCGGGCAGCACGGTGCCGATCTGCCGCTGGACGTACGCGCCGAACTCCGGGGTGGGGTCGGAGGTGTCCATGACGGCGGCGATCAGGGTGCCGGTGGACTCCACCAAGTGGTCCGGGACGCCGAACAGTTCGCAGATCATCCGCATCGGCAGCGGGTACGCGTACCCGGCCCGCAGGTCGACCGGCTCTCCCGGGGCCGCCGCCCGCGCGGTGTCCAGCGCGTCCAGCAGTTCGGCGGTGATCGCCTCGACCCGCGGGCGCATGGCCTCGGTGCGGCGGGCGGTGAAGCTGGGGGCGACCAGTTTGCGCAGCCGGGTGTGGTCGGGGCCGTAGGTGGAGAGCATGTTGACCACGCCGACCCAGTTCACCACCCAGGCCCAGGCGGGGTGTTCGCCGATCTCGGCCCACGACGACCAGTGCAGCCGCGGGTCCTTGCTGACCCGGGGGTCGAGCAGCAGGGACTTGAGGGTGTCGTAACCGGTGGGCGCCCAGGCGGGGATGGCGCCGGGCAGCTCCACCGGCACCACCGGACCGAGCGCGCGCAGCCGGGCGCTCTCCGCGGGGATGTCGCTGCCTAACGGATCGATGGCCACACGGGTGGACGTGGTCATGAGCGTTCTCCTGGCTGGTCGGGAGTACGGGGGGTGAAACGGACGGGCAGTGCCGTCAGCGAACGGTGGAAGGGGCCCGGCCGCCAGGTGAGGTGTTCGCGGGCGGTGACCGGCTCCAGGTCGGGCAGCCACTGGGTGAGCCGTTCGATGGCCTCGGTGGCGATGAGCAGCGTGTGGTGCTTGACCGGACACGCGTGCTCACCGGCCGACCAGGACAGATGGGAAGCGTCGTGGGGGTGGTGGGTGTCGCCGAACTCCTGCTCGGCGAAGTGGCCGAGAGCGCCGTAGGAGATGACCACGGGCACGGCGGACTGCACCCACACGCCGTGGAAGGTCAGCGACTCACGGGCGTAGTGGATGCCGTAGTTGGACAGCGGGGTCTCGTGGCGCAGCACCTCGACGACGGCGTCCATCACGGGACGCGAGCCGCTGGTGAGGGTGGAGTAGAAGTCGGGGTTGCCGAGGATCCGGGACAGGGCGTTGGAGACGAGGTTGGCGGTGGGTTCGTGGCCCGCGCCCAGGGTGAGGAAGACCTGCCAGGTGACCTCCTCGGGGGTGAGTTCCACCGGGTGGTCGAGCAGCCAGCTGGTGATGTCGGGGCCGCGCGCGGCGGACTTGGCGGCTATCAGCCCGAGCACGTAGGCGCCGAACTCGGCCTCGCCCTCGGCGGCTTGGGAGCCGCCCTCCATCATCTTGCCGAGCGCGGCCTCCAGTCGGCCGCTCTCGCTGTCGGGCAGGCCGAAGAGGTCGTTGAAGACCAGCGACATCAGCGGACGGGCGAACTCGCCCACCAGATCGGCCTCTCCGGCCGGACCGAACCGGCTGACCAGCAGGTCCACCGCGCGGTGCACGCGCTCGCGCAGGTCGTGCGCCTCCACGAGGTCGAAGGCGTCGACGAAGGCCTTGCGGTAGCGGATGTGCGCGACACCGTCGGCGAAGAGGGTGTTGGGCCGCCAGCGCATCATGCCGAGGATCGGTGAGTCCTCGGCGACCTCGGCCTCCCACTCGCGCGGGTCGTGCGACCAGGTCTCGTCGTCGTGCAGCAGATCGAGCGCGGCGCGCCGGTCGGTGACGACGTACGCGGGGACGCCGGGCGCGAGTTCCGCCCAGCCGAGCGGGCCCTGGGCCCTGAGCGCCGCGTAGTAGCGGTGCGGGTCGGCGGCGAAGCCCTCCTCCCAGAGCCGGACCGGGGCCGACAGGGAGAAGGACTCGACGGGAGCGGGGTAAGGGGCGGCGGAGGAAGAGGAGTTCACCAGGGGGCTCCGGGCGGTAACGGGCAGCAGCCGGTGGGGGGCGGCCGACGGACGAGGGTGGCGGTGCGGTGGATCGGATACGGACGCCCGGCGGACAGGCGGAGGGCGTACGGACGCCCGGCGTACAGGCGCCCGGCGTACAGACACCCGGCACACGGACGCCCGGCGTACAGGCGCCCGGCGTACAGACACCCGGCGCACGGACGCCCGGCGGAAGAGCGCGCGCGGCGGCGCCCGGCGGGAACGCACCCGCCGTACGCCCTCACGCCGCGCGCTCGATCAGGTGCTGGACGAGCGCGAGCAGCGCGTCGATCGAGGAGTTGGCGTCGCGCGCGTCGCACGCGACCATCGGCGTACCGGGCTCCAGGTCGAGCGCCTTGCGCAACTGCTCCTCGGTGTACGCCCGCGCGTCCGGGAAGATGTTGAGCGCGACGGCGTACGGCAGCCCGCTCTCCTCGACCAGGCCGAGCACGTCGAAGGAGTCGTCGATCCTGCGGGTGTCGACGAGGACGAGCGCGCCCAGCGCGCCGTAGGCGATGTCCGCCCACAGGGAGCGGAAGCGCTCCTGGCCGGGCGTGCCGAACAGATAGAGCACGACCCCGCCGGCCAGGCTGATCCGGCCGAAGTCGATCGCGACCGTCGTGGTGGTCTTGTCCCGTATCCCCGCGATGTC
The DNA here is from genome assembly GCF_036199905.1 of Streptomyces sp. NBC_00223. Taxonomy (NCBI): domain Bacteria; kingdom Bacillati; phylum Actinomycetota; class Actinomycetes; order Kitasatosporales; family Streptomycetaceae; genus Streptomyces; species Streptomyces sp. NBC_00223. The sequence continues at coordinate 7,001,884 of NZ_CP108109.1, read as the reverse complement.
GTCCACCGCGAGGGACGCCTCGGAGAGGTGTTCCTCGGTGTGCAGGGGCTCGATCTCCGACACGGAGTCGATCAGCGTGGTCTTGCCCACCCCGAACGGCCCCGCCACCAGGATCTTCACCAGTTCGCGGGCGCTTTCCGGCAGATGCGGGCCGCCGGTACCCGGCTGGTGCAGTCCGCTAGTGCTTGAGGGCGCGGAGGCCATCGGCCACTCTCTTCAGCAGATCGGAGTCGGGCAGGTCGGCGGCCGGCACCGGCGGACGGGCGACCACCAGCCCCTGGTCGGTGAGTTCGGCGGCCAGGACGCGGATCGCGGAGACCGGCAGCTCCAGCAGGGCCGCCGCCTCGACGACGGTCAGCGACCCGCCGTCGAGGGCGTCGAGCAGCGCGTACTGTGCGGCCGGCAGACCGCCGGGAACGGCCCCGCCGGTGCCGCTGAGCACCGACAGGCGCTCCAGGCTCTCGCGGCTCGGCCGCGCCACCCCGCCGGTGGACAGATAGGCGGGGACCAGGGGACGGCCGCTCCGGCGGCCGGTCATACCGCAGTGCCGCCGTCTCCGCCGCGGGGTGCGGCGGTCATCGCCTTCTCGCCGAGCCTGGCCACCTGCGAGTGGACCCGGTGGGCGAGCAGGTCGAGGCGTACCTCGGGGTCGCCGTAGGCCGCCACGCAGGTGCCGTGGTCGGTGGGCGCGACCAGGATGTAGCCGTGGTCGGACTCGATGACGACCTGGCGGACCTGGGCGTCGGCCCGGTCGGCGAAGGCGGCGGCGGCCGTACGGGAGGCGGCCTGGACGGTGCTGACGATCGCGGCGGTGCGCTCGGCCGTGGGCTGGGACAGCGCCGCGGAGTATCCGGCGACCAGTCCGTCCCTGGTGAGCAGGACCGCGGCCCTGACGTGCGGGATCTCCAGGATCGGATCGAGCACCCACGCGGTGTCGCCGGTGTCGCGGCTGGTCATCGCGGGTCGTTCCCTTCGGTGTCGGCGGCGGATCGGGCCGCCGCGGTGCCCGACTGGAGGGCGCCGAGCGCGGCGGCGGCCTCCTCGGGGCTGCGCGCGGGCGCCGCGGCCGGGGTGGTGGTGATCTCGACCGTGCCGTCCGCGGCGGTGCGCACCCGGCGGCGGCGCTGCGGCAGTACGTCCTCGGTGGCGGCCGGCCGTGACTCGCGGGGCGCCGTCGACACGTGGGTGCCGGCGGGCCGCTCGTCCGCGGACTCGGGGCCGGCCGCGCGGGTGTGCGCGGTGTCGGACTGCTGGGCAGGGGCGCCGGCGGCCGGCCGGGTGGAGCGCGGGGTGCTGGCGGCGGGCGGCCGTACGGCGGGGTCGATCCGGCTGAGCAGGTGGTTCCTGACCAGCAGTACGGCCCGCACGCCGCCGTACGGTGACGGCGAGGAGAGGTCGACGGACAGGTCGAAGCGCCGGGTGAGCTGGCCGATCGCGGCCAGGCCCATCCGCGGCGGGTCGCCGAGTTCGGAGAGCAGGATGGGGTCCTTGCCCGCGACCATCCGCTGCGCCCAGGCCCGCTCGTCGGCGGCCATGCCGACGCCGGAGTCGTCCACGGTGACGGAGACCCCGTGGTGGACGCGTTCGAGGTTGACCACGACGTCGGTGTCGGGCGCGGAGTGCCGCAGCGCGTTGTCGAGGAGTTCGGCGACGATGATCGCGACCGGTTCGACGGCGTGCGAGACCAGGGCCGTACCCGGCTCCAGATGGTTGTTGACCTGGACGCGGTGGTAGCCGACCAGCCGGGACTGGCCGCCGGTGACCGCCTCGATCAGATGCGACTCCTCGCGGGCCAGGCCCACCCAGGCGCCGCAGACCACGGCGGTGACCTGGGCGCGGCGCAGCGACTGCTCGTTCTCGTGGTCGAGGGCGAAGAGAGTCTGGGCCAGCTCGGGGTCGTCGTAGCGCTGTTGCAGTCCGCGCAGTACGTCCTGGAGCCGGTACAGGCCCGCCTGGATGTCGCGGGTGGCGCCGCGCATACCGGCCCGCGCGGCGGCGTCGACGCGCTTGCGCTCCTGGGCCATGGCGGCGAGGACCGCGGTGAGCACCTCGCCGAGCCCGTTGTCGAAGGCGGTTCCGGCCACCTCGGGGTGGAGCGCGCCGGGCACCCGGACATGCGGGTGGGCGGCGTGGATCGCCTCGGCGGGGATCCGCCGCCCGGCCAGGTGGAGCACTTCGGCGGTGTACGTCTCGGCCGTGCGGCCGGCCTCGCGGCGGCTGCCGTCGAGCTCCTGACGGGCGTCGTCGAGCCGGGAGCGCAGGCCCTCGATCTCCTCACGCTGCCGGTTCCGGTGGAGCCGGGAGCGCCACAGCCCGCCTCCCAGGACGAACGCCGACAGGGTCCCGGCGGCCAGGCCGCCAAGGGCCAGGTCCGGTATCTCGATCATCGAATCGGCCTCGGCAGGTCAGGGAGGAGACGGTCGGGTGCCGCCCGGGGGCGGACCCTGCCCAGTACACACCGAGGTGGACCCGTCGCGCTCTGTTTTGGCCGAAGATCCTTCCTCCGATCGGGCGCCCGGCGGCCGGTTCCGCCCGAAGTGTCTGAGTGTGCGTCAACTCCTTTGCCCCTCAAGGTCATTCGGCCCCCACCGACCCCGCTATACATCGCGTGTATAGCCCCTGTGTAGGGTGAGGCGGTCTGCCGCCGACGGTGTGCGCGGCGACCACCCAGCGAAGCACGGAGGAATCGTCATGCCCGGAAAGTCACGACCGTTCGGCAGGACCGCGGTCCTCGCGGCGGCGGCGGCCGTGGCCCTGGCCCTCGGCCTCAGCGGCTGCGCCACCTACGACGCGCAATCGCCGAAGAGCGCCCGGGAGGCCGCGATCAAGGCGGCCGCGAACGGCAAGGGCAAGGGCCTTCCCCCGGGCGCGGTCGACTGCGCGAAGCTCACGTGCATAGCGCTCACCTTCGACGCCGGGCCCAGCGAGAACACCCCCGCGCTGCTGAAGGTGCTCAAGGAGAAGAAGGTGCGGGTCACCTTCTTCCTGCTGGGCCACAAGCACGTCGACACGTACCCCGAGCTGGTCAAGGAGATGGCCGGGAACGGGAACGTGCTCGGCAACCACACCTGGACCCACAAGCGGCTGACCGATCTCAAGCCCGCCGAGATACGCGACCAGCTCGACCACCTGGACACGGAGGTGGAGAAGCTGACCGGGCAGCGGCCGACGCTGATGCGCCCGCCGCAGGGCCGTACCGACGAGAAGGTCTCGAAGGTCTGCAAGGAGCTGGGCCTCGCGCAGGTGCTGTGGAGCGACACCGCGTCGGACTACGCCACCACCGACACCGCGCTGATACAGAAGCGGATACTCAAGGACGCCCACCGCGACGGGATCATCCTGCTGCACGACCTGTACAAGGGGACGGTCCCGGCGGTGCCCGGGATCATCGACGCGCTGCACGAGCAGGGGTACACCTTCGTCACCGTGCCGGAGCTGATCGCGCCGGGCACGCCCGAGCCCGGCAAGGTCTACCGGCCCTGAGGGGCGCGCCCGGCGCCGTACGGCAACCGCCCCGACGCCGCTACCGGGCCCGGTTGACGGCGGCCAGCACCGCCCGGACCGACGCCGTGAGCACCGAGGTGTCCCGCCCTGCACCCCAGGCGGTCCGCCCGCCGACCCGGCACTCGGCGTACGCGACGGCCCGGCTGTCCGGGCCGGGGCCGGTCGCGTGCTCGGCGTAGTGCTCGATGCCGGCCTCGACACCGGCGGCGGCCAGCGCGTCGGTGAAGGCGGAGAGCGGGCCGTTGCCGGTGCCGCGTACCGTGCGGCCGGCCGTACGACCGGGGTCACCCTCGTGCAGCACACAGCTGAACTCGTGCCGCCCGGGGGCGGTTTCGGCCGTACGCCAGTCGGTGATCGTCAGCGGGCCGTCCTCGCCGGGGACCACGTACGCGGCGCGGAACAGCTCCCACAGGTCCTTCGCGGTGATCTCCTCACCGCTGTCGTCGGCGGCCCGCTGCACGATCCGGGAGAAGTCGGCGCGCAGCCTGGGCGGCAGGTCCAGTCCGTGGTGTGCCTTGAGCAGATACGCGATGCCGCCCTTGCCCGACTGGCTGTTGACCCGGATCACGGCCTCGTAGTCACGGCCGATGTCGGCGGGGTCGATCGGCAGGTAGGGCACCTCCCAGGGTGCCCGGTCGGCCGGGACCCCGGTCTGCTCGGCGCGGCGGGCGTGGTGCTCGAAGCCCTTCTTGATCGCGTCCTGGTGGGTGCCGGAGTAGGCGGTGTGCACGAGGTCGCCGACGTACGGGTGGCGGCCCGCGACCGGCAGCCGGTTGCAGTGCTCGACGGTCGCGCGGATCTCGTCGATGTCGGAGAAGTCCAGCATCGGGTCGACGCCCTGGGTGTAGAGGTTGAGCGCGAGGGTCACCAGGTCGACATTGCCGGTGCGCTCGCCGTTGCCGAACAGACAGCCCTCGACGCGCTGCGCCCCGGCCAGCACGGCGAGTTCGGCGCAGGCGACGCCCGTCCCCCGGTCGTTGTGCGGGTGGACGGAGAGGATCACGCTGTCGCGGCGGGCCAGATGGCGGTGCATGTACTCGATCTGGTCGGCGTAGACATTGGGCGTGGCGATCTCCACGGTGGCCGGCAGATTGTGGATCACCGGGCGGTCCGGGGAGGCGTCCCACAGCGCGGTCAGGCCGTCGCAGACCTCCAGCACGAAGTCCGGCTCGGTGAGGTTGAAGACCTCGGGCGAGAACTCGAAGCGCACGCCGGGCCGTTGGCCGGCGAGCCGGGCCATCAAGGTGGCCGCCGCCTCGACCAGCGCCCGCAGCTCCCGCCTGCCGCGGCCGATGACGACGTCCCGCCAGACGGGCGCGGTCGCGGTGTAGAGGTGGACGACGGTACGCGGCAGGCCGTCGATCGAGGCGAAGGTCCGCTCGATGAGGTCGGCCCGGGCGGCGGTGAAGACGACCACGGTCACGTCGTCCGGGACGGCGCCGCTCTCGGCGAGGTGGCGGACGAAGTCGTAGTCGGTACGGCTGGCCGAGGGGTAGCCGACCTCGATCTCCTTGAAGCCCATGGCCACTTGGAGGTCGAACATCCGGCGCTTGCGGGCCGGGTCCATGGGCTCGGCCAGTGCCTGGTTGCCGTCGCGCAGATCGACCGGGACCCACAGGGGGGCGCGTTCGATCCGGCGGGACGGCCACTGGCGGTCGGCCGCGGCGGGGAGTTCGACGCGCTCATGGGCGGGCCGGTAGCGATGGAAGGGCATCGCGCTGCCGCGCTGGCGGTTCCAGGCGGGGGCGTCGCCGGGGACGGGCCCGGGCGGGGTGCGCAGGGTGGGGAAGGCGGTGCTGCCGATGGTCATCGGGGTGTCCGTTTCGGGGTGCGTGCGGTCGGGGGACGACCGGCAGCACCGAACCCCACGGCGGGGTGCCGGTCGTTCAGGCCCCGCCGCGGCATCCGAGAAGGAGGACCCGCTGCGACATGCCGGGTAGAGTATCCATGAAAGCACTCCTCAGACAAGCTGACAGGTGAGGCCCGTATGTCGCTCGGCTCGCTGCGACCCAGCCCGCTGGTGGAACAGGCCGCGGAGAAGCTGCGCGCGCAGATCACCGCGGGACGCTGGCCGGTCGGTACCAAGCTGCCCGGCGAGACCACGCTCGCCGCGTCACTGGGGGTGGGGCGCTCGACCGTACGGGAGGCCCTGCGGGCGCTGGCCGGGGCGGGGCTGGTACGGACCCGGCAGGGCGCGGGCGTGTTCGTGATCGCCACCCGTCCGGTCGAGGACTGGGCGGCGCGTCTGCGGAGCGCGGGGATCGCGGACGTCTACGAGGTGCGGGCGATGCTGGAGGTGCAGGCCGCCCGGATGGCGGCGGTCCGCCGCACGCCCGCGGACATCGCGGCCCTCGACGCGGCGCTTGCCGCCCGCAGGCAGGCGGCGGACGGCGACGACGCGGCCTTCGTGGAGGCGGACATCGCGCTGCACTCGGCGGTGGTGGCCGCGGCGGGCAATCCGGTGCTGACGGATCTGTTCGCGGAGTTCGCCCCGGCGCTGCGGGCGGGCCTGGTCCATCTGATCGACCTTCTCGACCTCCGCGAGCGTGACCCCAACCCGGGCGACGCGACGCACTCGTCCCTGGTCGAGGCGATCAGGTCCGGCGACCCGGAAGCGGCCTCCCGCGCGCTGAACGCGGAGCTGACCCCGATCCTCTCCCGCCTCCGCGCACACTAGCCCGGCCGGGTCCGGGCGCCTCGGGGGCCGGTCGGAGGCCGGGCAGAGGCCGGGCGGAGGCCAGTCCGAGGCCGGATCATGGTGACCGAAATCCGCCAGCCCGGCCGGCCGCGATGACGCACAGTGGGTGGTGGGACGGACGAAGGCACCGGGCCAGGGAAGGACGGAACACACCATGACGATCTACTCGACGGTCGACAGCCCGCTCGGAGAACTGCTGCTGGTGGGCGAGGCACGGGACGGCGGCGGGGTCGTACTGGACTCCGTGTCCGTGCCCGGGCAGCGCAAGGGCGCGGTCGTGGGGGCCGGTTGGCAGCGCGCACCGCACGCGTTCGGCGCGGTGACCGCCCAGTTGGAGGCGTACTTCGCGGGCACCCTCACCCGCTTCGAGGTCGGGACGACCACCCGCGGCACCGACTTCCAGCGCCGGGTGTGGGCCGCGCTGGAGGCGATCCCGTACGGCGTCACGACCAGCTACGGCCGGCTCGCCGAACGGATCGGCGCCCCGCGCGCCGCCGTCCGCGCGCTGGGCTCGGCCATCGGCGCCAATCCGCTGCTGATCGTCCGGCCGTGCCACCGGGTGATCGGCGCGGACGGCTCGCTCACCGGGTACGCGGGCGGACTCGACCGCAAACGGCGGCTGCTCGCGCTCGAAGGCGCGTGGGAGGACGCGCTCGAAGGCGCCCCGCGATGAACGCCCTCTTCCCCCGGCCCCGGACGCACCCCGCGCCCGGGGCCGTCCATGTGCCCGGCTGGCTCTCCCCGGCCGAGCAGCGCGACCTGCTCGCCGCCTGCCGGGCCTGGGCGTCCGGCCCCGTACCGATGCGGCACACCCGGCTGCCGCGCGGCGGGGTCATGTCGGTCCGTACGGTCTGCGTCGGCTGGCACTGGCGCCCGTACACGTACTCCCGTACGGCGTCGGACGTGAACGGGGCTCGGGTCGCCGTATTCCCTGACTGGCTGGCCGAGTTGGGCCGACGCGCGGTCGCCGACGCGTACCGGGACCCGGCGGCGGGCGCCGCGTACACCCCCGACACCGCGCTGGTGAACTTCTACGACGGCGACGCCGCCATGGGGATGCACCAGGACAAGGACGAGGAGTCGGCCGCTCCCGTGGTGTCGTTGAGCCTCGGCGACACATGTGTCTTCCGGTTCGGCAACACGGAGGGTCGCGGAAAGCCTTATACGGACCTGGAGTTGGCCTCCGGCGACCTCTTCGTCTTCGGCAGGGCGTCGCGGTACGCGTACCACGGTGTGCCCAAAGTGCTGCCGGGCACAGGCGACTTGCTCGACGGCCGCGTCAACATCACGCTGCGGGCCACCGGCCTCACCGGCTGAACACGGCTCCGGGCGACGCGCGACGGCCGGTCGAGGGAGTCCCGGACGAACGAACGCGCCCGGTGCAGACGGGACTTCATCGCGGCCTCGCTCAGCCCGAGCGCCCCGGCCACGTCCCGGCCGGGCCTGCCGTACAGGTCCCGCATGATCAGCACCTGGAGCTGGTCGCGCGGAAGCCGGCCCATCGCCCCGGCGACCTGCTCGACCTCAAGGCGCCGCAGCACCGCGTCCTCCACCGAGGGAGCGGGGGCGGCCCGGCCTTCGTCGTCCCCTCCCGTGTGCCGGTCGGTGCCACGCCGGTGCCGCAGGCTCTCCCGCCGCGCGACCCGCAGCAGCCAGGAGTCCAGCGCGCCGGTGCCGCGCAGCGTCCCGATGCTCCGGCACAGGATCATCAGCGTCTCCTGGGTGACGTCCTCGGCGTCCTCCGGCGTGGCGCACCACGCGCCCGCGACCCGCCGCACCCGGGGGTACGCGGCCTCGGCCACGGCGGCCAGCGCGCGCGGATCGCCGTTCCGCGCGGCTCCGACGAGCTCTTCGTCGGGCCAGGTCCGGGCATGTGGGGACATGGGGGCAGCGGTGAGCGCCATGGTGGTCTCTCCTGAGGGCATGCGGACATGGCGGTACGCGGTGATCCGCGGGGAAAAGGGTGTCGGTCGGTCCGCGGGGGCGCCGTCGACCGATACGGGCGGCGCCCCGGCGGGCGCGCGGCGGGTGGTACCCGGCCGGAAGGTTCAGGACGGTCGGCGGCGCCGGTACGGCCACGGCGGCGGACAGCGGTCCCGGGAGTTCCTTCTCATGCGTCCCCCCGGGCCCATGCGGCGGTTGCGAGCATGGTGAAAGCGTGCCGAAGCGGTCCCGGCAGCGTCTTTGGCGAGGAGTTCACAGAGTTCTTGACGCTCAGTGCACACGCGCGAGCGGACTTCGTACGGCGCTACGGTCGCGCGTCGGCGGATCGGCCCGTGCCCGTCCCCGCGAAACGGACGCGGGAGGCGGACGGACCCGAAAACGGGAACCGGCGGGCCCCCCGAAGGGGACCCGCCGGCCTGGAACCGTTGGGGAAGTGGTGGTGCGTCAGTGCTTCAGTGCGTCAGGAAGAGGTGCAGGTCAGTGCGGGCGACGTGAACGATCCGGAGGCAGTGCCCTGGAAGCCGAAGCTGGTCGAGCCGGCCGCGGACAGAGCGCCGTTGTAGGACAGGTTCTTCGCGGTCACCGAGGTGCCGGTCTGCTTGATGTCCGCGTTCCAGCCGCTGGTCTCCTGCTGGCTGCCGGGCCAGGTCCACCCGACGGTCCACCCGTTGATGGCGGCGGAACCGGCGGTGACGGTGACGGTGGCCGTGAAGCCGGCGTCCCACTGGTTGTCGATGTGCAGGGAGGCGGTGCAGCCCTTGCTTCCGGTGCCGCCGGTGCTGCCGCTGGTCGAGCCGCCGGTCGTACCGGCGGTGGTGCCCGCCGACGTGCCGGAGGTCGTACCGGAGGACGAGCCGGACGTGGTGCCCGCCGTGGTGCCGGAGGACGAACCGGACGTGGTGCCCGCCGTGGTGCCGGAGGACGAGCCGGAGGTCGTACCGGACGTGGTGCCCGCTGAGGTGCCGCCGGTCGTACCCGCCGAGGTGCCCGCGGAGGTGCCGGAGGTCGTGCCCGCGGAGGTGCCGCCGGTCGAGCCGGTGCCGCCGAAGGTGGGTGCCTTGATGGAGGCCAGGTAGCCGTCCTTGACGGTGTCGACGCTCTGCCAGTCGTCCTTCAGGATGCCGCCGGTGTCACCGGAGTCGGGGTTCCACGACCAGAAGGTCCAGCTGAAGCTGTCGCCGCCGTTGGTGGAGGTCGGCAGCAGGTAGCTCACCAGCGCCTTGAGCCACTGCTGGTCGGTGGTGGCCTGGAGGGTGGTGCCGAACTCACCGACCCACACCGGGGCGATGTTCTGCTTGAAGATGTAGCCCCAGTACTTGTCCCACACGGCCGGCATGTTCGACGGGAAGGTGGGGTCGGTGAACCAGGTCTGCTGGGAGACCGACGTGGCGTAGTCGTGGGCCGAGTAGACGACCCGGTTGGCGACGCTGAGCTGGACCGGGTACTGGGCCACGCCCATCAGGTTGCCGCCCCACCAGCCGGAGACGCCGTTGACGGTCTGGATGCCCTCGACGAAGATCAGCAGGTTCGGGTTGATGCCCAGGATCGCGTTGCCGGCCCGCTGGGCCGCCAGCCGCCAGTCGATCGTGGTGTCGCCGCAGCCCCAGCAGGCCGGGTCGTGCGGCTCGTTGTGCAGGTCGATGCCGACGACCGCGGTGTTGCCCTGGTAACGGGTGGCCAGCGCCTTGAGGTTGGTCAGCCAGGTGGTCTCCGGCACGGAGGACGTGTACCACAGCGCGGACTGGCCGCTGGAGTCCGGGCGGTGCCGGTCGAGGATGACCCGCAGGCCGACGGACCCGGCGTAGTTGACGATCTTGTCCATGACCTGGAGGGGGCTGAGGCCCTGAAGGTCCTGGTTCATGTTGTAGAACGTGATGCTGTTCGCCGTGGCGCCCGACTTGAAGATGTCGTCGCTGTACGGAAGCCGGATGGTGTTGTACCCGAGCGTCTTCATCTGGTCGATCATCGACTTGTAGTCGCGCGACCAGAGGCCGTGCGGGGCCTCGTTCGACGTCTCGAAGCCGAACCAGTTGACTCCGGCGATGCGGACGGCCTGGTTGTTCGAGTCCAGGATGTCACGGCCGCTGGTGTGCCAGTAACCGGTTCCAGCGCCGCTGGCAGCCGGGGTCGCGGCCGCCGCCGGACGGGACTGCCCGGCCAGGGAGAGCGCGACGAGCAGCGCCGCGGCGATCGCCGCGGCCAGAATCACCCGCAGCCGACTCATATTTCTCAGGGGGCTCAGCGAGCCCGAAAAGGGGACCACGGTCGCGATTCCTCTCGGTGGGGGGATGGAACGCTTCAGTTCGTGGCAGAACAAGTTGCCGGGAGCCGTGTGGGAGCGCTCCCATGCTTCAATGTATGGAAGCGATGAAGGTGGAGCGCGTCAAGAGGAAACGTCAACTTCGCCGATAATCGGGGCCGCGTCCAACACGCAGCGTCACCAAGCGAGTTGCCTCCGCCGCCCTCGCGCACCCCCGGCGACCGGCCGGGGCGGTCAGGACCGCGCGGCACCCGGGGCGGACCGACGGCGTCGGTTAGGCTTGCCTAAGTACGATGTGCGGGCGGCCGCCCGCCGCTCCGCCCCGACGAACGGGAACCACATGGCCGACCGACCCCAGCGCAGGACTCCGACGCCCAAGCACGCCACCGTGACCCGTACCGAACGGCTGACCCCGCACATGATCCGGGTCGTCCTCGCCGTGGACCCGGCCGCGGAGCTGGAGATCGGCGCGTACACCGACCACTACGTCAAGCTGGTCTTCCCGCCCGAGGGCGTGACCTACCCCGAACCGCTGGACGTCGAGGCGATCCGCCGCGACCTGCCGCGCGAGCAGTGGCCGCGTACGAGGACGTACACCGTACGGGCCTGGGACGCCGCGACCCGCGAGATGACCGTGGACTTCGTCCACCACGGCGACGAGGGCCTGGCCGGACCGTGGGCGGCCGGCGTGACGCCCGGCGAGGGCATCCACTTCATGGGCCCCGGCGGCGGCTACGCCCCCGACCCGGCCGCCGACTGGCATCTGCTGGCCGGCGACGAGAGCGCGCTGCCCGCCCTCGCCGCGGCCCTGGAGCAACTGCCGCCGGGCGCGCCCGCGAAGGTCTTCGTCGAGGTCGCCGGGCCCGAGGAGGAGCAGAAGCTGCTCTCCCCCGGCGACGCGGAGATCGTCTGGCTGCACCGCGGCGACCGGCCGGTCGGCGAGGCGCTGGTCGAGGCGGTGACCGCGCTGGAGTTCCCGCCGGGCGACCCGCAGGCGTTCGTGCACGGCGAGGCGCACTTCGTGAAGGAGCTGCGCCGGCTGCTGAGGGTGGACCACCAGGTCCCGCGCGAGCGGCTGTCCGTCTCCGGCTACTGGCGGCGCGGCGCCGACGAGGACGGCTGGCAGTCCTCGAAGCGCGAGTGGAACGCCCAGGTGGAACGCGAGCAGGAGTCCGCCTGACCGACGGGCCCGTACGTCCGCGTGGAACGTACGGGCCCGGTCATCGGGTCACCGGCCCGGTCATCGGGTCGATCGCCCGCCCGACGACCGCCGTACGCGTACGGGTCCTGCCGCCGGATGGTGACGCTGAGTCAGCTCATGAACAGGGGTCGGACGTCAGGGACTTGACGCCGCGTCAGACCGACTTCTGATAAGAGCGGAACGTACGGGTGGACAGCCACACCGCCGCCAGCGCGAGGGCGAGCAGCGCGCCGCCCCGGCCGAGCACCTCGCCCCAGTGCGGGTCGGCGGACATCGCCGAACGGCCCGCGACCAGTGCCCAGTTGACGGGATTGAAGGCGGAGACGTGCCGCATCCAGCTCGGCATCAGGCCGGGGGCCATGAAAGCCGAGGAAAGAAAGGTCAGCGGCAGCAGCAGGAAGCTGTTGATGCCGATGATGCTTTCGCGCCGCCGGACCAGCATGCCGAGCGCGTTGGAGAAGGCACCGAAGACCGTACCGAGCAGAACCGATCCGACCAGCAGAATCAGCAGGCCGGCCGCGCCGCCGGGGTAGTCCGCGCCGCCGAGTTCGCCGAGCAGGATGATGACCACGGACTGCACGGCCGTGCTGATGCCCTGCTGGATGACATTGGCGTTCATCAGGGCCGCACGGCTGACCGGGGTGGTCAGAAAACGGTTAAGAGTTCCGCGTTCGATTTCTTCCAGCGTGCCCATGCCCGCCCACATGCTGGAGGACAGCGCGCTCATCACGACCACGCCGGGCACCAGGTAGTCCAGATAGGAGCCGGCGCCGAAGCCGGGCAGTTCGACCACCTTGCGGAAGAGCGAGCCGAAGAGGTAGAGCCAGATCACCGGCTGGACGAGGGTGATGGCCAGAAAGGCGGGCTGGCGCAGGATCGCCATCAGCTGACGCTGGGTCATGTACCAGGTCTGGCTGAGGGTTTCGGTCACCGGATGCGGGGTGCGGGCCGGAGCGGTAGTGGCGGCGGCGGAGGTGGCGGTCATCGGACGTCTCCAGCGGTGTGCGCGGGCTCGGCGGGCGAGGAGGTGCCCACGGCGGGCGCGGGGGTCTGCGCGGAAGCGGCGGACTCGGCGGACGTACCGGACACGCCGGCCCCGGTGGACGTACCGGACGCGGTGGACCTGCCCCCGCCCGCCGTACCGCTGTCGCCCGCTCCCCCGCCGCCCGGGCCTCCGCCGCCGGGTCCCGCGTCAACCGGTCCCACGACGTCCGCCTCCGAGAAACGGCGGCCCGCGTACCGCAGATACACGTCGTCGAGCGACGGCCGGGCCACGGTCACCGAGGCCACTACCGCGCCCTCCCGTTCCAGCGCGGCCAGCACCCTCGGTACGGCGGCGGGCCCGTCGTCGGCGCGGGCACTGAGCCTGCGGCCGTCGACCACCACCTCGCGCACGCCCGCGAACGCGTCCAGCGCCGCCCGCAGCAGTTGGGCGTCGACCTGCCCGGGCGTCTCGCGCAGCTCCACATGGACGGCGTCGCCGTGCAGTTCGCCCTTGAGTTCGTCCGGGGTGCCCTCGGCGACGACCCGGCCCCGGTCGACGATCGCGATCCGCTCGGCGAGGCGGTCGGCTTCTTCCAGATAGTGGGTCGTGAGCAGGATCGTCAGGCCCTCGTCCCCGGTCAGCCGGGAGATCTCCTCCCACATCGCGCTGCGCGCCTCCGGGTCGAGGCCGGTGGTCGGCTCGTCGAGGAAGAGCACCTGCGGGCGGTGGACCAGGCCGAGCGCCACGTCCAGCCGCCGCTGCATACCGCCGGAGTACGTCCTGACCATGCGGCCGCCGGCCTCGGACAGGTCGAAACGGGCCAGCAGTTCGTCGGCGCGCGCTCCGAGCGCGGCGCCGCGCATGCCGTACAACCTCCCCTGGAGCAGCAGGTTCTCGCGGCCGGTGGCGACCGGGTCGGCGCCGGACTTCTGGGCGACGACGCCGATCGCGCGGCGGACCCGGTCGGGGTGGCGCAGCGCGTCGTGCCCGGCGACCAGGGCGGTGCCGGAGTCCGGGCGGGCCAGGGTGGTGAGGATCTTGACGGTGGTCGACTTGCCGGCGCCGTTGGGTCCGAGCAGGCCGAAGACGGTGCCGGGGGCGACGGTGACGCCCAGACCGTCCAGGGCTTTCACCCCGCCGGGGTAGGTCTTGATCAGGTCGCGCGCCTCCACGGCGTGCGCGTGGGTGGTCATGGTGGGGAGTCCTCCGCGTCAGGGGTTGCCTGTTCGCCGGAGCGGCCCTCGGGAGGAGCCGGGATATCGTGGGTGTGCCGCACCTCGATCGCCTGGCGTCCGCTGTCCGCGGGTGTCCGGGTTCGGTGGTTCGTGTACCGGCGTCCGCTGTTGCCGCAGCGGGCGCCGGGGGTTTCGGTCTCTTCGTCTTCTTCGGTGCGCCGGGCCTTCAATGGCTCCGGTGCTCCGGAGTCCCTGCTACGGGTGCCCGGCCGCCGGGCCCAACGCTCAGTGGTTCTTTCCGCGCGCCTCCGGGGACGTCCCCGCCGGCCCCCCGGCGCCGGCCGCTTCCCCGGCCGGGTCGGGGCCGCGGAACTCCCCCTCCAGCTCCGCCCACCGCTCGGGTACGCCACCGGTCTCGTACCAACTGCGCCACTCGGCGGTGCCGGTCACCGTGCCGGCCGCGAACTCCTTGATCATCCCGCGCAGCCAGCCGATCTGCGCTTCGAGCATGTGCCGCTGATACTCGGTCTCCACCAGGAAGATCCGCGGCAACTCGCCCTCCAGCCGGGCCAGTACACCCTGCGTGCCGGCCAGTTGCAGCTCCAGCGCGGAGAGGCGTTCGGCGAGCAGTTCGGCCGCTTCGTCCGGGTGCAGGGCCATGATCAGCGAGAGCGCCGACTCGAACGCCGGGTACTCCCTGACCGGTACGGCCACGAGGTCGGCCAGCCAGTCGTGCGTCTCGGTGCGGCCGTCCTCGGTGAGCCCGTAGAGCGTCCGCTCGGGCCGGTTGCCCAGCCGCTGCACACCGGCGACCTCGACGAAGCCGTACTTCTCCAGGTTCTGGACGACGGTGTAGAGGGAGCCGTAGTTGATCTTGATGCTGTGTTCCTTGCCGCGCTGCCGCAGCATCCGGGCGATCTCGTACGGGTGCATCGGGCGTTCGCCGAGGAACACCATGACCGCGAGGGCCAGCGGGTTGGAGAGCTTGCGCCGCTTCGCCGCCGGACTCACCTCCAAGCTCCGCTCGTCTCCGTATATCCGTGGCCGAGCATATCGCGTGTACGACGCGACATCAACCGCGATGTATCGCGAATTTACCCCGGCCGCCGACCTCAGTCGCGGGCGCGCTGGGTGGCCGCGACGCAGGCGAGGACGACCACGGCGGTGACGGCGGCGAGGGGCGGGAGCCGTTCGCCCATGAGCAGCACCGACCACACCAGGGTGATCAGCGGCTGCGCGAGCTGGATCTGACTCGCCCTGGGCACCCCGATCGCGGCCATTCCCCGGTACCAGACGACGAAGCCGCCGAACTGGGACACCGCGGCGACGTAGACCATGCCGACGACCGCCTTCGCGGTCGGATGCACCGGCTCCCAGGGCAGGGACAGGGCCGTGACCAGGACGGACACCGGCAGCGCGGCGACGACTCCCCAGGCGATGACCTGCCAGCCGGGCAGGTGGGAGGCGAGGCGGCCGCCCTGGGCGTATCCGGCGGCGCACACCAGCAGGGCGCCGAGGAGGTACGCGTCGCCGAGCGTCGGCCGACCGTGGCTCTGCTGGAGGGTGAAGGCGGCGACGGCGAGGGCGCCGAGGACTGCGGCCGTCCAGAACATACGCGAGGGGCGCCGGCCGGTCAGGGCGGCCGAGACGGTGGCGGTGGCCAGCGGCAGTACGCCGATGACGACGGCCGAGTGCGCGGTGGTCGAGGTCCGCAGGGCGAGCGTGGTCAGCAGCGGGAAGCCGACGACGCAGCCGCCGGCGACCGTGAGCAGGCCGGGCCAGTGCCGGCGCCCGGGCACCGGCACCCGGGCCCCCAACAGGCAGGCAGCGGCGAGCAGTCCGGCCAGCAGACCGCGTACGCCGGTCGCCGTCCACGGGCCGAAGCCGTCCAGGGCCCACACGGTGGCCGGGAAGCTGAAGGAGAAGGCCACGACGCCGAGGGCGGCCAGGGCGGTGCCGCTGCCGACCGCTATCGCCGAAGTGGGAGTATTGCTATCGTGTGTCGTCATGAATGACGGTAGCAGTGTGGCTCAACTGGCCGCGAGCTTGCGGAATGAGCTGAGCCGCTACTCCAATGGTGAGAAGCTGCCCTCCAGCAGGGTGCTGGTGACGCGGTACCAGGTCAGTCCCGTGACGGTCTCCCGGGCGATCGCGACCCTCACCGCCGAAGGGCTCGTCACCTCCCGCCCCGGCGCCGGGGTCTTCAAGGCCGGCGCGCGTCGGGCGGCGGGCGCGGTCGGCGACGTCTCCTGGCAGGAGGTAGCCCTGAGCGCCGGGTCGCCGCGCGGCAGTGTCGGTGGGGGCGCCGCGGCGGTGCTGGCCGCGCTCACCACACCGCCGCCCGAGGTCATCGACCTCAACGGCGGCTATCCGCACGCGGGTCTCCGGCCGGAACGGGCGCTGGCCGCCGCGCTGGCCCGGGCCGGGCGCAGGCCCGGCACCTGGTCCCGTCCCCCGGTGGAGGGGCTGACCGAGCTGCGGGACTGGTTCGCCCGCGACATCGGCGGGCCGGGTGGCTCGCTCAGCGCCTCGGACGTCCTGGTCACCGCCGGGGGTCAGAGCGCCCTCACCACCGCGCTGCGGGCGCTGGCCGCCCCGGGCTCGCCGGTCCTGGTCGAGTCCCCCACCTACCCCGGCCTGCTCGCCGCCGCCCGCGCCGCCGGGTTGCGGCCCGTCCCGGTGCCGGTCGACGCCGACGGGGTGCGTACCGATCTGCTGGCCGAGGCGTTCGAGGCCACCCGGGCCCGGGTGTTCGTCTGCCAGCCGCTCTTCCACAACCCCACGGGGACGGTGCTGTCGCCGCAGCGGCGTACGGCCGTGCTCGGGATCGCCCGGGCGGCGGGCGCCTTCGTGGTCGAGGACGACTTCGCCCGCCGGCTCGCGCACGCCGACGCCCCGCCCCTGCCGCTCCCGCTGGCCGCCGACGATCCGGACGGCGTCGTCGTCCATGTCCGCTCGCTGACCAAGGCGGCCTCGCCGAGCCTGCGGGTCGGAGCGCTGTCCGCGCGCGGCCCGGTGCTGGAACGGTTGCGGGCGATCCAGGTCGTCGACAGCTTCTTCGTCCCCCGCCCGCTCCAGGAGACCACGCTCGAACTGGTCGGCTCGCCCGCCTGGGCGAGCCATCTGCGGGCGCTCGCGGGAGCGCTGCGGGACCGCAGGACCGCCCTGCTCGCCGCGCTGGGCGGCACGCTGCCGACGCTCCTCCCGCGTCGGCCGCCACTCGGCGGGTACCACGTGTGGCTACGGCTGCCCGACGGCACGGACGAGCCCGCCGTCGTCGCGAACGCCCTGAGCCGGGGCGTGGCGGTCACGGCCGGCGCCCCCTACTTCCCCGCCGAGCCCCCGGCCCCCCACCTCCGCCTGAGCTATGCCGCGACGCCGGGCACGACCCAGTTGGAGGAGGCCGTACACCGCCTCGCCGAAGCACTCCCGTCCCTACGGACCCCCGCGGGCTCCTAGCCACCCGCCGGCAGGCACCAGCGCGCCCCCACGACGCTCGGCGACATCCCCGGACAGCCCGGCCATCAAGCGGCGGCCGCCCGCACCGATCCCGCCCCCGAACTCCCCCGCCCGCACGCCTCGACCGAAAGCGGCGGACAACCAACCCGGACCGAAGACACGCGCGCGGCACGCGGGGCCTGACGTCAACGAACTTGGCCGTTCCGTACGCTGCCTGGCCATCCCGCCCGAACCGACCGTGTGCCCGACCCGGGCCGACGCGCAGCGAGCGGTGAACCAGACTCGGCCGACATCCCGGGCCGCAGGGCCGACGCACTCGGCCGACCCGGGCCGGGACGTCACCTGGGCTCAACAGTCATCCGCGCCGCCCGTCAGCCCCATGGGCCGCCATGCCTGCGCTCACCTCGAACCCGGCGGGGGCGCGCGGCGCACTCGGGCGGGAGATCAACGAGTTCGGCCTTCATGGGCAGCGCCCGTCCCCCGGCTCAGGCCGCAATACCCACGCACGCGGCCGACCCGGGCCGACACGGCCCCGAATCGCGCGCGGCGAAGCCGGCCGTCATGCGCACCGGTCACCGGCGCGGCGCGCCCGCAACCCGGCGCCGTGCGCGGCCAATCCGAGAAACCGTTCTGCGCCTCGGCTGCCGAGCCACCGGCCCGCTCAGGCGACCGAGCGGGCGGGCGCCTGGAATCAGGCGCGAACGGACGGCCGACCAAGCGGCCGTCATTGGCCCTGACCCCGGGCCGGCACGCCCAGCGAACCCGGCGGCGCGGCGCGCGACAAGGCCGGGGCCGGCCGTCAACTGGCAGCAGTCGTCGGGCCGTCCGGGCCCTCGAACACGGTCCGCCGCCAGGGGACTTGGGCGCCCCGACCGGGCTCAGCGCAGTGGCGTCGTGGGCCACAGGGGCGAGGGGGCCGTGTGGTCGGCGGTGCGGAGGACGCGGAGGACGTTGCGGCCGGTCAGCTTGGCGAGTTCCGCCGCGGACCAGCCGCGCGAGGCCAACTCACCGAGCAGGTAGGGGTATCCCGTTACGTCGGACAGGCCCGTGGGCTGGCGGTCGATGCCGTCGTAGTCGCCGCCGAGGCCGATGTGGTCGACGCCCGCGACCTCGCGGGCGTGCTCGATGTGGTCGGCGACCTGCGCGAGCGTGGCCTCCGGGCGCGGGTGCGCGTCGAGCCAGCGGCGCAGCCGGGCGTCCTGCGGCCCGGCCCGCAGCGCGGCGATCTTCGGCGCGAACTCCGCGGCCACGTCCTCCGCCCGCTCCCCCGCCCCCGGCGACCGCGGCCATGTCCAGGCGGTGGCCGGCAGTTCCAGCCGGGCCCGCTCCGCGGCGAGCGCCGCTCCCCACTCGGCGACCTCCGCGGAGACGAAGGCCGGGACGAAGGTGAGTTGGAGCACGCCCCCGTTGTCCCGGAGCAGTTCGAGCACGACGTCGGAGACATTGCGCGGATGGTCGGCCACCGCCCGCGTGGAGGAGTGACTGAAAATGACCGGCGCCGTGGACACCGCGAGCGCGTCGAGCTGAGTGGACTCGGCGACGTGCGAGAGGTCCACCAGGACGCCGAGCCGGTTGAGTTCGGCGACGAACGCCCGCCCGGTGTCGTTGAGGCCGCCGACCGCCGGAGCGTCCGTGGCGGAGTCCGCCCAGCCGGTGTTGTCGTTGTGGGTGAGCGTGACGTAACGGACGCCCAGCCGCGCGAAGGCCCGCAGTACGGCGGGCGAACCGGCCAGGCTGTGCCCTCCCTCGATCCCCAGCAGCGAGGCGATCCGGCCGTCGGCGAAGGCGCGTTCGACGTCGTCGGCGGTGTAGGCGATCCGCAGGTCGTCGGGGTAGCGGGCGACGAGCCGGTAGACCGCGTCGATCTGTTCCAGCGTGGCGACGGCCGCCGCGGGCTCCGGCAGGCTCGACGCCACGTACACCGACCAGAACTGCGCCCCGACCCCGCCGGCCCGCAGCCGCGGGATGTCGGTGTGCAGGTCGGGCCGGCCCTCGTCCAGTCCCTTGACGCTGGAGCCGTAGCGGGCCCGCAGCGCGACCGGCAGGTCGTTGTGCCCGTCGAACACCGGCGTGTCCCGCAGGACCTCCGCCACCAGCTCGGCGTGTGCGTGTCCGTGTGCGTGTGCGTGAACGGTCTCGGTCGTCATCGCGGTGTCTCCCCGGTCGGCTGAAGCGTGATGGTCCCGGGCGGCGTCGGTCCGCCGGAAGCCGCGGAGACCCCCGGCATCACGGTCGGCTCCGCCCGTCTGCGGGCCTGCCGTACGGGATCGGGTACGGGCAGCGAGGCGATCAGCCGCCGCGTGTACTCCTCCCTCGGCTCCCCCAGCACCTGCGCCGCCGTACCGGACTCGACCAGCCGCCCCCGGTGCAGTACGGCCACCCGGTCCGCGACCTGCTCGACGACCGCGAGGTCATGGCTGACGAAGAGCGCGGCGAACCCCAACTCCGCCTGGAGTTCGGCGAAAAGGTCCAGCACGGTGGCCTGTACGGAGACATCGAGCGCGGAGGTCGGCTCGTCGGCGATCAGCAGCCGGGGCCGCAGGGCGAGCGCGCGGGCCAGGCTCGCCCGCTGCCGCTGGCCGCCGCTGAGTTCGTGCGGGTAGCGGTCGGCGTACGCGCGCGGGAGATGGACGGACTCCAGCAGCGCGCCGACCCGCTCGCGGATCTCCTGGCGGCCCAGCTCCGCGCGGTGGACATGGAAGGGCTCGGCGACGCAATCGCCCACCGTCATCAGCGGGTTGAAGCTCGTCGCCGGGTCCTGGAAGACGAAGCCGATCTGCCCGGCCCGGCTGCCGAGCGTGGCCCGGCGCCCGCCCCGGCGTACCGGCAGCCGCTCGCCGAGCACGGTCAGCGTGCCGCCGCTGACCGCCGTGAGCCCGGCCACCGCCCGGCTGATCGTGGTCTTCCCCGAACCGCTCTCGCCGACCAGGCCCAGCACCTCGCCCGCCGCGATCGTGAAGCTCACCCCGTCCACGGCCCGGAACGGCCGGCTCCCCAGCCGCCCGGGAAAGTCCACGACCAGCCCCTCCGCGGCCACGACCGGCTCGCGCCCGGCAGCGGCCGGCTCCCCCGTCCGCTCCCCGGCCGGCCCCGCTCCCCTCGTCCGTCCGGACCCGAAGTCCGGTACGGCGGCGAGCAGTTCGCGGGTGTACGGGTGCTCGGGCGCGGCGAAGAGCGTACGGACCGGCGCCTCTTCCACGATCCGGCCGGACCGCATGACCGCCACCCGGTCGGCGAGGTCGGCGACGACCCCCATGTTGTGGGTGATCAGCAGGATCGCGGTGCCGAAGTCGGTACGGCAGCGGTGCAGCAGGTCGAGGATCTCGGCCTGCACGGTGACGTCCAGCGCGGTCGTCGGCTCGTCCGCGACGATCAGCCGGGTGCCGAGCGCCAGCGCCATCGCGATGACGGCCCGCTGCTTCTGCCCGCCGGAGAGCTGGTGCGGATAGTGGTCGACCCGGGTGGCCGGGTCGGGGATGCCGACCTTGCCGAGCAGGTCGACCGCCGCGGCCCGCCGGGAGGCCCGGGTGCCCTGGGCGTGCGCCCGCAGTCCCTCGGCGAGCTGCCAGCCGATGGTGAAGACGGGGTTCAGGGCGGTGGACGGCTCCTGGAAGACCATGGCGGCGTGCGAACCGCGCAGCGCGCGCAGCCGGGCCGGTGTCGCGGTCAGTACGTCCTCGGGCGGTACGCCGTCGGCGCCGCCGAGCAGGACCCGTCCGGTGGCGGTCGCGGTGGAGGGCAGCAGCCCGAGTACGGCCCTGGCCGTCACCGTCTTGCCGCTGCCGCTCTCGCCGACCAGCGCGAGCACTTCGCCCTCGGCCACCGTGAGGTCGACCCCGCTGACGGCGCTCGCCCGGCCCGCGTCGGTGGCGAACGAGACCCGCAGGTCCTCGATCCGCAGCAGCTCACTCATCGGACGTGCCTCCCTTGCTCGGCAGATCGGTCGACGGCAGGGCACCGGGCGTTGCCCCCGCGTCGGCACCAGACAGCACGTCCCCCGAAGGCCCGCCCGCCGCGCCGGTCGGCCCGGCCGCACCGGATTCCCCGCCCGCGGCGCCCGCGCCCGGCGGCCCTGCCACGACAGAAACCGTGGTGGAGAACCCGGCCGGTGCGTCCCCGCCGCGGACCCCGACCCCGACGGCGTCCGCGGTCCCGCCCGCCGGCCCCTCACCGGCCGCGGCCCGCTCCCCGGCGGACGCCTCGTCCCCACCGGCGTCCCCACCGGCGTCCCCTCCGGCGTCCGCCCCCGCGTCCCGCCGTCTGCGCAGCCTCGGGTCCGCCAGATCGTTCAGGCTCTCGCCCAGCAGCGTGATCCCCAGCACGGTCAGCACCATCGCGATGCCCGGTGCCAGCGCCGTCCACCAGATCCCCGACGTGACGTCGGCGACCGACCGGTTGAGGTCGTAGCCCCACTCCGCCGCCGAGTTGGGCTCGATGCCGAAGCCGAGGAAGCCGAGCCCGGCCAGGGTCAGGATCGACTCGGAGGCGTTGATGGTGAGGATCAGCGGCAGCGTCCGCACCGAGTTGCGCAGTACGTGCCGGACCATGATCCGCCACCGCCCGGCGCCGATGACCCGGGCGGCCTCCACGAACGGCTCGGCCTTCACCCGGATCACCTCGGAGCGCACCACCCGGAAGTACTGGGGTACGAACGCCACGGCCACCGAACAGGCCGCCGCGCCCAGCCCGCCGTACAGACTGGACTGGCCGCCGCTGATGACGATCGACATGATGATCGCCAGCAGCAGGGAGGGGAACGCGTACATGGCGTCGGCCAGCCCGACCAGCAGCCGGTCCGGCCAGCCGCCGAAGTAGCCGGAGACCAGGCCGAGCAGCACCCCGGCGAAGACCGACAGGACCAGCGCGGCCACGATGATGCCCAGCGCGGTCCTGGTCCCCCACAGCGTGCGCGACAGGACGTCGTAACCGGCGATGGTGGTGCCCAGCGGATGGCCGTGGCCGGGACCCTGCTGCGAGCCGAAGAGCACACCGCCTGACTGCAACTGGGCGTATCCGTAAGGCGCGAGCAGGGGGGCGAACAGCGCGGCGAGCAGAAAGAGCGCGGTCAGCGCGGCGCCGGTGAGCAGCATGCCCCGCTGGAGTCCGACGCTGCCGCGCAGCCGCCCGGGCAGCGCGATCCGGAACGGGTGGCGGCGGGTGTCACGGCGTGGGCCGCGGGTCGGGAGCGTGGCGGCCATCAGTACCTCACCCGGGGGTCGAGCAGCGCGGCGACGACGTCGACCAGGAAGTTGGTGACCGCGACGACGACCGCGAAGAGGGCGACGATGCCCTGCACGGCGGCGAAGTCCCGTACGGTCAGATAGTGGGCCAGCTCCCAGCCGAGTCCCTTCCACTCGAAGGTGGTCTCGGTGAGCACCGCCCCGCCGAGCAGCCCGGCGATCTGGAGGCCGAGCACGGTGACGATCGGGATCAGCGCCGGTTTGAGCGCGTGCCGGCTGATCAGCCGGAAGGGCCGTACTCCCCGGGAGCGGGCGGCGTCGACGTAGTCCGCGGAGAGCGTGCCGGTGAGGTTGGCGCGGACCAGGCGCAGCAGCACCCCGGCGACCAGCAGCCCGAGGGCCAGGCCGGGCAGCACGGCGTGCCGCAGCACGTCGGCGACCGCCGAGCCGTCACCGCTGCGCAGGGCGTCGACCAGGTAGATGCCGGTGGTGCTGATCTGGTTCTGGAGTTCGAGCTGCACCTCGGTCCCGGCCCGGCCGGAGACGGGCAGCCAGCCGAGCCAGATCGCGAAGACGAGTTTGAGCAGCAGTCCGACGAAGAACACCGGCATGGCGTAGCCGAGGATCGCCAGCAGCCGCAGTACGGCGTCGGGCGCCCGGTCCCGGTAGCGGGCGGCGACCATGCCCAGCGGCAGGCCGAGTGCGAAGGCCACCAGCAGCGCGTACCCGGCCAGTTCGAGGGTCGCGGCGCCGTAGGTGCGCAGCACCTGGGAGACGGCCTGGTTGTCGGTGGCGGTACGGCCGAAGTTCCCGGTGGCGACCGAGCGGAGGTATTCCAGGTACTGGGTGAGCAGCGGGCGGTCGTATCCGGCCTGGTGGAGTTTGGCGTGCAGCTGGTCCGGGGTGAGCCGGTCGCCGAACGCGGTGCTGATCGGGTCCCCGGTGGCCCGCATCAGAAAGAAGACGATGCTGACCAGGACGAACACGGTGGGGAAGATCAGCACGAAGCGTATGGCGAGGTAGCGGACGAGTCCGCTGCCCAGCAGCCGCCCGGCCCGGCCCGCGGCGGCCGGCGGCTGCGCGGTGTCCTCGGGCGGGTCGATGTCGACCAGTGCTGTCACGTTGTGCACCTGCTCCCGCGTGTGGTGGCCGCGGGGACGCCCGGCACCGGGCCGGGCGTCCGCGCGGACTCCGTCTGGTGGACGGTCACTTCTTGGTGAGCTCCGCCCAGCGGAACGAGTACGCGCTGGTCAGCTGGTCCGGTACGCCGCTGATGCCGGCGCGGGTCACGATCGCGGTGGAGCCCTGGAGCAGCGGCAGCAGCGGGATGGTCCGGGCGACCTTGTCCTGGATCTGCTGGATGATCGCGGTGCGCCTGGCCGGGTCGGTCTCGGTCTCCTCCTGCTTGACGAGCTTTTGGACCTCGGTGTCCTGGTAGCCGTTGGAGACCCAGCTGTTGGCGGCGTAGAAGGAGGCGAGGTAGTCGTCGGCGTCGAGGTAGTCGGCGTACCAGCCCAGCTGGTAGAGCGGGTACTGGTCGGCGACCCGGTCCTTGCCGTACTGCGCCCACTCGGTGGACTGGAGGTTGACCTTGAACAGGCCGGTGGTTTCGAGCTGGGTCTTGATCAGCGCGTACTCGTCGGAGGACGACGAGCCGTAGTGGTCGGTGTTGTACTGGAGGTTGAGCGTGACCGGGGTGGTGACGCCGGCGTCCTTGAGCTTCTTGGCGGCCGCGGCCTTGTCGGGGCCGCCGTTCTTGTCGCCGTAGAGGGGCTTGAAGGAGTCGGTGGCGCCGGTGATGCCCTCGGGCACGGAGGAGTAGAGCGCCTGGTAGGTGCTCTTGTAGACCTGCTGGGCGAGTTGGGCCCGGTCGACGGAGTCGGCGACGGCCTGCCGGACCGCGAGCGCCTTGGCCGGGTCGGCCTGCTTGGTGGCCGAACCGTAGGGCTGGGTCTTGAAGTTGAAGACGATGTAGCGGATGCCGTTGCCGGAGCCGGTGTGGACCGTGATGCCCTTCTTGGTGGACAGGTCCTGGAGGTCGGCGATGGTCAGTGTGCGGTAGACGACGTCGATGCTGCCCTGCTGGACGTCGAGCTTGAGGTTGCTGGCGTCGGTGTAGTACTTCAGCCGCACCTTCGGGGCCTTCGGGGTGCCGAGCAGGCCCTGGTAGGCGCTGTTGGCGCTGAAGGACACCAGCGAGTTCCGGTCGTAGCTGTCGATCCGGTAGGGGCCGTCCCAGGGCTTGGCGGCGATGATCGCGGTGTCGTCGAGGATCTTGTCGGCGGGGAAGACCTCTTCGTCGACGATGAGCCCGGCGCTGGTGGAGAGCACCTGCGGGAAGAGCGAGTCGTTGGCCGACTTGAGGGTGAACACCGCGGTGGCCGGGTCGGGGGCCTCGACCTTGGCGAGGTTGTGCAGCAGGGACGAGGGGCCGTTCTTGTCGGCGATCCCGAGCTGCCGGTCGAAGCTGAACTTGACGTCGGAGGAGGTCAGTTCGTGCCCGTTGGCGAACTTCAGACCGGGCTTGAGGGTCACCGTGTACTGCGTCGGGCTGCTCAGCTTGATCGACGCGGCCAGGTCGGGCGAGACATCGGAGGAACCGTTGGGGGTGCTGAGCAGGGTCGCGTAGACCTCGCTCTCGATGGTGCCGGAGCCGGCGTCCCAGGAACCGGCCGGGTCGAGGCTGGAGACCTGGTCGGTGGTGCCTATGGTGACCGCCTTGGCGCCCTGTTGCCCGGAGTCCTGGGCGCCGTCGTCAGATCTGGTGCTGGTGCACGCGGCCAGGGTGAGCAGTGCGGCCGTGCCGAGCGACACGGCGGCCAGGCCGTCGCGGACGAGCGGGCGGCGGGAGGAGCGGCCGGGAAGGGAACGCCGGGAGGAACGGAGTGTCATGGTGGGTCTCTGCTCTCGCGTCTGCGTGTGGAGGCGGGCCCGCGGCGCGTGGCGCGCCGGGCGTCGCAAGGGAGTCGGATCACGCGCCCGCCGACACGGACGCCGCCGCGCTGCCCGGCGGGGCAGCGGGTGTGGCGCCGGAAGGGGGCGGGGTCAGCGGCGTCCCGG
The DNA here is from genome assembly GCF_036199905.1 of Streptomyces sp. NBC_00223. Taxonomy (NCBI): domain Bacteria; kingdom Bacillati; phylum Actinomycetota; class Actinomycetes; order Kitasatosporales; family Streptomycetaceae; genus Streptomyces; species Streptomyces sp. NBC_00223. The sequence continues at coordinate 6,976,418 of NZ_CP108109.1, read as the reverse complement.
CCGTCGTCGGGGACGGCCGGAAAGGCGGCCGCGGGGGCGGCCGGCCGAGGTCAACTCCGACAGAGCGAGCTGCACACGAGCAGCAGATCGATGTGGCGGCGGCTGAAGAGCGCCGCGGCCGGGGGCGTGGGGCGCACTGCGGCGTACGGCAACCCGATGGGCCCGGTCACGCCGTCCTCCCCCTGGTCGGTCCGGCGCTGGGCCGGTGTTCGCGCTTGCGGGACGCGGCGTCCCGCCGAGCCTTCACCTGGAGCACCTCACCGCGTCGGAGGGTTGCTGTCCGGCAAGCCAGGGCTTGAGCACCGGAACTCGTGGCGTGGGAGCAAGTTAGATCAGGCGTTCCCCGCCGGTCAAGAGCCTTCGGCAGCACCGGAGTTCGTGAGCCGTCACGCGCGTGGGCCTCAACTGCCCGACACACCGGTCGTCTTGTCGACAAAGAGAGGCGAACACGCCGTAAAAGTGCCCTTATGCGAGGAACGTTCACCTGATCGACCACCGGTCGGGGGCGACACGCCAGGCCGCTCGCGGTGCCGCCGCGTCCGCCGGCGCGACCCCTACCGCGCGCGTCCCGAAACCGCCTCGATTGCCGCCGGCGCCGGCGTGGCCGCCGAGGAGATTTTCCCGCCGCGGCGGTACCTGAACCGCCGGCAGGGCTCCTCGACGAGGTAGTACGAGGCCAGGGCCGCCGCGAAGGACGTGCCGAGCGTGGCGGGCAGCAGCATCCGGTCGACGCCGAGGTCGCTCAGCGCGTGCATCAGCGGATAGTGCCAGAGATACAGCCCGTAGCTGAGGTTGCGGCCGACCCACGCCAGCGGCAGCAGCGACAGCAGCCGGGCCAGCGGCGCGCGGGGCCGCAGTTCGAGCGAGGCGAGCAGGACCACCGTCAGCAGCGCGATCACCAGGAAGCCGACGGTGTAGACGGGCTTCGTCCAGGCGCCGGCCCCGGTGACCGGCACCCGCCAGGCGATCAGGCAGAGCAGCGCCAGCGCGGGCGGCCACAGCCGGGCCGCCCAGATGCCCAGCGTCCGCCGCCAGGGGTTGTCGGTCCCGAGCCGGGCGAGCAGGATCGCCAGTACGGCCCCGGCGAGCAGTTGGTCGGCCCGCGTGTCGGGGCCGTTGTAGATGCGGTGGGCCTGGGTGGGGTCCCACAGGTGGAAGCGCCACAGCACCGGCAGCAGCGCGAGCACGCTCACGGCGACCAGCACCGTACGGGCGGACAGCCGGCGCAGCAGGGCCAGCAGCAGCGGTGGCCACAGCAGATAGAACTGCTCCTCGACGCCGAGCGACCAGGTGTGGCCCAGGGGCGCGGTGACCCCGGAGTACGCGCCGGACTGGGCGGCCCTGACGATGTTGACCAGGGAGGCGGCGGCCAGCAGCGCGGCCGTCCAGCCGTTGGTGAAGCTCTGCAACGGCGAGAGCGTCAGCGCGGCGGTCAGCGCGCAGACCACCAGGAGCGCGGGCACCAGCCGCAGCCAGCGCCTGCGGTAGAACTGCCGCAGCCCGATGTCCCCGGTGCGGGCGTACTCGGCGATCAGCAGCCGGGTGATGACGAAGCCGCTGATCGTGTAGAAGACATCGACCCCGATCGATCCGCCGGGCAGCATCCCCTCGTTGAAGTGGTAGACGATGACGAGCATCACGGCCAGCGTCCGCAGCCCGTCGATCCCGTCCACCCGGCCGCCGGATCTCGCCGCCGAGGGGAAGACGCCGGGCTCTCCGCGCGGCGCTTCCGGTCGGGTGGCGGTCGGCTGGGCGGTCGTGGGATCTGAACTGGTCACGCTGTTACCGCTTCCCGGCTGTCGCTGGTTGATGGCAAGTACATCTGCCTCACACAACCAGCGGTGCACTAAGAAGGTGATAAAGCGGAACGGCAGATTCACACGACCTGCACAGCAGCGGGACAGTTGCTGCGCCGAACGGGTGAAGACCCCATGGGCCTCACCCGCCCCACACGCACCAGCCCACAAAGCCCGGGCGGAACCCGGGAACACCGCGCACACCCCGGGGAGCCCGAAGCCCCCGGGGAGAGCCTCACCCCACGGACGAGTACGCCACGACCCCCCGCAGCAGCCCGTCCACGGCCTTGCGCGCATTGCGCCGCACCGGGCTGTTCTCCGGCGCCGCGTTCCCGATCTGGCCGAGTACGTCGATGAGTTGCTTGCACCAGCGCACGAAGTCACCGGCCGGCATGTCGGCATCGGACAGCACGGAGTCCAGGGTGTGCCCCGACGCCCAGCGGTAGGCGGCCCAGGCGAAGCCCAGGTCGGGTTCGCGCTGGCCCACGCCCTCGGTCTGGTTGATGTGGTGGTCCTCCTCCAGGGCGTCGAGGCGCCCCCAGATACGGACCATCTCGCCCAGCGCCGCCTTCGCGTTGCCGGTCGGCAGCTTGGGCGCGACCGCGTCGTCGGCCTGCCGCGACTCGTAGACCAACGCCGAGGCGCACGCGGCCAGTTCGGCCGGGCCCAGGCCGTCCCACACCCCGTCGCGCAGGCATTCGCTGGCCAGCAGGTCGAGTTCGCCGTAGAGCCGGGCGAGCCTGCGGCCCTCGGGGGTGACCTGGTCGCCGTCCAGGTAGTCGAGTTCGGTCAGCACCCCGCACACCCGGTCGAAGGTCCGCGCGATGGTGTTCGTACGGCCCTCGATACGCCGCTCCAGCTGCTGGGTGTCCCGGCGCAGCCGGTGGTAGCGCTCGGCCCAGCGGGCGTGGTCCTCGCGGTCGTCGCAGCCGTGGCAGGGGTGCGCGCGGATCGCGGCGCGCAGCCGGGCGATCTCGGTGTCGTCGGCCGCGGCCGAGCGCTGCCTGCGGTGCCGCGCGGGCTCGGCCCACCCGGCGGTGCCCGCCTTGGACCGCATCGCGGAGGCCAGATCACGCCGGGACTGCGGGCTGCGCGGGTTGAAGGACTTGGGGATCCGCATCCGGTCCAGCGCCTCGACGGGCACCGGGAAGTCGAGCTCCGCGAGCCGCTTGACCTGCCGCTCGGCGGTGAGCACCAGCGGGCGCGGCCCGTCGTGGTACTCCTCGCCCCGGCGCGGTCCTGCCGCCCGGCCCGCGGGCACCCCGGGCTCCAGTACCAGCGCGAGCCCGGCGTACTTGCCCGCGGGGACATGGATGATGTCGCCCGGCTTGAGCTTCTCCAGGGCGTCCGAGGCGGCCGCGCGGCGCTGGGCGGCGCCCTGCCGGGACAGCTCGGCCTCGCGCTCCTTCAGCTCGCGGCGCAGCCGCATGTAGTCGTCGAAGTCGCCCAGGTGGCAGGTCATCGACTCCTTGTAGCCGTCGAGACCTTCCTCGTTGCGCTGCACCTGCTTGGAGATGCCGACCACCGAGCGGTCGGCCTGGAACTGCGCGAACGACGTCTCCAGCAGCTCGCGCGAGCGGTGCCGCCCGAACTGCCCGACCAGATTGACCGCCATGTTGTACGACGGCTTGAACGACGACCGCAGCGGATACGTACGGGTGCCGGCCAGGCCCGCGACGGCGCCCGGGTCGAAGCCGCGCTGCCACAGCACCACGGCGTGGCCCTCGACGTCGATGCCGCGGCGCCCGGCGCGCCCGGTGAGCTGGGTGTACTCGCCGGGGGTGATGTCGGCGTGGGTCTCGCCGTTCCACTTCACGAGCTTTTCCAGCACCACCGAGCGGGCCGGCATGTTGATGCCAAGCGCCAGGGTCTCGGTGGCGAAGACCGCCTTGACCAGGCCCTTGACGAACAGCTCCTCGACGACCTCCTTGAAGGTCGGCAGCATGCCCGCGTGGTGGGCCGCGATACCGCGCTCCAGGCCCTCCAGCCACTCGAAGTAGCCCAGGACGTGCAGGTCCTCGTCGGGGATGGCCCGGGTGCGCTCCTCGACGATCTCCCGGACCCGGGCCCGGCCCTCGTCGTTGTTGAGCCGCAGGCCCGCGTGCAGACACTGCTGTACCGCGGCCTGGCAGCCGGCCCGGCTGAAGATGAAGGTGATGGCGGGCAGCAGGCCCTCGGCGTCGAGGCGGTCGATCACCTCGGCCCGGCTGGGGGTCCAGATCCGGCTGCGGGAGCGCCGCTCGCGCTCGCGGTCGGCCTCCCGGCCGCGCTTGGCCCGCGGGTTGTACGTGCGCTGGTTCTCCATCCGGGCGAGCCGTTCGAGGTCCGTGTTGACCTCGCGGCGGCCGCGGGGGTCGTCGGGCCCGGACTTCTCCTCGAACAGGTCGTACATCCGGCGGCCGGCCAGGACGTGCTGCCACAGCGGCACGGGCCGGTGCTCGGAGACGATCACCTGGGTGTCGCCGCGCACGGTGTCGAGCCAGTCGCCGAACTCCTCGGCGTTGGAGACGGTCGCGGACAGTGACACCAGGGTCACGGACTGCGGGAGGTGGATGATCACCTCCTCCCAGACGGCGCCGCGGAAGCGGTCGGAGAGGTAGTGCACCTCGTCCATCACCACATAGCCGAGGCCGTCGAGGGCGGCGGAGCCCGCGTAGAGCATGTTCCGCAGGACTTCCGTGGTCATCACGATCACGGGGGCGTCGCCGTTGACACTGTTGTCACCGGTCAGCAGGCCGACCTTGTCGGCGCCGTAGCGCTTGGCGAGATCGCCGTACTTCTGGTTGGACAGGGCCTTGATGGGCGTGGTGTAGAAGCACTTGCGGCCCTCGGCGAGCGCGAGATGGACGGCGAACTCGCCGACGATCGTCTTGCCGGAGCCGGTGGGGGCGGCGACCAGGACGCCGCTGCCGGCCTCCAGTGCCTGGCAGGCCTCTATCTGGAACGGATCGAGGCCGAACTCGTACAGCTCGCGGAACTGGGCGAGTGCGGTGGCGTTTTCCTCGGCGCGGCGACGACTGGCGGCGTAGCGCTCGGCGGGGGACATCTCATCGGTCATCTCGTTCACGAGCCTACCCGGCAGCACCGACACAGCGCGTGATCTTTATGCCTCCGGATCGGCTTTCGGGAGCACGGTTGCCCTGGGGGTCGGCTCCCCCGCCCCCGTCACACCAGCAGCCGCAGCGCTCCCGGTACGGTTTCGGCGGTCAGCGGCAGCGGTCCGATCCGCTCCCCGTCGGCGTACCCGGTCAGCTCCCCGCCGCCGTCCACCGCCAGCCGGACCCGGGCCGCGCGGTGCACGGTGACCACCGGGTGCGTGGGGTGGGTGCCGCGGTAGACCCGGGGGAAGACCCTCAGCAGGGTGGTCCGGCTGCACGGGCCGACCACGCACACGTCGAACAGCCCGTCGTCCATCACCGCGTCCGCGCATATCCGCATCCCGCCGCCGTACGAGGAACCGTTGCCGACCGCGATCAGCGTGGCCTCGATCTCCCGCTCCGGCGCGTCGTCGAAGCGCACCCGGTACGGGATCGGGCGCAGGGCGGCCAGCTCGGCGAGCATGGCGACGTCGTAGCGGAGGCGGCCGCGCGGCCGGCGCATCCGGTTGCCGCGGTCGTTGACCCGGGAGTCGAAGCCCGACGCCAGGACCGTGCCGAACCAGCGCTCGCCGGTCCTGCCGAGGTCCAGCTCCCGGCCGCCGCCCTCGCGCAGGGCCCGGGCGACGGCGCCGGCCGCGGCGGCGGGGTCGCGGACCGGCAGGCCGGTGGCCCGGGCGAAGTCGTTGCCGGTGCCGACCGCGACGACGCCGAGCGGGGTGCCGGTCCCGGCCACGGCCTGAAGCGCGAGCGAGACCATGCCGTCGCCGCCGACCGCCACGACGGCCCCGGTGCCGTCCGCGACGGCCGTACGGAGCCGGGCCAGGGCGTCGGCCGCGTCCTCGCCGACGACCGTCCGCACGCCGTACCCGGCGTCCCGCAGCACACGGGCCGCGGGTCCGGCGGCGCGAACGCCCCGGCCGCGGCCCGCGGTGGGATTGACGAAGAGGGTGATCTCGCTGGTCACGGCCGGACCCTATCCCGGATCGGCGGACGGATCAGCCGGCCGGGAAAGTACGCGGGAGGACCGGCAGGACCGGGACCGGCCCCGGCTCAGGTCGCGTCGTCGTAGTCGTCGTCGGCCGCGCGGCGCTCGGCCTCGGCGTCGAAGGACTGGGCGCCGATCTGCTCGGGGATGTGGTCCAGGCTGGACGCCTCGTCCTCGTCGAGACCGAAGTCCGGGTCGGCGGCGCGGCGGCGGGCCCTGCGGCGGTCGTTGAAGAAGCAGATGCCCATCGCCAGGAAGTACAGCAGGACGATCGGCGCGGCCAGCAGGGACATGGTGAGCGGGTCGCCGGTCGGTGTGGCGACGGCGGCGAAGACGGTGATGCCGATCACCATGCCGCGCCACCAGCCGAGCATACGGCGGCCGCTGACCATGCCGGTGAAGTTGAGCAGCACCAGGATCAGCGGCAGTTCGAAGGCCAGGCCGAAGACGACCACCATGCGCACGACGAGGTCGATGAAGTCGTCGAGCGCCAGCAGGTTGGTGGTGTCCTTCGGCACGAAGCCGATCATGATCTTGGCGGTCTGCGGCAGGATCGCGTATGCCAGCGCCGCGCCGGCCAGGAAGAGCGGGACGCCGGTGCCGACGAAGCCGAGGGTGTAGCGCTTCTCGTTCTTGTGCAGGCCGGGCGCCAGGAAGGCCCACAACTGGTAGAGCCACACCGGCGAGGCGCCGATGATGCCGGCCATCAGCGAGACCTTGAGGGCGATCGAGAAGCCGCCCAGCAGACCGTTGACCGTCATCTCGGCGCAGGGGCGGCCGTTGGCCTGGTGCCCCAGGCCGTTGGCGCACTTGACCGATTGGAGGATCGGGTGCTGGAAGACGCTGATGATGTCCTTGTAGAAGAACGCCGCCACGATGGTGACGGCGACGATGGCAAGGACCGACTTCAGCAGCCGGTTGCGCAGCTCACGCAGGTGGTCCGCGAGGGGCATCCGCCCCTCGGGGTCCCTCTCCTGCTTGCGGGCAGTCTTGAGCACCCACGTCCTCGTCTCGTGCGGCAGCCGTCGGCGGCGCGTATCGGCTTTGTCCTACACCCGGGGTCCGGCCGCCGGGACGGCGGTCGGACCTGGTCGTCGATCCGGGATCAGCTCTGGGTGGTGGTCGTACGGTCCGGCTCGGCGACCGGGCGGGCACCGGTGGTGTCGCCGGGCGCGGCCTTGATCGTACGGGCCGCGGTGGTCTCCTGCGCCGTCGGCTCCGCGGGGGCCGTCGAGCCGTCGTTCTTCATGGCCTTGGCCTCGCTCTTGAGGATGCGGGCCGACTTGCCGAGCGACCTGGCCACATCGGGCAGCTTCTTGGCGCCGAAGAGCACGATGACGACAAGAAGGATGAGGCCGATCTCCAGGGGCTTGAGATTGCCGAGCATATTAGGTCTACCTTCTCACCGGGGGCGGCGTGGTCCGTGCGTCTGCGGGGTCCCGGCGTCCGGACCGGGGTCAGGACACCGCGCTCGCTTGCGATCGTAGCGTGCGCCGGCGAACGCGGGAGAGTGTCCCGGTGTCCGCCCGGCGTGCGACCCCCGCCGCTCTCCGTCGCGGGTCGCCCGAGTCAGCGTACCCTTCCCCGCCGGGGACGCGGCAGGCTCAGCGGCGCGCGATCTTCCCGGCCTGCTCGGCCACCGGCCGGGCCGAGCGTTGCAGCCGCTCGCTCGCGGCGGTCAGCGCCTCGGTGCTCGCGGCGACCTGTCCGGCCAGTTCCCGCACGGCCGCGAAGACCCGTACGGCGGGGACGGCGAGCACCAGGAGGCCGGCGGTCGACAGGCCGACGTACAGAAAGAGCCACCACATGGGCCGCGAGCCTACCGTCTCCGGCCGGGCCCGGCGGTCGGCGCGGGCGCGGGCGCGGGCGCGGGCGCGCGATGAGCATGTCGGCGCGGGCGGGCGGTGCATGTCGGCACGGGCGTACGGCGGTCGCGGTCAGTGCAGCCGCATCGTGCGCACGCCGCCGCCGGTGAGCAGTTCCACGATCCGCTCGCCCGCGGGTTTGCGGACCGGCTCCTGGCACTCGGGGCAGGTGAAAGAGTAGAAGGTGGTGCGGGCCGAGGCTCCGATGGCCAGCCGCAGCGCGACCGCGGCCAGTTCGAAGTTCGCCCGGCAGTGCGGGCAGCCCGCCCGGAACAGCACGGGACCCGCCGGGACCGGCGGGCAGGCGGTGGTGGTCGTCCCCTCCGTCATGTCCCTCGACCCCCCCGATTCCACCGCTTCTCCCGATGCCCTCATTCCCCGTACGCGGCCAGCGCCGTGACGGCCGCCTCCCGCGCGTCGGCGGCCAGCACCGCCGGTGACACGATCCGCCCGTCGCGGCCCAGACGCAAGGCCAGCCGGCGCAGCGACCCCGGGTCGGGGGTGCGCAGGGTGATCCGCAGCCCGCCGTCGGGCAGTTCCTCGGCGCTGTCGTGCGGGTAGTACTCGGCGACCCAGCGTCCGCCGGGCCCGACCTCGATGACCACCTCGGGGTCGTCGCCCGCGGGCTGGACCAGGCCCTGCGACAGGTCGCGCGGCTCGATCCGCGGCGGGTCGGAGGGCTCGTCGAGCAGCCGGATCTCGGCGACCCGGTCGAGCCGGAAGGTACGGCGGTCCTCCGACAGCCGGCACCAGCCCTCGAAGTAGGTGTGGCCGACGGCGAACAGCCGGATCGGGTCCACCTCGCGCTCGGTGAGGGCGTCGCGGGCGGGCGAGTAGTAGCGGATCCACAGCAGTCGCTGCTCGGTGATCGCCCGGTCCACGGTGGCGAAGACGCTGCCCTCGGCCTCGAAGGTCACCGACAGCTGGGCGCTGGCCCCGGCCACCTCGCCCGCCGCGGCCTCCAGCTTGGCGCCCGCGCGCAGCAGCGCCTGCCGGTCGCGGTCGCGCAGCCCCGGCAGATTGGCCACCGCGCGGGCGGCCACCAGCAGCGCGGTGGCCTCGTCGGAGGCCAGCCGCAGCGGCTGGGCCACGTCGTCGGCGGTGCCGGGGTTGTGCCACCAGATGCGTTCGCCGTCGGTGTCGATGTCCAGCAGATCGCCGCCGCGGAAGCTCGTACCGCACAGCGGCAGCACATTGAGGTCGCCGATCAGCTCGGCCTCGGTCACCCCGAAGGCCCGCGCCACCTCGCTGACCCGCGCGCCGGGCCGCTCGCGCAGATACGTCACGAGGGACAGCATCCGCCGGGTCTGATCGATCGCGTTGCTCATACGCCCGTTCCCTGGTCCGCCCGGTCCGTGCCCGCCCACACCGGCGCCGTCACCCTCGCCGCCCCGCCCACGGCCCTCAGCCCTTCGCCACGGCGCGCAGCCGGTCCAGGACGCCGGCCCGCAGCTCGTCCGGGGCCAGGACCACCACATCGGGGCCGAACTCGGCCAGCCAGGCGTCCAGTCCGTGCCCGTACGGGATCTCCAGTTCGTCCCAGTCGGCGTCGACCGGGGTGGTGGTCACCGCCCGGGAGCGCAGCGGATAGCCGCTGTCGCGGCGCAGCCTGATCCGGGCGGTGGCGATCGTGACGCCCTCCCCGGCCCAGCGGGCGACGATCTCGCGGACGTCCACATGATCGGGCACCTCGGCGGTGAAGGAGCCGCGGGCGCGGACCTTGCCGGAGATCCGGGAGAGCCGGAAGACGCGTACGGCCCCGCGGTCGCGGTCGTGCCCGGCCAGGTACCAGTGGCCGCGCCAGCACTCCAGCGCCCAGGGCTCGACCAGCCGCGGCTCGGGGCGTACCGCGCTGGTCTTGCGGTAGTCGAAGGCGACCGCCCGCCGCTCACGGGTGGCGAGCATCAGCGCCTCGAAGGCCGGCTCGGGCGCGGGGATACGGGGTTCGAGCACGCTGCTGGTGGCCTCGTACGGCACCCCGGCCGCGCGCAGCTTCTGCAAGGCGCCGCTGGCGGCCTCGGCGAGGCGGGCCTGCTGCCAGACCTTCGCGGCCAGGCCGAGCGCGGCGGCCTCCTCGGGGTCGAGGGCGATGTCGGGCAGCCGGTTGCGGTCGCTGCGGGCGAGATAGCCGTACTCGCCCTCGAAGTTCTCCACGGTGTCGATGACCAGGCCGAGTTCGCGCAGGTCGTCCTTGTCCCGCTCGAACATCCGGTTGAAGGAGTCGTCGGAGGTGACCTCGTGGTACGCCTCGATGGACTCGCGCAGCTCACGTTTGCTGACCGGCCGCCGGGCGTTCATCAGGCACAGCGCCAGATTCATCAGCCGCTCCGCCTTGGCGATCGCCATCCCGCACCCTTCGTTTCCACTCTCGATCGCTGACCGTACCGCGACCGGCTCCAGGTGCCAAAAGGCCCCCGCGCGGGGCGGGGGCCTGGGGAGAGCGGCAGCCCTCAGACGGAGACCAGGTCGCAGACGAAGATCAGCGTCTCACCGGGCTTGATGGCGCCGCCGGCGCCACTGTCGCCGTAGGCGAGGTGCGCGGGGATGATCAGCTGGCGGCGTCCGCCGACCTTCATACCCTGCACGCCCTGGTCCCAGCCCGCGATGACCCGGCCGGCGCCCAGCGGGAAGCGCAGCGGGGCGCCGCGGTTCCAGCTCGCGTCGAACTCCTCGCCCGTGGAGAAGGCCACGCCGACGTAGTGGACGGAGACGGTGTCCCCGGCCTTGGCGACCGGTCCGTCGCCCTCCCAGATGTCCTTGATCTCCAGTTCGGCCGGCGGTTCGCCGCCCGGGAAGTCGATCTCGGGCTTCTCGATGCTCACGTGGATGCTCCTTGTGCTGTTGCGGGCAACCCGGACAGTCTTACAGAATCGCCAGGATGTCCAACGTGAAGACCAGCGTGGAGTTGGCCGGAATGCCGTCCTGGGCCTTGTCCTGGTAGGCCAGTTCGGGCGGTGTCACCAGCATCACCCGGCTGCCGGACTTCTTGCCCACCAGGCCCTGCTGCCAGCCCTGGATCAGGTTGGCCAGCGGGAAGGCGGCCAGCTCGCCGTGGCTGTAGCTGGAGTCGAACTCCTTGCCACCGTCCCACAGCACGCCCTTGTACTGGAGCAGCAGGGTGTCGGTGGCCTTCACCTCGGGGCCGTCGCCTTCGAGGATGTACTCCGAGACCAGCTTGGTGGGCGCCTTGACCTTGGGCACGGTGATGGACGGCGGGGCGCCGTTGGTGTTGGCGCCGACCTTCGGCAGGTTCGCGTCGTTCTGGGCGACGGCCTTGCCGGTGACCGAGCTCTTGCCGTTGTACCGGTTCAGGATGTCGACGACGAACACCAGCGTGTCGGTGCCCGTGATGCCCGCGTCGGCGTTGCCGGAGTCGCCGTAGCCCAGCGACGGCGGAATGGCCAGCTCGATACGGCTCTTGACCTTCTCGCCCAGCAGACCCTGGTCCCAGCCGGGGATGACCTTCCCCTGGCCGATGACGGTCGTGTACGGGCCGCGGCCGAAGGAGGTGTCGAAGACCTTGGCGGTGTCCCAGATCTGGCCGAGATAGTTCACCTCGACATAGTCGCCGCCGGCGATCGCGGGGCCGTCGCCCGCGATCACGGTCTTGACGGCGAGCTGCTTCGAGGGGGTGCCCGTCCCCTTGGCGATGGTCGGCTTCTGACCGAAAGCGGTGCCCGCGGTGATGTCCGGGACCGGGCCGGTGACGGTGTCGGACTTGGGCGAGGTGGTCGGCGAGGCCGTCGACGGTGAGCTGGACGACGCCGAATCGCCCTTCTTGTCATTACTACTGCCGCAGCCGGCGGCGGTGAGCATGAGCGCGGGCACGGCGAGCAGGACGGAGCGTCGGCGCACGGGTTTCCTCGTTCGGGTCGTGGGGGCTGGGAGCTGGCTAGGGTTGCCGTCCCACACCCTACGGCGTGCCACAGGCCCCGTACGAGATCCGCACGGGGCCTGTGCGCGCGCTGTGACGCCTCCGCCCCGGCCACGGAGTCCGAGGTCGGGGCGGTTCGGGTCCTGAATCGGGGGCGCCGCTCCCCGGCACCGGAAGCCGGGGCCCGGGAGAGCGGGGCCGGGTCCCGGCTACATGCCCGCGATGAGCTTCTCCACCCGGTCGTCGACCGACCGGAAGGGGTCCTTGCACAGCACGGTCCGCTGCGCCTGGTCGTTGAGCTTGAGATGCACCCAGTCGACGGTGAAGTCGCGGCGCTGCTCCTGGGCACGGCGGATGAAGTCGCCGCGCAGCCGGGCCCTGGTGGTCTGCGGGGGCACCGACTTGGCCTCGAAGATCTTGAGGTCGTCGCAGATCCGCTTGGCCTGGCCCTTGCGCTCCAGCAGGTAGTACAGCCCGCGCCTGCGGTGGATGTCGTGGTAGGCGAGGTCTATCTGGGCGACCCGGGGGTGGGACATGGTGATGTTGTCCCGGTTGCGGTACCGCTCGATGAGCTGGTACTTCATCACCCAGTCGATCTCGGTGCCGATCCTGGACAGATCGCCGCTGCCGATGGACTCCAGGGCGCGGCCCCACAGTTCGAGCACCTGCTCGATGACGCCGCTGCGGATACCGCGGCGCTCGCAGAACTCGACGGCCTTGGAGTAGTACTCCTGCTGGATGTCGAGCGCGGACGCCTCCCGGCCCGAGGCGAGCCGGACCTTGCGGCGGCCGGTGATGTCGTGGCTGACCTCGCGGATGGCCCGGATCGGGTTCTCCAGGGTGAGGTCGCGCATGACGGTGCCGGCCTCGATCATCCGCAGCACCAGGTCGGTGGCGCCGACCTTGAGCAGCATCGTGGTCTCGGACATGTTGGAGTCGCCGACGATGACATGCAGCCTGCGGTACCGCTCGGCGTCGGCGTGGGGTTCGTCGCGGGTGTTGATGATGGGGCGGGACCGGGTGGTGGCGGAGCTGACACCCTCCCAGATGTGCTCGGCGCGCTGGCTCACGCAGAAGACGGCTCCGCGCGGGGTCTGCAGCACCTTGCCCGCGCCGCACAGCAACTGCCGGGTGACGAGGAAGGGAATGAGGATGTCCGCCAGCCGGGAGAATTCCCCGTGCCGTGCCACCAGATAATTCTCGTGGCATCCGTAGGAGTTCCCGGCCGAGTCGGTGTTGTTCTTGAACAGGTACACATCTCCCGCGATGCCCTCTTCGTGAAGGCGCCGTTCGGCGTCCACCAGAAGACCTTCGAGGATGCGTTCACCGGCCTTGTCGTGCGTGACGAGTTCGGCGACGTTGTCGCACTCGGGAGTGGCGTACTCCGGGTGCGAACCCACGTCGAGATAGAGGCGGGCACCGTTGCGGAGGAAAACATTGCTGCTACGGCCCCATGACACGACACGGCGGAAGAGGTAGCGCGCCACCTCGTCAGGGGACAGACGCCGCTGTCCCCTGAACGTGCATGTGACGCCGTACTCGTTCTCCAGCCCGAAAATGCGGCGGTCCATGTCTGAACATTACGCCTGATGCGAGGAGCTGAAACGGGGTTCGGCCGGTCCGTTTCGATCTTTTTCCGGTCGGGTTTCGAGGTTTGGAACCGTCAGGATTCGGCCGGTCGACAGCAGTACGAGCATCGCGACCGCCCCACCGGCCGCGGCCACCGCGTATCCGGTCCCCGCCCCGCCGTGTTGGGCGGCCAGCCCGGCGGCGGCCGTGCCGAGCGCCGAGCCGACGCCGGCCGCGGTCACCACCCAGGAGAACGCCTCGGTCACCGTGCCCGCCGGGGCGTGCCGGTCCACCACCAGGAAACCGCAGGCCAGAGTGGGTGCGAGAAACACCCCGGCGAGCGCGGCGAGCGGCAGCATCCACGGCAGGCCGGGCACGAACAGCAGCGGCGGATAGCACAGCGCCAGACCCACCGACAGCGCGCGCAGCCGCCGCTCGGGGACCCCGGACCAGGTCCGGGCGCCGTAGACGAGCCCGCCGATCAGCGCCCCGGCGCCGTTCGCGGCCAGGACGTACGCGGCGACCGGACCGCCGCCGTGCGCGTCCCCGTAGGCGACGGCGGCGAGCGCCACGGCGCCCAGCGCGATGCCGACGAAGAAGCAGGCGCCGAGCAGTACGACCAGGCCCGGCGAGCGCAGCGCGCCCAGCCAGTGCGGCGCGCGGTCCTCGGCGCGCCACTCCCGCGACGGCCGGGCGGTGACCACGACCAGCGTGCCCGCCACGCCGAGCGCCCCGGTCAGCACCACGGCGACGGCGTGCGAGGAGGCCGAGACGAACAGCGTCACCAGCAGGGGGCCGAGCGCGAACAGCACCTCCTGGGCGGCGGCGTCCAGCGCGTACGCCTTGTGCACGCGTGCCTCGTCGCGCAGCACGTTCGACCACAGCGCCCGCAGCCCGCCCTCCAGCGGCGGGGTGGCCACGCCGGCCAGCAGCACGGCCACGACGGCCAGCGGCAGCGGCGAGGGGCCGGTGACGGCCAGCAGTACGAAGCCGGCGGCCGACAGCAGCGCGGCCGCGGTCATCACCCGCGGCTGTCCGCGCCGGTCGACGGCCCGCCCGAGCAGCGGCTGCCCGACGGCCACGGCCCCGCCGTACAGCGCGGACAGGGTGCCGGCCAGCCCGTATCCGGCCCCCTGCGAGCGCAGGAAGAGCACGATGGCGAGCGCCGCCATGGCGTTGGGCAGCCGCCCGAGCAGCGTCCCGCCCAGCAGCCTGGCGGCGTGCGGAGTCCGCAGCAGATCCCGGTACCCGCTCGCCATGCCCGCTCCTCCGCAGTGTTACGTATAACGTGGTGCGCCATACGTACCATGTCGCAAGCCCGCGGGTCCACCGCGAGGCGCTGGTTTCCGACAGCGGAGAGCGAGGACCACGTGGGGCACGGTCACGGCGGCATTCCCCCGGCCGGGCCCGGCCGGTCGTACGCCGGGCGCGGCGGCTCAGGGGCGGGGGCGCGGTGAACGGGGGCGCGGTGAACGGGGAAGGACCCGGAAGCGCGGCGGGCGGCGCCGGGCGGCCGACGTCACGGGATGTCGCGCGGGTGGTCGGCGTGTCGCAGGCGACCGTCTCGCTGGTGCTGGGCGGGAAGTGGCGCGGTCGGGTGTCGGAGAAGACCGCCCGGGCCGTACGGGCGGCGGCCGATGAGCTGGGGTACCGGCCGAACCTGGCCGCGCGCAGCCTGCGGCTGGGGCGGACCAGGACCGCGCTGCTCGTGGTGCCCGCGCTGACCAACGAGTACTTCGCCCGGGTGTACACCGGCGCCGCCCGGGTCGCGGCCGAGCACGGCTTCGGCGTCGTGCTCTACCCCTCCCCCGAGGGCATCGGTCCGGCCCGCGACCCCTTCGGGTCCGCGCGGGCCGCGATCGACGGGGTGATCGCCTCCTCGATGGCCGCCGACGCGCTCGCCGGCATCGGCGACGGCGGGCTGCCGCTGGTGATGCTCGACAGCGGTCCGGCGGCCCCCGGCGGCCCGCCGACGGTGAACCTGGCGGTCGCCGACGGCATCCGCCAGATGACCCGCCATCTGCTGGCGCTCGGCCACCGCCGCATCGCGCACCTGGCGAGCGATGTGGACACCTGGACGTTCCGGGTGCGCGCCGAGACGGTCGCGGCGGAGCTGGCGGACGTGCCGGGGGCGCGGCTGCGGACCGAGCGCTGCGCGCTGGACGTCGGGGCCGGGCGCGAGGCGGCCGCGCGGGTGCTCGCCGACGCGGCGCCCGACCGCCGGCCCACCGCGCTGCTGTGCGACGGCGACATCCTGGCCGCGGGCGCGTGCAAGGCGGCCCGGGGGCTCGGCCTGCGGGTGCCCTACGACGTGTCCGTCTCCGGCTTCGACGACCTGTCGCTGGCGACCGCGCTCGACCCGGAGCTGACGACGGTACGGCTGCCCGCCGAGGACGTGGGCGCGCGCGGTATGTCCGCGCTCCTGGCCGCGCTCGACGGGCGTACGCCTCCCCCGGTCGAACTCCCGGTGGATCTCGTCGTCCGCAGCTCCACAGCGCCCCCGCCTTAGCGGTCCACCGCCGCAGGGGTTCGCCGCCGTTGCGCAGTTCCTCCCCCAGGGGGCGCTGGGGGCACCCCCGGGCGGAGCCTGGGGGAGGAACTGCGCGAGAAACCCACCACCGGCGGGTGGTCCCGCAACCGGCGGAACCCACCACCCCGGGGGGCCGGGGCCCCTACTCCTCGTCGTCCGACGGCTCGTCCGTCTTCGCGGTCGCCGCGCTCTCCGTGTCCAGCAGCCGGGAGAGCTGCCGGCCCAGGATGCGCTTGAACTTCCGCTGCTGCGGCCGTGTGCGGTCAAGCACCGCGACCTCCAGCTGCTCGGCGGTGAGCTGGCGCTCCCCGCCGTTGTTGTCCCGGCCGAGGGATTCCACGGCCAGCGCGAGCGCCTCGGCGAGCGTCATGCCGTCGCGGTGCCGCTGGTCGAGATAGCTGCCGATCTGGTCGGAGTTGCCGCCGACGGCGACCGCCCCGTGCTCGTCGACGATCGAGCCGTCGTGCGGCAGCCGGTAGATCTGGTCGTCCTCGGGTCCGGCCCCGACCTCCGCGACGATCAGCTCCACCTCGTAGGGCTTCTCGCCGACGCTGGAGAAGATGGTGCCGAGCGTCTGGGCGTAGACATTGGCCAGACCGCGGGCGGTCACGTCGTCACGGTCGTAGGTGTAGCCGCGCAGATCGGCGTAGCGCACGCCGCCGATCCTCAGGTTCTCGAACTCGTTGTACTTGCCGACCGCCGCGAAGGCGATCCGGTCGTAGATCTCGCTGACCTTGTGCAGTGCGCGGGACGGGTTCTCGGCGACGAAGACGATGCCGTCGGTGTACTGGAGGACGACGACGCTTCGGCCGCGCGCGATGCCCTTGCGGGCGTACTCGGCGCGGTCCGCCATGGCCTGTTGGGGTGAAACGTAAAAGGGCGTGGACACCGGCTAACCGTGCCTTTCTGCTGTCGGCGCTGTCAGCGCTGTCGAGAACGAATGCGTCACTTGGCGGTCCGGGGCGTGACCGGCCGTCACAGCACCTGCGCCTGAGGTCCGTCCGGCCGCTCCAGCCGCCCGTCGAGCACCGCGCGGGCGATCTCGGAGACCTCGGCGTCGGGGAGCCTGCGGAAGCCCTCCTCGGTGATCACCGTGATGATCGGGAAGATCTGCCGGGTGAGGTCGGGGCCGCCGGTGGCCGAGTCGTCGTCCGCCGCGTCGTAGAGCGCCTGGATCACCGCGGTGACGGTCTGACGCTCGGTGAGGTCCCTGCGGTACAGCTTCTTCAGCGCGCCGCGGGCGAAGACCGAGCCGGAGCCGGTTGCGGCGAAGCCCACTTCCTCGCTGCGGCCGCCGGTGACGTCGTACGAGAAGATCCGGCCCTTCTCGCGGACGGTGTCGTACCCGGCGAAGAGCGGCACCACGGCCAGGCCCTGAAGGGCCATCCCGAGGTTGCTCCTGATCATGGTGGACAGGCGGTTGGCCTTGCCCTCCAGGGACAGCGTGGCCCCTTCGATCTTCTCGTAGTGCTCCAGCTCCAGTTGGAAGAGCTTGACCATCTCGACGGCCAGGCCCGCGGTGCCGGCGATGCCGACGGCCGAGTACTCGTCCGCGGGGAAGACCTTCTCGATGTCGCGCTGGGCGATGACATTGCCCATCGTGGCCCGCCGGTCGCCGGCCAGGATCACTCCGCCGTCGAAGGTCGCGGCCACGATCGTGGTGCCGTGCGGGAGTTCGACGGCGCCCTTGACGGGCGGCAGGGTCCGGTGGCCCGGCAGCAGCTCGGGCGAGTGGTCGCCCAGGAAGTCCAGGAAAGAGGACGAGCCAGGCGTCAGGAAGGCAGCTGGTAGACGCCCGGTGCTACGAGTGTTGGCTTCCACGCGTTTCCCTCCAGGTAAGCGGTCGCCCGGCGCTGTGTGCTGGGATTTTCTCCCAACGTGCCGATGGCCGAATTGCAGTTGAAGCACGGTACGTCCCGGACCCTACCCGCCCGGTGGCGGTGATCCACATGAATGGCGGAGCCGGACGGACGGATTGTGCGGAATCCCGTCCTCGGCTCCGCCACCGTGCCGCGCCCGGCCGCGGCACCGCCGTGCCGCCGTCTCGCGCGCCCCGCCCGGCCCTCGACCGCCCGGCCCATCCCGCCGCGCGTCGAGAGCCCGCCCCCGTCCGCGTATGTGACTACTGTCCGCCCTTTTGCACGAACGAGCGCACGAAGTCCTCCGCGTTCTCCTCGAGTACGTCGTCGATCTCGTCGAGAACCGAGTCGACGTCGTCCGAGAGCTTCTCGTGGCGTTCCTTGAGGTCGTCGGCTGCCTTGGCGTCCTGCTGGACTTCCTCGACCTCGTCCGTGGAACGGGTCGCCTTCTGCTGTCCGCCGTCGGTGTCCTTGGTTGCCATGTCCCTCACCCCGCTCGGTTGCGTGACCTAACAAGATCAGACCCTACAAGCAGGGTCCGACATCGGCTCTCGAATACCTCAACGTCCGAGTGCTACTGAGTTGATTCCCTGATCCGTGCCGTTTCAGCCGCCGGACAGGATGCGCACCAGGTCCTCCGCGGTGCGGCAGCGGTCCAGCAGTTCCTTGACGTGCTTGCGGGTGCCACGCAGGGGCTCCAGCGTGGGAACCCGCTGGAGGGAGTCCCGGCCGGGCAGGTCGAAGATCACCGAGTCCCAGGACGCCGCGGCCACGTCGTCCGCGTACTGCTCGAGACAGCGGCCCCTGAAGTACGCCCTGGTGTCCTCCGGGGGCTTGGCCACGGCCCTGAGCACCTCGTCCTCGTCCAGCAGCCGCTTGATCCGGCCCCGGGCCACCAGCCGGTTGTAGAGCCCCTTGTCGGGTCGTACGTCGGCGTACTGCAGATCCACCAGGTGCAGCCGGGCCGCGTCCCAGCCCAGGTCGTCACGGCGCCGGTAGCCCTCAAGGACCTCCAGCTTGGCCACCCAGTCCAGCTCGCCCGCCAGGCTCATCGGGTCGGTCTCCAGCCGGTTGAGCACGTCCTCCCAGCGGCCGAGGACATCCCTGGTCTGCTCGTCCGCGTCCGTGCCGTACCGCTCCTCGACGTATTTGCGGGCCAGCTCGAAGTACTCCATCTGGAGCTGGACCGCCGTCAGGGTGCGGCCGTTGCGCAGCGTGATCAGCTGTCGCAGAGAGGGGTCGTGGGAGACGTCGTGGAGGGTGCGGACCGGCTGGTCCACGGCCAGGTCCACCTTGATGAAGTTGTCCTCGATCATGGACAGCACCAGCGCGGTGGTGCCCAGCTTGAGATAGGTGGAGATCTCCGAGAGGTTGGCGTCGCCGATGATCACATGGAGCCGGCGGTACTTCTCGGCGTCGGAGTGCGGTTCGTCGCGGGTGTTGATGATGGGCCGTTTGAGGGTCGTCTCCAGCCCCACCTCGACCTCGAAGTAGTCGGCGCGCTGGCTGAGCTGGAAGCCGTCGTCGTGGCCGTCCTGCCCGATGCCGACCCGGCCCGCGCCCGTGACGACCTGCCGGGAGACGAAGAACGGGGTCAGATGCCGCACGATGTCCGAGAAGGGGGTCTCCCGCTTCATCAGATAGTTCTCGTGCGTGCCGTAGGACGCGCCCTTGTTGTCGGTGTTGTTCTTGTACAGGTGGATCGGCTGGGCGCCGGGGATCTGCCCCGCCCGCAGCGCCGCCTCCGCCATGATCCGCTCCCCCGCCTTGTCCCAGAGCACCGCGTCGCGCGGATTGGTGATCTCGGGCGAGGAGTACTCCGGATGGGCGTGGTCGACGTACAGCCGGGCGCCATTGGTGAGGATCACATTGGCCAGGCCGATGTCCTCGTCGGTGAGCTGACTGGAGTCCGCCGTCTCGCGGGCGAGATCGAAGCCGCGGGCGTCCCGCAGCGGGTTCTCCTCCTCGAAGTCCCAGCGGGCCCGCCGCGCCCGGTGCATCGCCGCCGCGTAGGCGTTGACGATCTGGGACGAGGTGAGCATGGCATTGGCGTTCGGGTGGCCGGGGACGGAGATCCCGTACTCCGTCTCGATGCCCATTACTCGCCGTACGGTCATGCGGCCCTCCTTGCCCGGCTCCGGCCCGTGCGAGCCGGAAAACACACCGGCTGCGGGTACCCGCTGTCGGGGCCCCGCAGCCGGAGGGTAGTGCTTACAGATACTGTCCGGTGTTCGCCACGGTGTCGATGGAGCGTCCGGTGTCCGCCCCCTGCTTTCCGGTCACCAGGGTGCGGATGAACACGATCCGCTCGCCCTTCTTGCCGGAGATCCGTGCCCAGTCGTCGGGGTTGGTGGTGTTGGGCAGGTCCTCGTTCTCCTTGAACTCGTCGACGCAGGCCGCGAGCAGGTGGGAGACGCGCAGACCGCGCTGGTCGTGGTCGAGGAAGTCCTTGATCGCCATCTTCTTGGCCCGGTCCACGATGTTCTGGATCATGGCGCCGGAGTTGAAGTCCTTGAAGTACAGGACCTCCTTGTCACCGTTGGCGTAGGTGACCTCCAGGAAGCGGTTCTCCTCCGTCTCCGAGTACATCCGCTCGACCACGGACTGGATCATGGCGTCCACGGTGCCGGCCGTCGACCCGCCGTGCTCGGACAGGTCCTCGCTGTGCAGCGGGAGGGTGTCGACCAGGTACTTGGAGAAGATGTCCTTGGCCGCCTCGGCGTCCGGCCGCTCGATCTTGATCTTCACGTCCAGGCGGCCGGGCCGCAGGATCGCGGGGTCGATCATGTCCTCGCGGTTGGAGGCGCCGATCACGATGACGTTCTCCAGGCCCTCCACACCGTCGATCTCGGCGAGCAGCTGCGGGACGATGGTGTTCTCCACGTCCGAGCTGACACCGGAACCGCGGGTGCGGAAGAGGGACTCCATCTCGTCGAAGAAGACGATGACCGGAGTGCCCTCGCTGGCCTTCTCCCGGGCCCGCTGGAAGACCAGGCGGATCTGCCGCTCGGTCTCGCCGACGTACTTGTTGAGCAGCTCGGGGCCCTTGATGTTGAGGAAGTAGCTCTTGCCCTGGGGCCGGCCGGTGACCTCGGCGACCTTCTTGGCCAGCGAGTTGGCGACCGCCTTGGCGATGAGCGTCTTGCCGCAGCCGGGCGGGCCGTACAGCAGCACACCCTTGGGCGGCCGCAGTTCGTACTCCTTGAACAGATCGGCGTGCAGGTAGGGCAGCTCCACCGCGTCGCGGATCTGCTCGATCTGGTTGCCGAGGCCGCCGATCTGGCGGTAGTCGATGTCGGGGACTTCTTCGAGAACGAGTTCCTCGACCTCGCTCTTGGGGATGCGCTCGTACACGTATCCGGAGCGCGGTTCGAGCAGCAGGGCGTCACCGGTGCGCAGCGAGCCGTCGAGCAGCGGTTCGGCCAGTCGGACCACCCGCTCCTCGTCGGTGTGGCCGATGACCAGGGCGCGCTCGCCGTCCTCAAGGATCTCCTTGAGGGTGACGATGTCGCCGACGAGCTCGAACTCCATGGCCTCGACCACGTTGAGCGCCTCGTTGAGCATCAGCTCCTGGCCGCGCCGGATCACGTCCAGCTCGACGGCCGGGCTGACGTTCACCCTGAGCTTGCGCCCACCGGTGAAGATGTCCGCCGTGCCGTCGTCGTTCGCCTGCAGGAACACGCCGAAACCGGCGGGCGGCTGCGCGAGCCGGTCGACCTCCTCCTTGAGGGCCACGATCTGGTCGCGGGCCTCGCGAAGGGTGTTCGCCAGCCTTTCGTT
Organism: Streptomyces sp. NBC_00223; assembly: GCF_036199905.1. Taxonomy (NCBI): domain Bacteria; kingdom Bacillati; phylum Actinomycetota; class Actinomycetes; order Kitasatosporales; family Streptomycetaceae; genus Streptomyces; species Streptomyces sp. NBC_00223. Next base: position 6,955,062 of record NZ_CP108109.1, on the reverse strand, counting down.
CTGTGCGGACACGCCCGCCAGATTGGTCTGCAGCTCGACGATCCGCTCCTCGAGAATCCTCGTGTGCCGCGGAGAGTCGGCGAGCTTGCGTCGCAGGACGGCGATCTCCTGCTCAAGAAAGGCGACCTGGCTCATGGGATCTTCCGATCCACGAGCGGGTCGGCCGCCACGGTTGATGTCGTCGTCGTGGGCCGCCACGGTCCTCACCTCCTCCAAGGGGAGCTGGACGTTTCCAGACCCTACCTGGGTCAGTGGGGGTTGAAACCCCTAGATCACAAAGACGATCGCGGTGTGTCCGATCTTCACCCTTGCGTACGTCCCTCCGCCACTGAGATACCCGCCGATCTCCATCGTGAAGCCGCCGGTTGTATCGTCGATTCGGTCAACAGCCCCGAGGGGCTGTTGCTTCCCGGTGCTTTCCCCGATGCATCCTGATGCTTCCCGAACGATGAACGGCAGGCGAGAGTTTCCGTGAGCGACGACAGCGCGGTCACCGTCGAGGCGCTTGAGGTGTGGATCGACCAGGATCTGTGCACGGGCGACGGGATCTGCGTGCAGTACGCGCCCGAGGTGTTCGAGCTGGACATCGACGGGCTGGCGTATGTGAAGGAGCCGGCGCCCGAGGGCGAGGAGGCCGAGCTGCTGCAGACACCCGGGGCCACCGTACCCGTACCGCTGGAGCTGCTGCGGGACGTGGTGGATTCGGCCAAGGAGTGTCCCGGCGACTGCATCCACGTCCGGCGGGCCTCGGACCGGGTCGAGGTCTACGGGCCCGACGCGGACTGATCCGCCGGTCCGGCCGGGCCCCGCCGGGCAACCGCCCGGTCCGGCCGGGCCCGCCGGGCCTCCGCGCGAGCTGTCAGATGCTGTTGGCGAGCGGGCCGGGCAGCGCCACGTACCGGCCGTCGCGCCACTCCCAGCCGTAGGCGCGCTTGAGGTCGGGGCAGCAGCGCGGCACGTTCGCGTCCGAGTAGCCCAGGACGGTGGCCCGTACGGTCCGGCCGTCGAGCCGGAAGTCGGTGATCTCGCGCTCGTCCTCGGGCCTGACCAGGGTCTCCACGATCCGCGGCGCGCCCCCGGCGGTGGCGGGCGCGGCCAGTACGTAGACACCGCTGGGCTCGGTGCCCGCGTCGGAGTGGCAGCGCACCACGGCGGCGGTCTCGGGGCGCCCGTCGCCGTCCAGGTCGGCCGAGACCTTGGCGACCACGTCGGTCACGACGCCCGGCGGGCAGTCCAGCGAGTAGTCGGCGGCCGCCGGGTCGGGCGCCGCGACCGGCCCGCCGGTGGGCCGGGGGGCGGCGGCGGACGAGGCGTCCGCGGGCTGGACGAGGGCTCCGGCGGCCACCACGGCGCCGAGCACGGCGGCGGTGGTGATCCAGTGCACGGCACGGGCGGTGGTGTGCGGAAGGGCCGGGCCTGCGGACGGCTGCACTCGCCTGTCTCCTGGGGTCGAACGGCGGGGGTGGCCAGCATGGTGCCATACGTCACAACCAGCGGGAACGCCGGGGCCGCCCTGCCGCCGCCGGGGCCCGTGGGGCCGGTGGTACGGGGGTGTGCGAACGCCGCCGCCGGTGTCCGTAACGGACAAACCGGCGGCGGCGTGGTGAAGTTGGCCGGAACTACCCCTCGGCGGGGGCGCCCCCGCTGCCGCTGCCGGGTCCGGTGTAGTCCTCGCCGTAGGCGCCCTTGGCGGGACGGCGGCGGCGCAGCGGCGGCTCGACGCCGTCGGCCAGCCGGCGGGCGGTGAGCAGGAAGCCGGTGTGGCCGATCATCCGGTGGTCGGGCCGTACGGCCAGGCCCTCGACGTGCCAGGTGCGGACCATGGTCTCCCAGGCGGCCGGCTCGTTGAAGGTGCCGTGCTCCCTGATGGCCTCGACGGTACGGGCCAGCTGCGTCGTGGTGGCCACGTACGCGCACAGGATGCCGCCGGGGACCAGCGCCTTGGTGACGGCCTCCAGGCACTCCCAGGGCGCGAGCATGTCCAGGATCACCCGGTCGACGTCGGTGTCCGCGAGGTTGTCCTGGAGGTCGCCGACGGTGAGCTGCCAGGCGGGGTGCGGTCCGCCGAAGTAGCGCTCGACGTTCTGGGTGGCGATCTCGGCGAAGTCGGCCCGGCGCTCGTAGCTGTGCAGCATGCCCTGGTCGCCGATGGCCCGCAGCAGGAAGCTGCTCAGGGACCCCGATCCGACCCCGGCCTCGACGACGCGGGCGCCGGGGAAGATGTCGGCCATGGCCAGGATCTGCCCCGCGTCCTTGGGGTAGACCACGGCGGCGCCGCGGGGCATGGACAGGACGTAGTCGGGGAGCAGGGGGCGCAGCGCGAGGTAGGCGACGTTTCCCGTGGTACGGACAACACTGCCCTCGGGAGCACCGATCAGCTCGTCGTGCGGGAAGGCACCCTTGTGGGTGTGGAACTGCTTCCCGGCTTCGAGCGTGAAGGTGTAGTGGCGTCCCTTGGGATCGGTGAGCTGGACCTGGTCCCCGACTTTGAAGGGCCCGCGACGGCGGGCGGCACCAGTCGGTTCGGACATGGGATCAGCCTACCGGCTGAATCAGGCCGCCCTGACGGCGCCCACCGGCGAGTGAGCCAAAGGGCGCGCCGCTGTCGAAAAGGAGAACACGCGGAGGTCCCCGAGGAACGAGGGGATCGAGCATGATCGACCTCCCCCAGACTCCGTCCGGGGGTGCCCCCACAGCGGATCCAAGCGCCCGGCGGCGAACCGAGCCATAAGGAATCAGTCCTGCCGGGACATCGCCGCCATGAAGGCGCGCTCCACGTCGGCGGTGGCCAGCACGCCGTAGATCTCGCCGGTGGGCTCGACGACCAGGTACTCGGTCGCGGGGGTGGCCCGCAGGGTGTCGAGCAGTTCCTCGCCTGCCAGCTCCGCCGATACCCGCATACCGGGAGTGAGGTCCTGGGCCAGACCGCTCACCGCGACCCAGGGGCGGCGGTGTTCGGGGATGTTCACGATCGCCGACTCACGGACCAGCGCGGTGGGCGCGCCCTGCCCGTTGACCACGACCAGGGCGCGGGCCCCGGCGTCGTGCGCCCGGCGCAGCGCCTCCGACAGCGGCGTGTCGGAGGCCACCGGGACCGCGCGGCGGGTCAGCGTACGGGCCCGCAGCCCCGGCAGGTGTTCGCGCAGCCGGGCCATCCGCAGACTGTTCCCGGCGCCGGTCCAGATGATGGCGGCCAGGATCGCGGCGAGCAGCGCGTCAGTGAGCGAGTCGGCGCCGCTGGTGCCGCGCCGGCTGAGCCCGCCGTAGTACGACAGCAGCGGCAGCCCGATCAGGACGGCGAGGGCCAGCGCGCGGCCGACCCAGGCGGCGGCGACGGTGCCGGTCATGGGCTTGCCGCTGATCTTCCAGACCACGGCCCGCAGCATCCGGCCGCCGTCCAGCGGCAGACCGGGCAGGAAGTTGAAGATCGCCACGATCAGATTGCTGACCATGAGCCCGGCCAGCAGCACACCGGGCACCGTGCCCGCCCTGACCAGCTGCATCCCGCCGAAGAAGACGCCCGCCAGCACCAGGGAGAGCAGCGGCCCGACGAAGGCCAGCACGAACTCCCGGCCCGGGGTGTCGGAGTCCTTCTCGATCTCCGAGACACCGCCGAAGAACTGGAGCTGGATGCGGCGCACCGGCAGTTTGAAGCGCAGCGCGGCGACGGTGTGGGCCAGTTCGTGGATGAGCACGGAGGCGTAGAAGGCCACCGCGAAGAACAGCGAGACCAGATAGCGGAGCCGGCCCAGCTCCGGCAGCACGGTGTCGAGCTGGCTGCCGAAGACCCAGGTGATCAGCGCGGCGACCAGGAACCAGCTGGGGGCGACATAGATGGGCACCCCGTAGAAGCGGCCCATGAGGATGCCGCCGCCCGGCCCGTGGCCCTTTCCCCGCTTGTCGGAACCCTTGTCGGAACCGCCGTCGCCGTCGTGGCCTGGGGTGCGGTTGTTCTGGGACGGCGGCCGACCGCTCTCGCTCACTGGTTCCCCTCGTTCTGAAACAAACCCTCGTACCGATCATGCGGCACGAAGGGCTTCCCGGCCATGCTATTGCCCTGTCGGACCGGGCACACAGGGACACTGACGAAGGCGATGTCGGTGTCAGGCCATAGGGTCGGGTGCCATGGGGACCCCCACCGAGAGCATTCCGCCCGGCCGCGCCTCGTCCGAGGGCGGACCGTCCGAGCGCGTTCCGCCGCGTCCGCCGTCGTCGCTGTCGCCGTCGCGCGCCGCCGACTTCATGCGCTGCCCGCTGCTGTACCGGCTGCGGGTGATCGACCGGCTGCCGGAGAAGCCGAGCGAGGCGGCCACCCGGGGGACGGTGGTGCACGCCGTGCTTGAGCGGCTGTTCGACGCGCCCGCGGCGGACCGGACCGCGGAGCGGGCCCGGTCGATGGTCGCCGGGGAGTGGGAGCGGCTGCGCGCGGCCCGGCCGGAGCTGGCCGGGCTCTTCGCGGCGGCGGAGGGCGCGGCCGACGCGGCGGCGCTGACCGCCTGGCTGGAGAGCGCCGAGCAGTTGGTGGAGCGCTGGTTCACCCTGGAGGACCCGACCCGTCTGGAGCCGGCCGAGCGCGAGCTGTACGTGGAGACGGTGCTGGAGTCGGGGCTGACGCTGCGCGGGTACGTGGACCGGCTGGATGTCGCGCCGGCCACCGGCGATCTGCGGGTGGTGGACTACAAGACCGGCAAGGCGCCGCGCCCGCAGTACGCGGAGGAGCCGCTGTTCCAGATGAAGTTCTACGCCCTGGTGCTGTGGCGGCTGCGCGGTGTGGTGCCGCGCCGCCTCCAGCTGGTGTACCTCGGCAGCGGCGATGTGCTGACCTACGATCCGTCGGAGTCCGATCTGCGGGCCACCGAGCGCAAGCTGCTCGCGCTCTGGGAGGCCATCAGGGCGGCGACGGACAGCGGCGACTGGCGGCCGCGCCGCAGCCCGCTGTGCGGATGGTGTGATCATCAGGCCGTCTGTCCCGAATTCGGCGGGACTCCCCCGCCGTACCCGCTGACGCTCACCGGGGGCCCCGGGCCGGCCGTGGGCGAGAATGGACCGGTCTAGCGAAGTGGACCGGTCTGGCGAAGGAGTGTCCGTGGCGATCCGCGTTCTGCTGGTGGACGACCAGCCCCTGTTGCGTACCGGCTTCCGGATGATCCTGGAGGCCGAGCCCGATCTCGCCGTGGTCGGTGAGGCCGGGGACGGTCAGCAGGCGCTGGACCAGGTGCGGGCGCTTCAGCCCGATGTGGTCCTGATGGACATCCGGATGCCCCGGATGGACGGGGTGGAGGCCACCCGGCAGATCACCGGTCCTGACCGCTCGGGCCCGGCCAAGGTGCTGGTGCTGACCACCTTCGACCTCGACGAGTACGTGGTGGAGGCGCTGCGGGCCGGGGCCAGCGGCTTTCTGCTCAAGGACGCGCCGGCCGCCGAGCTGGTGCAGGCGATCCGGGTGGTCGCGGCCGGCGAGGCGATGCTCGCGCCGAGCATCACCCGGCGGCTGCTCGACAAGTACGCGGGCCGGCTGCCGTCGGGCGACGAGTCGGTGCCGCAGCCGCTGCACACCCTGACCGAGCGCGAGGTCGAGGTGCTGCGCCTGGTGGCCCGCGGCCTGTCGAACGCGGAGATCGCCGCCGAGCTGTTCGTCAGCGAGACCACCGTCAAGACGCACGTCGGCCATGTGCTGACCAAGCTGGCGCTGCGGGACCGGGTGCAGGCGGCGGTGTACGCGTACGAGAGCGGTCTGGTGCGGCCCGGCGCGGGCTGAGCGCGCCGGGCGGCGGGGTCAGGAGCCGCTGCGGCCCAGCTCCCAGAACTGCGTGGTGGACGAGGAGTTGAGCGCCCACTCGGTGCCGGTGATGTCGGATCGCGCCGCCAGATACTGCTTGCCCTGCCACAGCGGCAGGATCGGCACGTCCTGGGCGACGGCCTTCTGCGCGAGCGCGAAGTCGCCGACGGTCCCGCTGCGTTCGGTCTTCTGCCGGGTGTTCCTGATGACCTGGTCGCGGATCAGCGGGCTGGTCCAGGCGAGGTCGAGGAAGTTGTCCTTGCCGAAGAAGGGCGCGATGTAGTTGTCCGGGTCGGGGAAGTCCGGGAACCACCCCATGCCGAACGCCTGGTAGGACCGGGCCCGGTAGGCGGCCTTGTACGCGTCCCAGTCGTCGACGCCCTGGAGGGTCACCTTGAACAGCCCGCCGTCCTCCAACTGCCGCTTGAGCGCGGCGAACTCGTCGGCGGTCGCCTCGCCGTAGTGGTGGGTGGTGTACGACAGGGTCAGCGGCACCGGGGTGGGGATGTGCGCGGCGGCCAGATACGCCCGCGCCTTGGCCCGGTCCGGCTGGTCGCCGTAGAGGTCGAAGAACGGGTTGGTGTGACCGGTGATGCCCTGCGGCACGATCGAGTACAGCGGTGTCGCGGTCCGCTGGTAGACGTCCCGGGTGACCGCCGCCCGGTCGACCAGGGACGCGGCGGCCTGCCGTACCGCCTTCTGGCCGGCGGTCGGGTCGGCGGTGTTGAAGACCAGATAGCGGATCTCGGTGCCGGGCGCCTGGGTCAGCTTGATGTCCGGGGCGGTGCCGTCGTTCAGATCGGTGACCTGCGCGGGAGTCAGCGTCCGGTTCATCACGTCGATGGTGCCGGCCTTGAGCGCCTTCTCCATCTGCGCGGAGCCGGTGAAGAACTTCAGCGTGATCCTGCTGTTGTGAAGCGTGATCGAGCCCTTGTACCGGGGGTTCTTCTCGAAGGTCGCGCTCTGTCCCTCCGTGAAGGAGGTGAGCTTGTACGGGCCCGAGCCGACGATGCTGTAGCCGGGGTGGACCTTCCTCGCGGCGTACTCCTGGCTGTCCACGATGGACGCCGCGGGGGTGGCCAGCTTGAACGGGAAGGTCGCGTCGGGGTCGGCGAGGTGGAAGACGACCGTGGCCGGATCGGGCGTCTCCACCGTGACGTTGGCGAGCAGACTCGCCGGACCGTTCGGGTCGTTGATCGCCAGCTGGCGGTCGATGGAGAACTTCACGTCCCGCGAGGTGATCCGGTGGCCGTTGGAGAACGTCAGGCCGTCGCGCAGCGTGCAGCGGTACTGCTCACCGAGCTTGTCCGTGAAGTGGCACTCCTCGGCGGCCTCCGGCACGGGCTCGGTGCCGGAGCGCGGCAGCCGCAGCAGCGTCTGGTAGGTGTTGCCGAGGATGTTCCAGCCGCCGATGTCGTACGACGTCGCCGGGTCGAGCGGCGCCGGGTTCTCCTTCGACAGCCGGAACGAGTCGGTCGTGCCCACCACCAGGGCCTTACCGTCGCCCCCACCGCCGGTCCCGCATCCGGCCAGCAGCGGTATCGCCAGGCCGATGACGGCGGGGCCGACGAGCAGCTTGCGGTTCATCCTCGACGTTCTCCTCGTGCGTGATGTCCGTGATCAGCCCGAGACGCCGCGGCCCAGCTCCCAGAACTGCGTGGTGGTCGAGGAGTTGAGCGCCCACTCGACACCGGTGATGCCGCTGCGGGCGGCGATGTACTGCTTGCCCTGCCACAGCGGGAGCATCGGCACGTCATCGGCGATGATCTTCTGCGCGTCCCCGAACGCGTCGCTGGCCGTGCTGCGCTGGGCCTGCTTGCGGGTGTCCGGCAGGATCGTGTCCTGGATCTCCTTGCTCCGGTACGGCAGGTTCAGGAAGTTGTCCTTGTCGAAGAACGGCCCGATGTAGTTGTCCGGGTCGGGGAAGTCCGGCAGCCAGCTGATCGCGAAGATCTGGTACTTGCGCTCCGAGGCGGCCTTGAGGAAGGCGTTCCACTGCTCGGCCTGGATGGTGACGTCGAACAGCCCGCTCGCGTCGAGCTGCCGCTTGATCTCCTCGGCCTCGGGCTCGTTCATCGTGCCGCCGTTGTCCCGGCGGAAGTTGATGGTCAGCGGCACCTTCTCGGTGATCCCGGCGTTCGTCAGGGTCTTCTTCGCGTTGGTCAGGCTCGGGTTGCCGTAGACGTTGAAGAACGAGTTGACGTGCGAGGTGATGCCCTGCGGGACGATGGAGTACAGCGGCTCGGTGGTACGCAGATAGACGTCGCGGGTGATCGCCTGACGGTCGATGATCTGCGCCATGGCCTGCCGTACGGCCTTCTCCTTCAGCGCGGGCGCCGAGGTGTTGAGGAACAGATAGCGGGTCTCGCCGCCGGGCGCCTCGGTGAGCTTGATGTCCGGGTCGTTGGAGTCGAGCAGCTTGCTGATCTGCGTCGGCGCCATGGTCCGGGTCATCACGTCGATGGTGCCGGCCTTGAGCGCGGCCTCCATCTTGTTGGAGTCGTCGAACAGCTTGAGGTCGATCTTGCTGTTGTGGAGCTTGAGGACGCCCTCGTAGTGCGAGTTCTTCGAGAGAACGGCTTCCTTGCCCTGGGTGAAGGAGTCCAGCGTGTACGGGCCGGAGCCGACGAGCTTGAAACCGTTGTACGGCTTCTTCGGGTCGTAGACCTGGCTGTCGACGATCGCGGCGGCCGGGGTGGCGAGCTTGGCCGGGAAAGTGGCGTCCGGCGTCTTGAGGTGGAATACCACCGTCGTGTCGTCGGGGGCGTCAATGGTCTTGATGTCGGATATGAGCGAGGCCGGGCCGGTCGGCCAGTTCATGTCCCGCATCCGGTCGAGCGAGAACTTCACGTCCTCCGAGGTGAGCGCGTGGCCGTTGGAGAACTTCAGGCCGTCGTGCATCGTGCACTGATAGGTCAGCCCGGTGGTGTCCGTGTAGTGGCACTCCTTGGCCGCGTCCGGGGTCGGCGTGGTGCTGCCGCGCGGGTAGGTGAGCAGCATCTGGAAGGTGTTGTAGAAGATGTTCCAGGTGGCGCTGTCGTACGAGGTGGCAGGGTCGAGCGGCGCCGGACTGTCCTTGGTGAGCTCGATGCTGTCGGTTGTGCCGACGACGATGGGCTTGCCACTGTCGCCGCTCCCTCCGCCGGCGCTGCCGCACCCGGTGATCACGGGCGTCAGTACGCCCAGCAGGGCGGGCAGCACCAGAAGCTTGCGGTTCATCGTCGTCGTTCTCCTCTTGCTACTGCTCATGTACCTGTGCCGGCCCGCGTTCCCGTGATGCTGGTGGCGCACCCGCGCAGCCGAACAAGCTGCCCTCGCCCCCGTTTCGATGGAGGGCGTGGCGATGGCCGGGAAGGACTGACGCGTTCGGCTGCCGATGCCTCATCGCGTGGTTCACCGCAGGTATTCCAGCACATCCCGCGGGCACGCTTCGGCGACGATACCGAGATTGGGTGTGATCAGCACCAACGGGATACCAAAGTTGCGTGCTGTGGCGGACGGGATTCGCCGGGCGGGCACGCTCAGTGAATACGTGTGTTCAAAGAGCGCAGAAAGGGAATGCTCAGCTCTTCGAGCGAGCGGACGACCGTACGCCCGGGTGCGGGGTCGATCGGGACCACCGAGGGCACCGCGACGACATGGCAGCCGGCCGCCTCGGCGGAGGCCACCCCGGTGAGGGTGTCCTCGACGACCACACAGGCCGCGGGGTGGGCGCCGAGCCGGGCCGCGGCGGTCAGATACGGGTCCGGGTGCGGCTTGGTGCGGGCGATCTCGTCCCCGGCCAGCGTGAAGGCGAAGTGCCGGCTGCCGAGCGAACGCAGCATCACGTCGATGGTGCGCCGGTGGGAGGCGGAGACCAGCGCGGTGGGGATGCCGTGCGCGGACAGCTCGGTCAGCAGCCGGCGGGCGCCCGGCATCAGCGGCGCACCGCGCACGATCAGCTCCTCGAAGCGGGCGTTGATCAGCGTCGTCAGCTCGGCGAGGGTGGCGGTGGTGCCGGTCGCGGTGATCAGATGCCCGACGCTGCGGGTCATCGGCCCGCCGACCACCACCGCCCGGTGCGACTCGTCCAGCACATGCCCGAGGTCCGCGAAAACCTCGGACTCCGCCGCCCACCACAGCCCTTCGGTGTCCACCAGGGTGCCGTCCAGGTCCAGCAGCACCGCGTGCGGCGCGGGGCGCCGGTCCGTACGGGCGTCGGCGACGGGGATGCTGCTGGTCATACGCGCCACTCCTCGGTTCGGTCCGTCTCCCGGCAGCTCGCGGTGCGGGCGCGCCCGTTTCCGGGGGGCACGAAGGCCGGCCGCCGGGCCCCGCTCGGGGGTCGGCGACCGGCCTTCGCCGGACCGTCCATTGTACGGCGGCCCGGTGCGCGGCGCCCTACGCACGCCGGGCGGGCACCCGAACGGCCGCTGAACGCCCCCTTACGGCCCCGCGCGCGGCCGGGCGGAGTCCTGGCGGCGGAGGGGCGCCCGGCGGCGTTCAGTGACCGCCCAGCGGCCGTTCAGTACGTGTTCAGTGCCGGGGCCCGGTGCCGGGCCCCGGACCCGCTCAGCGGGCGTTGAAGTACTTCGCCTCCGGGTGGTGGATGACGATCGCGTCCGTGGACTGCTCCGGGTGCAGCTGGAACTCCTCGGAGAGGTGGACACCGATCCGCTCGGGCTCCAGCAGGTCGGCGATCTTGGCCCGGTCCTCCAGGTCGGGGCAGGCACCGTAGCCGAGCGAGAAGCGGGCGCCGCGGTACTTCAGCGCGAACATGTCCTCGACCTGCTCGGGGTCCTCACCGTGGAAGCCCAGCTCGGAGCGGACCCGGGCGTGCCAGTACTCGGCGAGCGCCTCGGCGAGCTGGACCGACAGCCCGTGCAGCTCCATGTACTCGCGGTAGGCGTTGGCGGCGAAGAGCTCCGCGGTCTGCTCACCGATCCGCGAGCCGACGGTGACGATCTGGAAGCCGACCACATCGGTCTCGCCGGACTCCTCGGGCCGGAAGAAGTCGGCCAGGCACAGCCGCCGTCCGCGCCGCTGCCGGGGGAAGGTGAAGCGGGTGCGCTCGGTGCCGTCCTCGCTCAGCACGATCAGGTCGTCGCCCTTGGAGACGCAGGGGAAGTAGCCGTAGGTGACGGCGGCCTCCAGCAGGCCCTCGGACTGGAGCTTGGTGAGCAGCCCGCGCAGCCGCGGCCGGCCCTCGGACTCGACCAGTTCCTCGTACGTGGGCCCGCCGGCCTTCGCCTGCTTCAGACCCCACTGGCCCTTGAACAGCGCGCCCTCGTCCAGCCAGGAGGAGTAGTCGGCGAGCTGGATGCCCTTGACGATCCGGCTGCCCCAGAACGGCGGGGTCGGCACCGGGTTGTCCACGGCGACGTCGGAGCGGATCTGGCCGAGGTTGACCTCGGGCTCCTCCTCCGGGAGGTCGCGCTTGGCCACCCGGCGGGCCTTGAGCTCGGGCAGTGCGGCGCCGGGCACTCCGCGCTTGACGCCGATGAGGGCGTCCATCAGCCGCAGGCCCTCGAAGGCGTCCCGGGCATAGCGCACCTCGCCCTGGTAGATCTCGTGCAGATCCTGCTCGACGTAGGCGCGGGTCAGCGCGGCGCCGCCGAGGATCACCGGGTAGTCGGTGGACAGGCCGCGCTGGTTGAGCTCCTCCAGGTTCTCCTTCATGATCACCGTGGACTTCACCAGCAGTCCCGACATGCCGATGACATCGGCCGCGTGCTCCTGCGCGGCGTCCAGGATCGCCGAAACCGGCTGCTTGATACCGAGGTTGACGACGTTGTAGCCGTTGTTGGACAGGATGATGTCGACCAGGTTCTTGCCGATGTCGTGCACGTCGCCGCGGACGGTGGCGAGCACGATCGTGCCCTTTCCTTCGGCGTCGCTCTTCTCCATGTGCGGCTCCAAGTAGGCCACCGCGGTCTTCATCACCTCGGCGGACTGGAGCACGAACGGCAGTTGCATCTGGCCCGAGCCGAACAGCTCGCCGACGACCTTCATCCCGGCCAGCAGCGTGTCGTTGACGATGGCCAGCGCCGGGCGCTCGGCCAGTGCCTCGTCGAGGTCGGCGGTCAGGCCGTTCTTCTCGCCGTCGATGATGCGGCGCTGGAGGCGTTCGTCCAGCGGGAGGGCCATCAGCTCCTCGGCCTTGCCCGCCTTGACCGACTTGCTGTCGACGCCCTCGAAGACCTCCATCAGCCGCTGGAGCGGGTCGTAGCCCTCCCGGCGGTTGTCGTAGACCAGGTCGTAGGCGATCTGCCGCTGCTCCTCGGGGATGCGGGCGATCGGCAGGATCTTGGAGGCGTGCACGATGGCGGAGTCGAGTCCGGCCTTCACGCACTCGTCCAGGAAGACCGAGTTGAGCACGACCCGGGCGGCGGGGTTGAGGCCGAAGGAGATGTTGGACAGGCCGAGGGTGGTCTGCACATCGGGGTGGCGGCGCTTGAGTTCGCGGATCGCCTCGATGGTGGAGACGCCGTCGCCCCTGGACTCCTCCTGGCCGGTGCAGATGGTGAAGGTCAGGCAGTCGATGAGGATGTCGGACTCCTGGATGCCCCAGTTGCCCGTGAGGTCGGCGATCAGCCGCTGGGCGATCTCGACCTTCTTCTCGCTGGTACGGGCCTGCCCCTCCTCGTCGATGGTCAGCGCGATCAGGGCCGCGCCGTGTTCGACGGCGAGCTGGGTGACCAGGGCGAAGCGGGACTCGGGGCCGTCGCCGTCCTCGTAGTTGACGGAGTTGAGCACCGCGCGGCCGCCGAGCTTCTCCAGTCCGGCGCGCAGCACCGGCACCTCGGTGGAGTCCAGCACGATGGGCAGGGTGGAGGCGGTCGCGAAGCGGCCCGCGAGTTCGGCCATGTCGGCGACGCCGTCCCGGCCGACGTAGTCCACGCACAGGTCGAGCAGGTGGGCGCCCTCGCGGATCTGGTCGCGGGCCATCTCCACGCAGTCCTCCCAGCGGGCGTCGAGCATCGCCTCGCGGAACTTGCGGGAGCCGTTGGCGTTGGTGCGCTCGCCGATCGCCAGATAGGAGGAGTCCTGCCGGAAGGGCACGGTCTGGTAGAGCGAGGCGGCGCCGGGCTCGGGGCGCCAGGTGCGGGGGGTGAGGTCCTGGCCGCCGACCCGCTCGACCAGTTGCCGCAGGTGCTCGGGCGTGGTGCCGCAGCAGCCGCCGATCAGCGACAGGCCGTAGTCGCGGGCGAACACCTCATGGGCGTCGGCGAGCTGCTCGGGGGTCAGCGGGTAGTGGGCGCCGTCCTTGCCGAGCACCGGCAGTCCCGCGTTGGGCATGCAGGACAGCGGGATGCGCGAGTGCCGGGCCAGGTAGCGCAGGTGCTCGCTCATCTCGGCGGGGCCGGTCGCGCAGTTCAGGCCGATCATGTCGATGCCGAGCGGTTCGAGCGCGGTGAGCGCGGCGCCGATCTCGGAGCCGAGCAGCATGGTGCCGGTGGTCTCGACGGTCACGCTGCAGATCAGCGGCAGGTCGGCGCCGGCCGCGGTCATCGCGCGCCGGGCGCCGATCAGGGCGGCCTTGGTCTGGAGCAGGTCCTGGGTGGTCTCCACCAGCAGCGCGTCGGCGCCACCGGCGATCAGCCCGGCCGCGTTGGCCTGGTAACCGTCGCGGAGCAGGGCGTACGGGGCGTGGCCCAGGGTGGGCAGCTTGGTGCCGGGGCCGATCGAGCCGAGCACCCAGCGCGGGCGGCCGTCGGTGGCGAAGTCGTCGGCGACCTCGCGGGCCAGCCGGGCGCCGGCCTCGGACAGCTCGTGGATCTGCTCGGGGATGTCGTACTCGCCGAGCGCGGCGTGGTTGGCGCCGAAGGTGTTGGTCTCCACGCAGTCCACGCCCACCGCGAAGTACGCCTCGTGGACCGAGCGCACGATGTCGGGGCGGGTGAGGTTGAGGATCTCGTTGCAGCCTTCGAGCTGCTGGAAGTCGTCCAGGGTCGGGTCCTGCGCCTGGAGCATGGTGCCCATGGCGCCGTCGGCGACCACGACGCGGGAGGCAAGAGCCTCGCGGAGGGCGGCGGCGCGGGCGTTGCTCGCGGCGGCCACGGAGGCGGGGGACGACGGGGACGGCAAGGCCATGAGACTGCTCCCTGGGATGCGACGGCTGTCGGCTATGCGCCCTTCCTCCCGCAAAGAGACTGTTTCCTCACCACGGAAGGACAGCGCACCAGGCCAGAGTAGCCGTTCGACCCCGTCGCCATCCCGAGGGCCGGATGCCCGTTCCAAGGGCCGGACGGGTGATGACACACTCGACTCTGCGATGATGGAGGTCGACATTGTCGACCGGGGTGGGGCGAACGCCGTCCTGCCGTCCTTCCTTGGAGAGCGTGCGATGCCAGGTTCCATCCAGTCGCTGGAACGCGCGGCGGCGATCCTGCGGCTGCTGGCGGGCGACGACCGGCGTCTGGGCCTGTCGGACGTCGCCACCTCGCTGGGCCTGGCCAAGGGCACCGCGCACGGCCTCCTGCGCACCCTCCAGCAGGAGGGCCTGGTCGAGCAGGAGCCCGGCGGCAAGTACCAGCTGGGCGCCGAGCTGCTGCGCCTGGGCAACAGCTATCTGGACGTGCACGAGCTGCGGGCCCGCGCCCTGGTGTGGACCGACGACCTGGCCAGGTCCAGCGGCGAGGCGGCGTATCTGGGCGTACTCCATCATCGCGGCGTGCTGATCGTGCACCACGTCTTCCGCCCCGACGACAGCCGCCAGGTGCTGGAGGTGGGGGCCATGCAGCCGCTGCACAGCACCGCGCTGGGCAAGGTGCTTTCGGCCTTCGACAGGGCGGCGCACGACGAGGCCGTCGAGGGCGAGCGGGCCGCGCTGACCGCGCGGACGGTCACCGGGCCGGCGGACTTCGAGACCGCGCTGGCGCTGACCCGGGCCCGGGGCTGGGCCGCCGACCTGGAGGAGACCTGGGAGGGCGTGGCCTCGATCGCCGCGCCCGTCTACGACCGGCGCCGGATACCCGTGGGCGCGGTGGGCATCACCGGCGCGGTGGAGCGGATGTGCGACCCCGAGGGCGTCAAGGCGTGGCTGGTCGCGGCCGTACGGGACTGCGCGCGTGCGGTCTCGCGCGACCTGGGCGCCGGGCGCTTCTGAGGACGCCTTCCGGCTCTCGCGGCCCGTCCGGGCCGTGACCGTACGTGTCCGGCCGCCGGTCCCGTGTCTCACCCTTTCGGCGCAGAGTCGCCCGATCCCCTCGGGTCCGGCCGCGTACCGGTGGATTTCCGCCACGCCGGGGCCTTCGACCGCACCTCTCTTGACCTCATCCGCCCCAGGAGAGAACACTCTCGTCCAGCGGTCGACAATGTCGAACACCGGACGGAATTGCTGTCGGCCGTTCATGGACCTAGGACAGACCTAGACAAGGGAGTCTCCATGTCCCACGGCCATATCGTCGTCGGCGAGATCTTCGGCACGGCGGTCCTCATACTGCTCGGTGCCGGCGTGTGCGCAGCCGTGACCCTCAAGAAGTCGAAGGCCAAGGGCGCCGGCTGGGTCGCGATCTCCTTCGGCTGGGGTCTCGGCGTCATGGCCGGCGCCTACATCGCCAACGGCTACTCCGGTGGCGAGCTGAACCCCGCCGTCACCCTCGGCGTGGCGATAAAGACCGGTCAGTGGAGCACGATGCCCTACTACCTGATCGGCGAGTTCGTCGGCGCGGTCCTCGGTGCCTTACTGGTCTGGCTGGTCTACCTGGGCCAGTTCCACGCGCATCTGACCGACCCCGAGGTGCTGGCCGGCCACGGCGGCGACCCGGCGGGCCCGAGCACGGAGAACGGGTCACTGCCCGGCGGCCCGGTACTCGGCGTCTTCTCCACCGGCCCGGAGATCCGCAACCCCGTGCAGAACCTGCTCACCGAGGCCATCGCCACCGCCGTACTGGTGCTGTTCATCCTCACCCAGGGCATGACCGACGGCCTGGCGCTCAACGGTCTGGGCATACTGCTCACCTCCCTCCTGGTCGTCGGCATCGGTCTGTCCCTCGGCGGGCCCACCGGGTACGCGATCAACCCGTTCCGTGATCTCGGCCCCCGTATCGTGCACAGCCTCCTGCCGCTGCCGAACAAGGGCGGCTCCGACTGGAGCTACTCGTGGATTCCCGTGGTCGGCCCGCTGGCCGGGGCCGCCATAGCCGGCGGACTGTACAAGCTGGCCTTCGCCTGAGCCGCGCCGGCTCCCACCCCCCGACCCACCCGGCGCCGACCCCTTCGAGGAGCACATCCACCGTGATCGACCACCAGAGCCACCAGGGCACCGGCCCGTACATCGCCGCCATCGACCAGGGCACCACGTCGAGCCGCTGCATCGTCTTCGACCGCGAGGGCCGGATCGTCGCGGTGGACCAGAAGGAGCACGAGCAGTTCTTCCCCAAGCCCGGCTGGGTGGAGCACGACGCCACCGAGATCTGGACCAATGTCCAGGAGGTGGTGGCGGGCGCCCTGCGCAAGGCCGCACAGGACGTCGAGGGCTTCGCGCCCTCCGACGTCAAGGCGATCGGCATCACCAACCAGCGCGAGACCACCATGATGTGGGACCGGCACACCGGTGAGCCGGTGCACCACGCGCTGGTATGGCAGGACACCCGTACCGACGCGCTCTGCCGGGAGCTGGGCCGCAACGTCGGCAAGGACCGCTTCCGGCGCGAGACGGGTCTGCCGCTCGCGTCGTACTTCGCCGGGCCCAAGATCCGCTGGCTGCTGGACAACGTCGAGGGTCTGCGGGAGCGGGCCGAACGCGGCGACATCCTCTTCGGCACCATGGACTCCTGGGTGATCTGGAACCTCACCGGCGGGGTGGACGGCGGGGTGCACGTCACCGACGTCACCAACGCCTCGCGCACCCTGCTGATGAATCTGCGCACCCTCGCCTGGGAGCAGAAGATCCTCGACTCGATCGGCGTCCCGGCCTCCGTGCTGCCCGAGATCCGCTCGTCCTCCGAGGTGTACGGCACGACCAGCATCGGCGGTCTGCACGACGTCCCGGTGGCCTCCGCGCTCGGCGACCAGCAGGCCGCGCTCTTCGGGCAGACCTGTTTCGCCGAGGGCGAGGGCAAGTCCACCTACGGCACCGGCACCTTCCTGCTGATGAACACCGGCCACAAGCCCGTCAACTCCTACAACGGCCTGATCACCACCGTCGGCTACCGGATCGGCGACGACGCACCGGTCTACGCCCTTGAGGGCTCGATCGCGGTGACCGGTTCGCTGGTGCAGTGGATGCGCGACCGGATGGGCCTGATCAGCACGGCCGCCGAGATCGAGGACCTGGCCTCGACGGTGGAGGACAACGGCGGCGCGTACTTCGTACCGGCCTTCTCCGGTCTGTTCGCGCCCTACTGGCGCGACGACGCGCGCGGGGTGATCGCCGGGCTGACCAGTTACGTCACCAAGGGGCACATCGCGCGCGCCGTGCTGGAGGCCACCGCCTGGCAGACCCGGGAGATCGCCGACGCGATGGCCAAGGACGCCGGGGTGGAGCTGACCACGCTCAAGGTCGACGGCGGCATGACGGCGAACAATCTGCTGATGCAGATCCTCGCCGACGCGATGGACGTGCCCGTGGTGCGGCCGATGGTCGCCGAGACCACCTGTCTGGGCGCGGCCTACGCGGCCGGTCTCGCGGTCGGCTTCTGGCCGGACACGGACGCGCTGCGCGCCAACTGGAAGAAGGACGCCGAGTGGACCCCCCGGATGGACGCGGCCGTCCGGGACCGGGAGTACAGGTACTGGCTCAAGGCCGTGCAGCGGACCATGGACTGGGTCGAGGACGAGCGCTGAGGGGATGACGCCGTACGGGCTCGGCGGTGCGGGGGCCGCCGGGCCCGAGCGGTTTTGTACGGCGTCCCGACCGCTCAGCTCTTCGCGGTCAGCGCGTCCAGCTCCGCGAAGAGCGTGGCGGGCTCCGGGCGGCCGGTCCTGGCCAGCAGGGTCCGCCAGCGGTCGCGGCCCTCGCGCCAGAGCGCGGCGGGCGTGCCCTCGGCGACCGCCTCGACCGTACGGGCGGGCAGCTCGGCCTCCGCGGCCCGGGACGGGGTCAGCCAGTGGCCGGTGCTGTTCTCGGCGAGGCGGGCCATCCACAGCACATGGCGGGCGGCGTGCCACAGCGCGTCCTGGGCCCGCAGCCGCTCGCCGCGCGCGGTGACGTGCAGGGCGAGCACCAGCCAGTTGGCGAACCGGCCGCACAGGTCCGCGATCTCGTCGGGGTCCACGGGGATCGCGGGCCGCTCGGGCACCTTTTCGAGCACCGGGGTGAGCAGGCCGTCGCAGTCGACCACGACCATCGCGCCGACCGCGGCGCCGCGCGCGGGCCACTCGGCGACCGAGGCGATGTCCGCGGTGGTGGCGAAGTGGAACTCGCCGCGTACCGGGCCGGGGAAGAGCGCCACGTGGGTGCCGAACTCGTTGAGCAGCACCAGCTCGGTCGGCGCGACCTCGGCGCACCAGGCCGCCGGGTCGAGGGCGGCCCGCCGGGCGGGGTCGAAGAAGAGCCAGAACTCGATGTCGCTGTGCGCGTCGCCCTCCCCCGCCGCGAACGAGCCGTACATCAGGGCCGCGCGCAGCTGTACGTCGGCGTGGCACATCTCCCGGACCCGGGCGATGAGTTCGTGCTGGATCATGCGCCCCAGTATGGGTCGCGGCCGGACAGCGCGACAGCGAGTTCCAGGTCGCGGGCCCCTTCGGGCGGGGTGACGGGCGCGCCGAAGCCCTGGTACCGGCGGTACATCTCGGCCTGTTCCCGGACGACGGTCAGCAGCAGCGCGGCCGTCTCCTCGTCGGCGCGGTAGTCCTGGCCGGTGGCCCTGGCCAGGTCCCAGGCGTGCAGGGTCAGTTCGAGGAAGAGCATGCCGGCCGTCGCGTCGGCCGGCATCGCGCCCTCGCCCGTGCCGATCTCCCCCTCCCAGGCGGCCGGGTCCGCCCACGCGGCGACCGAGCGGTCGAGCTGGGCGGCGTACTCGGCGGCCCAGTCGGGGTCGGCGGTGAAATCGCGGCCGGCCAGGTCGTCGGGGTGCGGTTCGCGCCGGGCGCGCAGCTCCATGCCGATGCCGGTGTACGCGACGAGATGGTTGGCCAGGGCGCGGGTGTCGTAGTCGGGACAGGGGGTCGGGCCGGAAAGCTGCCCGGGGGTGACGGCGGCGGTGATCCGGGCGGCTTCGCGGGCGGCCGAGGCGATCTGCGGCTGGAAGTTCATGGCTCCGACGCTAGGCGGCCCGGCGCGGCCGGTCTTGAAGAAACGCGACAGCTAGGGTGAGGCGTATGACCGGGCACGGAATGGGCCGGGGGGTGCTGCGTCCGGCGGTCGCCGCAAGCCTCTTCGAGGTGCGGACGCACCCGCCCGCGGCCGCGCTGGCGCCCTTCGTCGAGTTCTACTGGAATCCGCGGTGGGATCTGCGGGGGCGGCCGGACCACGAGCAGAAGGTGCTCGCGCACCCGAATGTGCATCTCGTCTTCGAGCCGCCGGAGCCGCTGGTGTACGGGGTGCAGCGTGGGGTGTTCACCCGGGTGCTGCACGGCAGAGGCCAGGCGTTCGGGGTGAAGTTCCGGCCGGGCGCCTTCCGGCCGCCGGCCGGGGGGCCGGTGGCCGAGCTGGCGGACCGCGCGGTGCCGGCGGCCGGGCTGTTCAGCCCGGAGGTCGCCGAGGTGGGCCAACGGGTGCTGGCGCTGGACGACCTCACGGAGATGGCCGCGCTCACCGACGGCTTCCTGCTCGGTGTGCTGCCGCCCGCCGGTACGGACCCGCGGGTGGCGGAGGTCGCGGCGCTGGTGGAACGGATCACGGCGAGCCCGCAGCTCTTCCGGGTGGACGAGCTGGCCCGCGAGCTGGATCTGCCGGTACGGCGGTTGCAGCGGCTCTTCGCGCAGTACGTGGGGGCGTCGCCGAAGTGGGTGCTGCGCAGGGCGCGGCTGCACGAGGCCGCCGCACGGGCGGACGAGGGGGCGGACGTGGACTGGGCGGCGCTGTCCGCGGACCTCGGCTACGCGGACCAGGCGCACCTGACCCGTGACTTCGCGGCGGCGGTCGGCTCGCCGCCCTCCCGCTACACCCGCGCACAGCCCCTGGCGGGCAGCACTTCCCTGCGCGGCGCCGCGGAAAGCGAGCGCTTGGGGGATGGGGGGAAGGTGGACCATAATGGACGGGATACATCGGAGGTCTGGCGGCGTCGCAAGACCTGACCAAAGGGGAGGGCCCGCTCATGGCGGTCACCGACGAGGCCATTGAGAAGATCAAGGAGATGATCGTCTCCGGAGCGCTGCGGCCCGGCGACCGTCTCCCCAAGGAGAGCGAGCTCGCGGCCGAGCTCGGTCTGTCCCGCAACTCCCTGCGGGAGGCCGTCCGCGCGCTCTCCCTGATCCGTATCCTCGACGTCCGCCAGGGCGACGGCACGTACGTCACCAGCCTCGACCCCCAACTCCTGCTGGAAGCGCTCAGCTTCGTCGTGGACTTCCACCGGGACGACACGGTCCTGGAATTCCTCGCGGTGCGCCGCATCCTGGAGCCGGCCGCGACGGCGATGGCCGCGCTCCGGATACCGTTCGAAGAGCTCGACGTGCTCTTCGGCAAGCTGGACGCGCTCGGGCCGCAGCCGTCCGTGGAGGAACTGGTTGCCTCCGACCTGGAGTTCCACCGCGGCATCGTGCAGGCTTCCGGCAACTCCGTGCTGTGCTCGCTGCTCGACGGCCTCTCCGGGCCGACCACCCGGGCCCGGGTCTGGCGCGGCCTCACCCAGGAGGACGCGATCAGCCGCACCCTCCAGGAGCATCGCGCGATCCTGGCCGCCCTGCGGGACCGCGACGCGGAGGCGGCCCGCTCCTGGTCCACGGTCCACATCGCCAGCGTCGAACAATGGCTCCGCTCCACGCTCTAGCCTCCGGCAGGGCAGGGCAGGGCAGGGCAGGGCAGGGCAGGGCAGGGCAGGGCAGGGCAGGGCAGGGCAGGGCAGGGCGGTCGGCCCAGAGGCACGAGCAACCGGCCACCGGCCGGTGGCCCGGAAACCGACCGCCGAGGGCAGGGCGGTCGGCCAGGGGCGCTGGGGCCACCCTGACCACGGCGACGAGCCCAAACAAGGGGCGCGAGGAACTGCGCGAGCAACCCACCACCAGCGGGTGGTCCGGAAACCGACCGATGGGGGCAGTGCAGGCGGACAGGGGGCGCTGGGGGCACGCCCGGGCAAGTTTAGGGGCGCGAGCAACCCACCACCGGCCGGTGGTCCGGGCACCGACCGGTGGGGGCAGGACCGGCGGCCCCCTCAGCTCAAAGCACCGCGGAGTCGATAGACCCGCACCGCGTTCCCCCCCAGCACCCCATCCCGCTCGGCCCGCGCCAGCGAACCCGTCGCCTGCTCGGCCAGCGCGAACACATCCGCGTACCGCCCGGCGAGCGTGCACACCGGCCAGTCCGAACCGAACAGCACCCGCTCGGGCCCGAAAACGTCCAGCAGATGCCGGGCGTACGGAAGTACGTCCCGCGGACGCCACTCCTCCCAGTCCGCTTCCGTGATCAGTCCGGAGAGCTTGCAGCTGACGTGCGGCAGCGCCGCCAGCGCGGCGATCTGCCCGGCCCACGGCTCCCACTCCCCCGCCGCGACCGGCGGCTTCCCGCCGTGGTCGAGCACGAACCGCAGCTCGGGCAGCGCCTGTACGGTCGCCACCGCCGCGGTCAGCTCGCGCGGGGTGACGAGAAGGTCGTAGACCAGCCCCGCGTCGGCCAACGCCCGCAGCCCCGCCCGGACTTCGGGGCGGCCCAGCCACCACGGGTCGGCCTCGTCCTGCACTTGGTGCCGTATCCCCACCAGCGGGCCGGTGGCCGCCAACGAGGCGAGGACGGCGGGCAGTTCGGGGTCGGTGAGGTCGGCCCAGCCGACGACTCCGGCGATCCGGCCGCCCGACTGCTCCGCCAGCTCCAGCAGTTCACGCGTCTCGTCCAGGGAGGAGCTGGACTGGACGACGACGGTCGCGTGGATGTCGTGCGCGGCCAGGTCGGGTTCGAGCTCAGCGAAGCGGAAAGTGCGGGCGATCGGGTCGAGCGCGTCGCCGACGAGCCAGGGCTGCGGCCGCCGTTCCAGATCCCACAGATGGTGATGGGCGTCGATGCGCATCGCTCACTCCCCCACGACGGGACCGGCCCCGCCCTCGGACAGCGGCTCGCCGGACAGCCCGGCCCCGGCCGACGCCACCGGCAGCGGCACGTCCTCGTCCAGCAGCCCGCGCTCGACCAGCGCATGCCACATGGCGTCCGGGATGTCGTGCCCGAACATCTCGGCGTTGTCCCGCACTTCGGCCGGGCTCGCGGCGCCGACCACCGCCGAGACCACCGAGGGATGGGCGAACGGGAAGCGCAGCGCGGCCGCCCGCAGCGGCACCCCGAACTCCGCGCAGACGCCCGCCATGTCCTGGGCACGCCGCAGCAACTCCTCGGGCGCGGCCACGTAGTTGTAGTGCGCTCCGGGCTTGGGGTCGGCCAGCAGCCCGGAGTTGTAGACACCGCCGACGACGACCTGCGTACCGCGCCGCTCGCACTCGGGCAGCAGGTCGTCGAACGCCGTGCGTTCCAGCAGGGTCCAGCGGCCCGCGCACAGCACCACGTCGACATCGAGGTCGGCGACCAGCCGGGCCATGACGCCGCTGTAGTTCATACCGAAGCCGATGGCCTTGACCAGCCCCTGGTCGCGGAGCGCGGCGAGCGCGGGGAAGCCGGACGCGTACACCTCGCGCAGATGGTCCTCGACGTCGTGCAGGTACACGATGTCGACATGGTCCACGCCGAGGCGTTCCAGTGAGCTTTCGAGCGTGGCGCGGATGCCGTCGGCGGTGAAGTCCCAGACCCTGGCCCGGTCGGGGGTGTCGGTGAAGCCCTGGCCGTCGGGGACTTCGCCGGGTTCGAGGTCGCGCAGCCTGCGCCCGACCTTGGTGGACAGTACGTACGAGGCACGGTCCCGGCCGGCCAGCGCCCGGCCCAGCCGCTCCTCCGAGCGGCCGAGGCCGTAGTGCGGCGCGGTGTCGAGATACGTGGTGCCCGCGTCGAACGCGGCCGCCACGGTGGCCTCGGCCTCCTCGTCGGTGATGGCCTGGTAGAGGTTGGCCAGCGGCGCGCAGCCGAGGCCGAGCCGGGGCAGTGCCGGTACGGGCATGGTGAGGTGTCTCTCCTGGTTGCTCGTCGGACAGGGCAAGGGGCGTACGGGCGGCGGACCGCCGAGGGTGACGGGCCGCCGTAAGCGGACCGCCGGGGGGCGGGCCGCCGGGGGGCGGGCCGCCGGGGGGCGGGCCGCCGAAGGTGACGGCCCGCCGGCTGCGGGCCGCCGGGTGTTCAGTCCTGCTTCTCGCCGCTGGCGAAGCGGGAGATGATCAGCGCGACGATGATGATGGCACCGTAGAGGAACTTGTCCCACAGCGGCGGCACCCCGCCCAGCGTGGTCACGTTCACCACGAGTTGGAGGGCCACGACACCGGTGAGGGCGCCGAAGAGCGTGCCCCGGCCGCCGTTGAGGCTGACTCCGCCGATCACGGTGGCGGCGAAGACCTGGAAGATCCAGCCGTCGCCCTGGGTGGAGGAGACGGCGCCGTAGTGGCCGACGTAGAGGACGCCCGCGAAGGCCGCGAGCAGGCTGCCGACGGCCAGCACGATCCACGTGATGCGGTTGACCCTGATGCCCGCCGCCCGGGCGGCCTCGCTGTTGCCGCCGATGGCGTAGAGCGCGCGGCCGTGCCGCAGATAGCCGAGCGCGAGGCCGCCGAGGACGAAGAGCACCAGGCAGATCCACACCGCGGCGGGCGCCCCGAACCAGGACGCCTTGCCGAGGTAGGAGAAGGATCCGGGCACCTCGACGATGGACTTGCCCTGCGAGATGCCGTCCTGGAGGCCGCGGAGCATGGTGAGCATGCCGAGGGTGGCGATGAACCCGTTGACCCGCAGCTTGAGGATCATGAAGCCGTTGAAGCCGCCGATCAGCAGACCGACCGCCAGACAGGCCGGTATCGACATCCACCCGGGCAGCACCCCGATGCCGTGGTACGTGGCGCTGCCGCTGCTCGGCATGACCAGCCACATGGCGATCACCGGGGCCACCCCGATGGTCGACTCCAGTGACAGGTCCATCCGGCCGCAGATCAGGATCATGGCCTCGCCGAGCACCAGCAGACTCAGCTCGCTGCACTGCTGGAGCACACCGATCAGATTGTCCGAGGTCAGGAAGGCGGGCGAGACGATGAAGCCGATCACGCCCAGGACGAAGATCACCGGGAGCAGGGACAGGTCCCGGTAGCGGGCGAGCTGGAAGCGCCCGGCGGCGGTGCCCGGTGGACCCGGTACGGCCAGGTCGGCGGCGGTCAACTGGCTGGTGTCACTCATTCCTCGGCTCCCTCGTCGCCGCCCGCGGGCAGCCCTTCCATCGCCGAGACCAGGTCCCGGTCGGTCCATCCGCTGCCGAACTCGGCGATCACCCGTCCGTGGAAGAGCGCGATCACCCGGTCGCAGACCCGCAGGTCGTCCAGTTCGTCCGAGACGATGACGGCCGCGTCCCCCCGGTCGGCGACCCCCCGGACGACGCCGAGCAGCGCGTCCTTTGACTTCACGTCCACGCCCGCGGTGGGTCGGATCGCCACCAGCACCCGGGGTTCGCGGGCCAGCGCCCGGGCGATGACGACCTTCTGCTGATTGCCGCCTGACAGGTCGGCGACCGGCTGGGCGGGCCCCGAGGTCTTGATGTCCAGCGCGCTGATCATGCGCTGGGCGAACGCCCGGGTCCGTGACGGCAGGACGGTGCCGTACGGGCCGAGCTGGTCGGTCACGGAGAGGGTGGCGTTCTCCGCGACACTGCGGCCCAGCACGAGGCCCTGGCGGTGCCGGTCCTCCGGCACGTAGCCGATTCCGGCGCCCAGCGCGTGCGGGACGCTGCCCGGGCGTACCGGCCGGCCCGCCACCGAGGTACGGCCCGCGGTGGCCTTGCGCAGGCCCACCAGGGTCTCGCCGAGCGCGGTGTTGCCGCTGGCGGTGGCCCCGGCCAGGCCCAGTACCTCGCCGGGGCGCACGGCGAAGTCGATGGGCTGGAAGACGCCGTCCAGGGCGAGCCCTTCGGCGCGCAGGACGGCCTCGGCGCCTGTGCCGGGTTTCCCGGGCCCGGCTTCCGCGCCCTTGGCGTGCCAGGCGGTCGTCCCGTGCGTGGCCTCGCCGGTCATGGCCTCGACGAGTTCGGTCTTCCCGAGGTCGGCGACGGGCGCGGTCAGCACATGGCGGGCGTCACGGTAGACCGTGACGGTGCTGCACAGGTCGTAGACCTCCTGGAGGTGGTGGGAGATGAACAGGAAGGCGACGCCCTGCCGTTGCAGCTCGCGCAGCTTGGTGAAGAGCCGGTCGATGCCGGCCGCGTCGAGCTGCGCGGTGGGTTCGTCGAGGATGATGAAGCGGGCGCCGAAGGACAGGGCGCGCGCGATCTCCACGAACTGCCCCTGCTCGACGGTGAGATCACCGGCCCGCGCGGCGGGGTCCACGTCGACCCCGTACTCGGCCAGCAGATCGCGGGCCCGGGTGCGCAGCGCGGACCAGCGGATCCGGCCGTACGAGCCGCGCCGCCCGCCCCCGGCACCCGGCGCCTTGACCGGCGCCTTGCCCGCTGCCGGGTCGGCCGTCGGGCCGGCCGTCGGGCCCGCGGAGAACCTGTTGAGGAACAGGTTCTCCGCGACGGTCAGATCGGGCACCACCATCGACTTCTGGTAGACGCAGGCCACCTTGGTCTGCCACGCGGCGGTGTCACCGGCCGTGGGCGCCGGGACGCCCTGGAAGGAGACCCGGCCCGCGTCCGGGGTGTGCAGCCCGGTCAGCACGGACACCAGGGTGGACTTGCCCGCTCCGTTGCGGCCGACCAGCGCGTGCGAGTCGCCGGCCGCGACGGTGATGCCCACCCGGTCGAGCGCGACGGTCGGCCCGAACCGTTTGACGATGCCCTCGGCGTGGACCGCCGGTGGCGATGGAGCCTCGCCCATGGGTCAGCTCTTCCCGAGCTGATTGGCCCACAGACCGGCGTCGTCCACGTTGTCCTTGGTCACCAGCGGCGCGGGCAGCTGGTCCTCAAGGCCGTTGGGGATCGTGATGATCGTGGAGTCGTGGTCGGTGGGTCCGGGCGCGAACTTCTTCCCGGCCAGGGCTTCCTTCGCGTAGTAGAGGGCGTACTTGGCGTAGAGGTCGGCGGGCTGGGAGATGGTCGCGTCGATCTGACCGGCCTTGATCGCCTTGAACTCCTCGGGGATGCCGTCGTTGGAGATGATCGTGATGTGACCGGCCGTGCCCGGCGGCTTGAGCAGGTGCTTCTGCTCCAGGAGGGCGAGGGTGGGCTGGAGGAACACCCCGCCGGCCTGCATGTAGATGCCGTTGACGTCCGGGTCGGAGGCGAGCGTCGTCTGTAGCTTGGCCGAGGCGACATCGCCCTTCCAGTCGGTGGCCAGCGCGATGACCTTGATGTTCGGGTACTTGGTCTTCATACAGGACGCGAACGCCTCGGAGCGGTCACGGCCGTTGATGGAGTCGAGCGCGCCCTCGAACTCGACGACCTTGCCCTGTCCCTTGAGCTGCTCGCCCAGGTACTCGCACGCCTTCTGGCCGTACGCCTTGTTGTCGGCCCGGACCACCATGTACACCTGCCCCTTGTCCGGGCGGGTGTCCACGCTGATCACCGGGATGTTCTTCTTGGCGAGCGTGTCCAGGGTGGAGGCGATGGCGCCGGTGTCCTGCGGGGCCATCACGATGGCCTTGGCACCCTGGTTGGCGAAGTTCGTCACATTGGCGACGAGCTTGCCGATGTCGTTCTGCGAGTTGCTGCGCGGCAGCGCGGAGACCTCGCCCGCCTTGACACCCTTCTCTATGTAGCTGTTGTAGGAGTTCCAGAAGTCGCTGTCCGAGCGCGGCAGGTCGATACCGACCTTGCCGGAGGTGCCGGCCTTGCTGTCGCTGCCTCTGTTGCAGCCCGCGAGCGCGGTGACCGCGAGCAGAGTGGCACAGGCGGCCACGGTCGTCGTGCGCAGTCTCATCGTCGAGTCCTGCCCTTTCAGTTGGTTGGGTGGTCGGCGCGGTGGGGGGATGACGTGCGGTGGTACGAGATGGTGCGGCTCAGAAGTGATGCGTTCTGCCAGGTGGTCTCAGTTGCCGGCGGGTCGCAGGCGGAGTCCCTGCATTCCGCCGTCGACGGCGAGCGCGGTGCCGGTGACGCTCGCCGCCGCGGGGCTCGCCAGGTAGGCGATCGCCGCGGCGACCTCGTCGGCGCTGACCAGCCGACCCAGCGGCTGGCGGGCGTTGAGGGCCGCTCGCTCGGCGGCCGGGTCCTCGGCCTGGTCGAGGAGGCGGCCGATCCAGGGGGTGTCGGCGGTTCCGGGGTTGACGCAGTTGACGCGGACGCCTTCGCGTACGTGGTCGGCCGCCATCGCCAGGGTGAGGGAGAGTACGGCGCCCTTGGTCGCGCTGTACAGGGCCCGCTGAGGGAGCCCCGCGGTGGCGGCGATGGAACAGGTGTGGGTGATCGAGGCGCAGCCGGGCCGCGCGGCGGCGGCCTCGCGCAGGTGGGGAAGGGCCGCGCGGGCGGCCCTGACCATGCCGAGGACATTGATGTCGATGACCCGCCGCCACTCGTCGTCGGGGTTGTCCTCGACGGTGCCGATGGCGCCGATGCCGGCGTTGCTCACCAGGATGTGCAGGCCGCCGAGTTCGGCCGCCGCCAGGCCCACGGCGGCCCGTACGGCCTGGTCGGAGGTGACGTCGGCGGTCACCGGGAAGGTGCCCTCGGGCGCGCCGGCCGTGTCGCGGTCCAGGACGGCGACGCGGGCGCCGCGGGCGGTCAGCAGCGCGGCGGTGGCGGCGCCGATGCCGGAGGCGCCGCCGGTGACCAGGGCGCTCAGGCCGGCGAAGTCCTGGACGGGAGCGGCGAGAGTGGCGGGGGCGGCGGTCTGCTCGGGCTCACGGGTCTGCTCGGTCATCGGGAGAGCTCCTGTCGGGCCACCCAGACCGGGCCGTCGGGGTAGCGGTAGTCGGTGAGGGTGTCATCGGCCATGCGGGCGGAGAAGCCGGGCGCGCTGGGAGCCTGGTAGCGGCCGTTCTCCATCACCACCGGGTCGGTGAAGTGCTCGTGCAGGTGGGGAACGTACTCGATCACCCGGTCGTCCCAACTGCCGGAGACGGCCACGTAGTCGAACATCGACAGATGCTGGACGAGTTCGCACAGGCCCACACCGCCCGCGTGCGGGCAGACCGGGACGCCGAACTTGGCGGCGAGCAGCAGGATCGCGACATTCTCGTTGACCCCGCCGACCCGGGCGGCGTCGATCTGCACGAAGTCGACCGCCTCGGCCTGGAGCAGCTGCTTGAACACCACGCGGTTGGCGACGTGTTCGCCGGTGGCGACCGGGACCGGCTGCTGGGCGCGTACGGCGGCGTGCGCGAGGACGTCGTCGGGGCTGGTGGGCTCCTCGATCCAGTACGGGTCGTACGGTGCCAGGGCCTTCATCCAGTCGACGGCCTCGGCCACGTCCCAGCGCTGGTTGGCGTCCACGGCGATCCGGATGTCGGGGCCGACCGCCTCGCGGGCCAGCCGCATCCGGCGCAGGTCGTCGTCCAGGTCGCCGCCGACCTTGAGCTTGATCTGCCCGAAGCCCGCGGCGACGGCCTCCTTGGCCAGCCGGGTCAGCTTCTCGTCGGAGTAGCCGAGCCAGCCGGGCTCGGTGGTGTAGGCGGGGTAGCCGCGGGCGCGCAGCAGCGCGGCGCGCTCGGCCCGGCCGGGCTCGGCGCGGCGCAGGATCTCCAGCGCCTCGTCACGGGTGAGGGCGTCGCTGAGGTAGCGGAAGTCGACCAGGTCGACCAGTTCCTCGGGGGTCATACCGGCCAGCAGTTCCCAGACCGGGCGGCCGGCCCGGCGGGCGGCCAGGTCCCAGGCGGCGTTGACGACCGCGCCGGCCGCCATGTGCATCACGCCCTTCTCCGGGCCCAGCCAGCGCAGTTGGGAGTCGTGGGTGAGCAGCCGGTAGAAGGCGCCGAGATCACCGGTCACACTGTCCACCCCGCGCCCGACGACATAGGGTCGGAGGGTCCTGATCGCGGCGGCGACGACGTCGTTGCCGCGGCCGATCGTGAAGCAGAAGCCGTACCCCGCCAGGTCGCCGGGCGCATCCGTACGGAGTACGACATAGGCGGCGGAGTAGTCGGGGTCGGGATTCATGGCGTCCGAGCCGTCGAGCTGCTCCGAGGTCGGAAAGCGGATGTCGTAGACCTCGACCTCGGTGATGGTCGGACTCATGCACACTCCCGTCGGAAGACATCGGATCTTTTTTCGATGGTCCGATGTATAGCGGCGAAACCCGCCGTTCGTCCAGGGGGAAGTCAGAACTTTGTGGATTACAGATCGGATGTCTCGACCGTTTCGACCGTCTCCCCCTGTGGTGCGCCCGCAGACCCTGCGGTGGATCCGACGCGCGGTGATCGCCGGGACCGTGCTGTGCCTGCTGGCCGTGCTGGGGGTCGCGGCGGCGCTGCGGGCGGAGTACGCGGGCAATCCCGCCGCCGCCGGGCGCAGCCGGGGGCACGACGCGGTCTGGCTCGGCCACGCCTGGGTCGACGGCCGCGGCACCGCCGCCGACCTGGACCAACTGCGGGACCGGGTGCGGGGCACCGGTATCCACGACCTGTATGTGCACGCGGGCCCGCTGGAGCACGACGGCAGCCTCGACCCCGCGCTCTACCCGACCGCCGCGCGCTTCGTCGCCGATGTGCACCGGGTGCTGCCCGGGGTCCGCGTCCAGGCGTGGCTGGGTGACACCGTCGCCCACGGCGGCAAGCCGGGACTGCACCTCGGCGACAGCG
Organism: Streptomyces sp. NBC_00223; assembly: GCF_036199905.1. Classification (NCBI taxonomy): domain Bacteria; kingdom Bacillati; phylum Actinomycetota; class Actinomycetes; order Kitasatosporales; family Streptomycetaceae; genus Streptomyces; species Streptomyces sp. NBC_00223. The sequence goes on along the minus strand of NZ_CP108109.1, from coordinate 6,925,462 downwards.
CGGTACGCGACCGGATCCGGGCATCGTCCGGGCAGATCCTCGACGCGGGTTTCGAGGGCGTCCACCTCGATCTGGAGCCGGTCGCCGCGGGCGACGCCGGCTTTCTGCGGGTGCTGGAGTCCGTGCGCGCGCTCACCTCGGCCCGGGGCGTACCGCTGTCGGTCGCCGTTCCGCAGATCGACCCGCTGCCGGGGCTGCACAGCGTGGCCCACCTGCCGTTCAGCCATCCCAAGTGGTGGCCCCAGTCGTACTTCGCCAAGGTGGCAGAGCGCTGCGACCAGATCGCCGTGATGGCCTACGACACCGCGATGCCCGCCGAATCGCTCTTCGGCGGCTATGTCGCCCAGCAGACCGCGCTCGCGCTGGAGGTGACACCGGCCACGACCGATCTGATCATCGGACTGCCCGGCTATCACACGGACAATATGGGCCATCATGCCTACGCCGAGACCGTCGCCGCCGCCGTCCGCGGCGCCCGCGTGTCGCTGGCCCGCCACGCCCGTGACCGCGTCGCCTTCGGGCTGGCCCTCTATGTGGACTTCCACGCCACCGCCGCCGACTGGGCCGCGTACCGGACCGGTTGGGGCATCGGCTGAATCCAGGTGCGTACGGGCCACCGCCTTGGGGATCATCCTCCTGTGAACACTGCGGAAGCGCGCGCCGTACGCCGTAGGCTGGTGCCGCACGTCATGGAACAGCAGTCGGGGCGGGGACGGCACAGCCCCCTCCGGCCGGAAGGAGGCGCTGGGTGATCGAGCTCGAGGGGGTACCCGAGCTGATCGACCCGGTCATGGTGGCCGCGTTCGAGGGCTGGAACGACGCCGGGGACGCAGCCTCCACGGCGGTCGGCCACATGGACCGGGAGTTCAAGGGGGAGGTCTTCGCCGCGCTCGACGCCGAGGACTACTACGACTTCCAGGTCAACCGGCCCAGCGTGTGGATGGACGGCGGGGTACGTCGGATCACCTGGCCGACGACCCGGCTGTCCGTGGTCCGCATCCAGTCGCCCAAGCCGCGCGATCTGGTGCTGGTACGGGGGATCGAGCCCAGCATGCGGTGGCGGTCGTTCTGCAACGAGATCCTGGGGTTCGCGCACGAGCTGGGCGTCGAGATGGTCGTCGTGCTCGGGGCGCTGCTCGGCGACACCCCGCACACCCGTCCGGTTCCGGTCTCCGGGGTGACGTCCGATCCCGATCTGGCGACGGCGCTCAGTCTGGAGGAGTCGCGCTACGAGGGGCCGACGGGCATCGTCGGCATCCTCCAGGAGGCGTGCACGCACGCGGGCATCCCGGCGGTGAGTCTGTGGGCCGCCGTGCCGCACTACGTCTCGCAGCCGCCGAACCCCAAGGCGACGCTGGCGCTGCTCAACCGGCTGGAGGACCTGCTCGACCTGCGCATTCCGCAGGGCGAGCTGCCGGAGGACGCGCGGGCCTGGCAGGTCGGCGTGGACCAGCTGGCGGCGGAGGACAGCGAGGTCGCGGAGTACGTGCAGACGCTGGAGGAAGCGCGGGACACGGCGGAGCTGCCCGAGGCGTCGGGCGAGGCGATCGCGAAGGAGTTCGAACGGTATCTGCGGCGGCGTGATCCGCAGGGCGGGGGCTACGCGAGTGAGGGCGGGGACGGGGTGCCGGGCTTCCCCCACCTCCGTGACCGCCCACCGGGGCGGTCCGCCCCCTCCGACGAGACGCCGCCGTCCGGCGAGGACGACGACGACGCGCCGGACGACAACACGTAGCCCTAGTCGGGCGGCCCCCGACGACCCGCCGCCGCGCCGGCTCGGCACCGCCGGACCACGCCATCCCGCGTCCCACCGTCGCGGCGGAATGGGGGTGCCCGGCACCCAGCCGCCAGCCCGGTTGGGCACCGCCGAACCGCGTCGTCCCGCGTCCCGCCGCGGCGGCGGGAAGAGGTTGGCGTGGCCGCCAACGACCGCGTCAAGCCCCGGTCCATCGCCCACACCGACCGCCCGCCGGCTCGGCACCGCCGGGCCACGCCGTCCCGCGTCCCGCCATCGCGGCGGGAATGGGGGTGCCCGGCACCCAACCGCCATCGCGGAAAGCACCGCGCGAGTGCGCCGCCGCGCAGCGGGGCCCCGGCGGCAGCCGGTTCGGCACCGCCGGACCAGACCGTCCCGCGGCCCGCCATCGCGGCGGCGGGAAAGGGGGTGCCCGGCACCCAGCCGCCGTCGCGGACAGCGACATGCGAGGGCGGCGCGCTCGGTCACTCAACCCCCGGCGGCAGCCAGCTCGGCACCGCCGGGACACGCCGTCCCGCGTCCCGCCATCGCGGCGGAATGGGGTGGGGTGTGCTTGGACGTCCTTCCGCGGCGGGAGGGGGCGCCCGACGGTGGGGCGCCCCCGGTGGTGCGGCTAGAGGGCTACGCCCAGGAGGGCGTTGATGGCGCGGGAGGCGAGGCCCGGGGCGGCCGTGTCCGGGCCGCCGGAGGCGGACTGGGCCGCCGCCCAGCGGTCCACCGCGACCAGCGCTCGCGGCGCGTCCAGATCGTCGGCGAGCGCCTCACGGATCTCCTCGACCAGCGCCTCCGCGTCCGGCCCGTCAGGCCGCGACACCGCGGCCCGCCAGCGCCCGAGCCGGGCCACCGCCTCCGCCAGCACCCCGTCCGTCCACTCCCAGTCCGACCGGTAGTGGTGGGCGAGCAGCGCCAGCCGGATCGCCGCCGGGTCGACCCCGTCCCGCCGCAACGCCGAGACGAAGACCAGATTCCCCTTGGACTTCGACATCTTCTCGCCGTTGAGCGCGACCATCCCCGCGTGCACGTACGCCTTGGCGTACGGATGCTCCCCGGTGAGCGCCTGCGCGTGCGACGCGCCCATCTCGTGGTGCGGGAAGGCCAGGTCGGACCCGCCGCCCTGGACGTCGAACCCCATCCCCAGATGGTCCAGCGCGATGGCCACACACTCGATGTGCCAGCCGGGGCGCCCCCGGCCGAGCGACCCGCCGTCCCAGCTGGGCTCCCCCTCGCGGGCGGCCAGCCACAGCATCGGGTCCAGCGGGTTCTTCTTGCCCGGGCGGTCCGGGTCCCCGCCGCGCTCGGCGGAAAGGATGCGCATCGTGGTCGCGTCGAGATTCGCGACCTTGCCGAAGTCCGGGTCGGCCTCGACGGAGAAGTAGATGTCGCCGCCGAGCTCGTACGCCGCGCCGGCGTCCCGAAGACGTTCGATCAGCGGGACGATGCCGGGTATGGCCTCCACCGCGCCGATGTAGTGGGTGGGCGGCAGCATCCGCAGCGCGGTCATGTCCTCGCGGAACAGAGCGGTCTCGCGCTCGGCGAGCGCGGTCCAGTCCTCGCCGGTGGCGACGGCGCGCTCCAGCAGCGGGTCGTCGACGTCCGTGACGTTCTGCACGTAGTGGACCTGTCGCTTCGTGTCGAGCCACACGCGCTGGACGAGATCGAACGCGTTGTAGGTGGCCGCGTGTCCCATGTGGGTGGCGTCGTAGGGAGTGATCCCGCAGACGTAGATACGGGCCACGGGGCCGGGGTCGACGGTGACCGGTGCACCGGTCGACGTGTCGTGGAGACGAAGTGGGCGTCCGGTGCCCGGAAGGGCGGGGACGTCGGAAGCGGGCCAGGCATGCATGTCTTGAGGTTAACCGGGCGGCTCACCGTCAAAACGACCGGGAGCAGGGCAGATGCCCTCCCCCGGCGCTCCGGCGTGCTCCGGAGCCCCTCGCGTCACACCGGGCAGAGGCGTCCCGCGCGGGCGCTCACACCGGCGGCCAGGGGATCGAGGGCCACCGCCCGCCCGGCGCCGGGTGCACGCCGGTCTCCAACAGCCGGTCCACCCTGGCCCGCAGCGCGGCCGTCTCCGCGGCCGTCAGCAGCCCGCCAAGGCGCTCCCCCAGCTCCCCCGTCAGATCGGCCGAGAGCTTCCCCAGTACGGTCACCGCCTCGGCCGGCAGCGGCTCCCCGACCCACCCCCACAGCAGCGTGCGCAGCTTGTCCTCGGTGTGGAAGGTCACTCCGTGGTCGATGCCGTAGATCCGCCCGTCGGCCGCCGGGAGCAGATGGCCGCCCTTGCGGTCGGCGTTGTTGATCACGGCGTCCAGGACGGCGATCCGCCGCAGCCGTATGTCGTCGGCGTGCACGAGCAGCGCGGTGCGGCCCTCCGCGACCTCGGCCTCGACCACGGCCTTCCAGCCGGGCGCGGGCTCCAGTTCCTCGGTGAGCGCGAGCAGCGCGTTCTCCTCGTCGCCCGCCGCCTCGATCCACAGCTGCACCATGCCCTCGCCGTACGGCCCGTCGCGCAGCACGGTGGGCGGGACCAGTCCCCAGCCGGTGGCCTCGGAGACCAGATACGCGGCGACCTCGCGCTGGGCGAGGGTGCCGTCGGGGAAGTCCCAGAGGGGTCGCTCGCCCCTGACGGGTTTGTAGACGCACGCCACGGTCCGCCCCTCGTGGGCGGCCTCGCAGTACAGCACGGCGTTGGACGCGTCACGCACCTGGCCGCGTACGGTCAGCTCGCCATGGGCGAGCGGGGCCGTCCCGGAGGTCAGGCCGACCTCCGGTACCCGTTCTGACGCGGGCATACGTGTCCTTCCGGGTCCAGGGGGAGGCTGCACAGCGGGCAGGGCGGGCGTCCGGCGGAGACCACGTCGAGGGCGCGCTTGGCGAAGGAGCGGGCCTGGGCGCCGGTCAGCAGCACACGCAGCAGCGGGGGGCCGTTCTCGTCGTCCTGGAGCAGCTCTTCCTCGGCCGCCTCCAGGTCGTCGTCGTCCTCGCCGACGAGTTCGACCAGGGCCTGCGCCTCGATGACCATGCGCTCATGGGCGCCGTCCCAGGCCAGCGCCATGGTGCCGACCCGGAACTCCTCCTCGACGGGCACGTCGAGCGGCGCGGAGTCGGCGAGTTCGGTCGGGGCGACGGCGGGCACGGGGGCGTTGCCTCCGGTACGTCGCACCACTTCGTCGAGCAGCTCGTCGATCCGCTCGGCGAGGGCGGCCACCTGGGTCTTCTCCAGCGCGACGCTGGTGGTCCGGCCCGCGGCCGTGGCCTGCAGAAAGAACGTCCGCTGACCCGGCTGACCGACTGTTCCGGCCACGAAACGGTCGGGGTGTTCGTAGAAGAAGACCTGACGGGGCACGCCTTGCTCCGTTTACTCGTCTGAACGGCTGTTTGCCTGTGCGGTGGTGTGGTTCTCAGCGGATGAGCTGCCGGTCACCCACCCTACTGCGGAAGCTGATCACACCGTGCCGGTGGAGCCGCCCACCACCGCGTCGCCGGAGGCCGCGGCGGTGTCCTTGCCGGGGGGCGGCAGCAGCCCGGTGAGGTCGCCGGTGTCGCCGAGCCTCAGCAGGAAGGGGCGGTGCGGGGTGTAGCGGACCACGGTGACCGAGCAGGGGTCGGTGCCGATCCGCTGGAAGAGGTCGAGATGCAGCCCGAGGGCGTCGGCGACCAGGGACTTGATGACGTCTCCGTGCGAGCAGACCAGGTAGGTGGCGTCGGGGCCGTGCTCCGCCTCGATCCGCGCGTTCCAGTCGCGTACGGCGTCGACCGCGCGGGACTGCATCGCCCGCATCGACTCGCCCTCCTCGCCGGGGAAGACGGCGGCGGAGGCGTGCCGCTGGACGGTGGCCCACAGCGGTTCCTCGGCCAGTTCGGAGATCTTGCGGCCGGTCCAGTCGCCGTAGTGGCACTCGCCGACCCGTTCGTCGGTGTGCAGCGGCAGTTCGGGACGGGTGTCGAGCAGCGGGCCGACCGTCTCCCGGCAGCGCTGGAGCGGGCTGCTGACGACGGCGGCGAGCGGCAGGGCGGCGAGCCGGGCGGCGAGCGCGGTCGCCTGGGCCCGGCCGGTGTCGTCCAGGGCGACGCCAGGACTCCAGCCGGCCAGCACTCCGTCGGCGTTGGCGGTCGACCGGCCGTGCCGGACGAGGATCACGGTGGGCATGCCCGCCACCGTAACCCTTCCCGGGCGCGGGCGTTGTGCTGGGTGACGGCCGTGGCGGGGAAGATCCCCCCGAGCCCCCACCACGGCCGCGGAATTCGCGCGATCCGCCGTCTCCGGCGGCTCCTTGCTGTCTTGCCCCCTGGGTAAGGTGCACACGGGGTCGAGGGAGACCTCGGGAGTTGGGATCGCGAAGCAGGTGGAGATGTTCAGCAAGGCGACGAGGAGCCGTCCGCCGGCCGAGGCCGGAGCGGGCCCCGCGGGGGCGGACTGGTCTCCGTACGGACGCCTGGAGGACGCCGCCAGGGTGTATTTCCTCCATCCCCAGGTCGCGCTCGACGCGATCGGAGGGGTGCTCGGGCGGCGCCGGGTGCGCGGCTTCACCCTGGAGCGGGTGGTGGACCTCACGGAGGCCGGCGCCTCGGTGTGGCAGGAGGCGGCGGTCTGCGACGGACGGCGGCTGATCCTGTGGCACAGCGAGGAGTTGGCGGACGACAAGGCGCCGGGCGGGACCGTACTCGACTCCTCGGTCCAGGTGCTGCCGCTGAACTCCATCGGGCATGTGGGGATGCGGACGCTGGTCGGGCGGGACGAGCGCGGGCGGCGGGTGGACCGCGGGGTGTATCTGGTGCTGGCCACGGCGATGCCGCACGAGCTGAGCGCGGTGGCCGCCGATCCGGACTCGCCGCTGCCGGTGGCCTCGGCGCGGTTCCGCCCGGAGGCGTTCAGGTTCAGCAAGTCGCTGGACGACGGCGGGGCAGGGCAGATAGCCCGGCTCATCGATTTCGGGCGGCTGCTGGGGCGGTTGATCCCCAGCGGGTGAGAGGGCCGATCCTCTGCGGGTGAGGGGGCCCGGGCGCCGGGCCGTGGTGCCCGGCCGGAGCCGGGGGTGCCGGGCCGGGGCCAGACGCCGGGGTGCCGGCCAAGGCCGAGGCGGGGTGCCGGGGTGCCGGCCGAGGCGGGGCGCCGGGGTGCCGGCCGAGGCGGGGCGCCGGCCAAGGCCGAGGCGGGGTGCCGAGGCGCCGGGCCCGGGCCGGGGCCGGGTGTCGTGCGAGCCCGCCGGGCGCCCGTGTCCGGGCCGCCGCTGTACGGGCCCGCGACCGGCCCCGCCGTACGTCCGCGCGGGTGTCGGGCGTTGCTACGCCAGTCCGGCCTGCTCCAGGGCCTCGACGCCCGCCCGCAGGCCCGCCACCCGCTCGTCCAGGGTGAAGCCCGCCGGGGCGAGCGTGAGGGTGGTGACCCCGGCGGCCGCGTACTCCCGCATCCGGTCGGCGATCCGCTCGACCGGGCCGAGCAGGCAGGTGGAGTCGATGAGTTCCTCGGGCACGGCGGCCGCGGCGCCCGCCTTGTCGCCGTCCAGGTACTTGTCCTGGATCTCCGCGGCCTGCCGCTCGTAACCCATGCGCTGGGCCAGCTGGTTGTAGAAGTTCTGCTTGCGGCTGCCCATGCCGCCGACGTAGAGCGCGGTGTACGGGCGGAAGAGGTCGGCCAGCGCGGAGACGTCCTCGCCCAGCGCCAGCGGCAGCGTCGGGCAGATGTCGAAGCCGTCCAGGGTCAGGCCCGCCTTCTCGCGGCCGGTCCTGATGTGACGGACCGCGGTGTCCTCCAGATGCGCGGCGGAGGGGAAGATCAGCAGGGCGCCGTCGGCGATCTCGCCGGTCTGCTCCAGGTTCTTGGGGCCGATCGCGGCGATGTAGAGCGGGATGTGCTCGCGTTCGGGGTGCACGGTCAGCTTGATCGGCTTGCCCGGGCCGCCGGGCAGCGGCAGCGTCCAGTGCTCGCCCGCGTAGCTCAGCCGTTCGCGTGACATCGCCCTGCGGACGATCTCGACGTACTCGCGGGTGCGGGAGAGCGGCTTGTCAAACTTGACGCCGTACCAGCCCTCCGAGACCTGCGGCCCCGACACGCCGAGGCCCAGCCGGAACCGGCCGCCGGACAGCGAGTCGAGGGTGGCGGCGGTCATCGCGGTCATCGCGGGGGTACGGGCGGGGATCTGGAAGATGGCCGAGCCGACGTCGATCCGCTCGGTCTGCGCGGCCACCCAGGCCAGCACGGTGGGGGCGTCCGAGCCGTACGCCTCGGCGGCCCAGCAGACCGCGTAGCCGAGCCGGTCCGCCTCCCGCGCGACGGCCAGGTTGTCGCCGTCCATGCCCGCGCCCCAGTAGCCGAGGTTGATCCCGAGCCGCATACCGCTCCCCTTTGTCGAGTCCGCCGGTTCTGCCGGTTCTCACGATTTACTGACGAGTAACGTCGCTGTCCCTCCGGACTGTAGCGCTCCCGCGCGGCGCGGGCCCCTGTCACGTACGTCACTGCTGCCCATGAGGCGGTGCGGGCAGTAACCTCAGCGCCCATGGAGCATAGGCACCTCGGCCGCACCGGGTTGCGCGTGTCCCGCCTCGGGCTCGGCACGCTCACCTGGGGACGGAACACCGGCGAACGCGACGCCGCCGACCAGCTGAAGGCGTTCTGGGACGTCGGCGGCACGCTGATCGACACGGCCGACGTCTACGCCGACGGGGGCGCCGAGTATCTGCTCGGGCGGCTGATCGAGGATCTTGTGCCGCGCTCCGATCTGGTGATCGCGACGAAGGCGGGCAGTGTGCCCGACCCGTACCGGCGGTTCGACACCTCGCGCGGGCATCTGCTCTCCGCTCTGGACGCGTCCTTGCAGCGGCTCGGCACGGATTACGTCGACCTGTGGCAGGTGCACGCCTTCGATCCGGGTACGCCGATGGACGAGACGCTTCAGGCGCTGGACATCGCGGTCGCCTCGGGCCGGGCGCGGTACGTGGGGGTCTCCAACTTCTGCGGCTGGCAGCTGGCGAAGGCGGCGGCCTGGCAGCTGGCCGGGCCGGGGCGTACGCCGCTGGCCAGTACGCAGATGGAGTACTCGCTGCTCCAGCGCGGCGTCGAGCGGGAGGTGCTGCCCGCGGCCGTCGACCTCGGGGTCGGGCTGCTGCCGTCCTCACCGCTGGGGCGCGGGGTGCTGACCGGCAAGTACCGCAACGGGACGCCGGCGGACTCGCGCGGCGGCTCGGAGGACATGGCGGCGTTCGTCGCGCCCTATCTCGACGAGACGGCCCGCCACATCGTGGACGCGCTGGCCATAGCGGCCGACGGCCTGGCCGTCTCCCCGCTGCAGGTCGCCCTGGCGTGGGTGCGGGACCGGCCCGGCGTCACCTCGCCTATCATCGGCGCGCGCAACGCGCAGCAGTTGACGGCGGCGTTGTCAGTGGAGGCGCTTACGCTTCCCGAAGAGATCTGCCTGGCGCTGGACGATGTCTCGGCGCCGCTGCACCGCTATCCGGACCACGACTGGAGCACGCTCTGAGCCGTGGCCGGCCGCTCCACGGAGGCTCCGCTGTGACCGACATGTCCTCGCCGGACGGCGCATCGACCGCGCGTACGGGGGTCCCTGCGGGGGCTTCTGTGTCCGGGGACGCGCCCGAGGCCGCGTCTGCGCCCGGGTCCGTGTCCGCGTCCGCGCGGAAGCAGGTGGACCTGGCCGGTCTGGCGGCGGCGATGCGCTCGATCGAGCGCGGGGAGAACCCTGTGGCGCCCGCGCCGCGGGGCGACCCGGCGGAGGCGCGGCGCAAGCGCCGCGAGGCGATGGCGGCGGAGGCCGCGACCCTCCAGGCCGCGGAAGCGGCCGAGGCCGCCGGCCTCCCCGCCCCGGGAACGAACCCGAACTCCGCCGACGGCGAGCCCGGCTCGGGTACCGACACCACGCCCGTCGGCGGCGACGGAACCGACTCCGCGCCGAACCCCACCGACGACCCTGCCCAGTCGGCCGACGCTGGCCGCACGGCGGGCGCGGGGGCGGGAGACACCGTCGCGGCCGACGCGGGCCCGGACGCGACACCCGGGGCAGCCCCCGACGGCGACCCCGCGCAGGCAGCGGGCATCGGCCCCGCAACGGATGCACGTACGGGGGACATCCAGTCGGCCGACCTCAACGGGCGTACGGCGCAGCCGGCGGACGCCGGTGATGCCGAATCGCGCGCTGGCGACGGACCCACAAGCGGCGGATCCGGAACGGATCCGGACGGCGGACCCGAAGTTGAGGCGGGCGGGGCCGACCCCCGGGCAGACCTCTACGGCGACCCCGCTCGGGCGGCGAGTGCCGGAAACGGGACAGGCACGCGTACTGGGGACAGCCATGCGGCTGGGGCCGGCGAGCAGACGGCGCAGTCGGCGAGCGCCGGCCATGAGGCCGAATCGAGCGCGGACAGCACGCCCCCCCGCCTCAGCGGAACCGGTTCGGGGACGGAAGCTGACAGCGGACGTGGGGCCGGCCCCAAGACAGACCCCGACGTCCACCCCGCGCAGGCGGCGGGTGCCGACGGCGCGGCGGGCGCGCGTACAGGAGACGGACGGGTAGCCGGACTCAATGGGCGGGCAGGGCAGTCGGCGAGCGCCGACCGCGGTGCCGGGTTGGACGCGGGCGACCCGCATGCGAGTGGCGGCCGGGCCGGGGCCGACCCCCGGGCAGACCTCGACGGCGACCCCGCGCGGGCGGCGAGTGCCGAAAACGGGACAGGCACGCGTACTGGGGACAGCCATGCGGCTGGGGCCGGCGAGCAGACGGCGCAGTCGGCGAGCGCCGGCCATGAGGCCGAATCGAGCGCGGACAGCACGCCCTCCCGCCTCAGCGGAACCGGTTCGGGGACGGAGGCTGACAGCGGACGTGGGGCCGGCCCCGGGACAGACCCCGACGTCAACGCCGCGCGGGCGGCTGGGGCCGGTGGCCTTGCGCAGGCGGCTGGGGGCGGGGGCGGCGGGCGGAGGGGCGGCCCCGGGGATGTGCGGGCCGTTGAGGAGGCGCGGGGGGTGCTCGCGGGGGGCGGGGCGCCCGGCGAGCTCGCGGAAGCGGCCGTGCGGCTCCTCGGCGAGCGCGCGGCCGACGCGCTGCGCGCCGACCCGTGGCTGGTCCTCGGCCTGGACGGCGTACGGCCCGAGCAGGCCGACGCCTTCGCGCGGGCCGTACTCGGCGCGCAGTGCGGCCCCGGCGACGAGCGGCGCGGACGCGCACTGGTCGCCCACCTGATGGAGAGGGCCGCCGAGCAGGGCCACACCGCGCTGACCACCGACGCGCTCAAGGCCGCCCTGACCCGGCACTCCGTGCCCGACCCGGACGCCGCCGTCGCCGCCGCCGTCGAGGACGGCCGGGTGCTCGTCTTCCGCGCGGAGGGCGACCTGCCGGACGTACCCGAGGACTCACCGGAGGAAGCCGCCGTACCGCTGCTGCTGGGCCTGGACCGTTACGCGCTCGCCGAGGAGAGCCTGGCCGACGGCTGCGTACGGCTGCTGCGCACCCTCGAAGACCCCTCCGACTGGGCGGGGGCCGCCGCACCCTCGCCCTCCGCCGCGGAGCTGATCCGGGCCGCCGCGGGCAGCGGCCTGGTGCTGCACACCGGCGGCGAGGCGGCCCGCGCAGAACCGGCCGCGCTGGTGACCGCGGCGCGGGCCGCGGGCCTGCGGGCGTACGCGGCGGCGTACACCGAGAACGGGCGCCGGCGCCTGGCCGCGGCCGTCGGCGAGGACGCCGCGCTGACCGTCGAGGGCCTGCTGTCCGCCGACGGAGGCCCCGGCCGGGCCGGGGACGGCAGCCTCGCGCTCGACCTGCTGGCCGTGCTGGACGCGCCGCAGCTGTCCGTGGAGGAGGCCGCGACCCTCGTGGAGGCCGTGCCGGACGGCGCCCGGCTGGTGCTGAGCGGTGACCCGTACACGATGTGGTCCGCGGGCGCGGGCCGCGCCTTCGCCGACCTGCTGGCCAGCGGGGCCTTCCCCCGGGTCACCTCCCGCACCCCCGACCCGGGCCCGATCGGCGAACTCGTCTCGTGCGTCGGCGAGGGCGAGCTGACGCCGGTCGACGCCCCGGGCAAGGAGGTCGTGGTCGTCCCGGTGCGCGACCCGCGCGAGGCCGTGCACCGTACGGTCCAGCTCGTCGCCGACTCGGTACCGCGGGCGTTCGGCGTGCCGCCGGGGCAGGCCCAGGTGATCACCCCGGCGCACGGCGGCCCGGTCGGCACCCGCGCGCTCAACGCGGCGCTCAAGGAACGGCTCAACCCGGGCCCCGGCCGGTTCGGCGGCTTCGACCCGGGCGACCGGGTGGTCCATGTCCCGGCCCCCGGCCGTACGTTCCCGGGGGTGGTGGTCGGCGCGGAGGCCGGCGGGCTGCGGCTGGAGTGCGAGCGGGGACCCGTACTGGTCCCGCGCGAGGACGTGGCGGCGACCGTACGGCACGGCTGGGCGGTCACCGGCCACCAGGCGGCGGGCATCCGCTGGCCCGCGGTGGTCGTGGTCGTCCCCGGCGACGCGGGCCCGCTGCTGACCCGCTCCTGGGTCTACACGGCCTTCTCCCGGGGTGAACGGCATCTGTCGGTGGTGCAGGGCGCTGACCAGGGTCTGGCGGCCGCGGTGGCGGATCCGGCGGCCAAGGGGCGTACGACGAGGCTGAGTTCGGTGCTGCGGGAGCTGGCCGCGGAGTCCTGAGCGTGGTGCGGGGGGACGTCCTCCCCCCGCACCACGGACACGGCCGGACCGCCGGGCCGTACGGCCCCGCCCTCGGGGCTCAGTCCGGGTCGAGCACACCCAGCTCGTCGTCGAAGACCGCGCTCACGTCGAAGCGGCAGATCACCTGTTCCGGATCGGCCTGGTCGAAGGGCGCGTCGAGCCACTCCCCCGCGTCCGCGGGCTCGGCCGCGCAGACCCACATCGTGGAGTCGCCCTCCTCCAGCCCGAACTCCTTGTGCCGCTGGGCGATCTCATCGGGTTCGTACTCCCCGAAGACCACGCCGACGGCCGCGGTGACCGTCGAGCTCACCGGGGCATCGGCCTCGGCGGCCCTTCTGGCCTGGGCGATGAGCCGGTCGGGGTCGACGACGGTGTAGTCGCGGCGGATCAGCACGCTGATCGCCTCCGGGTCCTCGGACCCGGTGTACTCCGGCATCGTGTCGCCGCCGGGCACCTCGAACGGGGTCACCTCGTCGTAGGTGTCGTACAGCAACTCGTCATAGGTCTCGGCGGCCAGCGCCAGCGAGTTGAAGGCCGCGAGGACGGCGGGGTCGGCGTCGTCGGTACGGTTCTCGATCGCGTCGAGGTGACGGTCGAGCGCGGCCTTGACCGCCTCGACTGCGGCACGGACCTCGGCCACGGTGGGCTGCACGTCATCAGACATGGAGCAGACGCTATCCGCACCGGGGCGTTGCCCGCACAATAGATGCGATGCCGGAATACGAATTCAGAGAGATGTACGTGCCGCGCGGGGTCTCCCGCAAGGACGCGACGCGGCTGTTGACGGACGAAGCCGAGTACGGGCACTGGGAGTTGGACCGGGTCCGGCTGTTCCCGGACGGGAGCCGGCGGGTGCGGCTGCGGCGCCGGATCATCCGCCAGGTGCGGGCCACTTGGTGAGACCACCGTGACCGGACGGCCTTCCGGCCGCCCGGTCACGATCATCCGATTACCGCTACCGCTACCGCACGACTACGGTCGTCGGCCGCTACCCGGCGTGCCGCCGGGGTGACGCGGCCGACCCGTAGGTGCTGTGTGCCGCGTCAGCGCTGTGCGGCGCGGCCGCGACGGTAGAGCACCGTGCCACCGAGCAGTAGACCGCCGGCGGAGGCGGCGGCGAGGCCGAGGCCGTCCGCGCCCGTGTGGGCGAGGGTGGGGGTGCCGGGGCCGGTGTGCGAGACCGGGGTTCCGGGCGTGGCCGGGGTGCCGGGGTTGGCGGGCGTACCAGGCGTACCGGGAGTTCCCGGGGTGCCGGGCGTACCCGGGGTTCCCGGAGTCCCGGGGGTGCCGGGCGTACCCGGAGTCCCGGGGGTACCGGGCGTACCCGGAGTCCCGGGGGTACCGGGCTGGCCCGGGTGACCGGGGTGCCCTGGGTGTCCCGGGTGGCCGGGCCAGCCGGGGTGCCCGGGGTGGCCCGGATGTCCGGGGTGACCCGGCGTACCGGGGTTGCCCGGGGTGACCGGCGTGACCGGTGTGCCCCCGTGCTCCTCGTTCCCGCACGAGTTGCCGAACGCCGGGTTGAGCAGCGCCACGACGTCGACGCTGTTGCCGCACGCGTTGACCGGCACGTCCACCGGGGCCTGCACGTTGTTGCCGGACCCGACGCCCGGCGACGAGGACGTAACCCCGGCGGCGGTGGAGCCGCCCCCGAACGTACCGCCGCCGCCCGAGGACGTGTTGGCGCACTCGTTGCCGAAGGCGGGGTTGAGCAGACCGATCACATTGATCGTGTTGCCGCACAGGTTCACCGGAATGTGTACCGGGACCTGGACGACATTGCCGGACAGCACACCCGGCGAACCGGCGGCCACACCCGCGGCGCCGGCGTCGGCGTAGGCCAGACCTCCCGTCGCGGCGAGCACACCTCCCGTGGCCACCACGGTGAGCAGGCCCTTCTTCGCGACCTGTCGCATAGCTTTCCTACCTTCGATTTCGACCGGAGTGGCCCGTCACACCTGTGCATGCAAGTCCCCCGGAGATGGCGAGCGGCCCCGGAGCGCGGCGAAGCGCCCGGGGCCCGCCCGGCTTCGGCCGGCGAGCGGCCGGCGCGGGACTACTGGTTGACGCAGACGTTGCCGAAAGCGGGGTTGAGCAGACCGACGACGTCGATCGTGTTGCCGCAGAGGTTGATCGGCACGTGCACCGGGATCTGGACGACATTGCCGGAGAGCACACCGGGGGACTTCACCGCGGCGCCCTGGGCTCCGGCGTCGGCGACGGCCATACCGGCGCCCGCGAGCACCAGACCGCCCGTGGCAGCCGCAGCCGCGACGACCTTCTTCATCATGGGATTTCCTCCTCGTGGGGCACCTGTGTGATCCCGACCGCGGACCACACACGTCGTAACGACCCGGAGGAAATAGAGCTACGAAAGCATTGGATCATTCACCCGTACCGACGAAAAATGCCACCGATACGGGTACATATGGACGAACGGTCAGCTGTTGTCGATGAAGCGATCGAGTACGCGCACCCCGAAGCGCAGCCCCTCGACCGGGACCCGCTCGTCCACGCCGTGGAACATCCCGGCGAAGTCCAGCTCGGGCGGGAGCTGGAGCGGCGCGAAGCCGAAGCAGCGGATGCCCAGGTCGTCGAAGGACTTGGCGTCGGTGCCGCCGGAGAGCATGTACGGGACCGCGCGCGCGATCGGGTCCTCGGCCTTGAGCGCGGACTGCATCGCGTCGACCAGCGAGCCGTCGAAGTCGGTCTCGACCGCCTTGTCGCTGTGCAGCGACTCGCGCTTGACCCGCGGGCCGAGGATGCGGTCGAGGTCGGCCAGGAACTCCTCCTCGTACCCGGGCAGGAAGCGGCCGTCGACGTGCGCGGTGGCCTGGCCGGGGATGACGTTCACCTTGTAGCCGGCGCCGAGCATGGTCGGGGCGGCGGTGTTGCGCAGCGTGGTGCCGATCATCTTGGCGATGCCGCCGAGCCGGGCGAGGGTGGACTCCATGTCCTCCGGGTCCAGCTCGGTGCCGAAGGCGTCGGACAGCTCGTCCAGGAAGCCGCGGACCGACTTGGTGACCCGGACCGGGAACTCGTGCCTGCCGAGCCGCCCGACGGCCTCGCACAGCTCGGTGATCGCGTTGTCCTTGTTGGTCATGGACCCGTGCCCGGCGGTGCCGTCCACGGTGAGCCGCATCCAGTGCATGCCCTTCTCGGCGGTCTCGATCAGATAGAGCCGCAGATTCTCGTTGACGGTGAAGGAGAAGCCGCCGACCTCGCCGATCGCCTCGGTGACGCCCTCGAAGAGGTCGGGGTGCTTGTCGACGAGGTGCCGGGCGCCGTACGTGCCGCCGGCCTCCTCGTCGGCGAGGAAGGCCAGCACGATGTCCCGGGGCGGCTTGCGGCCGCTGCGCAGCCGGTCGCGGACGACCGCGAGGGTCATCGCGTCCATGTCCTTCATGTCGACCGCGCCGCGGCCCCAGACGCAGCCGTCGGTGACCTCGCCGGAGAAGGGGTGGTGGGTCCAGTCGTCGGGGTTGGCGGGCACGACGTCGGTGTGCCCGTGGATCAGCAGCGCGGGACGGGACCGGTCCTCGCCCTCGATCCGCGCGACGGTGGAGGCACGGCCCTTGTGCGACTCGAAGATCCGCGGTTCGAGGCCGACCTCGGCCAGCTTCTCCGCGACGTACTCCGCGGCGGCCCGCTCACCCGGGCCCGAGTGGTCGCCGTAGTTGCTGGTGTCGATCCGGATGAGTTCGCTGCACAGGTCGACGACTTCGTCCTGACCTGTGACCCTCGCGGTGTCCGTCCTGTCCGGCGCCGACTCGCTCACGCTGTCTCCTCGTTTGTTCCCTGCTGGTTCCGTGCCGTGCCCGCGCACCGAGGTGGCGGCGGCCGATACCCTGCCCATCCTCCCCCGGGACCCCCGCGACCCCCAAGACCCGCCACCCCCTATCCCGCGCGGGCCCGGTCCCGGGGGCCGGCCGGGGAGCCGGTCGCAGGGGAGCCGACCGCCGGAAACCGGTCGCGGCGGCCTGTCGCGGAGCCCGCCCGCTGGACCCGGTCCCGGGGCTCGCTCCCGGGGCCGGGCGGACCGTCCCCGGCCACTTCGGCGGCGTGATCGAGCCCTCAGGATCTTTGCTATGGTTTACCTCGTCGCCACGGCCCAGAGGCCGCGGTGACACACCCGGTCCGGGTGGCGGAATGGCAGACGCGCTAGCTTGAGGTGCTAGTGCCCTTTATCGGGCGTGGGGGTTCAAGTCCCCCCTCGGACACAGTGAGAAACCCCGGCGATGCCGGGGTTTTCTGCTTTTCCGGCCGCTTCCGCTCCCCCGCCGGGGCCGACCCGGGTGGGCCGGGCGACCCGGGTGGGCCGGGCGAGCCGGGTGGGCCCCTCCGGCGGCAGGATCAGGCGGCCAGGCCCGCGCGTTTGGCCATCGCGGTCAGCTCGGGCCTGGAGCGCTGGTGGAGGACGAAGAGGACCCGGAGCACTTCCCGGCTCATCGGATGGATCTCCGACATCTGCGGAGCGACGTCGAAGGCCCGCTTGAGCGCTTCCTCCGCGCCCGTCAGGTCCTTCGTCGCCAGCCGGGCCCGTGCCACGTCGATGTACAGCCGACCGACGCGGTTCGGCTTGAGGTCGGCGGGGGGCGTGTCCACCAGCGGGGCCGACATCTCCGCGGCCTTGTCCGGCTGGCCCAGTTCGACGTAGGCGGCGAGTTCGTAGAGCGCCGTGTTCGCGGCCCCGAAGGTCAGATGGTGGGCCAGTACGTCGCCCCGGAGCCGGGCGGCCAGCGCGCGCGCCTTGCGCAGGTGGTCGTCGGTGGCGTTGCGGTCCTTGTTCCGTGAGGCCAGCACGACGCCGCGCAGATGCAGGGAGCCGAGGTGGACGATCCGGGTCAGGCCCTCGGACTTGGCGGCCTCGTAGCGCGCGATGGCCCGCTCCACGATGGCGAGGCCGTCCTCGTACTGGCCGGCCGACTGGTACGTACCGGCCTCGTTCCAGGCCGCGGCCGCCTCCGCCTGCGGGTTCCAGGTCTGCTCGGCGGCCCAGAACTGCCGGGAGACGATCATGTCCGCCAAGTCGGGCTGGCCCAGCCGGTGGACGACCGCGTAGGCGGCGCTGTAGACGTCGGCGACATGGCCCCAGGCCGTCGCGTCCCCGTCCGAGGCAAGGGCGTTGGCGGTCGCCCGGCCCAGGAGCGCGGGCAGCATTCTGAGGAGTTCCAGATAGCGCGCGTCGGAGCGCAGCGTGGCGGCCTGCTTCAACTCCTCGGCGAGGGCCGCGGGCGAGGGCTGGTCCTCGCGCGGGAGGGTGTGCCGCCGTACGGCGCCGCGCAGGTCGTTCAGCAGATCCGACTGCTCGGAGGGGCCCAGGAAGGGCTGGCCGTAGATACGGGCGGTGGTGACGTGCATCGCCCGCGCGATCGCGGCCACGACCGGTGGAGTGGCGGGCCGTTCCCCCACCTCGATCTTGCTGAGGTAGGACAGGGAGATGCCCGCTTCACGAGCGAGCTTGGCCTGGCCCATCTGGCGCGCCTTGCGCAGTACGGCGATGTTCTCACCGGCCGCAGGTGTGCTCTCCATGCCCTCACTCTTCCATGACCACACCTGTCGCTGCATCAACTGATCGTCCGTACGAAGGGGTTGTGCAAATCTTGTGTCAACTGATCTTGGTTAGGGGGAGTTGTCTGGGTACGAGCAGTGAACCATGCCGAGGGAGGGCCAGTGCCCGAACCACACCAAAGCAGGCTGAACCTCGCCTGTGAACCCTCCGCCACCCGGTACGCCCGTGAACACGCGAAGGACATACTGCTGCGCTGGGGTGTGCCGCGTACCGTAACGGACGACGCGCTGCTCATCGTTGACGAGCTGGTCACCAACGCCGTACGGCACGCCGGGTCCGCCGCCGAGCCGTTCGACCCGCGGCGCGGTCAGCCGAAGGTCCGCGGGTGCGCGCTGTCGCTGTGGATCGTCAACGGCGAACTGCTGATCTCGGTCTACGACCAGAACAACCAGCGGCCTGTGCTGCGGGAGTTCTCGCTCGACGCCGAGAACGGTCGCGGTCTCCAACTGGTCGCCGGACTCAGCGGCGGCGCCTGGGGATACACCTTTCTGCCCGCCGAGCCCGGCAAGCTGATCTGGGCGAAGCTGACGATCCCGGGCGGCACGCCCCCGTACGGGACATCGGTCGACGCGGGCCAACCCGCGCCCGATCCGGGGGCGTTCGGACACGACGTCCCGCAGCCGCGCCGCGCTCGCGGGACGTCCGCCGAGGCCCGCCACGTCGGCGGGGTCGGCCTCCGCCTCCCGGTCCCGCACTGAACCCCGGGCCGGGCGGACCGTCACCACCGAGCTGGACGACGACGGCATTCCCGACCAGCGGACGGCCGACGCGGCGGACTCCGTCTCCTACGCCACGGCCGGCTGGTCGGCGGCCTCGGCCGCGGTGAGCGGCGCCGCAGGTGCGGCGGCGACCACGCCGGTCGTACTGCGCCGCCGTCGGCCGCAGTCCTGAGCCCGGCCTCGGGTCCAGGTCTGCCGGGGCGGACGCCCGTACGTCCGACCCTTTCGGCGCGGGGCCCGCTCGGGCGCGCCGCCCCCGCCCAGGAGGGGTCAGGTGGGATCAGGCC
Organism: Streptomyces sp. NBC_00223; assembly: GCF_036199905.1. NCBI lineage: Bacteria > Bacillati > Actinomycetota > Actinomycetes > Kitasatosporales > Streptomycetaceae > Streptomyces > Streptomyces sp. NBC_00223. The sequence goes on along the minus strand of NZ_CP108109.1, from coordinate 6,906,468 downwards.
GGCGGCGTCTCGTCGCGCTCGATCGCGAGGATGGCCAGCAGGTCGGCCACGGTGGAACCGGAGTCCGCGGGGTGGCGAAGGGCCGTCCCGGAGGGAATCTCGTAGCGGTTGGACCGGCCGACGCGGGTGTGGGTGAGATACCCGTCCGTCTCCAGATCGGTGATGATCTTCTGAACGGCACGCTCGGTGAGCAGGCACCGTACGGCGATGTCGCGGACCCGGATGCCGGGGTCCTGGGCGATCGCGGCGAGCACGCGGGCGTGGTTGGTCAGGAACGTCCAGCCGGAACGGGGTGGTGGCTCGGATTGATCCATGGCCTCATCGTACGGTCAGCTGTTCAGGAATGACCAAGGGTGAATCAGAATTCATGTATCCCTTGACGTGTACGGCGGTAGCGACCAGTCTGGAACGGTCAGCGCGCTCCGAACACGAGGGACCTCGACATGACCGGACCGGACGGCCACACCCGCGGCGGCATCTGCGACGGCCCCGGCGCGTCGTGTCGCCCGGAGCCGTCGGCCCGGCCCGGGAGCGTGGTCTACGACCCCAGCGGCGCGCTCTTCGTCCGGCTGATCCGGGCGGGCGACCGTACCCGGGCCGTCGTGGTCGGCGAGGTCGACCTCGCGAGCGCGCCGACGCTGGAGGGCGCGCTCCACGACGCGCTCCGACGGTGTCCCGGCGCGCTGTACCTCGATCTGGAGCGGGTCGCCTTCTTCGACTGCGCGGGACTGAACGTCCTGCTGCGGACCCGCGCGCTCGCCCGGCGGACGGGGGCGGCGCTCACGGTCTCGGCGGCGGGCCCCGCGGTGGAACGCGTCCTCTCCCTGACGGGCACGCGCCCCCTCTTCGCCCCGCCGGACACCTCGCCCGCCGAGGACGCCCCCGTCCCCGGCCGCTTCACCCCGCCCTTCTCCACCTTCGAACACCACCTCCACACGGTCCCCCACCACCCCCCAGCCGCCTGACCCCCTCCCCCCACTCCGCCCAGCCCTCCCACGCGGCGACGAGGCGGGGCTTCACGTCGTGGTCGGGGGAACGACGGCGACGGAGGTGCGGGAGTCGGGGCCGAGCCGAGAACGACGTGGGCGGTCGTGGCCGGGACTGGTTCTTACGCGGCCGGGTCGTCCAGGTTGACCGGGGTGAAGTCGGTCAGGGTCATGAGGAGTTGCGTGGCGCGGACCCAGGGCAGGTACGGGTCGCCAAGGCGGAACTTCGAGGCGTCGACCGCGACGGGTGCGGGACGGCCGGGTACGTACAGGGCACCGGTCACGCCGTAGCGGGTGAACGCCCGTACCCGCAGGGTGGTGAACGCAGGCCGCAGATGCGGGCACGCCGTGGTGGAACGGATGGCGCACGGCCGGCACACCGGCGGGTGAGCGGTGCGCTCGTCCCCGGGCCGTAGCTCACTGGGGTCGGCGTCAATGAGCCACAGCACGCCGTCGGTGGTGCGGTCGGCGGGTCCGCCGCAGATCTGGCACCGCAACTCGGCCATGCACAACCGCTGCCGCAGCGTGTGCACCTTCCCGAACTCCGGGGTCCCCTTCCCCGGCTGCGACGGCGTCCGCGTCCACAACACCCCCTCTCCATCCCGGTCGAACGACCGCTCATCGGCGTACCCGACCCCCCGCCCGCCCTTCCGCACCACCATCGGCATGCGCGCATCCCGCTCCCCACTCCACCGCACAACAAACGGCACCGCGTCCCGCCGTTGCGCGGAGGATCGGGAGCTGCTGCGGGCTACTGTGCGTTCACTTGCCCGATTTCGGGCATGCTGCTTCGCGCTCATGGCATTTCTTTCTCAGGGAAGTACATCCGAAATGGGGCAAGGGGGGGTGCCGTGCTACGCATCCCCCGCCCGCAGAAGAGTCGACCGGCTGACCGCCGCGCTGGCCCAGTCGACGGGCACTGGCTCGATCAACCAGGAGACCCGACTCTCTCCTCGTCCGGTGGACCGTCGAGCCGTATCGGATTTGTCAGATCGATGCCGGTCACCTCGACCCGTATCGGCGCCCCCGTCCGCCGGACGGCCACCCCTCACGGGGCCCGGCCCTGCCGGACCGCATTGATGATCAACCGGCCGGACAGCAGTGCCAGGTCACCTAGCGCGTCCTCGGAGTGCGGTACACCCCAGACACTGACCACGACGACGTTCCGGCGCTGAGCTGCGGAGTCCGCGCCTCCGGCATCGGCTCGGAATCCGCAGGCACGCGAAAGGGCAGGCGTCATCGCAGCCGGCCTCTCGTGAGGGGTAGACGGCGGCAGGTTCTCGCTTGCCGGAATCACCGTTTCAGATCGGCCGAGAACTGTCCGCTGTGGGTGTCGGAGAAGAGGAGGGTGGACTCGGCGAGGATGTCTCGGCCGGCCTCGCTCTTGTAGATCACGTCGACGCTTCCGAAACGGGCTTCGTGGTAGTCGAGACCGAGTCGGGCGGCCGCCTGGCGGACCGAGGGCTCGTCAGGCCCCTCGATTTCCAGGAAGGTGGGCAGGTCGGGCCAGGTGTCGAAGTCGAAGGCGACATCGCCCAGTTGCCATTCCTCGCGGAAGTTCTCCTGGTAGCGGATCTCACGCAGCCCCACACCGCGCAGGATCTCGGCCATGGCGTTCAAGTCGCCGACTTCGGTCTCGATCTCGGTGGTGCCGTGGATCGAGTCGGCGTCGGTGACCTGCTTGAGGGTGAGCGTGGCGCGCGTTCCTTCGCTGCGCAGACGGACCCACTGAGAGCCGTCGAGGGCATCGCTCTCGAAAATCTTCCGGGTGAGCAGCGTTCGGGGGAATACTTGGACCGCACCCATGGCCACCAATTTCTCTTGAATGCCGACCACATCGACGGCCAGGAACTTGGCTTCGTACTCGTGCTTCATGACTGCTTCTCTGCCTTTCGGTGATCACTTGGCGAGGCGGGTCGCAAGGAGCGGGTCCATGCAGTGGATCCGGTCGCGCGGTCGGCTGATGCGGGCGGTTCAGCCAACCGGCGGCTCGGCGGCCTCATGGCGGCCTCCCCAAGGGGCGATGGTAAGGATGGTGGTGACGACCTGCTCCGGAGAGCGCTCCGTCGTGTCGACGCGGTACATCGGGAAGAGTGCATACTCGTTCGTGATGTGCCCGGACGTGTCCTCCGCGAGTTCGTCCCAGCGCGAGACCGGCTTACGACGAGCGGCGAGCCGGCGTTGACGCTCCTCACGGCCGCAGACGAGGTGGTAGGTGACGGGCTGCGGCAGGTCGGGCGGCAACGTGACACGGAGGCGACTGCCGAAGGCGCGGTGGTTGGCCAGGCAGCGGGCGAAGTAGCTGTCCACGACCACGGGAGTCCCGGCGGACAGATGCCGACGGATGTCGTCGGTGGCGGTGAACAGCGCCGAGAGGTAGAAGGCCATACGCGCCTCCACGTTGTCCCGGACATCGACTTCCCGACGCACCGGCTGGTAGATCGTCGGCACCGTGGGGACGAGTACCGCCCCGCGGGCCACCGCCAGCAGCGGCGCGACTGTCGACTTCCCGGTGCCGCGTAACCCTTCCAAGCTCTCGAACAGCGGCTGTTCAGGCACGGGAGTAGACCACGCCGGGCACGGCGAGGGCGATCTCATCGGTGGCGGAGGGCCGGTGGATGATATGGCCGGTCCGCTTGTCGTACCAGAAGGCGTGAGCGTCTCGTCCCACAGCCTTGCACGACATGGACAGCGCGCCGCGGGGGTCCGCTTCGATCCTCGGGATCGCCTGAGACCGGCCTTCGGGCTCACAGGTGTCCGGGGCGCCTTCCTCCGAGAGATCCTCGTCCACGATGACCTCGATGGTCAGCTTTGCCGTCCGGAGCTGGTCACGCAGGCGGCCGTACGAAGTCCGGTCGGTGACGAACAGCTCGGGGTGGTGGGCCGCGTTGCCGACCGGACGCATGCAGTGGAGCTTCAACTGCCGTGCGCCGTATTCCTGGAGGGTTCGCGCCAGCGGCAGAACGTCTTCGATGTTGCGGGCGTTGACCGTCATCGTCGCGCCGGTGGGGATGCCGAGGTCACGGGCGTGCGCCAGGGCAGACAGAGCGGCCTGGTAGCTGCCGATCTTGCGGATGGCGTCGTTGGTCGCTCCGTTGCCTTCCAGCGAGATCCGCAGCAGGTCCAGATGCGCGGCGATCTCGGTGAGGCGGCGTTCGATGCGGTAGCCGTTGGTGCAGATCTCCACGTGCAGGCCCAGCTCCTGCTTGGCGTAACGGACCACTTCGGCAAGGTCCTTGTGGACGAACGGCTCGCCGCCGAGAAGGTTGACCGCTTCCGTGCCGTACTCCTTGTGCATCAGCCTCATCAGAGCGATGGCCTCTTCGAGGGTGAAGGCGTCGGCGTACTGGAGTCGTTCGCCGTGGAAGCAGTGCCGGCAGGCGAAGTTGCAGCGGTAGAGCAGCTGCAGGTACAGCATCCGGATTGTCCGGATACCGGTGATTTCCGTGATCACGTCGGGTCCTCCTGGGCGTGTTCCCTGGTTCGGGCCCTGACGATGGCTGGACGGTACGGGACCGCGTCACCGCGTTGAGGGACGGTCCGAGGACGTCCCGGGACGTTTTCAGTCCCGCTCCATGTCTCCCAACAGGCGCAGGACGTGCTCGGTCCTCGTCAGGTCCGGCAGGACGACGGACGCGCCGGCCGTGGCGAGGGCGGACGGGCTGTCGACGCCGGTGGCCACGGCGATGACGCGCGCGCCCGACACCTGAGCGGCTTCGACGTCCCTTGGGGTGTCGCCAATCAGGACGACCGGGGTGTCGGCCGGAAGACCTCGCTGGAGCCGGACTCGGCTGCGGGCCACGTCCACCAGGTGCGGACGCTCCTCGGCGTCGGCTCCGTACGCTCCTACGGCCAGGTCCAGCAGGGGGTCCAGGCCGAAGGCCGAGAGCTTCACCCGGGCGTTGGCGGCGATGTTGCCTGTCAGCACCGACGACACCCAACCGGGCTGTGTGGCAACGGCCTTGAGGATTTCCGCTACGCCGGGCAGCACCGAACCCCGGCTGCGGAGTTCCCCCAGCCGATCCTCCCCCGCCCGGGTGAGCGCGGCCTCGACCTCGGGCCATGCGGGCTCCGCGACGTCGTTGCGCCGGAACATGCCGCGCATGATGAGGCGGTCCGTGCGGCCCTCGGTGACAGCGGCCCACATTGCACGCCTTTCGGTCACCGCCTCGAAGGCGGCGGCGTAAATCTCTTTGCTCACACCGGCGTTGTCGATGAGCGTGTGATCGATGTCCCACAGAACAATGAGCGCCATAGAGCCAGCGTAAGCGCCGTGGGGGAACGGCCGATTCCGCTGTGGGCCAGGCGAACCGGCTTGCCGTCCCGTACCGCTCTCGGCTTGTATGTGCTCTGTGAACGAGCGACTCCACTCCGTACTCGCCCAGCGCGGGGTCACACCGGAGTTACTCGCCGAAGCCTGCGAAGTCGACCCGAAAACGGTCGGCCGGTGGCTCGGTGGACGTATTCCGCACCCACGGCACCGCTATCGCGTCGCTCAGCACCTGCGCGTCGAGGAGACCTTCCTCTGGCCCTCGCCTCAGCCCCTCAGCAGAACGGCAGCGGGCGCCAAAGGTACCGAAATGATCGGCACTTACCAGAACCGGGCCAGCGTTCCCCGGGATATGTGGCTGTCCCTGCTCCAACAGGCCGACGAACAGATCGACGTGCTGGTCTTCTCCGGAACTTTCTTCGCCCAGAGCAACCCGCACGTCGCCCGGATGCTCGCCGACCGCGCCGCCGCGGGAGTCCGCGTACGGCTCTGCTTCGGCCTGCCCGACGGCCACGCGGTCGCCAACCGGGGCCGCGAGGAAGGTATCGGCGACACCCTGGCCGCCAAGATCCGAGCCTCGCTCTTCTATTACCGCGCGCTGCCGGCCGTGCCCGGCTGTGAAGTCCGCCTTCATGACACGACGCTCTACAACTCCCTCTTCCGTTACGACGACACGCTGCTGGTCAACCCGCATGTCTACGGTCAGCCCGCCAGCGCCAACCCCGTCCTTCACCTCAAGTGGTCTGGCGACGGGGGTTGGTTCGACGACTACGCTCACAGCTTCGACGCCGTCTGGGCGAGCGCGCGCCCCTGGACACCCGACCAGGAGGGAATCCACACGCATGGGCAGGACTGAGTACTACCACGACCCCGACGCGCCCAAGGCCAATACCCTCATCCCCGCCAGCAACCTCCTGGTCGTGGATCCCGCGGGCGCGATCCTGCTCCAGCGGCGCCGCGACACCGGCCAGTGGGCCCTGCCCGGAGGCGCCCAGGACATCGGCGAGACCGCCGCCCAATGCGCTGTCCGCGAGTGCCTCGAAGAAACCGGCATCACCGCGGAGATCACCGGCTTCCTCGGTATCTACACCAACCCGGATCACATCGTCGCCTACACCGACGGCGAAATCCGACAGCAGTACGAGAACACGTACATCGGCCGACCGGTCGGCGGCGAACCCACCGTCAACGACGAAGCCGACGGCGTCCGCTGGATCACTCCCGCAGACCTCGACAGTTACGACATCCATCCCAGCATGCGCCAACAAATCGGCGACTACCTCGCCGGCACCTACCCCTACCTCGGCTGACCCGCCGCCAAGGCCGCCTCGACACGCCCGACGGCCGCGAAAATCTCCGGCGCTGCCCGAAGGATGAAACGGCCCACAATGCTGCCGGCCTCGTATCGACCGACGATCTCCGCCACCCGCTCCCGCGCGCTCGTGGGCTCGCCGGACGGCGTCGTCGTCATGTCGCAGTACACCAGCGCGTCCACCAGCGACCGGTCCTCCAGCAGCGGGAACTCCGCCTCCAGCACCGGCCTCAGTCCCCGCTCCTCCGCCTCCAACAGCGCGAACGTGTGATTGGCCACCAGCCGCGTCACGCGCTCATCAGCACCGTGTTCGTCACGCAGAAATCGGGCGCCGTCCAACGGGTGGAACCCGGTGAGGGCCAGCCGAGGCGCGTAACCGACGTCGTGCAGAACGGCTGCCGACGTGAGCAGTTCGGTGCGGGGACCCATGATCTGCGTCAGCCCAGCCGCCCGCGTGGCCACGCCTTGCGAGTGGGCCCACCTCCGAGGCAGCGCATCGGCCAACTCGGTCTCGGCGACCCGCCACGCCCATGTCATGAGACCTCCCTGGTGATCACGCGGTGGCATGCCGTATACGTAGCCGCGTTGTGCCAGGCTCGCACACGGAGGTGCCTGGGCGGGTGTCGGCAGGCGAGGGGGCAGGGGGCGGTGGGGGCGGTGGTGATCGCGGCGGGCGTCGGGCTGGTGGTGGTCGGCGTGGGTGGGGCGAGCGTCGCGCTTCATGCACTGTTGCTCGGGCGGCTTCCGGGGCGGTGGCTGGGGCGGGGCGTGCGGCGGCCCAGGCTGTGGGGTGCGGGCGCCGCGCTGATCGTGCTCAGTTGGCCCTTCGGCTCCCCCCTCCCTGCTCGCCGTGGGGGCCGGCCTCGTGGCCCTCGGGTACGTGGTCAAGGCGCCCTGGTAGCGGCACCGGACCGACGCCCTGCACCTGCCGGAGGTCACCGTCGGCACGGGTGTCATTCCGGTCACCGGCAGCGGCCCGGCCCCCTTCGGCGACGGCACGCCGGAACCCGCGTAGGGGGCGGCCGCAAGCCCAAGAGCGTCCGGCGGCACTCAGCCCTCGCCGACCCCCGCGTCGGGCAGCTCGTTCAGCTGCGCCTTGGTCAGGCGCACCCGCACCGCCTCGCCGACCCGCGTCACCTCGCTCATCGGGATGGCGACGGTCTTGCGTCCCCACAAGTGGCCCTCGCTGAGCAGCACATGCGTCACGCTGTGGTCCCGTTCGTCCACGACCAGGCCGTGCACCCGGCCGATCTCGCCGTCGGACGCCTCGACCCGCTCGCCCCTGCGGATCTGCACCTCACCGGCCGGCACCCGCTCGTGGATCGTCGTCGGCCGGTCCTCGTACCCGGGCGCCACGATCACCGGCGCGCCCATGCCGAGCACACCGGCGTTGGGCGCGAAGAACGGCCAGACGAACAACTCGTCGGGCCGGTAGCCGAGTTGGTCGCCGCTGCCGGGCAGGAACTCCGTCTCCTCCGCGGTCTCCAGCGAGACGAACGCCTCCACGTCGCAACTCAGCGCGATCCCGTCGTCCCGCTCCGAGGCGAGTTCGACGGGGACCAACCGCTTGGCCCCCGTGGGAGGTTGGACCACCAGGTGGGTGAGCGTGGACTTCACCGGATCGACCACCACCCGGTCCAGCCGGCCGCAGTCGCCGTCCTCGCAGCGGACTTCGGTGCCAATGGCGTACTGGGCTGTGGCGCTCATGCGCGCTCCCCTGGTCGGCTCGGCCGCCCGGTCGACAGGCGCTGTTACGGCCCGTCTTCCCGGTAAGCGAGCGCCGACGCACCCGCGCGAAGCCTTACCCGTACGACCCCGCCGTCGTCGACGCGCCCGTCCCGGCGCCCTGGCCGAGCCCCGGCGGCACCGACCCCTCACTGGCCAGCTCCAGCGCCACCTTGGTCCACCCGGACTCGCGCCGGTCGAACGTCCGGTACGCGTCGATCGCGCTCCTGACGTCGGACCAGCGGGTGATCAGCGGTGTCGGGTCCAGCTGGCCGGAGGCCACGAGGTCGACCAGGTGGGGAATGTAGCGCCGGTGGTTGCAGTTGCCCGCCTTGAGCGTGAGGTTCTTCATGAACGCCTCGCCGAAGGGGTAGTGCTGCACCTGCGGCGGATAGACGCCGACCGTACCGATCGTGCCGGCCTTGGCCACCGCCCGGACCGCCCAGCGGGCCGCGAGCGAGGGCGCGTCACCGGGGATCCAGGTGTCGCCGTCGGGGTGCCGCTCGGGCGCGGCCTCGTCGCGCTCGTGGCGGAACTGCTCGGCCTGCCCGGCCAGCGCCTTGGCGGCGGGCCCGTGGGCCGGGCTCTGCGCGTCGACGCCCACCGCGTCGATCACCCGGTCGGGGCCGATACCGCGGGTCAGCTCCAGAATCGCGTCGACCGGGTCCTCGGCGTTGAAGTCGACGGCCTCGGCGTGCTGGCGGCGGGCCAGTTCGAGCCGGTCGGCGACGCCGTCGACCACGATGATCCGCCCGGCGCCACGCAGCCGGGCGCAGCCGACGGCCGCCTGCCCGACCGGCCCCGCGCCCATGATCACCACGGTGTCGCCGCTGCCCACCTCGGCGAGTTCGGCGCCGAACCACGCGGTCGGGTAGATGTCGGAGAGCAGGATCGCCTGGGCGTCGTCCACGCTCTCCGGCAGCGGTACGAGGCCGACATGGGCGTACGGGATCCGGGCGTACTCCGCCTGGAGGCCGTCGAGTCCGCCGGCCGACTCGGGGCCGCCGAAGAAGACCGTGCCCGCGCGCGGCCCGCCGGGGTTGGCGTTGTCGCACTGGGCGTAGTAGCCGGCCCGGCAGTAGCTGCACGTGCCGCAGGCGACCGTGGAGGGGACGACGACGCGGTCGCCCCGCCGCAGGTTGCGTACGCCCGCGCCGACCTCCTCCACGACGCCGACCGCCTCGTGGCCGAGGATCCGGCCCTCGCGCATCCCGGGCATGGTCCCGCGCACGAAGTGCAGATCCGTGCCGCAGATCGCCGACGAGGTGATGCGGACGATCGCGTCGGTCGCGTCCTGGATCTTCGGGTCGTGCACGTCCTCCAGTCGGATGTCACCGATGGCGTGCCAGACAACGGCCTTCATGAGCGCTCCTCTGTCCTCGTGCGGGGGGGTGAACGCACTTCGGGTGCCCGGACGCGTCCTGGAGAAACGGCACACCCCCGGACGGCCCACCCCGCTCGCGGAACAGCCCGCGACGCCCTATCCTGGCCCCCGCCCACGCCCGGCCGCCGTCAGCCCACGCCCACGCCCGCCCGCCCCGAGCGCCCGCCCAAGCCGGGCGCCGTCAGCGCCCCCGCACCCCCTCGACCACCACCCGCACACTCCGCACCCGCGCGTCCGCCGCGTCCGGCACCACCATCCCCGCCTCGACACCGGAGCGCAGATAGCCGATCACCTCGGCGTTGAGCCGCTCCCCCGGCAGTACGGCCGGAATGCCCGGCGGATACGGGGTCAGCATCTCGGCGGCGACCCGCCCGGCCGCCTTCTCCCACGGGACCTGCTCGACCGGCCCGAAGAACGCGTCGCGCGGCAGCATGTCCTGCGCCAGCCGCAGCTGCCCCGGGTCGGGCACGGCGACGACCGGCCGGGTGGGAAAGGAGCCGGCCTGCCGGGACAGGTCGCGCAGGGCCGCCAGCAGCCGGCCGGCGCTCTCGTCGTCGTCCGCGTGGGTGAGCTGGGCGCTGATCCGGCGGTGGTCGCTCAGGTGGAGGTTGATCTGATGCTGATCACGCATCCAGTCGGCGGCCTGGTAGCCGCTGATGCCCAGGCCCGCGAGGTCGACGAAGACCTGGAGCGGGTCCAGGTCGAAGGCGCGCCCGGGGCCGCAGAAGTCCGCGCCCCCGTTGACCCGCATGCCGCCGATCTCGCCGATCGCGGCCCTCACCCGCCGGGCCAGCGTCAGCGCGTTCCCGAGCAGTTCCTCGCCGTGCTGGACCATCTGGCGCCGCCAGCCGTCGAGCCCGGCGAGGACGAGCACCGACGGGCTGGTGGTGCCCAGCAGGTCGGCGCGGCTCTTGAGGGTCGCGGGGGTGACCCGGGAGCCCTGGAGGTGGAAGACCGAGCCCTGTTCGAAGCCGGAGCCCATCTTGTGCACCGAGGTCACACAGACGTCCGCGCCCGCGTCCATCGCCCAGGCGGGCAGCGCGGGGTGGAACGGCAGATGCGCGCCCCACGCCTCGTCCACGATCACCGGCAGGTCCCGGTCGTGGCAGAGCCGGACGATCGCGCCCAGATCGGCGGTCGCGCCGTACGGGGTCGGGCTGGTCACCAGGGCGCCCCGGGCGTCGGGGTGCGCGGCGAACGCCGCCTCGAACGCCTCGGGGGCCGGTGGGTGCGCGAGGTGCAGTTCGGGGTCCCACTGCGGGTCCACCCACACCGGGCGGATGCCCGCGAGGATCAGGCCGGAGACCACGGACTTGTGCGCGTCACGGCTGATGACGAGTTCTTCGTGCGGCCCGGCCACCGCCAGCATCGCGGCCTTCACCGACAACGAGCTGCCGCAGGTGGAGAAGAAGGTGTGCTCGGCGTGGACCGCGTCGGCCATCAGCGCCTCGGCCCGCGCCAGCACGTCCCCGGACGAGGTCCGGTCGTCGAGCCCCGCGACGGCCAGCACATCGGCGCGGAACGGCTGCGACCCCAGCGCCCTGACCACGCGCGGATCGGCGCCCCGGCCCTGTTTGTGGCCGGGCGGGGTGAAAGCCAGTTGGCGGGTGGCGTGGTAGGCCGCCAGGGCCTCCAGCACCGGTGCCTGCTCGTGATCCATGACGGGCCTCTGCCCGGGGTTCAGCCGGGAAAACGGTCCGTCCGGGTGACGGCGGCGCCCGAAGTACTCTCGAAGTGCGGCTGCCCGGTCCGCCTACTCGCGGGCGCCGCCCACCGGCCGGACGGAACGGTCGGGCCCGGCGGGGCGGTCCTTTCTCGGATCGCGCCTCCGATCACGGCTCGGGCCCGCCGCTCCTGGAAGGTCAGGCGTCTCGACCTCCGGCGGCAGGTCACGGATGAGGTGCGGGGTACGGCGTTGGTTGGTCATGGGCTTCGCCTACCCGGCTTGTCCCGGTAGTCACCCGTTCGCTGCCATCCGGGCCCTGCGCTCCAAACCACCCAAGTGCGGTCGGCCCGGCAGCCGCCCCGGCCGGCTCCCTCCTCCGGCCGGGGCGACGTACTGGCTGTCCCGCGAACGCCGACCCCGGGGACCTCAGCCCCGGGACGTCAGACCTGCGACTTCAGCGACTCGGTGAAGCCGGTGACCGGGCGTTCCTGGGGCTCGCCGTCGACGCTGATGTCAACGGCCTCGTTGTAGAAGGCGACGAGACCGCAGATGGCCTCGACGGCGGGCAGCGGCTCGGGGTAGCTCCAGGCGATGTTGGGCGGCGTCGCGCTGCCCTCGCCCGCGTCGGTCAGGGACCAGTACTCGGCCGTGCCCTTGTACGGGCAGCCGGTGTGCAGATCCGTCGGCGTGAACAGATCGAACCGTACGTCCTCGCGCGGAAGGTAGTAACGCGTCGGCAGCCGCGTCTCGAAGAGCAGTACGGGCCGCCGGCTCTCGGCGACCAGCACGCCGTCGATCTCCACCCGCACATGACGGCTGCCGGTCAGCGCGTCGATCCGCTTGTACGGGTCACGGGGATGGATGAAGATCTCCTCTTCCTCCTCGTACCAGTGGTCAAGTCCCCGTCCCTGGGCGCGGAACCACTCGAAGGCGATGTACGGCGCCAGCTCCTCCCCGGGGAAGGTCCACGCGGCCCCGGCGGAGGTCTCGCCGTCCAGCACCAGGTCGTAGAAGAGCTGCGAGCCGCTGTGCGCGCCGAGTTCGGGGTCGGCGGCCGGGCGCAGCAGTTCGGTGCGGACGTCCTCGCGCGGGAAGGCGTAGAGCGGTACGGGCCGGCCCGGCTCCCAGACCAGGATCGGGCGGCGGCTGTCGACGACGGTGGTGCCGCCCTTGACGCCGCGCACCCGGCGCTCGCTCGGCTCCCAGGTGAGGACGTTCTCCGGCAGCGGCGCCCGCAGCTCGACACCCACAGCCGCGTCCTCCACCGTCTCGGCGGCGGGGTCAACCGCCCCTGTACGGGCGCTCACTGGGCCAGCTCCGCGATGTACGGGCGGCCCTCGCGCCAGGCGGCGACCTGCTCCGGGCGGCCGAAGACCTGGAGGTACTCCTCGACGCTGCCGGATGCCTGCTCCCAGATCGAGACCGGCTCGAAGTCCGAGTCGTCGGGGTCGGCGAACGGCGGCAGCGGCTCGACCACGCTGTCCAGGGTGGGGTAGAGGAAGACCGCGGAGGACCGGCGGGTCACCGTGCCGCCGGAGACCACCCGGTGCCGGCCCGGACGCAGCCGTCCCTCGGTCCAGTTGGTGAGCAGCGACCCGGTGAAGACCTGGAGTGCGCCGGGCAGGATCGGCACGGACTGCCAGCTGCCGTCCGGGCGTTGGCCCTGGAGTCCGGCGTAGTCGCCCTCCTGGTGCAGGACGGTGACCACGGAGCCGTCGGCGTGTTCGAGCAGCAGCAGCTTCTCGTCGTCGGCCGCGGTGTCGGTGTGGGTCCAGGTCGGGTAGTCGTTGACGACGAAGGTGGAGTAACCGTCCTCGTCCACCGGGAAGGTGTCGTCCGGGACGCCCAGCACCCGTGCGTACAGCGCCAGTACGCGGCGGCCGACGGCGGCCACGGCGTCGCGGTAGCGGAACGCGGCCGCACGCAGGGCCGGTTCCTGCTCGGGCCAGACGTTGACGTGGGCGAAGAGCTGGGCCTGCTCGGCGGTGAGTCCGGCGGCGAGGGCGTCCTCGGGGTTGTCGTACTGGCCGATGTTGATGCGTTCCAGCTCCAGCCGGCCGAAGTCGTCGGGCCACTGGCGCCAGCCGCGGGAGGGGTGGCCGGTGGGGCTGGCCAGCTGCTCCTTCTCGGCGCGCGGCAGGGCGAGCACCCGGCCGACCGTGGTGTGGAACTCGTCGATCACCTCCTGCGGCACACCGTGGTTGACGACCTGGATGATGCCGATCTGCTCGGCGGCCGCGCGTACGGCGGCGAGCAGTTCTTCGGGGGCGTCGTCGGCAAGCGCGGCTTGCAGGTCGACGACGGGGATGTCTACGGACACGGTGATCTCCTTGTTGCGAGGGGCGGGCCGGTGCTTTCGGTGGGGTGGACGGTGGGAACGCGCGCTGGGCGCGGGGCCGTTGGGCGCGGTGGGTCGCCGGGCTCGGTCTCGGAGGCCGGCCGGTCAGGGGAGCAGGTCGCGCAGCAGGGCGGCGAGGGCGGCGGGACCCGGCTCCACGGTGACGGTCTCGCCGTCCTTCACCTCGGCGGTGAACCGGTCGGCGGCCGTGTCGTCGAGCGGACCGCCGGCCGTACGGACGAGCAACGGCGCCGGCAGGGCGGCCAGTCGCTCCCACAGGGTCTCGTCGTCCAGCGTGGCGGGCGCGTTGTCCGGCAGGTCGCCCAGCCGGTGCCGCCAGGCCCACCGGCCGTCCGGCCCCTGGACGGTCTCCTGCCGGACCGTACGGTCGTCCGCCGCGCCGCGGCGCTCGGCCAGCCAGGCGCGGGCCTCCTCGGGGTCGGCGAAGTCCGGGCTGGCGGTGGGCCAGGGGTTGCCGAGCGCGGCGAGCGCGCCGGGCAGCGTGTCGACCAGCACGACGCGGCCGAGCCGGCCCGGTGCCTTGGCGCTCGCGGCCACGGCCGTGAGGGCGCCGAGTCCGGTGCCCACGACGGGAGTTCCGGCCGGGGCGAAGGAGTGCGCGGCCTCGACGAAGGAACCGGCGAGCCGCCGGGGGCGGTAGTCGCCGCGCTGGCGGGCGCTGGACCTGCCGTGTCCCGGCAGGTCCACGGCGACGGCCGGGCGGCCGAGTTCGAGCAGGACGGCGTCCCAGGCGCGGGCGCTCGACCCGGCGTCGTGCAGCAGCAGTACGCCGGGGGTGTCGGCGTGCCAGAACACGCCGCTGACATGGCCGCCCGCGGTGACATTGAGCCAGCGGCGCTGGATCACCGGCGGGGTGAAGTCCGCGGGCCGGCCGTCGAGGAGGTCGGCGAATTCCTGGGCCGGGGTTGCGGCCGGGGTGGCGGCGAGGGGCTGGGTCACAGGGCGCTCCCGTGGTCTGGTCGGACGGTGGAGGGGGTGGTCGTCGGCGGTCAGGGGAGGGGGTCGGGTACGGCGGCGGTCGGGACCTCGGTCGGGGTCGGGGTCGCGGCCGTTGTCGGGACCTCTGTCGGCGCACGCCACACCGGCAGCGCGTCGACGTCGAGGTGGCAGTGGACGACATGGCCGGGCCCGACCGTGCGCGGCGGCGGGACCTCCCGGTCGCACAGCCCGTCGATCCGGCGCGGGCAGCGGTCGGCGAAGCGGCAGCCGGCCCCGGCGCGTACCGGACCCGCCGGCCGCGGGGCCGTGTCGACCGGGCCCATGGCCCGCGAGGCGGCCGCCACCAGCACGGCGGTGTAGGGGTGCGAGGGCCCGTGCAGGACATCGGCGGCCGGGCCGTTCTCGACGACCGCGCCCCGGTACATGACCGCGATCCGGTCCGCGAGGTAGCCGACGACGGCCAGGTCGTGCGAAATGAAGAGGTACGACGTGCCGGTACGGTCGCGCTGCTCGGCCAGCAGCTCCACGACCCCGGCCTGCACGCTCGCGTCCAGGGAGGACACGGGCTCGTCGCAGACCACGAGGTCGGGCGACCCGGCGAAGCTGCGGGCGATGGCGACCCGCTGCTTCTGCCCGCCGGAGAGCCGGTCCGGCCTGCGGTCGAGCAGATCGGGGTCGATCCGGGTGCGCTCGGTGAGCCGGTCCAGCGCGCCGGGGCCCTCCGGACCCGCCAGCGTGGCCAGCGCCCGGGTCAGCACCGTGCGTACGGTGTGGCTGGGGTTCAAGGTGGCGTCCGGGTTCTGGAACACCATCTGGATACGCCGACGGTCGGCATCGCTCCGCCGGGCCAGCCTGGACGCCAACTTCTTTCCGTGCAGCCGCAGTTCGCCCTTGCCGTCCGGGCCGAGTCCGGCGACCGCGCGGGCCAGCGTGGTCTTGCCGCTGCCGGACTCGCCCACCAGGCCGAGGACTTCACCCTCATGGATCGTCAGGTCGACGTGATCGACAGCCGCGGTGCGGCCGTACGACCGTACGAGGCCGCGCAGTTCGAGCAGCACGGGACGGTCGTCCTGTTCCCGCCTTGCCGGAGTGGTGCCGGGTGACGCGGGGACGGTCGCGCCGCCGGGGCCCGGGTGGAGGCAGCGCACCGAGCGGCCGGGGACGGCGGCCGGGTCGAGCGCGGGTTCGGCGGCCCGGCAGGCGTCCTCGGCGCGCGGGCAGCGCGGGGCGAACGCGCAGCCGGTCCCGGTGGCGCCGGGCCGCGGCAGCCCGCCGGGGATCGGGCGCAGCCGCCGCTCCCCTCGGCTGACGCCGAGCCGCGGTACGGCGGCGAGCAGCGCGGAGGTGTACGGGTGGGCGGGCGTGTCCAGCACCGGCCGAACCGCGCCCACTTCGACCAGCCGCCCGGCGTAGAGGACGCCGACCCGGTCGCACAGCCGCCCGACCAGGCCGAGGTCGTGGCTGACGAAGACCACGGCGGCGCGCAGTTCACCGCGCAACTCGGCCAGCAGGGAGAGGACTTCGTGCTCCACGGAGGCGTCGAGGCCGGTGGTGGGCTCGTCCAGGACGAGCAGCCGGGGTTCGACGGCCAGTGCGGCGGCGATCCCGACGCGCTGCTGCTGGCCGCCGGAGAGTTCGTGCGGGTAGCGGCGTACGAGGGTGTGCGGGTCCGGCAGGCGTACCTGGCGGAGGAGTTCGAGGGTGCGGGCCGACGCCTGGGCTCGGGTCAGGCCGCGCAGCCGCAGGATCTCGTCGAGCTGGGCGCCGATCCGCATGGTCGGGTCGAGCGAACCGGCCGCGTCCTGGTGGACGAAGGCCAGCCGGCCGGCCCGCCAGCGCCGCAACTCACCCGCGCCGAGGGCGAGTACGTCGGTGCCGTCGAGCCGTACCTCGCCGCCGAGCACATGGCCGCCGGGGGCGAGGTGCCGCGCGAGGGCGTACGCCAGGGTGGACTTGCCGCAGCCCGACTCGCCGACCAGCCCGAAGATCTCGCCGGGCGCGACGGAGAAGCTCACGTCGTGCAGCACCTGCGCGGCGCCGCCTGGCCCGTCGTACGCGACGCCCAGCCCATTGACCCGCAGTCCCGCCGTGTCCGGGCCACCGGGGTACGCGTCGGCGACAGACGGGCCGCCGGGGACCGGCGCGACACGGCCCGAGGACCCGCGAAGGCCGGGACCGCCGGTGACCGGCTCACCCGCGTGCGGCGTGGCGGCGGCAGACAGCGGCCCCGCGGCCGAACCGCCGGAGGCGGGTTCTCCCGGCCCCGGGACAGGAGGCACGCGCGTGCCCACGACGGACGGTTCGTCCGTGGCTGCGGCGCCCGCACCCGCGGACTCCGGGCCGGCGACGGCCGGGCCGTGGGGGCTCTGGTCGTCCGCGCCCCCGGCGGGGGCCACACGCAGGCTCATCGCGTCGCGTCCTTTCCGTTTCTGAGGGTGTCCGCGACCAGCGCCACGCCCACCACCAGCGAGGCGATGGCGAGCGCGGGCGACAGCACCGTCCAGGGCGCGTTCTGCAGCCAGATCCGGTTGTCGGAGATCGACGCGCCCCACTCGGGCGAGCCGGGCGGCTGCCCGAGCCCGAGGAAGGAGAGCGTGGCCGCCGCGAACACCGCGTTGCCCAGCCGCGAGGTGGCCTCGACCAGCACGGTGGCCCGCACATTGGGCAGGAGTTCGCGCAGCAGCAGCGACCAGCCGGGCTCACCGCGCAGCCGGGCCGCGGCCACGTACGGCTTCTCGCGCTCGACCAGCACCGCCGCCCGTACGCTGCGGGCCACCAGCGGTACGAAGGCCGCCGCGATGACCAGCAGCAGCACCAGCACCGAGTGGCCGAGCAGCGCCACGAAGAGCACGGCGGCGATGACCGCGGGGAAGACCGCGACCGCGTCCACCAGCCGCATCACGACCTCGTCGAGCCAGCCGCCGCGCGCCCCCGTGACCAGGCCGACCGCCGTGCCGACGACGATCGCGAGCGCGGTGGCGGCGGGCGCGACCTCCATCACCGGCCGTGAACCGGCCAGCATCCGGGAGAAGACGTCGCGCCCGAACTGGTCCGTGCCCAGCCAGTGCGCGCCGCTCGGCCCGAGGAAGCGGTCGTGCGGCACCTGTGTGTCGGGGGCGTACGGCACCAGGTGCGGCCACAGCAGCGCCACCACCGCCCAGGCGGCGACCACGGCCGCGCCCGTGAGCAGCGTCAGCGGCGGCCGCGACCGGACCCGGGAGAGCGGCGCGGGAGCCGTGACCGCGGTCATGCCGTCTCCCCCAGCCGGACCCGGGGGTCGAGCAGCCGGTAGACCAGATCCGCCAGCAGCACCACCAGCATGTAGAGCACCCCGAGCACCATCGCCGTGGCCTGGAGCGTCGGCAGATCCTTGTCGACGGCCGCCTGGAGCAACAGGGCGCCGATTCCGGGGTAGTTGAAGAGCAGTTCCACCACGACGATCCCGCCGAGCAGATACTGCAACTGCACCCCGAGCGCGCTGGTGGCGGGCACGACCGCGTTGCGCAGCACATGCCGGAGCACGATCCGCGGACTACTGAAGCCGCGCAGCCGGGCGGCCCGCACCTGGGCGCTGCCCAGGACGGCGATGGTGCCCGCCCGTACATGCCGGGACACGTACCCCAGGCAGACCAGGACGAGTGCGGCCGTCGGCAGCGCGAAGTGCCGCAGCGTCTGCCAGGTGCCGCCCGCGCCGGGGTCGGTCTGCGCGGAGGCCGGCAGCCAGTGCAGCCGTACGGAGAACACCAGCAGCAGCACGATCCCGGTGACGAACTCCGGTGTCGCGCCCAGCGCCAGGCCCGCGGTGCTGATCAGCCGGTCCAGCGGCCGGTCGTGGCTGAGCCCGGCGAGCACCCCGAGCCCGAGCGCGACCGGGACCAGCACCGCGAACGCGGTCAGCGCCAGCGGCAGCGAGTGCCCGAGCCGGTCGAGCAGCAGCCCGCGCACCGGGGTGTGCAGCGTGTACGACGTGCCCCAGTCGCCGGTCACGAAGTGGCCGAGCCACCGCGCGTACTGGCTCAGCAGCGGCCGGTCCAGGCCGAGTTGGTGGTCGAGCAGGCGTACGGACGCGTCGCTGGCCTCCCGGCCGAGCACCACCCGGCCGACGTCGCCGGGCAGGATCTGGGTGGCGGCGAAGACCAGGAAGGACAGCGCGAACAGGGTCACCGGGACGGCCGCGAGTCTGCGCAGCAGGAAGTGCCTCATCGGGTGCCTCCGGTCAGACCTGGGAGACCGAGCTGAAGTCCACGAACTGGCTGGGGTGGGCCTGGACGCCGGTGAACTTCCGGCTGTCGTAGGCCCGTACGGCGCCGGTCCAGTAACTGACGACGATCGGCACGTCCTCGTGCAGCGCCTTGGCGATGATCTCGGCCTGGGCGCGGCGCTCGGCGTCGGTGGTCGCGGCGTCGTAGGCGTCGGCGGCCGCGTCCAGGGCCTTGTTGGCGTACTTCGAGCCGTTCCAGACACCGCCGCTCTTGACCATGGGCGTGATGAACTGGCTCGGCACCGGGCGGCCGGCCCAGCCGACGAGGTTGGCGGTGGTGAACAGCCAGGGGGTGTCCTTGGCCTGGTCGCCGCCGTAGAAGTCGTTGGAGGAGCGCTGGTCCAGGTCGACGGTGATGCTGGCCTGCTTGAGCTGGCTCTGGATCGCCACCGCGTAGTCCTTGGACGGCGGTTCGAAGGTGAGGGTGAAGCGCAGTTCGCTCACGCCCGCGGCCTTGAGCAGTTCGGTGACCTTGGCACGGTCCAGGGCGCGCTGCTCGATGTCCTTGGGCGCGGCGGAGAACAGCGGCGCCAGCAGGTGGTCGTTGCCGAGGTCGCCGATGCCCGCGCCGACGCCCTCGCGCAGGGCGGGCCGGTCCAGTGCGTACGCGACGGCCTGCCGTACCTCCTTGCGGTCGAAGGGCGCCCGGTCGACCCGCAGGGTCAGTACGGTGACGCCGGTCCCCTTGACCTGGTCGACGGCGATGCCCCCGGCCGCGGCGAGCGGCTGCACCAGGGCGGCCCGGCTGAGGAGTTGGACGTCGATGCCGCCGCTCTGGAGCGCGACCAGATCGGCCTGGTCGTCGGCGTAGAAGGAGACGTTCACGCCGTCGAGGTAGGGCTTGGGGGCGTCCCAGTAGGTGGGGTTGCGGGTGAAGGTGGCGCCGGTGGAGACGTTGTAGCTCTTGAGCAGGAAGGGGCCGGTGCCGATGGCCTTCTCGGTGAAGTCACCGGCGTAGTCCTGCTTGAGGATCACCGCGTTGTAGTTGCCCGCCGAGACCAGGTAGGGGAAGTCGGAGAAGGGGCGCTTGAGGGTGAAAACGACGGTGGAGGGGTCGGGGGCGGCGACTCCGCCCTGTTCCAGGACGGTCGAGAAGGCCGACAGCGCCGAGGACTTGTTCTTCGGGTCGAGCAGCCGGTCGAAACTCGCCTTCACCGCCGCGGAGTCCAGCGCGGTGCCGTCGGAGAAGGTGACGCCCTGGCGCAGGGTGAAGGTCCACACCGTGCCCTCGGTGTCGGACTTCCAGGAGGTGGCCAGCTTCGGTACCAGCGTGAAGTCCTTGTCCAGCCAGACCAGATACTCCGTGACCAGCTGGATCAGGGCGATCGCGGTGCCGTCGTAGGCGGTGACCGGGTCGACGGCGGTGGGCGGCGGGGGCGAGCCCGCGCGCAGGGTGCCGCCGCGTCTGACCGGGCCGGTGCTGTTCTTGCCCGAGGGTCTGTCCGCGGGCGCGCCCGACGTACCCGATCCGCAGGCGGCGAGCAGGGCGGCGAGCGCGCTGCCGGCGCCCGCGGTGAGCAGGCCGCGGCGGGAGAGGTGCGGCAGGGCGTCCTGCCAGCGCTGGGGGCCGGCGGCGGGGTCGGTGGTCTGTGGCATGAGGGTCTCCGGGGTGGGCGGGCCGGCCCGGCGGCCCGATACAGGGCGCGGGCACGGGAGTCGGGGGCCGCGTACGGCGCGGCGGGGCGCCCGGGCGGGGCGGCGCGGGGCGGTGAGGAGGGCGTACGGGAGGTGAGGCGGCCGCGACGGCGTGCCGTGGGGGCGGCCCTCGGTTCAGTGGGACGCGACGGCCGGGAACGGGCGTCGGTTCACCGGAACGGGCGGCTCAGGAGCAGCGGGTGGCTTCGGAGCACGGTGGCTCGGCGCACGGTCGGCTCAGGAGGGAGGACAGCTCAGAAGCGCGGACACACGCTCGCACCGACGCGCTGAAGGTCCACGTGGAGCCTCCGGGTCAGTGCAGTGGTCCTGGTCACGGGTTCATTCAAACAGCGGACCGGGTGGCCCACAACGGCCGAGGTGTTTCAGATTCGAGACGGAACGCCGCGGTGTGCCGTACGGCTCCCGTACGCTGGGCCCGTGCCAGCCGCCGTCGCGAGCCGCCCGTGTGTCACCGCCCTGTGTTGTCGCCTTCGAGGCGAGGAACGGACAGGACGGCGTCATCGCGCGGGGCACGGGAGCGGTCGGACATGCGGTCGGAACACACCATCACGCAGGTGGCCCCCTCGGGGCCGTACGACGGGCGGCCGGGGGCCGGCGAAGGCCCTCCGGTGGCGCGGGACAGCGGGCCGCCCGCGCGTCAACCGGTCGTCACCGTCGAGGAGTTGCTGCGCCGGGCGCGGGCGCGGCTGATCCGGCTGACCCCCGAGCAGGCCGCGTGCGAGCAGGCCGAGGGGGCGCTGCTGGTGGACATCCGCTCGGAGATGCTGCGCCGCGCCCACGGCGAGATTCCCGGCTCGCTGGTCCTGGAGCGCAATGTGCTGGAGTGGCGGCTCGATCCGCTCAGCGACTCGCGGATCGAGGAGGCCGTCGACCACGCGCTGCGGGTGGTGCTGATCTGCCCGCAGGGCTACATGTCCAGCCTGGCCGCCGCCACACTGCACGAGCTGGGCCTGTCCCGGGCGACCGATGTGATCGGCGGCTTCGAGGCGTGGGCGGCGGCGGGGCTGCCGGTCGTTCCCGGGCCGACCATGCCCGGGTCGTACGCCGCCGCGTCGCCGTCCGTGTTCAGCCTCGACCCGGCGCGGCAGCGGCTGCTGGTGGACGGCTCCCCGGTGCCGCTGACCCGGCTGGAGTTCCGGCTGATCAGCGAACTCCTGCGGAGCAACGGGCGGGTGGTGAGCCGCGAGGAGCTGCGCGCGAGCATCGGCGACTGGTCGGGCAGCCGCAGCCGGTCGGTGGACCTCCACGTCCACCGCATCCGCCGCAAGCTCGAACCGCACGCGGCGACCCTCCTCACCACGGAACGCGGCGTAGGCTTCCGCCTCCGCGCCCGCCCGGCCTGAGGCCCGGTCCCGCTCAGGGCGCCGGGGGCGGCGAAGCGCCGGCGGGAAGCCGTCCGGCAGCCGCTTGACCGCTCCGAAGTCGAATACGGCCGGCCGCCCGTCGGCCGGCACACGGAAGGTGCCCGGGTGCGGGTCGGCGTGCAGACGGCCCGCGCGGGCGGGGCCGGAGAAGAGGAAGCGGGCGTGGCGCGGGCCGACCGCGTCCCGGGGTTCGGACAGTGCCGGGCCCGGCGGTGCGCGTCGGCACGGCCGACGGGTTCGCGATACTTTTCGCAACCGGCGGTACGACGGGTGCGGCCGGAAGGCGGAAGGCACGGCGGACGATGACGGAGGACGGACGGCGGGAGACGGCCGCGGACGGACGGCGAGACGCGGCGGCGGACGGGACGGAGGACGCGCGCGAGCCCGTCGGGGCCGGGGGCGCGCACGAACCCGGGCCCGGCCGCACCACGCTGGCCGAGGTCGCCCGCCAGGCCGGTGTCTCCGTCTCCACCGTGTCCAAAGTGCTCCACGAGCGCTCCGACGTCGCCTCCCGCACCCGCGCCAAGGTGCAGCGCCTGCTGGCGCAGCACGGCTATCTCGCCCGCAGCCGCCCCGCGCCCAACGCCCTCGCGCCCGGCGGTCTGATCGACTTCGTCGTCAACGAACTCGGCAGCCCCTGGGGGGTCGAGCTGGTCCGGGGCGCCGAAGAGGCCCTGCACGCGGTCGGGATGGGCCTGGTGGTCTCGGCGACACAGGGCCGCGGCCGGTCCGCGCGGCAGTGGCTGGACTCGCTGGCGACCCGCCGTACCCGGGGCGCGATCCTGGTCGTCCCCGGGCTGTCCGAAGGGGAACTGGCCCAACTGCGGCGGCTCGGCATCCCGTTCGCGCTCATCGCGCCCGCCGAGGAGCCGCCGGCGGGAGTGCCGTGGGTGGGGGCCACCAACTGGCCGGGCGGGCTGGCCGCCACCCGTCATCTGATCCGGCTCGGCCACCGCAGGATCGCGGTGATCGGCGGCCCGCCGGACCGGCTGGCCTCCCGCGCCCGGGTGGACGGCTACCGCGCCGCGCTGGAGGAGGCGGGACTGCCCTACGACCCCACGCTCGTCCGCCACGGCGACTTCACCCCCGAGCCCGCCCTGCGGCACGCCCTGGACCTGCTGCGGCTCCCCGAGCCGCCGACGGCCATCTTCGCGGGCAGCGACCAGCAGGCCCTGAGCACCTACCGCGCGGCCGCGACGCTCGGGCTGCGGGTCCCCGACGACCTGAGCGTCGTCGGCTTCGACGACCTGCCCTTCGCGCAGTGGGTCACCCCGCCGCTGACGACCGTACGGACCCCGCTCGCGGACATGGCCGCGCTCGCCGTCCGGATGGTCCTCCAACTCCTCGCCGGGGAGCGGCCGGAGACCACCCGGGCGGAGGTCGCGAGCGAACTGGTCGTACGGGAGAGCAGCGGGCCGCCGCCGGCCACGGGGTGACCTCGGCGGCCCGCCGCCCTGCTCAGGACTGCGGCAGCACCGCGGCGGGGTCCATCCAGAACAGCTCCCAGTGGTGGCCGTCCAGGTCGTAGAAGCTCCGGGTGTACATCGGGCTCTCGTCGACGGTCTCCTTCGCCGTCTCCGCGCCC
Organism: Streptomyces sp. NBC_00223; assembly: GCF_036199905.1. Taxonomy (NCBI): domain Bacteria; kingdom Bacillati; phylum Actinomycetota; class Actinomycetes; order Kitasatosporales; family Streptomycetaceae; genus Streptomyces; species Streptomyces sp. NBC_00223. The sequence continues at coordinate 6,882,961 of NZ_CP108109.1, read as the reverse complement.
GCCGCGAGGGCCGCCTCCGCGATCCGGTCGACCTCCGACTTGCTCTCCAGGGCCAGCGCGATGATCGCCTCGGTCGAGGCGGAGGTGTCGGCGACGGCCTTCTTGGTGAAGGTCGAGAAGTACGGCTCGACGAGCAGCATCGCGTAGATCGTGTCGCTGATGACCATGCAGGTCGCGTTCTCGTCGGTGAACTGCTGGTTGAAGGTGTAGCCCAGCGCGGTGAAGAACTCGACCGACCTGTCGAGGTCCTTCACGGGGAGGTTGACGAAGATCATGGTGGACATGCGAGGCCTGCCTCTGTTCGGTGCCGTGTCGTACGGTTCACCGGGGTAGACCGGGGCGCCGCGCGAAACTCATCGCTCCCCGGCCAGCAAAGTGTCGACGACCCGCCCGAAGACCAGCCGGCCCACCCGGGCGGTGAGGCCGTCGAGGGCGCGCGGCACCCACCGCACCCGCAGTTCCTCGCACCACCGCACCCGCGAGCCGTCGCCGTACGGCGCCACGTCGATCTCCGCCCAGCCCGTGACGACCCGGCCGGTCTTCTCCAGCCGGCACCGCCCGCGGCCGTCCCCGGCGATCGGCGGCTGCCACACGGTGACCCGCATCGGGTCGTCGAAGCCCAGGCGGCCGACGCCGGTCCGCGCGACGAACTCCGTACCGACCCCCGACGGCGGCGGCGTCGTCACGGTGATCCGCGTCAACGGCACGGTCGCGGTGTGCCGCTCCCAGGCGGTCATCCGCCGCCACGCCTCCCCGGCGCCCAGCCCGCACTCCCGCACCACCGCATAGGGCGCCATACGGTCACCTTATCGAGCCGGGTCCACCAAATCTCAGCCCGCGCGGCGTTCGAGGGCAGAGTCGATGCAAGGCGACGCGGGTCGGCCAAAACCAAGCCCGCCCGGCGCTTGAGGGCAGAATCAGCCCGGCCGGCGCTTGAGGCCCGAGCCCGCCCGGCGCGTGAGGGCGGAATCAGCCCGCCCGGCGTTCGAGGGCAGCGCCGCCGTGCCCGGCGAAACGTTCCGCTCTACCAAGCGGCCGGCGCGTAGTCCTTGAGGAAGCACCCGTAAAGATCCTCCCCCGCCTCCCCCCGCACAATCGGGTCGTACACCCGCGCCGCCCCGTCCACGAGGTCGAGCGGCGCGTGGAACCCCTCCGCCGCGAGCCGCACCTTGTCCGGGTGCGGCCGCTCGTCCGTGATCCACCCGGTGTCCACCGCGGTCATCAGGATGCCGTCGGTCTCCAGCATCTCCTGCGCGCTGGTGCGCGTGAGCATGTTGAGCGCGGCCTTCGCCATGTTGGTGTGCGGGTGGCCCGGCCCCTTGTAGCCGCGGCTGAACTGCCCCTCCATCGCGGAGACGTTCACCACGTACTTGCGCCGTGCTGCCGCCGCGGCCATCACCGGCCGCAACCGGCTGACCAGCACGAACGGCGCCGTCACATTGCACAGCTGCACTTCGAGCAGTTCGACCGGGTCGACCTCGCCGACCGTCTGCACCCAGGTGTTCGTCGGGTCGAGGTCGGGGACGAGCCCGCCCGCGTCGATCGCCGTACCCGCCTCGATCCTGGCGAGCGAGGCGGAACCGCTGACCAGGGCCAGTTCGGTGACGTCCCGCGCGCTCAGCGCCTCGCCGCGCGGCGAGGGCAGCGCCACCGCCGTCTGCGCCCCGGAGCCGAACGCGCCGAACACCTCGGAGGCGGGCAGCTCGCCCGCCGGCAGCGGCGCCGCCTCGGCCGCGACCAGCTCGCTGTAGGCGCGCGGGGAGCGCCGTACGGTCTGCGCCGCGTTGTTGATGAGGATGTCGAGCGGACCCTGCGCGGCCACCGAGTCGGCCAGCGCGACGACCTGCGCCGGGTCCCGCAGGTCGATGCCGACGATCTTGAGCCGGTGGATCCAGTCGTCGCTGTCCGGCATGGCCTTGAAGCGGCGGATCGCGTCGTTGGGGAAGCGGGTGGTGACCGTGGTGTGCGCGCCGTCACGCAGCAGCCGCAGTGCGATGTACATACCGATCTTCGCGCGGCCGCCGGTGAGCAGCGCCCGCCGCCCGGTGAGGTCGGTACGGGCGTCGCGCCTGGCCCGGTTCTCGGCGGCGCACGGCGGGCACAGCTGGTGGTAGAACGCGTCGACCTCGCGGTAGCGGGTCTTGCAGGTGTAGCAGGACCGGGGCCGCTCCAGGATTCCGGCGATCTCCGTGCTGACGGAGGTGGTGAGCTGGACGCCGAGGGTCTCGTCGTCGATCCGGTCGGCGGCGCCGGTCGCGGTGGCCTCGGTGACGGCCCGGTCGTTGGCGGTCTTGGCCGCCCGGCGCTCCTGCCGGCGGCGCTGCTTGACCATGCGGTAGACGCCGGCGGTGGCCCGCCGTACGGCGATGGCGTCGGGGTGGTCGACCGGCAGCTCGTCCAGCTCGGCGAGCACGGCCAGGCAGATCTCCATCCGGCCGGGGTCGATCCCGGGCCCGAGGTCCCCTTCGGGGCCGGAATCCGGCCCGGGGTGGTGAAGGTCCTGCGCTGTCGCCGTCATCCCGCCGCTGCTCTCCGTGTCGCGCCCGGTCCGTTCCGGCCCGGCCTGGTCTTGGGGGGAACTTTACGTTTGAACAGCGGACAGCTCCAAATGACCGCCGGGCGTCAGCAAAGGCGGACGTCCGGCTGCGGCGCCGGTTACCCTCGGGGCGTTTCCGCGATCTTTGGAGGTCCCGTTGAGCAGCGCCGATCCGCTCGCCGTCCCGCACGACGCGCCCTTCGGGGTGCGCAATCTGCCGTACGGCCTGTTCAGTACGGCCGCCGGCTCCCGGCGGCGGCTCGGGGTGGCCTACGGGGACCACGTGCTGGACGCCGGGGCCGCCGCCCTGGCCACCGGCGCGGACGCCGACCTCGCCGCGCTGCTGGCGGCGCCCTCGCTGAACCCGCTGCTCGGCGCGGGCCGCCCGGTGTGGACCCGGGTGCGGGCCGCGCTCACCGCGTGGCTGACCGAGGAGCGGCACCGGGCGGCCGTCACGCCCTGCCTCGTACCGCGCGCGGAGGTGACGCTGCACCTGCCGTTCGAGGTCGCGGACTACGTCGACTTCTACGCCTCCGAGCACCACGCGACGAACGTCGGCCGGATCTTCCGCCCGGACGACGAGCCGCTCACGCCGAACTGGCGGCACCTGCCGATCGGCTACCACGGCCGCGCGGGCACCGTCGTGGTGTCCGGCACCCCGGTGGTCCGCCCCTGCGGCCAGCGCAAGGCCCCCGCGGACCCGGCCCCCACGTACGGCCCCTCTCTGCGGCTCGACATCGAGGCCGAGCTGGGCTTCGTCGTCGGCACACCCTCGCCGCAGGGCTCCCGGGTCGCGCTCGCGGACGCCGACGACCATGTCTTCGGGGTGTGCCTGCTCAACGACTGGTCGGCGCGCGACCTCCAGGCGTGGGAGTACGTGCCGCTCGGCCCGTTCCTCGGCAAGTCCTTCGCCACCTCGGTCTCCCCCTGGGTGGTGCCGCTGGACGCCCTCGCGCACGCCCGTACCGCGCCGCCGGCCCGTGACCCCGAGCCGCTGCCGTATCTGGACGACCGCGCGGCCCGGCCGCCGTACGGTCTGGACCTCGCGCTGGAGGTGCGGCTCAACGGCCACCTCGTCGCCCGCCCGCCCTTCGCCGCCATGTACTGGACGTACGCGCAGATGCTCGCGCACCTGACGGTGAACGGCGCGAGCCTGCGGACCGGCGACCTCTACGCCTCCGGCACGATCAGCGGTCCCGAGCCGGAGACCAGGGGCGCGCTGATCGAGCTGTCCTGGAACGGTGAGCAGCCGCTCGACCTGCCCGACGGCACCCGGCGGAGCTATCTGGAGGACGGCGACGAGGTGGTGATCACCGCGACGGCCCCGGCGGGCCCGGACGGCGTACGGATCGCGCTCGGCGAGGTCGCGGGCCGGATCGAGGCGGCCCGGCCGTAGCGCCTGGGGTCATGGCTCGCTTCTGGCTGCCTTGCGCAGGGCGCGCAGCCGGTGCATGACGTCGCTGCCGCCGCGCCCGAAGTGGTCGTGCAGCGCCCGGTACTCGCCGTGGAGCACGGAGTACGCCTCGGCGCGCCCGGGGTCGGGGGTGTAGGCGGCCCGGCGGACCCGGCCCATGGCGGCCGAGGCGGTCCGCAGATCGGGATGGGCGCCGGCCGCGACCGCCGCGTGGACGGCGGCGCCGAGGGCCGGGCCCTGCTCGGAGTCGAGGACGTCGACCGGGCGGCCCAGTACGTCGCTGTAGGTCTGCATCAGAAAACGGTTCTTGAGCAGCCCGCCCGCCGCGGTGATCCCGGTGACGGGCACCCCCGCGTGCTCGTACGCCTCCACGATGGTGCGCGTGCCGAAGGCGGTCGCCTCGATCAGCGCCCGGTAGATGTCCTCCGGGCGGGTGTCGAGGGTCAGTCCGACGACCATCCCCGACAGGTGGTGGTCGACCAGGACCGAGCGGTTGCCGCTGTGCCAGTCGAGAGCCAACAGGCCGTGCGCGCCGACGGGTTGGGCGGCGGCCTTCTCGGTGAGCAGTTCGTGCACCGAGATGCCGAGGTCGCGCGCCTGCCGGGCGTAGGACTCGGGTACGGCGGTGCGCGCCGCCCACGCGAAGATGTCGCCCACGCCGCTCTGCCCGGCCTCGTACCCCCACAGCCCCGGCGCGACCCCGTCCCGTACGGCGCCGCACATGCCCGGGACTTCGGCGCGGGCCTCGGAGTTGACGATGTGACAGGTGGAGGTGCCCATGATCGCGAGCAGCCGGCCGGGCTCCAGGGCCTGGGCGGCGGCGCTGGTGACATGGGCGTCGACGTTTCCGGCGGCGACGGGGATGCCGGCGGGCAGGCCGGTCTCGGCGGCGGCGCGGGGGGTCAGGGTGCCGGCGCGGGAGGCGGGGACGGAAAGGGCCCGGCCGGGGGCCAGTTTGGTGGTGAAGTCGGCGAAGTCCGGGTGCAGGGAGGCGAGAAAGGCGGGGCTCGGGTAAGTGCCGTCCTGGTAAAGGCCCTTGTACCCGGCCGCGCACAGATTGCGGCTCTCCGCTCCGGTCAGCTGCCACACGATCCAGTCGCCCGCCTCGATGAAGCGGTCGGCGGCCGCGTAGATCCCGGGGTCCTCCCTGAGCAGTTGGAGCGCCTTGGGGTGCTGCCACTCGCTGGAGACCTTGCCGCCGTAGCGGGCCGGCCAGGGCTCCCCCGTCTCCTCGGCCCGGCGCGCGATCAGGTCCGCCTCGGGCTGGGCGGCGTGGTGGCGCCACAGTTTCGGGTACGCGTGCGGGCGGCCCGCGAACTCGGGCAGTTCGCACAGCGGGGTGCCGTCGGCGGTGGTGGGCAGCACCGTGCAGGACGTGAAGTCGGCGGCGACGCCCACGACTTGCTCCGGCCGCACCCCCGCCTCCCGCAGCGCCTCCGGCACGGCGTGGCGCAGCACCTCGCGCCAGTCCTCGGGGATCTGAAGTGCCCAGTCCGGCGGGAGCGGGCGGCCGGTCGCGGGCAGCGCCTGGTCCACCACGCCGTGCGGGTACGGGTGGACCGCGCTGCCCAGCTCCGTACCGTCCTCGACCGCGACCACCAGGGCGCGGCCGGAGAGCGTGCCGAAGTCGATGCCCACGGTGACGGCGGGGAGGGTGCTGCGTGGCATGGTCACGGTCTCCGTTGACGCGGCGGCTCAGGGCGGTGTGGTGCTGCTGGACTCCCCGCGCCGGGCGCGATCGCACCACCTCGCGCCCAATTCTGCCGTGCGGACCGCGATGACGGGGGTGGGACGGGCGGCGAGCCCGGGCGGGCCGGGGCTTGGCTCTTACGAAGACCGGACGCTTGTTTCGTAAAGAACGCGGAAACTTGCGGCTCAGTCGTCGGCGGCCTTTCACTCACGGAAACAGGCATGCGTCGGGTTTTGTCGGGACACTCCTGCCTCGACACGTCAGCCCCCATGGGGAGTTCGGCGACCCGGCTAGTGCCGAAAGTCTTGACGGCACCTCATGTACGGCCTACGGTTCCCGAAACATTCGTGTGTGCTCCGAATCTTTCGCTCGCGCTCCTGCCCTACCGGACGTTCCCCCCACATCGCACCGCCGCGCACCCGAGAGGGCAGTCCCGGGCCGTGGCGGTGGACCCCGGAAAGGACACCACCGTCATGTCCCGAACGACTTCGACGAGGAGCCCCAGAAGGCTGCTCGCCACACTGCTGATGGGGATCGCACCACTCCTCGCGGCGTTCTTCCTGACCACGACCGCGGCCACGACCGCGCACGCGGCGTCGCTGGTCGAGGTGACCGGCTTCGGCTCCAACCCCACCAGCCTGCGGATGTACGTCTACGTGCCGAGCAGCGCGCCCGCGCACCCGGCGATCCTGGTCGCGGCCCACGGCTGCACGGGCTCCGGCCCCAACTTCTACTCCGGCACGGAGTTCGCCTCCCTCGCCGACCGCTACGGCTTCGTCGTCATCTACCCCTCGGCGACCCGCAGCGGCAGTTGCTGGGACGTGTCCTCCAAGCAGGCGCTCGTACGCAACGGCGGCAGCGACCCGGTCGGCATCATGTCCATGATCACCTACGCCGAACAGCACTACGGCGGCGACTCCGGCCGGGTCTTCGTGACCGGCGCGTCCTCCGGCGCGATGCTGACCAACGTCCTGCTCGGCGACTACCCCGACGTCTTCAAGGCCGGCTCGGCGTTCATGGGCGTGCCCTTCGGCTGCTTCGCCACCACGGACGGCTCCTCGTGGAACAGCGCCTGCGCCAACGGCCAGGTCAGCAAGACCCCCCAGGCGTGGGGCGACCTCGCCCGCGCGGGCGACCCCGGCTACAACGGGTCCCGGCCGCGTATGCAGCTGTGGCACGGCACCGCGGACACCACGCTCTACTACGCCAACTTCGGCGAGGAGATCAAGCAGTGGACCAACGTCCTCGGCGTCAGCCAGACCCCCGTCCTCACTGACACCCCGCAGTCGGGCTGGACCCGTACGCGTTACGGTTCCACCGGCACGCAGGCCCCGGTCGAGGCCATCAGCATCCAGGGCGTCGGGCACGCGCTGCCCACGAACGGGATGGCCGCGCAGGCGATCGCCTTCTTCGGCCTCGACGGCTCGGGCAGCACGACGGGCGGCACGACCACCGGCGGAACCACGACGGGCGGGACCACGACGGGCGGGACGACCACCGGCGGGACCACGACCGGCGGCACGACCAACGGCGGTACGACCGGCGGGAGTACAACTCCGCCGACCGGTGCGGCGTGCTCGGCCGTGTTCGCGGCCGTCAGCACCTGGCAGGGCGGCTACCAGGCCGAGGTGACGGTGAAGAACACCGGAAGCACGGCGCTGACCGGCTGGACCGCGTCGTGGACCCAGCCCGCGGGCCAGACGATCGCCAGCCTGTGGAACGCCGTACAGGGCACGTCCAACGGCCTGACCACGGCCAAGAACGAGGCGTACAACGGTCAGTTGGCCGCCGGCGCGAGCACCACGTTCGGCTACGTGGTCAACGGCGGCACCTCGTCCCCGACCACCCTCCCCATGACCTGCCGGCCCTCCTGACCCTCGCCCCGACGGGGGCGGCGCCCCTGACCCGACGCCGCCCCCACCCTCCGGCCCGGCTCAGGGGGCCGGGGGTGGTGGGGCCTTGTGGACGAAGGCGGACCGCAGGCGGTGGTACGGCGCCGTCGGGTCGAAGAAGGTCCGCCTCATCCGGGCCAACTCCTCCGACCGGTACGCGGCCAGCGGCTTGATCTCCTCGTCCCGCGCCCGCCGCGCCTTCTTGTCCGTGAGGCGCTGATGCGTCGACGGGTCCGCGGCCAGCGCGGTGGCCAGCGCGGCGACACGACCGGCGAACTCCCGGGGCGTACCGGGCACGAGCCGGTCCACCAGGCCGATCCGCTCCGCGGCCACCGCGCTCAGCGGCTCGGCGTCCCGCGTCAGCGCCTCGGCCGTCTCCGCGCCGACCCTGCGGGGCAGGGAGTAGGTCCAGAACTCCGAACCCGGCAGGCCCATGAGCCGGTAGTGGGGGTTGAGGACGACGCCGTCGCGGCACCACACCTCGTCCGCGGCGGCGGCCAGCATCACCCCGCCGGCCGCGGCGTTGCCGCCCAGCGCGGCGACCACGAGCCGGTCGGTGGTGGTGAGGACCGCCTCCACGAGGTCGTCGATCGCCTGGATGTTGGCCCACGACTCGGCCGCCGGGTCGGGGGCGGCCTCGATGACGTTCAGATGGATCCCGTTGGAGAAGAAGTCGCGGACGCCGCCGAGGACGACGACTCCGGTCGGCTGCGCGCAGGCGTACCGGTAGGCGTCCAGCAGCCGCCGGCACCGGTCGGTGCTCATGGCGCCGCCGGGAAAGCCGAACGCGACGAAGCCGACGCCGTCCCGCTCGCGGTAGCGGATGTCGCTGTATGTACGGCGGTCGGCGGGCAGTCGCAGCGGTACGGGAACCTCGGGCACAGGCGGCAGGTCCGCGCCCAGCGCCATCGTGGCCGGCAGGGTGAAGGTGGCCGGGCCGCCGGGGCTCCGCCGCCGCCGGAGCTGCGGAATCCACACCGCCCCGTCCGCCGTCGCCCGGCAGATCGCCTGGGCGCGGGTGGCGATGATCCGGCCCGGCTCCCCGCGCAGCCGGTCCTCCGGGTGGCCCCCGTGGAGATACCACTCCCCTCCGAGCAGGTCGTCGAGCACGCCCGGCTGGGAGTCGGCGGCGCGCAACGCGCACAGCACGCGGGTGGTGGAGTCCGTCCGCCAGTCGATACGGCGGTCGGTCTGCCGGAGGTACGGCCTGGTGCGCGCCGCGAGACTCCGCTGCGAAGCCGGCCGGTACGTACCGGAGGCGAACCGGTCGACCGCGAGCAGGACGGCTTCGAGTGCCGCGTCGGACGCCTCGCCGCGGTAGATGTCGCTCTTGCCCGTCCCCGGTGGGACCGCGAAGGGGACGGCGGCCCAGATGTCTCCCGCGTCCATCTCGGCGTCCGCCTGAAGGACCGTCACACCCCAGGTGTCATGGCCCTCGTGGACGGCCCAGTCGAGTGACGAGGGTCCTCTGTCGCCGGGCGGGCCGGGATGCACGATCAGGCAGGTGAGCCGCGACCACACGTCCTGGGGAACGGCCGTCTTCAGCATGGGGGCGATGACCAGTTCGGGCCCGTGCCTGTCGACCGCGGCGCGGACGGCCTCCTCGTCGCGGACGACCTCAACCGCCGCGAAGTGGCCTCGGTCCCGCAGCTCCGCCCGCACCCGCTGGGTCAGGCTGTTGAAGGCGCTCGCCACGAGAAGAATCCGCACCAAACCTCCAGGGCTCTCTGTCCGTCGTCGGCCCGGGTCGGTCGCCGAGGGACGGCGGGCAGCCCCGCGTCACCGAGGCGGTCCACCGCCCGCGTCGGGTCGGGCACCTGGATGCTGCACCCTGAGGCGGTCCGTTTCCGGGCGGCTCGACGGCAGCGGCGTCACGGTTGAGCCACCCGGGCGAACGGCGGGAGCGCGTACGACCGGGGCAGGCGCGTACCCCGCCCGGCGGCGTCGCGCTCCGCACGCGCGTCGGCGTCACCGCGTCCGACGCCGGATCGCGCGTTATCGTCGGGCTCAACGGCGTAGCCATGGGCGGGCGAAGGGGGACGCGGGGCGTGCAGAGCGAAGGGCGACGCGTGCCGCTGCCGTTGTCCGAGGACAACGCGCGCTGGCGGACCGTCTTCACCGAACGCACGGTCCTCGCGATCGCGCACAACGTCACCTCGGCCACCCGCCTGCTCGACCTGCTCGCGCTCTTCGACGGCGACAGACGCGTCGAGACCGTCTTCACCTGCACCGGTTCCTCGGCCCTCGACCACGGGACGCTCGAACTCTTCGAGGCCAGGGGCGTCCTGACCGTGCCCTGGGACATGGCGAAGGAGCGGACGTTCGACCTCGCCATCGCCACCAGCCGCGGCGGCGACCTGTACAACCTGCGGACACCGCTCATCGGCACACCGCACGGCGCCGGTTACAACAAGCTGCTGAACGGCAGCCGGGAAGCCTTCGGGCTCACCGCCGAGTGGCTGACGCACGACGGCCGGGTGGTGCCGTCCGCCATCGTCCTGTCGCACGAGGAACAGCTCGCGCGGCTCGCCGTCGACTGCCTCGATGCCGTACCCCTGAGCCTGGTCGCAGGCGATCCGTGCTTCGACGAGCTGTGCGCGAGCAGGCCGTTCCGCCAGGAGTACCGGGACGCGCTCGGCGTCCGTCCCGGCCAGAAACTGGTCGTGGTGTCCTCGACGTGGGGAAAGGGCTCGGCCCTTGACGCGACCCGCCCCGACGAGGACGTACTGCGCCGCACGCTCGCGGAACTCCCGTCCGACGAGTACCGCGTGCTCGCCGCCCTCCACCCCAACGCCTGGTACGGGCACGGCGCTTGGCAGACGCACACATGGCTGGCACCGCTCCTGGCGTGCGGGCTGCTGCTGCCCGTACCCGACTCCGAGACGTGGAAGGCGGCGCTGCTCGCGGCGGACGGACTTTGCGGCGACCACGGCTCCCTGACCCTGTACGGCGTGGCGCTGGGGATACCCACCGTCCTCGGTTCCTTCGCCGAGGAGAAGGTCGCACCCCGCTCCCCCATGGCCCGTCTCGGCGCGCTCGTCCCCCGCCTGTCCCGGCACCGGCCGCTGCTGTCCCAACTCCGTGACGCCGCCCGCCGCCAGGCCGACAACGCCGACCTGGCGCCGCTGCGCTCGGCCGTCACCTCACGCCCGGGCGAGGCCGCCCGGCTGCTGCGCACGCTGTTCTACGAACGGCTCGCCCTGCCCGAGCCGGACCTGCCCGCCGCCCCGCGTGCCGTGTCCGTGCCCGAGCCGCCGCCGGCCCACCGCACGTCCCCCGTGGCGGCGCCGATGTACGTGTCGTCGTCGGTCGGCGCGGAAGGCGAGCCGGTCACCGTACGCCGCTTCCACGCCGCCCTCCAACGACCCGGTCAGGAAGGCCACTTGGCGGGCGCCCATCTCGTCGCCGACATCGACGACCCGGACCGTCGGTGGCCCCGGTCGGCGGACGTGCTCTACGTACCGCTGGGCCGCGGGGCCGGCTGGAACGAGGAACGCCGGGCCGCCGCGGCCGCGCGCCACCCCGGGTGCGCGCTGATCGCCGTCGAGGAGCACGACGGCGGCTGCCTGGCGCTGTTCCGGGACGCCGGCGTACGGCTGCGCGCCAAGTGGCTTGGCCCGCGGCCGTGGTGGGCGTCGGCCGCCGTCGCGGCCTCGGTCCTGCACGACCGAATACTGTGCGGCCCTGGCCCCGCCGACGAGCACCGGGCGCCGTTCCGGGTCGAGGTGACCATCGGGGAGGGCGCCGGGACCGGCCTACTCGACGTCACCGCTCTCTGAGGCGCGCGGGCCGCCGGGGCTGTCCGGGCCGCCGCCGTCCGAGCCGTCCGTTGCCGGCCAGTCCGCCAACCTCTGCTCGACCTCGGGAACGAGTGCGCTGTTCTCGTCCCGCAACAGAGCGGCCGCTTCCGTCCAGTCCGCGCGGGCGCGGCGCACGTCCCCCCGCTCGCGCAGCAAGTCCCCCCGTACAAGCAGCGATTGGGCCCGCAGATAGCCGTTCCGACGCCCCTTCATCCCCGGCAGGGCCTCGTCGAAGGCGTCGAGCGCCTCCGCCGGATCCCCTGCCGCCAGCCGAGCCTGCCCGTAACGGAAGGTGGCTTTCGCCGTGTTGAAGCCGTCGCCCAGCTCGACGAACTGCTCCTTGGCGGAACGGAGTTCGGCCGCCGCCTCGTCATGGCGGCCGAGCCTGGTGAAGATCGGGCCTCGGTGCAGGGCGAGCAGCGCGCGGCCGCGCGGGTGGTCGACGCCGGTCAGCGCGTCGAGCGCGGCCGCCGAAAGCTCCAGCGCCTCCCGGGTGTTGCCGAGCCTGCCCTCCAGAATGGAGAGACCTTCCAGCACGCTGGACCAGGTGCGCCGCCTCCCCTCGGCCTCCTCCGCCGACCCCTCCGGCCGGTCGGGCGTGGGGCGGACGAGTTCGAGCGCCCGCCCGAACTGTGCGCGCGCCGCCTCCGGGTCGCCCGACTCCCGGCTCCACCGGTCGAGATGGGCGAAACCGAGGCCGTAGCGCATACGGGCGAGCGCGAGCAGGTCGCCGCACTCAAGGGCCGCGTCGCAGGCCACCGTGTACGTCTCGATCCAGTCGCTGTGGAAGCCGCAGCGCAGGTAGAAGGTCCACAGGCCCTGCGGCAGTCGCCACGCGGCCTCGTAGTACCGCGCGTGGTGACGGCCGGCCGCGTACGCCGTGCGGACCGCGATCCGCAGGGTCCGCCGCCGCCGTTCCAACTCCTTGACAAGAGCGTCCTGTTCGGCCGCACCGGCGCGCGGGTACGCCGCGTACGCATGCGTCGGGTCGTGCCGGTAGCGCGGGGAAAGACCGGCGTCGGAGCGTTCCGCGAGATCCACGTAGTGCTGGATCCACCGGCCCTGTACGGCGTCACGCTCGTCCTGCGACAGGTCGGCGAGGGCGCGGTCGGCGGCGTGCGCGTGGACGAGTCCGCTGACCGTACGGTACGAGCCGTCGTCCGTCCGTATGATCAGGCTGGCGTCCGCGAGCGCGCGAACGGCCTTGGTCCTGGCCGCGTCCGGGAGATCGGGCAGCATGGCCCGCACCACGTCGGGGTCGAACTCCGGTGTGGGGTGCAGGCCGACGCACCGGTAGACCGCGGCCGCGTCGGGGTCGCGCCGGCCGAGGTCGCGGTAGACGGTGCCGAAGATCTCGGCGCCGGGGACCTCGTCCAGGTCGAAGGCTTCCAGTCTGGCCCGGGGATCGGGGTCGGACACGGCGGCGGCGAAGTCCTCGATGCTGTGGGGCGGGTCGAAGAACATCTGCGCGCCGGCGATACGCAGAAACAGCGGATTGCCCTCGCACACCTCCAGGGTCCGGTCGATCTCCCGCTCGTAGCGCGCCTCGAATCCGGCCAGACCACCGGCGTTGACCAGCAGTTTTCTGCTGTGCTCCGGGCGCAGCGGCTCGATCCTGAACGCCTTGGCGTGGAAACGGGAGACGAGATTGCGCATCAGCGCGTTGCTGGTGATCACCACGACGCTGTCCGGCGATCCGGGAAGCAACTCCTCGATCTGCGCGGCGACGGCGACGTCCTCCAGCAGGACGAACACCGGTCCCCGCGCCGTGACTTGGCGGAACTTCCTTACCCGCGCGGCCGGTTCGGCGGGCACCTCCTGCACCGGTATCCGCAGATCCTGGAACCAGCCCTCCAACACGGCCATGTTGTCGGGGAGTTCACCGAAGGCGTCCCTGGCCAGGGTGGCGCTCAGCTCGGGCCCGGCGGCGAACGCCTCGCGGTGCCTGAGCAGGAACTGCCCGGCCAGCGCGGTCCTGCCGAGGCCGCGGGCGCCGTACACGTACAGGACGGTCGGTCCGGGGACACCGCGTCCGGCCTCCCAGGCGTCGTGCATGGCTTGCAGCAGGGCCTCGTTGTTCTCGTAGTCGTCCACGGAGAGCATCGAGAGACGCGCGGGCGGTACGGACGGCTCGGCGCTCGCGGGGGCCGTCGCGGCCAGCAGGTCCCTCAACGCCTCCAGCAGGGAAGCCTGTTGGTCGGCGAGCGTGCCGAGCGTCGTACGCAGCAGCGCCTCGACGCGCTCGACCGCGCCGTCCTGCCCGCCGTCCTGCCCGCCGTCCTGCCCGCCGTCCGCGGATCGGGCCGCCGCGGCGCGCAGTTGCTCCAACTCGGCGAGGACATCCGCGTCCTGCCCCTGGCGGCCGCGTCCCAGCAGGGCGGCCAGCCGCGGTCTCACCACGGACGTCCACGCGTCGGTCACGACCGACCCGGCCAGAGTCGTCAGCAGCGACGCGATCTCCGATTCCAGCAAGCCAATCCCCCGGGTCCGTACGGTCACTGTCTGCCCGTGCACGAACACCGTACGGGCTCGGCGTCGCTCTCTTCCAGAAGTTCGAGCGCGTCGACCGGAACGGGTCCGCGGCCGGGGGCCGCCACGCCCTTGGGTCAGAGCCAGCCCTTCTGCGCGGCCTTGATGCCGGCTTCGAAGCGGCTGCTGGCGTCGAGGCGTTCCATGATCGACGCCATGTGGCGGCGGACCGTACGCAGGGAGAGGCCGAGGTGGCGGCCGGCCGTTTCGTCGGTCAGGCCGGAGCCGAGCAGCCGCAGGAGCTCCCGTTCGGTCGCGGTCAGGCCCGTGTCAGGGTCCTGGGTACGGCTGGCGCCGAGCGGGACGGCGGTCTCCCAGGAGTGTTCGAAGAGGTTCACCAGGGCGTTGACCAGGCCCGGTTCGGTGACGAAGAGTGCGCCCTTGCGCGGGCTGTCGGGGTCGATGGGGACGAGGGCGCGGGCCCGGTCGGAGATGACGAGCCGCTGGGGCAGCACAGGGGCCGTCCGGACCTCGCCGCCCTGGTCGAGGAGCCAGTGGGCGTAGTCGATGGTGGCCGGGTCGTTGTGGACGCTGTCCTGGTACAGGGTTCTGATGGCCGCACCGCGGGCCGGCGCGGCGGAGTCCAGGGGACGGGACGCCGCGAGGTCGTCGGGGTGCTGGGCGGCGCCGGGATTGACCCCCAGGCACTCGAAGGACTCCTCGCCGGCCATCGTCTCCAGGCGGTCCTGTATGGCGTCCATACCCAGCAGGCGTTCGCCGTGGGCGGCGCCGGCGGCGTGGGCGGCGGCGCGCTCGGAGACCATACGGGTGATGGCGGCGCGGAAGGCGGCGACCTCGGCCTGACGGGCGGCGAGGTCGGCTTCCTGGCGCAACAGCACGTCGGCCAGGCCCACTTCGGGGCTGACCGCGCGGAACCGGCCGGGGTGGTCGCGTGAGGCGCGGACCAGCATGAGGTCCGCGAGGTGGTCCAGGGCGCTGTGCACCTGGGTCTCGCTCACGGCCAGCGCCGAGGCCATGTCGGCGACGAACGTCGTGAGCGGTGAGATCCAGCTGACCATGTCCGCCACCGAGACGGTGGGCACGCCCTCGGAGGGGACGTTCTACGTCGACGGCAGCCGGATCGCCTCCGTCGACGACGACGCCCACACCTACAGCGCGACCCTGGACACGGTCGAACTCGACGACGGACCGCACACGTTGACGGTCAGCGCGAAGAACTCCGACAGCAAGAACAGTCCCGTCTCCGCGGGCGTCCCCATCTTCGTCGCCAACAAGGCCACCGCCTCCACCGCGATGGGCGACTTCAACGGCGACGGCAAGGCCGACCTGGCCGTCCTCTACAAGAGCGGCCAGGACAGCGACGGGGTGAACCACACGGCCCTGTGGACGTTCACCAGCACGGGGTCGGGCTTCAACAACCCCGTCCGCAACTGGGAAAGCGTCGACGCCGGCACCGGCTCCTGGAACTGGGACCGCAGCAAGCTCACCTCCGGCGACTTCAACGGCGACGGCAAGGCGGACGTCGCCGTCCTGTACAACAACGGCGCCAAGGACGACGGCTACTTCCACACGGCGCTGTGGACCTTCACCAGCAACGGCACCGGCTTCGCCAACCCCGTCCGCAACTGGGAGAACATCGCCGCCGGTTCGGGCTCCTGGAACTGGGACCGCAGCGACCTCGGCTGACCGCTGAAGAGCCACCGGCCCCCGGCCCGCCGCGGAACCCCCGCGGCGGCGCGGGGGCCTTCCCTCGCCACGGCTCCGGACCAGCACCGCGAGCCGGGCCGATCACCGTAACAATTCATCGGGAATCCGCGTTTGACTGATGAAGTCAGTGGAACACCGAGGTCGGGCCTGTGCAAGGCAGGGTGTAGACCAATCTGCCGACCTTCGTATCCCAGGTCGGCAGACGAACCCGCCTTCCGCCCGAGGCCGACGCGGCCGGCCCGACAAGTGCGGCCTTCTCCTCGCCTTCGGGAAATGAAGTCACGTACGCCACTTGACAGCAAATCAGCTCCACTGGCTTCATGTGTTGCGGCACTAGGCGAGCTGGGCACACTCGGATGCCGGCTGCTGGTCCCGGTTCTCGGGACGGTACTCATGGGCTGCCCGACCCGAGCGTTTCCCCGTCGTCATCAGCCCAGCACCTCAGATGTGCACCGGACCGGCACCCCCGTGATCGACAACGCCCCGGCGTCGGCCTCCGGTCGTCCCCCCACAACCAGACAGGAGAGCTCCTGTGCCAACAGCGCTGATCAAGGTCCCGAGAACGGCGGCCGCGTTTCTACTCGCGGCCGCGGTGACGGTGACGGGTCTTCAGATCCAGTCGGCTCACGCGGCCGGCGAACCCTACCGCGACTCCTCGCTACCGGTGGCGACCCGCGTGGACGACCTGCTCTCGCGGATGACCCTGGACGAGAAGATCGGCCAGATGACGCAGGCCGAGCGAGTCGCCGTCAGCAACAGCGACATCGTCAACTACAAGCTCGGCTCACTGCTGTCCGGCGGCGGTTCCGCGCCCTCGCCCAACACGGCGAAGTCCTGGGCGGACATGTACGACGGCTTCCAGAACGCCGCGCTCACCAGCCGCCTGGGCATACCGATCATCTACGGCGTCGACGCGGTGCACGGCCACAACAACGTCCAGGGCGCGACGATCTTCCCGCACAACATCGGCCTGGGCGCCACCCGCGACCCGGCCCTGGTCCAGCAGATCGGCCGGGCCACCGCCGAGGAGGTCTCCGGCACCGGGATCGACTGGGACTTCTCGCCCTGCCTGTGCGTGGTCCGCAACGACCGCTGGGGCCGCAGTTACGAGTCCTTCGGCGAGACGCCCGCACTGCCGACGATGATGACCAGCTACATCGACGGCCTCCAGGGCACCTCCCTCAACGCACCCGGCTCCGTCCTGGCCACCGCCAAGCACTACATCGGTGACGGCGGCACCGACAACGGCGTCAACACCGGCAACGCCACGATGAGCGAGGCCGAGCTGCGCGCGATCCACCTGCCGCCGTTCCAGGAGGCCATCCGGCACAACGTGGGCTCCGTCATGATCTCGTACAACAGTTGGAACGGGGTCAAGGACCACGGCAACAAGTACCTGATCACCGATCTGCTCAAGGGCGAACTGGGCTTCTCCGGCTTTGTCGTCTCCGACTGGAACGGCATCGACGAGATCGACGGCCAGCCCGGCTTCACCGCGGCCGAGGTGACCACCGCCATCAACGCCGGCATCGACATGGTGATGGTGCCGAACGACTGGCAGAAGTTCATCACCACCCTGCGCGGTGAGGTGCAGAACGGCCACGTGCCGATGTCGCGGATCGACGACGCCAACCGGCGCATCCTGACCAAGAAGTTCCAACTCGGCCTGTTCGAGAAGCCGCTGACCGACCGCAGCTACACCCCGACCGTGGGGTCCGCCGCGCATCGCGCGCTCGCCCGGCAGGCCGTACGCGAGTCGCAGGTCCTGCTGAAGAACTCCGGGAACATCCTTCCGCTGGCCAAGACCAACAACAAGATCTTCGTCGCGGGCAAGAGCGCCGACGACATCGGCAACCAGTCCGGCGGCTGGACCATCTCCTGGCAGGGCAGCAGCGGCAACATCACCACCGGCACCACCGTCCTGCAGGGGATTCGCGCCGCCGCGGGTTCGGGCACCACGGTCACCTACAACTCCGGCGGCACGGGCATCGACAGTTCCTACAAGGTGGCCGTCGCCGTGATCGGCGAGACGCCGTACGCGGAAGGCTCCGGCGACCGACCCAGCTCGATGGGCCTGGACAGCACCGACCTGGCGACCCTCAACACCTTGAAGGCGTCCGGGGTGCCGGTGGTCGTGGTGCTCGTCTCCGGGCGCCCGCTGGACATCGCGGCCCAGTTGCCGGACTGGAAGGGGCTGGTCGCCGCATGGCTGCCCGGCACCGAGGGCAACGGTGTGTCCGATGTGCTGTTCGGCGACTACGCGCCGACCGGCAAGCTCCCCAGCACCTGGATGCAGTCGGCAAGCCAGCAGCCGATCAACGACGGTGACGGAAAGACCCCGCTGTTCCCGTTCGGGTTCGGTCTCACCTACGGCGGCACGTCGCCGAGCCACAGCGCCTACGACGTGACGCAGGCGGAGAGCTTCAGCTCGCAGTCGGGCACGCAGACCGAGACCACCACCGACACCGGCGGCGGACAGGACGTCGGCTACATCACCGCCGGCGACTGGCTCGCCTACAACGACGTCGACTTCGGAACCACCGGCGCAACCTCCGTCAGCACCCGCCTGGCCTCGGGCGCCGCCACCACCGGCACCGTCCAGTACCGACTCGACAGCACCACCGGCCCCGTCATCGCCACCGTCCCGGTCACCAGCACCGGCGGCTGGCAGAACTGGACCACCACCACCGCCAACCTCACCACGGCCGCCACCGGCAAGCACACCGTCTACCTCACCTTCACCACCAACGGAACCGGAGACCTCGTCAACCTCAACTGGTTCCAGTTCAAGCAGAGCGACAGCGTGCCGCCCAACGCCTACCAGCAGCGGCGGGCGGAGAGCTTCAGCTCGCAGTCGGGCACGCAGACCGAGACCACCACCGACACCGGCGGCGGACAGGACGTCGGCTACATCACCGCCGGCGACTGGCTCGCCTACAACGACGTCGACTTCGGGACGACCGGCGCAACCTCGGTCAGCACCCGCCTGGCCTCCGGCGCCACCACCACCGGCACCGTCCAGTACCGACTCGACAGCACCACCGGCCCCGTCATCGCCACCGTCCCGGTCACCAGCACCGGCGGCTGGCAGAACTGGACCACCACCACCACCGCCAACCTCACCACGGCCGCCACCGGCAAGCACACCGTCTACCTCACCTTCACCACCAACGGAACCGGAGACCTCGTCAACCTCAACTGGTTCCAGTTCAAGCAGTAGTTCAAGCGGCGGGTTCAGGATGTGGGTGCGAGCCCGAGAAAGCCGTCCCTCGCCGGGACGCTTCACGGCGGCCCGCAGCCGGACGGGGCCCGGTCGAGCACGATCGGCCGGCCCCCGATCCCCGGACGGACGCGCCAGGAGCGTGTCTCAGCGACGTTTTCTCAGCGACACGACCAGGTCCGCACCCGCCGCATCAGGCCCGGGTGGGCAGACTGCGACGCACTCCCTGTTGGGCTGACGAGAACCACGCGCTCGGCCGCGCGCCGGGCCCGGGGGCCGGCGTTCCTCGGCGTCTCCATGATCAACAGATCCGCCGATTATCAGAACATCCCTCATCACCAGCCGCTTTCGGCCGGACCGCCCGGAGCGGCGAGGACCGCTGCCCGCACTGCCGCGCCGCCCTCGCCGGGCCCAGCCGACCTACCCCGCCGCACGGGGAACCGGAGTCACTGCTACCGCGTGTTGACGGTCAGTGATGCGGGGTCCGGGCGTATTCGGCGCCAGGGGGACGTCCGCACGAGGGGAGACATGGTGATCGGATTTCGGCGCACAGAACGTCGGGCGAGACCGTACGGCCGGCGGCGCGGGGGCGGTGGACGCCGGGCGCTGTCGGCGGCGGTGGCCCTGTTCGCGACAGCCGCGCTGGGACTGGCCACGGCCGGACCGGCGCACGCGGGCCTGGACGGGCCGCTGGAGACCAACTACGACCAGCACTGCCTGACCAATGTCCTGCACATCGGCTCGTACGTCCTGCTCCAACCGGTGGACCGGGTCACCGTCGTGCTGGAGGCGGTCGACCACGACCCCGCCGACCAGTCGGTCCGGGTCACCTACGCCGTCCCCGGCTCGGTCGCCGCCACCACGCTGACCGGGCACTTCGATCCCGCCCTGCACAATGTCAGCTTCACCTTCGACATCACGCTCCCGCCCGCCTCCGGCACCCTGAACCTGACCTCCGCGGTGACCTGGGCCGACGGTACGGCCTTCAGCGACCAGTTCAGCAGACCCCTCCTCGGCTGCGGCACGGGGTCGACCGCGAAGGACACCAGCACCTGGAACAACTTCGTCGCCACCACCGCCACGCAGACCTGTGGAACCCAGGTGCTGCGCCTCGGTTCCACACCATTGCAAATGCCGTACGACCGGGTGACCGTGACGGTCGCGCAGGGGGCGCCGTACAACGCGTCCCTGCTGGCCGGTGACAGCTTCTGGACCGGCTACTGGGTCACCGGCGGCAGTCAGGGCAACACCGCCTACACCAGCGGGACGACGGGGACGATCGGCGCGAACGGCGCTCCGGCGACCGTCACCTACACGATCTACTTCCCGCCCGCCTCGGGAGAGCTCAACCTGCTGACGAGCGTCCGCAGCGGCAGCAGGACCTTCCCGGCGCACCTGTGGATGCCCATCACCTGCTGAGTCACCCGCCCGCGGACCATCCGTACGGCGGCCGCTGGGCCTGCCGGTCCGGGACCGCGGGGACGCCCTGGCCGCCGTCGAGGGGCCGGCGCCGCGGCTGACGCGGGTGGTCGCGGGAGCGGGCGGCGAGGAGGACGCGAAGGCCAGGTCAGTGGGTGCGGCCGCGGGGTTTGAGGGGGAACGGGGGGAGGGCCGGGGCCGCGAGACGGGGGCCGTCGTAGCCGTGGACCTCGCCGAAGGCCGTACCGCTCGCCCACTCCTCGCGCGCCCGCGCGACCTCCTCCCCCGTGCGTGCCACGAAGTTCCACCACATGACGAGCTTCTCGGCGAACGGTTCGCCGCCCAGCAGCATCAGCGCGCTGTCGTTGTCCGCGCTCAGCGCCAGCTCGCGGCGGCCGCAGCCCAGGTAGAGCATCGAGCCCGGCGCCAGCCGCACCCCGTCGACCTCGGCCTCGCCGGACATCGTGAGGACCGCGTACTCGAAGTCGGGCACCAGCGGGAGCCGGGCGGCCGTGCCCCCGGCCAGCGTGAGATCCGCGCCGACCAGCGGCGAGTACGTCGTACCGGGCGAGGTCGCGCCGTCCAGCTCGCCGAGGATCACGGTGGCGTGCAGACCGTTGCCGCCGGTCACCTCGGGCAGTTCCGCGTGGTGTTCGAAGGCGGGCGGGGTGTGCCGGTCGGCGTCGGGCAGCGCCACCCACAACTGGGCGCCGTGCAGATAGCGGGCGTGGTCGCGCGGCGACTCCTCGGAGTGCGCGATGGCCCGGCCGGAGGTCATCAGCCCCAGCTCGCGGGGCCGTACGGTCTGCTTGCTGCCGAGGCTGTCGCGGTGCAGCACCTCGCCCTGGTGCAGCCAGCTGACCGTCTGGAGCCCGATGTGCGGGTGCGGCGGCACCTGCATCCCCGGCTCGTGGGCGATGTCGTCGGGGCCGTAGTGGTCGATGAAGCACCAAGCTCCGACCATACGGCGGCCCAGATTCGGCAGTAGCCGCCGCACCACGGTGCTCTCGCCGAGCGGGACCGTACGGGCGGTGAGCAGTTCGTGGACCGGGGAGGCGGACACGTCGTCGCGGCCGCCGGACACGGTGGCGGCCGGCTTCACATCGAGGTTGCTCATGACCCGATGATGCCCTGATCATGCCGCCCACGCCCGGATCCCGCCCACCCGGACAGCCCACGCCCGGATGCCGTCCACCGGAACACCACCCGGCCACATCGAGCACCGACCCCCGCCGAGCGCCCGGCCCCGGTACAGCCCCCGCCCCACCAGCAGCCCGCCGCCGGAACCCCGCAGCGCCCCTCACACCACCGGATGCCCGCAGTGCACCAGATCCCACGCCTGACTCGTGTACGTCTCGCGCTCCCCGGCCGACAGGTGCGGGAAGTAGTCCTTGAGCCGGCTCACGACCTGCTGCTCGGACTCGTGGCAGTCGCGCATCAGGAATATCGCCTTGCGCAGGATGTCGGCGTCCATGGCCTCACTCCTCACAACCCCCGTGGGCCCGTCGCCCGCGGACCTCTCCAGCATCGCCCCGCGAGTGTCACCACTTGGGCAACGTGGCGTTCTGGATCCGCAAAGAATCGACCAGTTTCTCCGGTATGTCGGTGAGGCAGGCGCGCAGCCGCTCGCCCAGTGCCTTGGCCTGCGGATCCGCCCTGGTGGAGGCGGCCACCCCCTCCCCGAGCAGGTCGTGGACGACGAAATTCAGCGCCCGCAGATTCGGCAGCTCGTAGCGGCTCACCGGCAGCGCGGCCGTCTCGGGGAGCAGGGCCCGCAGCCGGGGTACGTCCAGATGGCCGCGCAGCCAGGCGTACGTCTCGTCGTCGCGGGCCCACACCCCGACGTTCGCGTCGCCGCCCTTGTCACCCGACCGCGCGCCGACCAGGGTGCCGAGCGGCAGCCGTACGGTACGGCCGGTCCCGGGCCCGTACCCCCGGGGCCGCTCCGGGCGCGGGCCACCGTCCACCGGGGGCACGGGAGATACGGGTACGGGCGGTACGGCGTCGGCGCGCGTCCCGGCGAAGCTGCCGCGCCCGGGCAGCCGGGGTACGGCCAGCCGGGTGCCGTTTGCGAGTACGGCGACGGTCCCGACCTCCTCCGCGGCGATCAGCGCGGGCCAGTGGACGCCGTACTCGGTGGGCTTCGGCGAGGCGTGTTCCAGGTGGAGCCCGGGGTAGGACGCGAGCGCGGTTCCGGCGACAGCGGTGAAGAAGCCGCGGCCGGCCCGCCCCGGATCGGCGTCCTTCACGGTGAGGGTGAGCCGGTCCGACTCGCCGCCGTGCTCGCGCCGCAGCTCGTAGCCGGCGAAGCCGCCGGGGCCGCCGGTCGCGTCGAGCAGGGTGGCCTCGGCGAAGTCGGCCTTGGCGTCGAGGTCGAGGCCGGTGAGAACGAAGGTGGCGGAATTGCGGTAGCCGCCACGGTGGTTGAGGCAGACCTTGAGGGTGGCGGGCGCGGGCTCGCCGGTGACGGGTCCGACCGCGACCCGGTCGGGGCCCTGCTGAGTGAGCGTCACGGTGTCGAAGCGGGCCACGACATCGGCGTTGGGGTAGGCGGGACGGCCTGTTTCGTAAAGGAGTTGGGCGGTGACCGTACCGACGGTGACCGCGCCGCCCGTGCCGGGGTGCTTGGTGATGACGCTGGAGCCGTCGGGGTGGAGTTCGGCGATGGGGAAGCCGGGGTGGACGGGGTCGGGAATCTCGGTGAAGAAGGAGTAGTTGCCGCCGGTCGCCTGGGTGCCGCACTCGATGATGTGGCCCGCGGTGACGGCTCCGGCGAGCGCGTCCCAGTCGTCCTCGGCCCATTCGAAGGCCCAGGCGGCGGGCCCGACAACCAGCGACGCGTCGGTGACCCGGCCGCAGATCACCACGTCGGCGCCCGCGCGCAGCGCCGCCGCGATGCCCCAACCGCCCAGGTAGGCATGGGCGGTGACCGGTTCGACGCCGGAGCCCGCGAGCGGGCGGCCGGTGGCCAGGTGGGCGAAGTCATGGCCGCGTGCCTGGAGTTCGGGCAGCCGGGGCAGCAGGTCGTCGCCCTCGACATGGGCCACGGAGGGGTGCAGGCCGCCGAGCGCGGCGAGTTCACGGAGTTTCGCGGCCAGGCCGGCGGGGTCGAGGCCGCCCGCGTTGACCACGATCTTGATGCCGCGCTCCAGGCACGTGCCGAGTACGTCGCGCATCTGGGCGAGGAAGGAGGCCGCGTAGCCGCCGTCGGGGTCGCGCTGCCGGGCCTTCCACAGCAGCAGCATCGTCAACTCGGCGAGATAGTCGCCGGTCAGTACGTCGATGGGCCCGCCCTCGACCATCTCCCGGGCGGCCGACAGCCGATCGCCGTAGTAACCGGAGCAGTTCGCGATACGCAGGGGCGTCTGGCGAGCGGTCACCGTACTCTCCCGTCACTTCGTCCCCGTGTCACCGACCGGTCGATCCTCTTGCCGGAGCCGGTGCCGCGCAAGACCCCGGGAGGCGCGGACGGACGGCGGTACGGCGGTGGTTGAATCGAGGGCATGACCGCATCTGACGACCCGGCGCCCGATGGCCGGCCCCCGCTGTCCGCCGACGAGATCATCGACATCGTGGACGAGCACGACCGTGTCGTCGGCACATCGCCACGCGGCGAGGCGTACGCCCAGGGGCTGCGGCACCGCTGCGCCTTCATCCTCGTCCGCGACGCCGAGGACCGGATCTTCGTCCACCGCCGGACCGCACAGAAGCTGATCTTCCCGGGCCTGTACGACATGTTCGTCGGCGGCGTGCTGGGCGCGGGCGAGTCCTACGACGAGGCGGCGCTGCGCGAGGCGGAGGAGGAGCTGGGCGTGAGCGGACTCCCGCGCCCCGAACCGCTGTTCCGCTTCCTGTACCAGGACGGGCCGCGTACGTGGTGGTCGGCGCTGTACGAGGTGCGGTGCGAACTCCCGGTACGGCCGCAGGTGGAGGAGGTGGCCTGGCACGCGTTCCTCTCCGAGGAGGAGTTGACGGCCCGGCTGCCGGAGTGGGAGTGGGTGCCGGACGGCCTGGAGGCGTACCGCCGCCTCACGCGCTGGCGCGCGAACCACTGACGGCCCGCCGACGCGGGTGCGGGCGACGGGCGTTGTACGGGCGCGGCTGCCCATCCGGACCGGCCGTCGCGCGGCTCAACGCGCCCGGCCCGTTTGGGTCCAGCGGCGTGGGCGCCCTCAACGCCCGGCCGCCAGCAGGGATTCCGCCACCGCCGTCCGCATGTACAGCACCGACCGGCCCGACCCAGTGCGCCGAGACGATCCCGGCGTTCCGCAGCGCGGTCAGGTGCTGGCTGACGCCGCCCGCCGACAGCCCGGTACGCCCGGCCAGTTCACTGGTGGACGCGGGCACGGCCGGCTCGGCGAGCAGCAGCGCCCGGGTACGGCCGAGTACGGCGGCCACCGCCTCCGAGACCGGAGGGCGTTCCCTTTCCCACACCGAACCGGCGCCCCGGCTGGGGTAGAAGAGCTGCTTGGCGACCGGCGGCGCCGCGGTCGTGGACACCGACGACCAGGCGAAGACCGAGGGGACGAGCACCAGCCCCATGTCGTTCAGATCGGTGGGCGCGTGGCAGATCTTCCGCTCGACGGTGAGCGTGCCCGCGCACCACCGGACGCTCGGATGCAGATCGCCGAGCACCGCCTCGGCCCCGTCGGCGGCCGGCCGCCTCGCCTGGTGGAAGACATCGGCCGCCAGGACCGCCCGCACCTTGGGCCAGTAGGGCGCGAGCGCCAGCTCCCAGTAGGCGGTGATCTCCGCGACGAGCCGTGCGACACCGGCGGCCGGGTCGTCGTACATCGCCTCGACCCTGGCGGTGGGCCTCCCGTGGACGCTCAGCTCGCGGCGGATCTCGGCGGCGGGGGTCGCGCCCAGCGCCCGCAGCTCGTCGGCGAGGTCGCCGGCGCAGGGCGGCGGGGTGATGAAGTCGGGGGTGCAGCCGGTGGGCGGCACGAGGTCGAGGAGCGGTCCCCGGTCGAGCCCGGCGGCGGCCGGCCGCGGCGCGACCTCCGCCCGCCGGCGGCGGTGCACCGACCGCGCGCCCATGGCCTGGCGGGCGCGGTGGGCGCGCTGCTGCTGCGGCCCGCGCCGGCCCGCCGCAACGGCCCTCGGGCGTAAGGCGGTTGCCCCGAGCGCGCGGTCCGGCACACACGGGGGTGCGCGGACCGCGACGGCCGGCCCGGTTCCGGGGTACGGGACCGGGCCGGCGGCGTGCGGGGCCGTGGCGAGCGTCCCGGTGCCCGCGCTGATCTTCGCGGCGGCCTCGCGCCGCAGGTGGGGAGGGCTCCCGCCGCAGGTGGGGGTTAGTGTGGACGGGTGAGCGACGACGGCGGGACGGGCGGCATACGGGAGTCGGCACGGCTGTGGTTCGCGCCGGGCCGGGTCCAGGAGGGCGGCTCGACGCCCGACTACCGCTTCTCGCTCGCCAACGAACGGACGTTCCTGGCCTGGATCCGTACCGCCCTCGCCCTGATCGGCGGCGGCTTCGCGGTCGACCAGTTCCTCACCGACCACCTCACGCACTGGGTACGGGTGGCGCTGTCGCTCGCGCTGCTGGCCGGGGGTGTGGCGTGCACACTGCGCGCGGTCAACCACTGGGTGCGCTGCGAGCGGGCGATGCGGCGCGGCGCGGACCTGCCGACCTCGCGTTTTCCGGCGGCACTGGCGCTGCTGATCGCGGTGATCGCGGTGGCGATGGTCGCCGCGGTCCTCTTCGGCTGGGCCGGATGACGCCCGCCGCCCCGGGCGGGCCCACGGGTTCCGGCGGGGGCTCGGTGGTGGTCGAGACCGAGCGCGACCCCGGTCTGCAACCGGAGCGGACCCGACTGGCATGGCGGCGTACGACGCTGTCGTGGGCGGTGGCGGCCGTGCTCGCGGGACGGCAGGTGCTGCACCGCGGCGGCGGGGTGGGCGCGGCGGTCGCGCTGTGCCTGGCCGCGCTGGTCTTCCTGCTCTTCCTGCGCCTCGCCCACCTGCGGATCACCCGGCTGGGCGCGGCCCGCCCGACGATGATGTCCGCGCGCGTCGCGGCCGCGGTGATGGCCTGCACGGTCTCCCTCGCGATCCTGGGCGCCGCCCTGGTCTGGTGAGGCCCCCCGGCACGGCGGGTGGCTCGCGGCCCCACGCGATGCACCCCCTGGGACGGGACTCGTCCACGCAGCCCGTACGGCGGGCTCCCCACGCACAGCGCTCAGCGCAACGCGCCGACCAGCGCCCGCACCTCACGGTCCGCGAAACCCGGCTCGCGCGCCACCGTCCGGATCAGCGCGTCGCGTACCTCGCGTGTGCGGCCCGCCGCGACCAGGGCGAGGGACTCGGCCAGGGCCTCGGGCAGCTGGCTGTGGTGCCAGGGCTCCCCCGCGTCCGCGTCGAACCAGTGCGGCGCCGGGAAGGACCCGTGCAGCTTGGGCTGGTCGTTGCCGAACCAGCACCAGACGTCCCGCGGCAGGGACACGTTGACCACATGCCCGGCGGGCAGCATACGCACCCAGGCCGCCGACTCCGGCGACTGCTGCCAGCGCCAGTGGTGGGGGCTGGTCCTGCCGCGGACGGTGACCCCCACGTACCGCAGCTTGCGGCGGATCACCGGCCACGGCTCGCGGCTCTCCTCGATCCACCCGGCCAGCTCACGGTGGATCAGCTCGAAGGTCGTGCCGCGGTGGACGGCGTCCACGACGGCCAGCGCCCGTTTGCGGCGGGCGAGCGCGTACGGTTCGAGGCCCGCGGCGGCCAGGTGCTCGCGGAAACGGCGGCGCTGGGCCGCGGTGAAGGGCGCGGTGAACCGTACGGAGACCGGCAGCCGGGTGAGCGCGCCGGGCCAGGTGCCGCCTTCGAGGGCTCCGGTGAGCAGGTCGTACACGCTGTCGAGGGAGCGGCCGACGAAGCAGAGGTCGGCCGCGCGGGAGCGGGCGAGCACCTTGCCCGTGCAGGCGACGAGTTCGGGCAGGTGCCACAGCCGGGGCGCCCCCGTGCCGTCGGTGAGCGTGCCGAGCCTGGCCGGGGCGGTGCCTCCGTGGGAGGACAGCGCCCAGCGGAAGGGCTGCGGCGGTGCGGGGCGGCGGGTGGTCACGGCGCCAGTGCAGCAGGACGGCCCGGCCGCCGTAAAGCGGATTGTCGCCAGCGGGCAAGCCAGCGGCCCGCTCAGGGCGCCAGGATGTCCAGCTCGCGCAGGGCGCCCACGCAGATCTCCCGCATCAGCTCCTCGGCGGCCCGGGCGTCGCGGGCCCGTACGGCGTCGGCGACGCGTACGTGCAGGGTGACGGCCGCCGGGTCCGGGGCGGCGAACATCACGTGGTGCTCGGTGCGCCCGGTCAGCACCTCGGCCACCACGTCACCGAGGCGTGCGAACATCTCGTTGCCCGACGCCTCCAGGATCACCCGGTGGAAGGCCACGTCGTGCACAAGGTACGCGGCCAGGTCGGCCGCCCGGCCCGCCGCGGCCATCTCGGCCGCGAGCAGGGTGAGTTCACGGCACTGCCCGGGGTCGGCGGCCGCGGCGGCGAGCCCGGCGGCGACGGGTTCCACGGCCGCGCGCAGGGTGGTCAGCGAGCGCAGCTGGCGGGGGCGGTCGGCGCCGGCGAGCCGCCAGCGGATGAGGGCGGGGTCGAAGACGTTCCACTCCTCGGTCCGGCGTACGGTGACGCCGACCCGGCGGCGGGACTCCACGAGGTGCATGGCCTCCAGGACGCGTACGGCCTCACGGATGACCGTACGCGACACGCCGTAGCGGGTCTCCAGCGCGTCGATGCGCAGTACGGTGCCGGGTGGATGCTCGCCCGAGGCGATCGCGGGGCCGAGTTCGGCCAGGACCCGGGAGTGCAGGCCGCCGCCGGCCGTACCGGTGTCGGCGGCTGTGCCCCTGACCGGGCCCGCGCTCGTGCTCGCGCCCGTGTCCCGTTCCCGTCGGTTGCGCGGCGACCCCTGCTCAGACATGAGGGCAAGCCTAGGTGGCCGTCCGCCCCCGGCCCGACCAGTGAAGTCGTATGACTTCTGCGCCATTGGACTTGAATACGTATGACCTATGGTGTTCAGTGATCGCCGGACGCCGGGTGGAGGTCTCCCCCATCTCCGCCCGGCGCCCCCCGAGGAGGTACGCAGGTATGACGGCCGCTCCCGAGAAGCTTCCCGTGATCGTGGTCATGGGGGTCTCCGGCTCCGGCAAGACGACGGTCGGCGCCATGCTGGCGGAACGGCTGGGCGTGCCCTACGCCGAGGCCGACGAGTTCCACCCGCCGCGCAACATCGCGAAGATGTCGTCGGGCCGGCCGCTGGACGACGCCGACCGCGCGCCCTGGCTCGACGCCATAGCGGCCTGGATCGTGGCGCGCGGCGACAGCGGCGGCGTGGTCAGCTGCTCGGCGCTGCGCCGCCGTTACCGGGACCGGCTGCGGGCCGACGCGCCCGATGTGTTCTTCCTCCACCTGGACGGGCCGCCGGGGCTCATCGCCTCCCGGCTGGCCGCGCGGATAGAGCACTTCATGCCGTCCGGCCTGCTGCGCTCCCAACTCGACGCCCTGGAACCGCTGACGCCGGACGAGGCGGGGGCGGTCGTCTCGATCGAGGGCGGGCCGCAGCGGATCACCGACCGGGCGATGGCCGTACTGCCGCTGTGACTCGGGGCGCGGGCCGAGGCGTGAGCCGGGACGTGAGCTGGGACGTGGCCTGAGGCATGAGCGAAGGCGCACCTGTGCGGTGCGCCCGTGTCGTCACCAGCGCGGTACGGTCGGGGACTTCCACCGCGGATCGGCCTCGCGCATCGCGGCGACGTCGTCGCGGTCGCGCATCGTGCCGTCGTCGTCCAGCCAGCGCCGGTGCAGGGTCCGCAGCGCGTCCTGGTCGAGGTCGACGCCGAGCCCCGGGCGGTCGGAGACGGTGAGCCGGCCGTCCTCGAAGACATGGCGCTCGGTGATGACGTCCTCGGTCTGCCACGGGTAGTGCGAGTCGCAGGCGTAGTCGAGGTTGGGGACCGTCGCCGCCACATGCGTCATGGCCGCCAGGCTGATGCCCAGGTGGGTGTTGGAGTGCATGGACAGGCCGACGCCGAAAGTGCGGCAGATGGCGGCCAGTTGCTGGGTGCTGCGCAGTCCGCCCCAGTAGTGGTGGTCGGAGAGCACCACCTGGACTGCGCCGCGCCGGAAGGCCTCCTCGATCTCCGGCAGGGTCGTCACGCACATGTTGGTGGCCAGCGGGACGTCCGTCCCCGCCGCGACCCGGGCCATGGCGTCGGTCGTGCTCGTCGGGTCCTCCAGGTACTCCAGCACCTCGCCGAGTTCGTCCGCGACCCGCAGTGAGGTCTCGACCGACCAGGCGCCGTTGGGGTCGAGCCGCAGCGGCTGCCCGGGGAACGCCTTGGCCAGCGCGCGGACGGCGGCGATCTCCTGCTCGGGCGCGAAGACGCCGCCCTTGAGCTTGAAGGAGCCGAAGCCGTAGGTAGCGGCGAAACGGCGGGCCTGGGCGACGATGCCCTCCGGGTCGAGCGCGGGCCCCCAGTCGTCGGACTCGCCCCGGCCGCCCGGGTGGGCGGCGAGCTTGTAGAAGAGGTACGCGCTGTACTCCACCCGGTCGCGGATCTTGCCGCCGAGCAGCGCGTGCACGGGCAGGCCGAGCGACTTGCCGAGCGCGTCCAGGCAGGCGACCTCGAAGCCGGAGATGACCGAGAGCCGCAGCTTGTCGGCGGTCTGCACGCCGCGCAGCCCGCCCACGTCCACCGAGTCCGACACGCCGGCGGGGACGCCGCAGACCTGCTCGGCGAGGGCGCTCAGGCCGTTCAGATCGCTGACCGAGCGGCCGGGGAGCGCCTTCGCCAGCGGCGCCGCGAGGTCGAGATAGCCGGTGTCGCCGTAGGTCTCGCCCACCCCGGTCGTACCGTCGGCGGTGATGATCTCGATGATGAGCCGCGGGGTGTACGGCTGGTGGAGCCCCTGGGTGTTGAGCAGCGGCGGGTCGGCGATGAGGATGGGGGTCAGCCGTACCTCGGCGACCGTGAGCGCTTCCGGCGCGGGCGCCGCCGTCGCTGTCCGTATATGTGAATTACGTTCACCCATAGATCCGGAGCGTAGGCGCCGGGCCCGGCGGGCGTCAATGAGGCATCCCGAGGGCGGCGCGGCGGAGACCGGGAGAGCTGGACTGCATACCGACTGGTCGGTACGATTCGTCGGGTACGTACGGCCGCCCCCGCACTCAGGCCCGGCGTGCTCGACCTTGACCGGCCCCGACCGGCCCACGAGGAGAGATGACGTCATGAGCGAGACCGACGACCCCCCGGGCCTGGACCTCGGCGCGCTGCGCCGCCTGCTCGACCGGGAGCGCCCCGGGCTGGTGACCGGCGAGCTGCGGGCCCGGCTGGTGGAGGGCGGCCGCTCCAACCTCACGTACCGCGTCACCGACGGCCGTTCCACGTGGGTGGTCCGCCGGCCGCCGCTGGGCCATGTGCTGGCCACCGCGCACGACATGGTCCGCGAGCACCGGGTGATCAGCGCGCTGGCCCCGACGCCCGTCCCGGTGCCGGGCACGGTCCTGCTGTGCGAGGACCCCGAGGTCATCGGCGCCCCCTTCTACGTGATGGACTTCGTGGCCGGGACGCCGTACCGCAGTGAGCGCGAGCTGCGGGCGATCGGGCCGGAGCGGACCCGGGCGGCCGTGCTCACACTGGTGGACACGCTGGTGGATCTGCACGCGGTGGACCCCGCGTCGGTCGGGCTGGCCGGCTTCGGGCGGCCCGAGGGCTTTCTCGACCGGCAGCTGCGGCGCTGGGGCAAGCAGCTCGACGCCTCGCGCAGCCGTGAACTGCCCGGCGTCGACACGCTGCACGCGGCCCTCGGCAAGACCCTGCCGGACTCCCCCGCGCCCGCGGTCGTGCACGGCGACTACCGGCTGGACAACGTGCTGATCGACGACACCGGTCGGCTCACCGCCGTGCTGGACTGGGAGATGTCCACCCTCGGCGACCCGCTCACCGACCTCGGGCTGCTGGTGATGTACAGCGAGCAGCACGACATGCCGCCGGGCCTGCCCGCCACCACGGCCGGCGCCGCACCCGGGCACCCGGACCCCCGCGAGCTGGTAGAGCGGTACGCGCTGCGCTCGCGGCGCGATGTGTCGGCGGTCGACTGGTACACGGCCTTCGCCTGCTTCAAGCTCGCCGTGATCCTGGAGGGCATCCACTACCGGTGGACTCTCGGCCATACCCTCGGCGCCGGCTTCGACCGTATCGGCGAGGTCGTCCCGTCCTTCATCGACCGCGGTCTGCGCACACTCCGGTCCTCGGCCGCCTGAGCGCGCTCGCGGACCGACCTACCCAAGGCGAGGCTGAGACCCATGGATTTCGGTTACGACACCAGGACCGAGGAACTGCGCGCCCGACTGGCCGCCTTCCTCGACGAGTTCGTCTACCCGGCGGAGGCCGTCTTCGACGAGCAGCGCGAGCAGGCCGTCGGTGACGCGCGCTGGTCTGCGCCGCCGGTGGTGGAGGACCTCAAGGCCGAGGCCGGACGCCAGGGTCTGTGGAATCTCTTCCTGCCCGGTGAGCACGGCGCCGAGCTGACCAACCTCCAGTACGCGCCGCTGGCCGAACTCACCGGCCGCAGCCCGCACTTGGCCCCGCCCGCGCTCAACTGCGCGGCGCCCGACACGGGGAACATGGAGGTGCTTGCGGAGTTCGGCACCCCGGCGCAGCGCAAGGAGTGGCTGGAGCCGCTGCTCGCGGGCGAGATCAGGTCGGCGTTCGCGATGACCGAGCCGGACGTGGCCTCCTCCGACGCCACCAACATCGAGACGCGGATCGCACGCGACGGGGACTCGTACGTCATCAACGGCCGCAAGTGGTACATCTCCGGGGCGATGAACCCCAAGTGCGCGGTCTTCATCGTGATGGGCAAGACCGATCCGGCCGCCGACCGGCACCGGCAGCAGAGCCAGATCCTGGTCCCGCGCGACACCCCGGGGCTCGAAGTGCGGCGCGGTATGCGGGTGTTCGGCTACGACGACGGTGATCACGGCGGCCACGGCGAGGTGGTCTTCCACGACGTACGGGTGCCCGTGGCGAATCTCGTCGGCGAGGAGGGCGGCGGCTTCGCCATCGCGCAGGCGCGGCTCGGGCCCGGCCGTATCCACCACTGCATGCGGCTGATCGGCATGGCCGAGCGGGCACTTGAGCTGATGTGCCGGCGGGCGGCCGGGCGGGTCGCCTTCGGCAAGCCGCTGGCCGCGCAGGGCGTCGTGCAGGAGTGGATCGCCGAAACGCGGGTGGAGATCGAGCAGTTGCGGCTGCTCGTGCTCAAGACGGCCTGGCTGATGGACACGGTGGGGAATCAGGGGGCGCACACGGAGATCCAGGCGATCAAGATCGCCACGCCGGTCGCGGTCCAGCGGATCGTCGACCGGGCGATCCAGCTGCACGGCGCGGGCGGGGTCTCGCAGGACACGCCCCTGGCGCAGCTCTGGGCGGCCGCCCGCACGTTGCGTCTGGCCGACGGGCCTGACGAGGTTCACAAGCGGTCGCTCGCTCGGCGCGAGCTCCGCAAATACGTCTAGCTGCGCGCACCCCCACCCCGGTCGACCTTCTCCCCCACGTCACGCCCCTGCCCTCAAACGCCGGGCAGGCTCTCTTTGGCCTCAATCGCCGGCCGGGCTGATCGTTGCCCTCAAACGCCGGGCGGGCTCCATGCGCCCTCAAACGCCGGGCGGGCTTGCTCTGCCCTCAAACGCCGGGCGGGCTGAGGTTTCTCCGGCCGAAGGCGCGGGGCTCGCGACCTGCCCGGCCGCGTCGCCCAAGCCCGCCCGGCGATTGAGGGCAGAGACGTCCGCAAGGCCACGCGGGTTCACCAAACCCAGCCCGGCCGGCGATTGAGGCCAACGAGAGCCCGGCCGGCGATTGAGGCCAAAGCCCGCCCGGCGTTTGAGGGCAGAGTCAGCCCGGCCGGCGCTTGAGGCCAAAGAGAGCCCGGCCGGCGCTTGAGGCCAAAGCCCGCCCGGCGATTGAGGGCACGGGGCTACGCGAGAACGACGACGCGGCCGACCGTCACGCCGTCGGCAACGCGCTGGACCGCGTCCGCCGCCCCCGCCAGAGGGACCCGCTCACTGATCAGCGGCGCGATCTCCCCCTCCGCCACGAGCCGGCTGAGCTCGTCGTGAGCGTGCCGCACGCTCACGGGATCGTGCGCCCGATAAAGCCCCCAGTGCAGCCCGAGGATCGCGTAGTTCTTGACGAGCGCGTGACTGAGCCCCGGCGCCGGAACCGTCCCGCTGGTGAAGCCGACCACCACGATCCGCCCCTCGAAGGCCACGCACTTCGTGGAGCGGGTGTACGCCTCGCCGCCCACCGGGTCGTAGACGACGTTCGCGCCGCGCCCGGCGGTCGCCTCCTTGACGACGGCCACAAAGTCCTCCGCGTACCGGTCGACCACGATGTCCGCGCCCAGCTTCCGCGCCGCCTCGGCCTTCTCCGGGCCGCCGACGACCCCGATGACCGTCGCCCCCGCGGCCTTGCCCAGTTGGACGGCCGCGCTGCCGACCCCGCCCGCGGCGGCGTGCACGAGCAGTGTCTCGCCCGGCCGCAGGGCCGCCCTGCGGTGGAGGCCGAACCAGCCGGTCTGGTAGCCGATGTGCAGCGCCGCGGCCGCCGCGTCGTCCAGCGACTCGGGCGCGGGGAACACGCCCTCGGCCGGCACGACCGCGTACTGCGCGAACGCCCCGCCGGGCAGCGCCGCCGTCGTGATGACCCGGGCGCCGGCTTCGAGCCCGGTGACGCCCTCGCCGAGCGCGGTGACCTCGCCGCACAGCTCGACGCCGGGCGTGAACGGCAGCGGCGGCCGGATCTGGTACGTGCCGCGGCAGAGCATCGCGTCGGGGAAGTTGACGTTCGCCGCCCTGACCCGCAGCAGCACCTCGCCGGGGCCCGGCTCGGGCGGGGGGACGTCGTCGAGCCGCATGACGTCCCGCGGCTCGCCGTTCTCGTGCACGCGCCATGCCTTCACGTGGTGACTCCCAAGCGGTCAGTGCCGCCGCACCGAGTGCAGCAGCAGGTCGGAGAACTCGGTGGCGACCTGGTCGGCGGAGAGCGGACCTTCCGCGTGGTACCAGATGCCGAGGTGGTGCACGGAGCCGAAGAAGTAGTCGGCGACGAGTTCGGCCCGCAGTTCGGTACGGAAGTGGCCGTCGCGCTGCCCCTCCTCGATCAGCGCGCGGAACGTCTCGTGGTAGCGGCGGCGTTCGGCCCGTACCGCCTTCTGCTTCCCGGGGCTGAGCTGGTGCATGGAACGGAAGAAGATCTTGGTGTCGTCCAGGTTCTCGATACTGGTGACGACCACGTCCGCGGCGGCCGCGGCGAGCCGGTCGGGCACGGCGGCGGCGCGCGCGACGATGGCGTCCAAGCGCTCGGTCTGGAGGCGCAGCACCCGGCCGTAGATCTCGTAGAGCAGATCGTCCTTGGAGCCGAAGTAGTGGTAGAGGGCGCCCTTGGTGACACCGGCCGCCTCGACGATCTCCTGTACGGAGGTGCGGTCGTAGCCGCGTTCGGCGAAGAGCCGGGTGGCCTCGGCCAGCAGCCGCTCCGGCACCCCGGTGGCCACGCCCGTACCAGCCCCGGTGGCCGCGCCCGTACCGGCACCGGCGCCCGCCCCCGTACCGCCGCCGCCCGCGCTGCCGCCGCCCGTCGCGTTGCGTGCCATGGCCCGTCCTCTCTGGTGAACCGGCGAGTCCCGGGCGGCGTCCCGCCCGCGTTCCGACCCGCATCCGACCGGCATTCCGACCGGTATGGACCCTATCCGGCCGCGGCCCCCGGTTCGCGGCGCGGGATCATTACGGTCCGCCGCTCTCCGCCGCCCGGGCCCGGGCCTCCTCCAGCTCCTCGTACGTCCGTTGAAGGCGGTTCATGCCGCCGAGCCAGCGTTCGGGGTCGGCGGCGCGGGTGCGGTGGTAATCGGCCACCTCGGGGTGCGGCAGGATCAGGAAGCGGTCCGCCGCTATGCCCTCGATCACCGCCTCGGCGACGTCCTCGGGTTCGATGGCGCCGGGGGCGAGGACGAGGTCGCCCGCCACGCCGGTCGAGGCGAGCATCGCGGTGCGGACGCCCTGCGGGCACACGGCGTGCACCCGGACGCCGCGGTGCCGGTAGGTGAGCGACAGCCACTCCGCGAAGGCCAGGGCGCCGTGCTTGGTCACGGAGTACGGTGCCGCGCCGATCATCGTCAGCAGGCCGGCCGCGGAGACGGTGGACACGAAACGGCCCTGCCCGCGCTCCAGCCACTCGGGCAGCAGGGCGCGGGCGGCGCGGACATGGCTCATCACGTTGACGTCCCAGGCCAGTTCCCAGGCCGCGTCCTCGGTCTCCGGGCCGCCGCCGGTGCCGACGCCCGCGTTGGCGCAGAAGACGTCGACGCCGCCGCCGAGCGCGGTACGGGCGGCGGGCACGATGCCCGAGGCGTCGCCGGGGACGACCGCGGCGCCGATCTCGTCGGCGACCGCGCGGGCGGCGTCGGCGTCGAGGTCGTTGACCGCCACGCGGGCGCCCTCGGCGGTGAAGCGGCGGGCCAGGGCGGCGCCGATGCCGCCCCCGGCCCCGGTGACGACCACCCGGGCGCCGCGCAGCGCTTCCACGACCACGACGTGTCTCCTTCGGCTCGACGCCTACCGGACCGACCCCCGGCCCTCCCGCATACTAAGCGGTCGGTCACTCCCGCCGAAACCCCGCCACGCGTCGCTCAGTGGCCGCCCTGCGGCCAGCCGGCCGCGTCGAACACCGCGACAGGGTCCAGATAGTCACGCCAGTGCGTCACCTTGCGGTCCTTGACGGTGACGACGGAGACGAAGCGGTTGTCGTAGGGGCGGCCGGTCAGGACCGACGTGCCGTGCACTTCGTACTCCAGGACGACCACCGAGGTCTCGGGGTCCCGGTGCACACGGAGGTTGTCCGCGCCGGACAGCGCCATGTAGTCGCCGTAGTCGCGGTAGAGGTCGACGATGTTCTGCCGCCCCTCGACCCGCCGGGGGTATCCCGGCACGGAGATCACGTACTCGAAGACCACGTCCTCGGCGAGGAGGTCGAAGTAGTCGTCACCGTCGACCAGGCCGCGCAGCCCCTCCGCGATGATCCGGAAGAACGGGCTGTTCGCGCCGAAGGGGGCGTCGTCACCGACGGTCCTGCTCATTTCTCCTCCAAGGTCCAGACGTGGGCGTTGCGCTCGGCGAACTCGCGGAAGGAGGTCGGCGGTCGGCCGGTGACCTGCTCGATGTCGTCGGTGGGCTTCGAACCGTCACCGGCGATGACGGCGCCGGTGAGCCAGCGCAGCATCACCGCGTAGTCCGCGGGGACGCCCGCGGCGAGTGCGCCGCTGATCCAGGCTTCCTGGTCGATGTCCTGGTGGCGGACCGGGCGCCCGCTCACAGCGGCGATGATGTCGGCGACCTCGCCGAAGCCCAGGGCCCGCGGGCCGGTGAGCGTGTACCGCGCCCCGGCGTGGGCGGCGGGGTCCAGCAGCGTCTCGGCCGCGACGGCCGCGATGTCGTCCGCGTCGACGAAGGCTTCCGTGCCCCCGCCACTCGGGACCGTGATCACCCCGTCGACGACCGGGATGTGGTCGTCGGCGAAGTTCTGCATCACCCACGCGGGGCGCAGGACCGAGTGGGTGACGGTCCGCCGGGCGGCGAGGCCGGCCTCGACGGCGGCGATGTCGATGCCCCGCGGAGCCCGGTCGGCGTTGTAGGTGCTCAGGAAGGTGACGTGGCGTACGCCGGCGGCCTCGGCGAGATCCAGGAAGCCGGCGACCTGGTCGGCGTATCCGACGCGCAGGACGGGGGTCACCAGGTAGAGCCGGTCCACGCCGGCCAGGGCGTCCGCGTGGGTGGCCGGGTCGTCCCAGTCGAATCGGACGTCGGCCCCGCGGCGGGACGCGGTACGGGTGGCGATTCCTCCTCGGGCGAGCTTCCCGGCCAGCAGTGAGCCGGTCCTGCCGGTGCCGCCCAGGACGAGTGCGGTGGGTGCTTCATTGCTCATGACTCGATGATCGTGACCCTGGACGAGTCAATCAATGTGTGTTCCGCTCGATTTTTTATGTCAGGCTCTCGAAGCCTTGACCCCGACGGTCGTTCCGCTCACTCTGCCGTCATGGACCTTTTGTACGATCATCTGGTGCGGGCGCGTGCCACCGGCGCCGTCTTCGCGCGGACGGTCGCCGAGCCGCCGTGGGGACTGCGATTGGGCGGCTCGATCCAGCTCGCGGTGCACACGGTCGTACGCGGGCGGGGATATCTGTGGCTGGACACCCCCGGGAGCGCGGTGGAGCTCTCCCCGGGAACGGTCGCTCTGGTGCGCGGTGGGCCGGACCACCACATCGGGCACGAGCCGGGCGCCGACTGCCTGGAACCCGAGGAGTTCCGGGCCCGGCACGCCCAGGCGGGCCCGGGCGACAACCCGAACGCGACGGTGTTCCTGTGCGGCGCCTACCAGTTCTCCGGCGATGTCGGCAGCGGACTGCTCGACGCGCTGCCGCAGATCATGACCCTCTCGGCGGCGATCGACGATCCCCTGCGGGACGTGATCACCCTGCTCTCACGTGAGCTGGTCCGTACCGAACCGGCCCAGCGGATCGTGCTCGACCGCCTTCTGGACCTGCTTCTCGTGCTGGCCATCCGCAGCGACTTCCGCCGCAGCGCGACCGCACCGCGCTGGTACCGGGCGTCAGGGGACCCGAGGCTGGGCGCCGCGCTGGAGGCCCTGCACGGGAACGCGGCCCACCCCTGGACGGTCACCGAACTCGCCGAGATCAGCGGCCTGTCCCGGGCCGCCTTCGCGCGGGCCTTCCGGGACGCGCTCGGCCAGGCGCCCATGCGGTACCTGACCGAATGGCGGATGACGCTGGCCCGCGACCACCTGCGCGCCGACGATCTCAGCCTGGCCCAGGTCGCCGAGGCCGTCGGCTACGGTTCGCCCTTCGCCTTCGCGGCGGCCTTCCGCCGCCGACACGGCGATCCGCCCGGAGCCTGGCGTCAGCGGGAAAGGGCAGCCGCGGGCGCCCGTCCGCTCACCACGCACCCCGGTTCTTGAGCGGGCCCGGGCTTCGCGCACCCGAAGCCGCACGCACGCACGCCGACGGGCCGGGTCCCTGGATCAGGACCCGGCCCGCCCGGTGTGTCACTCCGCCCCGCGGCTCACCTGTGCGCGGGGAACTCCACGACCTGCTGGAAGGTCGGGCGGTTCTGCCAGCTGATCCGGTCGTCCGTGACCCCGCCCAGCGGCCGCTGGACGATCGAGTCGGCGCACCACTGGTCGCCGGCCGAGCAGCCGCCGTCGTCGCCGGGGTAGACCGTGGCCGCCGAAGTGGCCGCCGCCTGCTTCAGGGTGGACAGCAGTACGTCGCGGCATGCGGCCAACTGCCCGCCGCCGCAGTACGCCTGGGCCAGCGGCCCCTGTACGGACCGGCCGAGCACCCGCCGCAGATCCTTGTCCGCGTAGCTCCACCAGCCGTACTGGAAGGAGCTGCCCGCGTGCGATCCGGTCGGCCCGTGGCCGGCCGAGGGCGACTCGTCGACGGTGAGGTCGGCGCTCAGCGCGTTGTACAGCCCGGTGCCGAGACCCGGCTGGAACTCGCCCTGGATCAGCAGCGGCCACCACGCGTCCATCACCCGTACCGCGTCCGCGTTGGCGTACGTGTGCGAACCGGCGGACGTCTCACGGCGTTTGGCGCCCGCCGTGCTCCAGGCCGTCAACTGCTGTACGGCGGTGGCCTCCTGGGAGTCGGTCACGGGGGCGGTGCCGATCACCTGGAGGAGTTCGGGCAGCACGTCCTCGCCCCGCAGGTCGGTCAGGGCAGCGTCCTCCATGGCCTTGGCGAGCGCGGAGCGGGTCACCCCGCCCGCCTGGACCAGCGCCTTGACCCGGTCCTCCAGCAGATCGGCGCGGTGCACCGAGCCGTCGCCGAAACCGGCCGCGGTGTACCCGGGCGCCTGCTTGTTGTTCCAGGACACGTAGTAGTCCTGGTCGACCGACTGCGGATGCTGCGAAGGCGGCGTGTAGTCGGCGGTGTTGTCGGTCGGGTTCCAGCCCCGCCAGTCGTACGCGGCCCGCGCCCAGACCGGGAAGGAGGCGTCCACACCGTCCGCCCGCACGGGGTTGGTGCCGCTGTTGTAGTAGGCGGTCTGCCGGGAGTCG
Organism: Streptomyces sp. NBC_00223; assembly: GCF_036199905.1. NCBI lineage: Bacteria > Bacillati > Actinomycetota > Actinomycetes > Kitasatosporales > Streptomycetaceae > Streptomyces > Streptomyces sp. NBC_00223. The sequence continues at coordinate 6,843,655 of NZ_CP108109.1, read as the reverse complement.
GCGTAGAACCAGTTGAAGGTGTAGTTGATGTTCTGCGCCGCCTGCTCGAAGGAGGCGGCGTCATGGACGACACCGGGGTCGTTGAGCATCTGGAAGCCGATGATCGAGTCGGCCTCGTGCCGGTAGGAGCTGCGCAACTGCGTGTACGCGACGGGCTTTCCACCCACCGTGGCCCGGTACTCGACCGGCCCGTACGCCGTCCGCCACACCTGCATACGGTACGAGCCCGCCGCGGTGGAGTCGGCGGTGGTGGGCTGCCAGGAGTTGGTACGTTCCAGCTTCTCCATCGGGACGCAGTCGCCGTGGTAGAGGTAGTGCGTCGAGTCCTGGCACAGCTCGACGGCGTAGGTGTCGGTGACGTCCTGGGAGGCGGAGGTCGCGCTCCACGCGTAGTCCTGGCCGCGGCCCAGCTCGACGTACATGCCCAGGCCCGCGAAGGACGCGCCTCGGGCGCTGATGCCCGGGCCCTGCAACTCCTGGAGCATCAGCAGCTGTGGCGCGAAGTAGCCGGTCTGCGGACCGAAGACGGCGACCGGATGGCCGCTCGCGGTGTGGGCGCCGCTGACCACCAGGGCGTTGGACATGCCCTTGCGCGGCGCGGAGAAGAGGTTCGCGGGCAGTACGCCGGCGCTCTTGGTGGTGGCCTGGGTGGCGCCGCCGGTCGCGTCGTAGACGAGCGGTTCCGCGACGACCGAGCCGGGGTCGGGCAGCGCCTCGCCCTGCGGGTCGGCCGGCCTGCCCGCGTACGGGAAGCTGGTGCCGTCGTGGACGGTGGAGGTCGCCTCGGGGTCGTCGCGTTCGCGGAAGGACTCCCAGACCTGGGCGCCCTGGGTGACGCCGTACTTCTGCTGCGCGGCCAGCAGCGACAACGCCGACTCCACCTCTCCCCCGCCGCCGGTGCCGAAGAGCGCGCCGACCACGGAGGCGAGCGCGATCAGGTCGGTGAGCTGGAAGGGCGCGATGGTGCCCGCGTTGGTGATCGCGTCCATATGACCGGTGAGCACGTACTCGCCGGGGAAGTAACGGCCGCTCTTCGAGGCGGTGATGTAGGCGTTGATGCCGTCGATGTACGCCTGCGCGTCGGCGAGCGCCTGCTGCCCGCGCGGGCCGGCCGAGGTCGACAGCCAGTCGATCTGCGCCTGGAGGTCGGCCTCGGTGTACGGGGCCTGCCGCCAGAACTCCTGCTCCAGGCCGCGGTTGGCGGCCGCGCCGCCCGCGAAGGAGGACAACTGCCCGCGCCCGACGTGGCGGAAGAGATCCATCAGCCACAGCCGGTCCTGCCCGGCCGCGTACCCCGCGCCGAACTCGGTGCCGGAGCGGGTGGTGCCCTTGATGTGCGGGACGCCGGTGGCCTTGTCACGGGTGATGGTCACGTCGGAACGGGGGCTGGTCACCGAGGCGACCTGATTGGACGGCACCCCGAAGGACGAGTTGTTGAAGAACTTGGTGATCGTGGCGTCGGTCAGGCCCTGGTAGCCGCTCGCGAGCGAGGAGTACGGGCCGAGCTGGTCCATGGTGTGCGAAGGGCGGGTGCCGAGCACCTTGTTGGCGAGGATGTCGGCGAGGGTGGCGTTGCCGTTCTCGCCGGGCGGCAGGATGTCCGCGCACTGCCCGGCGCAGTAGTCGGCGGTGCTGTCCGCGGCGTGCGCCGCCAGTGGCCCGGGGGCCACCAGGGTGGCCCCGAGGGCCAGTAGCGCGGCGGCCGCCGCCGTTCTCAACGTACCGATGCGCCGTGGGGTCCGCAGTGGCATGTCTGCTCCTTCCGGAAGCCGGTGCGCGGAGGTTACCGCCGGTATATCGGCCCCCGGAAGATGAACATGCGTCAGCTTTTCCGAATCCTCACGCCTCCCGCAGGACGAACACGCCCCAGCCCAAGTAGCGGCGCAGGTAGGCGAGATGGGACCGGCGGTCGTGGTCGAGGAACTCCCGCATATCGGCCGCGTCGGGGTGGTCGGCGGGGACCGAACGCAGCCAGTCGGAGATCGCCCGCCACTTCTCGGCGGCGTAACGGTCCCAGCTGTCGCCGTCGGCGAGCACCATCTCGACCAGCTCCATTCCGGCCGCCTCGAACCGGTCGAGCGTGCCGACCAGCGACGTGAAGTCGTCCGGTTCCGCGCCGACCGCCTCGTACGCCTCCTCCGGCGCGGGCTCGGCCCAGTACGGCTCGCCGATCAGCATCAGCCCGCCCGGGCGCAGCGCGGGCCGCAGCAGCTCGATCGTCCCGGTGAGGCCGTCGCCGATCCAGGTGGCGCCGACGCAGGACACGATGTCGAAGGAGCCGGGTTCAGCCCGGTGCTTGGCCGCGTCGCCCCGCTCGAACCTCACCCGGTCGGCGACGCCCAGCTCGTCGACCCGCTCGCGGGCGGCGGTCAGGAACACCTCGCTGAGGTCGATCCCGAGGCCGCCGGTCCCGTAGCGCTCGGCCCAGCGGGCGAGCATCTCGCCCTTGCCGCAGGCGAGATCGAGCTGCTGCTGTCCCTCCCGCAGCCGGCAGACGTCGCCGAGGAGCATCAACTTCTCCTCGGTGTACGGGTTCAGGATGCGATGGCCGGATTCGGCGATCTCGTGGTGGCGCAGGCTCATGCGGCTCCTCGGCCGTGCGGGACCGTACGGCCCCGGGGGTGCGGGTCGCGGGCATGCTTCCTCATCCGGGCCGCGAACGCCAGCCGATGTCCCCGGTTTCGCCCGGTCGGGCGCCGCCTGTACGGGGATCGTCGCGCCGGGCGCCGGGCGCCTGCTTACGAGCCCGCCGGCCGCCTGCTTCCGGCGCCCGCCGGACGCCACGGCCTCCCCAGGCGCTCTGGCGGCTACCGATCAGTAGTGCGAGGATCGCGCCGACCGCGACTGGGCGACGAAGGGACTGTCATGGGCGAGTTACACGATCTGTCGGCGGTGGAGCAGGCGGCGGCGATCCGGGACGGCTCCCTCTCCCCTGTCGAGCTGACCGAGCACTATCTGACCCGGATCGAGCGGCTGGACGCCACCCTCGGCGCCTTCATCACGGTGACCCCGGAGATCGCCCGCAAACAGGCCGCCGAGGCCGAGGCGGAGGCCGTCGCCGCCCGCCGCGAGGGCCGCGAACTGCCCGCGCTGCACGGCGTGCCCGTCCCGGTGAAGGACCTCAACCCGGTGGCGGGCGTGCGCTGCACCTACGGCTCCGCGGCCTTCGCCGAGCATGTGCCGGAGACCGACGACCATGTGGTGACGCTGCTGCGCGAGGCGGGCACGATCCTGCTGGGCAAGACCAACACCCCCGAGTTCGGGCTGCCCTGCTACACCGAGAACAGGCTGGCGCCGCCCGCCCGTACCCCCTGGGACCTGACGCGGTCGGCGGGCGGTTCGAGCGGCGGGGCCGCGGCCGCGGTGGCGGGTGGGCTCGCGCCGATCGCGCAGGGCAGCGACGGCGGCGGCTCGATCCGTATCCCGTCCTCGGTGTGCGGGCTGTTCGGGATCAAGCCGAGCCGGGGCCGGGTCAGCGGCGGTCCCGGGCACGATGTGACCGGTCTGAGCACGAACGGCCCGATCGCCCGCACGGTCGCCGACGCGGCCGCCCTCCTCGACGTCCTGTCCGCGCCCACGCCGGGCAACCCGTACGGCGCGCCCTCGCTGCCCACCGGGGAGACCTTCGCGTCGTACGCCCGCCGCGAGCCGGGGCGGCTGCGGGTCGCCGCGCTGCCCGAGCCGCCGGTGCCGGGCGTCGAACTGCACCCCGACTGCCGGGAGGCGCACGACTCGGCGGCGGCGCTGCTGCGCGACCTCGGCCACCGGGTGGACGAGCTGGAACTGCCGTCCGACCGCTCGATCAGGGACGCGTTCAGCGCGGTGTGGGCGGTGATGGGCACGACCTGGCCGGTCGACCCGCAGGACGAGGAGAAGCTGATGCCGCTGAGCCGCTTTCTGCGGGCGGCGGGCGGTCAGGTCGGCGGGACGGCGTTCGCCCAGGGGATCCGCACCTTCCGCGCGCTCGGCCAGCGGCTCGCCGACACGCTGCTGACCGCGTACGACGTGATCCTCACCCCGACGCTCGCCAAGCCGCCGGCGCCGGTCGGGAGCCTGCGCGACGACGCCGATCCGAGGGCCGAGTTCGACGCGCTGGCCCACTTCACGCCGTACACGCCGCTGTACAACGCGACCGGGCAGCCCGCGGTGAACGTACCGCTGCACTGGACCGGGCAGGGGCTGCCGATCGGGGTGATGCTCGGCGGGCGGTACGGGGAGGAGGCCACGCTGATCTCGCTCTCCGCGCAGTTGGAGCAGGCCAGGCCGTGGGCGGGGCGGCACCCGGAGGTGTGGGCGTAGCGGAGCGAGGGGCCTCCTGGGGCGGCGGCGCGCCCGTGTGGCGGCGCGTTGACACACCGGGCCGCCGGAACCATGCTGAGCAAGCGCTTGGACACCGGCAGTCCGCCGCCGTACCGCACCCGAACGCCCCCAGGAGGCCCCCGCCATGCCGCAGCAGCCCCGCGTCTTCGCCTCGCTCGACGAACTGCGTGCCGCCGTCGGCGAACAGCTCGGCTGGACGGACTGGCTGGAGATCGACCAGAAGCGGATCGACGCCTTCGCGGAGGCGACCGGCGACCACCAGTGGATCCATGTCGACCCCGAGCGCGCGGCGGGCGGCCCCTTCGGCTCGACGATCGCGCACGGCTTCCTCACCCTGTCCCTGATCCCGTCGCTGACCCCGCGGCTCTTCCGGGTCGACGGCGTGACGATGGGCGTCAACTACGGGGTGAACAAGGTACGTTTCCCCGCACCCGTGCCCGTGGGCTCGCGGCTGCGCGGTACGGCCCTGATCGCCGAGGTGACGGAGGCGGGCGGCGGTGTGCAGCTCGTCACCCGGGTGACGATCGAGCGCGAGGGCGGCGAGAAGCCGGTGTGCGCGGCGGAGACGGTGGCGCGCTTCTACCAGTGAAGGCGACAGGTACGGGGGTGGTGGCGGGGTGACGGGGTGGTGGCCTTCAGACCGTGGGCCGGACCATCCGCAGCACGAGGTCGGCGTAGAGCGCGCCCACCTCGTCGGGCGTCCTGCGGCCCTCGGGGTTGAACCAGCGGGCCACGTCGATGCAGAGCGACAGTACGGCCAGCGTGGTCCCGGCGACCTCCGGCACGTCGAACTCCCCCGCCGTGACCCCGTCCTTGACGATCGAACGCATCGCGTCCTCGCTCTGCCGGCGCAGGGCCACGATCTCGCGGTAGTGCTCGGGCCCGAGCGCGCCCAGTTCGTACTGGACGATGCGGCCGGTGGTGTGGTGCTCGGCGTGCCAGCGGACGAAGGCCCGTACGGCGGCGGCCAGTCGCTCGGCCGCGGTGCCCTCGGCGTCCCTGGCCCCGGAGAGCATGGCCAGCGTGCGCTGGTGGCCGACCCTGCTGATCTGGTAGAGCAGCTCTTCCTTGGTCTTGTAGTGGATGTAGAGCGCGGCCGGGCTCATTCCGGCCCGGCCCGCGATGTCGCGGGTGGTGGTGGCGTGGTACCCGCGTTCGGCGAACGCCGCGACCGCGGCGATCACGAGCCGCCTGGCGGCGTCGGGGGTGACGTCGCCCCAGCCCTCGCCGGTTGCCGCCTCCGTACTCATCGCACGCTCCTCAGACCGGTCGGTTGACAGGGCCACACCCTACCGCCACGGTGAGCAAGCGCTTAGATGCTGAACGGTCGCTTAGCGTTTCGGCCGGGCCTTCGCCGTGACGGGTCCATACCGGGCCGGGTGCTGGGGCAGGGGCTGCCGGGCCGGGCCTTCGCGGCGGCGGACCCCAACCGGGCGGGCGGTCAGAACGCCGACACGCCGGTGAGCGCTCGTCCGATGAGCAGCTTGTGTATCTGGCTGGTGCCTTCGTACAGCGTCATCACCCGCGCGTCGCGCAGCAGCTTGCCCGCCGGGTACTCGTCGATGTAGCCGTAGCCGCCGAAGACCTGGAGCGCGTTGTTGGCGCAGCGCACGGCGGCCTCGCTCGCGTAGAGCTTGGCGACCGAGGACTCCGTGGCGAAGGGCAGCCCCCGGTCGATCAGGTCGGCGACCCGCCAGGTGAGCAGCCGGGCGGCGTCCACGTCCACGGCGATGTCGGCGAGCAGTTCCTGTACGAGCTGGTGGCGGGCGATCGGCGCCCCGAACTGCTCGCGCTCCCCGGCGTACCCGACGGCCGCGTCCAGGCACGCCTGCGCGATCCCGACACACCCGGCGGCGACCGACATCCGGCCCTTGGCGAGCGCGGACATGGCCACCGAGAAGCCCTTGCCCTCGGGTCCGAGCAGGGCCGACGCCGGGACGCGTACGGCGTCGAGCACGAGTTCGGCCGTCGCCTGGCCGCGCAGCCCGAGCTTGCCGTGGATCTCGCGGCGGGTCAGGCCCGGGGTGTCGGTGGGAACCAGGAACGCGCTGATGCCGCGATGGCCTTCGCCCCCCGTGCGGGCGAAGAGCAGCACGACATCGGCCCAGGTCCCGTTGGTGATGAACATCTTGCTGCCGCTGATCACATACGAGTCGCCGTCCCGTACCGCGCGGGTGGTGAGGTTCGCCGCGTCGGAGCCGGTGCCGGGCTCGGTCAGACCGAAGCAGCCGACCGCCTCACCGGAGGTGAGCCCCGGCAGCCAGGCGCGCTTCTGCCGCTCGGTCCCCCAGTGCGCGATCGACTTGGCGACCAGCCCGAGCGAGACGGAGACGATGCCGCGTACGGAGGAGTCGCCGCGGCCCAGTTCCTCGGTCACCAGGCAGTACGCGAGGTGGTCACCGCCGGAGCCGCCGTACTCCTCGTCGAGGGTCAGGCCCAGGAAGCCGAGGGCGCCGAGCCTGCGCACGATCGCCCGGTCGACGCTCTCCGCGCGGTCCCACTCCGCCGCGTGGGGAGCGATCTCGCGGTCGGTGAAGTCCCTGGCCAGGGCCCTGACGGCGGCCTGTTCCTCGGACAGTTCCAGGTTCACCGCGGCACCCGCCCTCTCTAAACTACCGCCGCTAGTTTATCAGCGGCAGCCTCTACTATGTGCGGCATGGCCCGCCCCCGCAAGCCCCTGCTCAGCCGCGACCGCATCGTGACGGCGGCGCTCGCTCTCATCGACGCGGAGGGGCTGGCCGCGCTGTCCACCCGGCGACTCGCGGCGGTGCTCGGGGTCAGCGGGCCCTCGCTCTACAACCACTTCGCCACCAAGGAGGCGATCCTCGACGCGGCCGCCGACACCGTCGTCGCCCAGGTCGATCTGTCGATGTTCGGCGAGGGCGAGGACTGGCGGACCGCGCTCCTGGAGTGGGGCCGCTCGTACCGCGCGGCGCTCACCGAGCACCCGCACATCGTGCCGTTCCTCGCCACCGGGCCCGGGCTTCGGCCGGCCGGGTTGCGGATGGCCGACGCGGTCTTCGGCGGCATGGTCGAGGCGGGGTGGCCGCCCGCGCAGGCGACCAGGATCGGCGCGCTGATGCGGTACTTCGTGACCGGCTCGGCGCTGGGCTCCTTCGCGGGCGGCTTCGTCGGCGACGCGGAGGCGTACGACCCGGCCGACTATCCGCACCTGGGCCAGGCCCATCTGCTGGCCGCGCGCCGCGAACAGGTCGACGAGAGCGCCTTCGAGACCGGGCTGCGCGCCCTCGTGGACGGGCTCGCGCTGCAATACCGGGGGCGCGGCGGCGGCGAGGGCTGACAGGATTCCGGTCATGTCACCAGCGCTCACGACCGGTTCTTCCGCCGCCCCGGACGGCTCCCTCGCGTTCGTCCAGGTCAACTACCGCAAATACGACGGCTCGCTGCACTGGAACCTGCGCATGCGGCGGCTCGGCGAGGACGAGCACGGCGTCTGGCTCGGGCTGCCGGCCCACGGCGTGATGCGCAAGGGCCACAATCCGGAGGTCTCCCTGCCGGAGGCCCATGTCGTGCTCGTCCCGCGCGCGTCGTGGTGGACGGCCATCTTCAACGCCGCGCCCGCCCGCACCGAGATCTACTGCGACATCACCACGCCGCCGCGGTGGATCTCGCCGGCCGAGGTGACCATGGTCGACCTCGATCTCGACGTGATACGCAAACGCGACGCGGACCGGCCCGTGCTCGTCGACGAGGACGAGTTCGCCGAGCACCAGGTGCGCTACGGCTATCCCGCCGACGTCATCGCCGAGGCCCGCGAGTCGGCGCAGTGGCTGCTCGCGGCGGTGACGGCCGGGTCCGGCCCCTTCGGCGGAGCGCACGAAGCGTGGCTGGAGATGGTGAGCTGAGGGGCGCGGGGGCGCGGCGGGCGTGGCGGGCGCGGGCCCGGCGAAGGCGCGGGGCGGGCACGGCGGCGGTCGTACGGGCGCCGGGCGCGGGGGCTGGGCGCGGGGGCTGGGCGCGCGACGGCGCAGGCGAGGCTCGCGGGCGGACGGACAGGCGGGCGGGCGCGGCGGGGCGGATCGCCGGGCGCGTGGGCGCGATCCGGCGGCCGACCGGGCGAGTTGGGCGTCGACGGCGGGGCAGGGGCGGGCCCCACGAGCGGCTGCCGGCCCAAGGGGGTACGAGGGCGCGCGGGCGGGTCGCACGAGCCGCCGGGCGCGGGGGCTGGGCGCGCGACGGCGCGGGCGAGGCTCCCGGGCGGCTGCCGGCCCAAGCGGGTACGAGGGCCGCGCGGGCGGGTCGCACGAGCCGCCGGGCGCGCGGCCGCGGGTCAGAACACGACGAGGGTCCGGCCGCCACGGCCCGCGGTCATCGCCTCGAACGCGGCCGGGATGCCGTCCAGGCCGACGCGGTCCGTGACCATGGCGGAGAGATCGAGGCGGCCGGCTCGTACATGCTCGGCGAGGACGGGGAGATCCTTCGCCGGGTCGCAGTTGCCGTACACGCAACCCGACAATGTGCGGCCGAAGTAGAAGAGTTCCAGCGCGGTGAAAGTGACCTGCTGGTCCTGGCCGCCGATGCCGACGACCGTCGTACGGCCGCCGCGGCGGGTGGAGGACCAGGCCGTGCGGATGGTGTCGGCGCGGCCCACGCACTCGATGGCGACATCGGCGCCGTGGCCACCGGTCAGCCGGCGCACCCGCTTGGCGGTGTCCTCGCCCGAGACGACGAAGTCCGTCGCGCCCGCGGCCTTGGCCAGCTCCTCCTTGCCGGGAGCGACGTCCACGGCGATGATCCGCCCGGCGCCCGCGATCCTGGCCGACTGGAGAACGGCCAGCCCGACACCCCCGACCCCGTACACGGCGACGGACTCGCCTTCGCGGACGGCCGCCGCGTGGTGCACCGCGCCGTAACCGGTGAGGACCGCGCAGCCGAGCAGGGCGGCGTCGGTCAGCGGCACCCCGTCGGGAAGCGGCAGGACCGCGCCCGCGGCGACGACCGTCTCCTCGGCGAACACCGCGGTGCCCAGGCCCGGGTGGAGCGGGCTGCCGTCGCTCACCAGCGTGGCGTACGGCGTGGTGGCCGCCTCGCCCGAGTTGGCGCACAGCCAGGGCTCTCCGAGCCCGCAGAAGTGACAGGAACCGCACGCGGGCGCCCAGTTGAGCACCACCCGGTCGCCCGGCCCGACATGGGTGACGCCCTCGCCCACCGCGACGACGGTGCCCGCGCCCTCGTGGCCGAGTACCGCCGGAACCGGCTGCCGCAGCGTGCCGTTGGACAGCGACAGGTCGGAGTGGCAGACGCCCGCCGCCGCGAGCCGTATCCGCACCTGGCCGGGGCCGGGCTCCGGCAGCTCGATGTCGGCGACGACCAGCGGGGCGTTGACGGCGGACAGAACGGCGGCGCGGACCACGGGATCTCCTGGGCGGTGCGGGCGGATCAGAGGCGGATCGGACTTCTCGGCGGACGGACGTACGGACAGGGCGGGCGGACAGGGCGGGCGGACAGCGGCGACGGACAGGGCGGGCGGCAGGCCCGGCGGGCGGACGGCTGCGGAGGGACCGCCACGGGCTCGGCGGGCGGCACCTCCCTCGTGGTCGAGCCCTTCGTACCGGGCCCCCTTCGGCCCCTTCGGCCCCTCCCCTCAGAGCTGAAGAGACTTCGTCTGCAGATACTCCGCCAGCCCGTGCGGACCCAGCTCGCGGCCGACCCCGGACTGCTTGTAACCGCCGAAGGGAGCCTGCGGGTTGAACCGTCCGCCGTTGATGTCGACCTGGCCGGTCTCCATCCGCCGGGCGAACGCCACGGCCGCGTCCTCGTCGGCGCCCCAGACCGCGCCCGCGAGCCCGTAGACCGTGCCGTTGGCGATCCGCAGCGCGTCCTCCTCGTCCTCGTAACGGATCAGGACGACGACCGGGCCGAAGATCTCCTCCTGGGCGACGGTCATCTCGGGGGTGACGTCGGCGAAGACGGTGGGACGTATGTAGTAGCCGGTGTCCAGGTCGTCGGGCGCCTCGGGGCCGCCCGCCACGATCCGGGCGCCTTCCTCGACGCCCTGCCGGATGTAGCCGCGCACACGGTCGAGCTGCTTGGCGTTGACCACCGGGCCGAGCCGCTCGCCCGGGACGTACTTCGCGGCGGCCGCGGCGGCGATCTCGACGGCCTCGTCGTAGCGCGCGGAGTCGATCAGCATCCGGGTCCACGCGCTGCATGTCTGGCCGGAGTTGGCGAAGACATTGGCCACGCCCACATTGACCGCGCGGGCCAGGTCGGCGCCCGGGAGGATCACATTGGCGGACTTGCCGCCGAGTTCGAGCGCGACCCGCTTGACGGCGCTGCCCGCCGCCGCGCCGATCTGCCGGCCGACGGCGGTGGAGCCGGTGAAGGAGACCAGATCCACGCCGGGGTGCTCGGCCAGTGCCTGGCCCGCGACCGGGCCAAGCCCGGTGACGAGGTTGAACACGCCCGCGGGCAGCCCCGCCTCGTCAAGGATCTCCGCGAAGAGCTGGGCGACCAGCGGGGTGTCCTCGGCGGGCTTGAGCACGACCGCGCAGCCGGCCGCGAGTGCGGGCGCGACCTTGGCGACGATCTGGTGCAGCGGGTAGTTCCACGGGGTGATCGCGCCGACGACGCCCACCGGCTCGTGGAAGACCCGGGAGTTGCCGATCCGCTCCTCGAAGGCGTGCTCGGCGGCGAGCGCGGCGAAGGTGCCCATCACGGCGGTCGGCAGGGCGGTGTGCACGGCGGAGGCGAAGCCGAGCGGCGAGCCGAGTTCGGCGGAGACGGTCGTGGCGATCTCCTTGCGCCGGGCGGTCATCAGCTCGCGCGCGGCGGCGAGCACGGCCGCGCGGTCGGCGGGCGCGGTGGCCGCCCAGCCGGGCAGCGCGGCGCGGGCGGCCCGTACCGCGTCGTCCACGTCCAGCGGGCCGCCGGCCGGGACCTGGCCGATGACCTGCTCGGACACGGGGTCGATGACGTCGATCCGGCCGATGCCGGACGCGGGCCGCCATCGCCCGCCGATGAACAGGGCGTCGTGCCCCTGGTGAACGCCCGCCGTCGTGTCCGCTGTCGCCGTGTCCGTCCTGCCGTCCACCCTGCTGCCCTCCGAGGTCGCCGCTCCGGGTCCGGCGCCCAAACTAGCGCCGTTAGTTTTAGCTGGCCAGTGCCTGCCGGGAGACCGCCGCGTGCCGAGGGTCACGGCGGGGTCCCGGGCGGTCCGGCGTAGACGTGGCGGCCCCGGTCAGTCGAGGACGGTCGCCAGATACGCGCGGACCAGTCGCTTGGTCTCGGCTATGACCCGGGGATCGCCCCTGGCGTCGGTGCGGAAGGCGAGCTGGAGGGCCGCGTCCGCGCTCTCCACGGCGACGGCCAGGGCCAGCCGCAGCCGAGGATCGGCGGGATCGCCGGTGAGCCGGTCGCCGAGCAGGGCCGGCAGCCGGTCGGCGAGATCCTGGTTGGTCTCGCCCGGCACTCCGAAGTCCACGAGCGCGAAGCCGGGCGCGGTGCGCTTCATCGCCGTGTACTCGTCGACCAGTACGTCCACCGCCGTACGCCAGTCGGTGCCGGTGTCCGGCCCGGCCAGCCGCGCGGCGGTCCGGGCCAGGAACTCGTCCAGATTGCGGTGGGCCAGCGCGTCGGCCATGGCCCGCTTGTCGGAGAAGAAGCGGTAGACCGAGCCGATGGGCACACCCGCCCGCGCGGCCACGGCGCGGGTGCTCAGCCGCTCGTATCCGCCCTCGTCGAGCAGCCGGGCGCACGCGTCGAGGATGCGTTCGAGCCGCTCGGTGCTGCGGCGCTGGACGGGAACACGGCGCAGCGCGCTGTCCGCGCCCGCGGCGCCCGCCTGTGCGGTCGTCATGGCCCACCTCCTGCTCTTCCGCCGTACCGGAACCGGGATTTCACCGGCGCTGTGCTTTCAGCCTAGGCGAGCGCGAGCACCGCGAATGAGTTGTCCACAGGCGGATTGTCCACAGGCCCGTTCGAGGGTTGCCGTCCTGATTCCTATGGCTCAGCATAGGAATCAGGACGGCAACCGCGGGAGCGCAGCATGAGTGTCACGCACAGCACGGACAACGCCGAGGCCAATGGCGGGGACAGAAGCCCGGGGCCCGACCAGGGCAAGGACCTGGAGTATTCGCCGGGCTTCGGCAACGAGCACAGCACCGAGGCGCTGCCCGGCGCCCTGCCGGTGGGGCGGAACGCGCCGCAGAGGGCCCCCTTCGGGCTGTACGCGGAGCAGTTGAGCGGCACCGCGTTCACCGAGCCGCGGGCCCGCAACCGGCGCAGCTGGCTCTACCGCATCCGCCCGTCGGCGGCCCATCCGCCCTTCCGCCGTATGGCGAACGGCTCGTTGCGCAGCGCGCCCTTCCTCGATGTCGAGCCGGACCCCAACCGGCTGCGCTGGGGGCCGCTGCCGCAGCCGCAGGAGCCGACGGACTTCGTGCAGGGCCTGGTCACCGTGGGGGGCAACGGGGATGTGCTGCGCCGCGAGGGCATCGGCATCCACTGGTACGCGGCCAACCGCTCGATGGAGAGCCGGGTGTTCTCCTCGGCCGACGGCGAGTTCCTGATCGTCCCTCAGCAGGGCGCGCTGCTGCTGCGGACCGAGCTGGGGCTGCTGCGCGCCGATCCCGGCCATGTCGCCCTGATCCCGCGCGGGGTGCGCTTCCGGGTGGAGCTGCTGGAGGACACCGCGCGCGGCTATGTGTGCGAGAACTACGGGCAGCCCTTCCAGCTCCCCGACCTCGGCCCGATCGGCGCCAACGGCCTGGCGAACGCCCGCGACTTCCTGGCCCCGGTCGCCGCCTACGAGGACCGCGCGGAGGACATCGAGGTCGTCAACAAGTTCGGCGGCAATCTGTGGGCGGCCGTCTACGACCACTCGCCGCTGGACGTGGTGGCCTGGCACGGCAACCATGTGCCGTACGTCTACGACCTGCGCCGTTTCAATGTGATCGGCTCGATCAGCTACGACCACCCGGACCCGTCGATCTTCACCGTGCTGACGTCCCCTTCGGACACCCCGGGGCTGGCGGGCGCGGACTTCGTGGTCTTCGCACCGCGCTGGCTGGTCGGCGAGGACACCTTCCGGCCGCCGTACTTCCACCGCAATGTGATGTCGGAGTTCATGGGCCTGATCGAGGGCGCCTACGACGCCAAGGCGGAGGGCTTCGTGCCGGGCGGTGCCTCGCTGCACAACATGATGTCGGCCCACGGCCCCGACCGGACCACCTTCGACCGGGCCAGCGCCGCCGAGTTGGCGCCGCAGCGGGTGGACGACGGGCTGGCGTTCATGTTCGAGACCCGGTGGCCGGTCGTGCCCACCGAGTCCGCCCTGGGCGCGGAGCACCGTCAGGAGGGATACGACGCCGTGTGGGAGGGGCTTGCGAGAAACTTCCGACCGTGACCTCCTCGCACCCCTCGTCCTCCTCGCACCCCTCATCGCCCTCGTCCGCGTCGTCCGCGTCGTCCTCCTTCGCCCCTGACTCCCTGGTCCTGAACCGCAAGCTGCCGCTGTGGTACCAGATCTCGCAGTCGCTGCGGGCGTCGATACTGGGCCGCCGCCCGGACGCCCCGCTGCGGCTGCCCACGGAGGACGATCTGGCCGCGCACTACGGCGTGAGCGTGCTGACCATGCGCCAGGCGCTCAAGGAGCTGGAGGACGAGGGACTGATCACCCGGCACCGCCGGCGCGGCACCTTCATCGAGCCGACGGCGCTGCGCGGCGCCCCGGTGAAGCTGCTCGGCTCGGTGGACGCGATCGTGGCCCAGCAGTCCGGCGGCCGTACGGCGGTGCTGGGCCACGGGACCGAGGCGCTTCCCCCCGAGGCCGCCGAGCACTTCCCCGACCTCACCGAGGCCATGGCCTACCGGCGGCTGCGCTGCGAGGAGTCGGGCGAGCCCACCAACTGGGCGGAGAACTTCGTCCGTCCGGAGCTGGCCGCCGGGATCGACCTCGCCGACCTGGAGCGCTGGCCGATGACGAAGGTACTGCGCGATGTGCTGGGGGTGCGGATAAGCCGGATCACCGACACCGTGGAGGCCCGGCTGGCCGACCCGGAGACGGCCCGGCTGCTCCAGGTGCCGCTGCTCAGCCCGATACTGCACTACACCGGGGTGACCTACGACGACTCCGGCCGGGCGGTGGACGTGGTGCGCATCCACTACCGGGGGGACCGCTTCTCCTTCACGGTGACGATGGAGGCGCCCTGAGGGCCGTCAGTAGCATGCGTGCGGTGAGCGATGACGCGCCCCTGCCGCACGATCTGATGCCGTGGCCCGTGCGCCCGCCGCGCATCGGCCGCGGCTGGCCGACGGCCCCGGAACCAGCCGGCCTGCCTGCCTGCGGGCGCGCTGGGCGCTGCTCACCACGGCCCCGGACACCGCCGCGCGCACGGCGCTGCTGCGCCCGGCCGCCTGGACCCGGACCACCACAACGGAGCTGCTGGAACTGATCAGCGTGTTGACGCTGCTGTCGCCGCTGCGTGAAGAGACCGACGACTTCGCCGCGCGGTCGGCCGCCCACGACGACGCCACGGGCCCGGGCGCGGCCGAGCTGCGGGCAGCCGGAATCCTGCCGGTGACCGCGGCCAGGCGCGGTCCGGCTTCCGTACTCGACCATCACGAGGAAGGTCCCGATGGTCAGTTCGCGCTGCTGTGAACGTGTCCGAGCCGTGCGGGCCGCTGGGGAGACGGCCGCGCGACGGGCGCACACCGAGACGCCGCGAGGGGAGCGGCGCTGAGCCGGGACGGTGTGGCCGTCGTACGTTCCGGGTGGTGAGCCGGGCCCTCGCGGGACCGGCTACCGCACCCGGGCAGCGGGTGGGTGCTTGACGGTACGGGTCAGTGGCGGTTGCCGAACAGCGACCTCCGCAGAGCACGCAGCGGCGCGAAGAGCGACACGCGGGCACCCCGATTGGCCTTGGTGTGCGCGGTGTTGCGCGAGGTCAGCTCCCGCATCAGCACGGTGGCCTCCTCGGTCTCGTGCTGCGGCGCGGCGGGGCCGGCCAGTATCGCGAGGTGCCGGTCCAGACGCGCACTGGTGGCGCCCGTACCGCAGTTGATGGCAGGCACTCTCGGCCTGCTGTGCATCGCTATCTGTTCCATTTCTCTCCCCACCCTGACGAGGGCGCCCGGCTCGGGCAGGGTAACCCTATCTCTCCGCCACGTCACGTGCGCATCCCCCGCTCACGTCCGTCGCCGGATTCACCTGCCGCCCAAGGGGGTTGACGTTCGGCGGGCCCGTGCGGCGTGAGCGGGGGGCGCCGGGCGTCAGACGGCGGCGCTGAACGCGGGCAGATAACCTCCCGACTGCCCTGCGGCCGTGGGGTGGTAGGACTCGTCAACCGGGATGGTCAGGCTGTTCAGCCAGACGGAGCCCGAGCACAGCTCGTGTCCGGTGAAATTGCCGCGGACGTCGGCGAAGCTGAAGCCGTGGTCGGCGGCCCGCTTGGCGATGACCCCGTCGAGGTCGTCGGACGCGGCGTTGATGGCGCTGCGCGAGGTGTCGCTCAATCCGATCCAGCAGTCACCGGGGACCTTGTAGAAGTGCGGGTATCCGACCACGACCACATGGGCGTTGGGGCCCTTGGCGTGAATCGCGTTGTACGCGGTGTCGAGCAGCCCCGGCAGGCTGTTGTCGACAAAGGTCCTGGCCTGGGCGACCCGGTTGAGGCAGGTGCTCTGCGAGTAGAGCACGCAGGTGGTCATGACATCGGAGAAACCGGCGTCATTGCCGCCGATGCTGATGCTGATCAGACTGGTGGACGTGTTGACCGGCCCGAGCTGGCCGCTGATGACGTCTCCGGTCTTGGCGCCCGAACACGCGGTGAAGGCGAACGACGAGGGGGCGTGGGCCGCGGCCCACAGCGAGGGATAGGCCTTGGTGCTTCGCTTGCAGTCCCCACTGGCGCTGTCGTAACTCCCCGAGCCGACCCCGGAGGAGTACGAATCGCCGAGTGCCACGTAGTTGGAGCCCGCGGAGTGTGCGGACCCGGCTCCGACGAAGGCGAGGACGGATGTGAGGATCAGCGCGGATGCGGCTGATGCAAAGCGGGACATTCTCATGAAACCTCCCTTAGCAGGTTCGCTGCCACATCCGTTGTACCGGTCGGTAACGACCGGCGGGAAGTGTCATGCGCATGAATATTGATGGGCCGTCAACAATGCGATTTCGAAAGCCTGTTGGGCTCAACAGATACATATCCGCACAGAGACGATGTAAATCAACCGAACCGGTGGATTCACCAAGCGCGCCCAGGGGTACGCCCGTACGGAAAAGCACTGTGCGAATCGGCCCGGGTGCCGGATCATGGGCCGTATGTCCGCCACACCCCGTGCACCGAGGAGGCCAGTGCCGCCGCCCACTTCCCCCGCCCGCGGCTCCGCAGGCAAGAGCGGCACGGCGGCCGATCCGTACCACGCGCTGCCCATTCATCTGCGCCTCGACGACAGCGACTCACCGTCCGACGTCGTCGACGCGCTCTTCCTCGGCCGGTTCACCTCCGGCGACCAGCCGTTCGCCCGCGGCGCCTCGCTGGAGAACGTCAAGTCCGGGCTGACCCTGCTCCCCCCGGACGCCGCCGTGCTGCGCCAGGCCCGGGACAAGGACCGCAGCGCCACCCTCGCCGAGGGCGACGGCTGGACGATCCTGATCTCCCGCTGGAGCCGCGGCGCCGACGTGACCGTGGCCGCCGTCACCGACGAACTCGCCGAGCAGGTGCTGAAGTCCTCGGTCGATGACGCCGAGGACGAGCCGGAGCCGCAGCCCGACAACGTCACCATGGGTTTCTGGTACGTCTCGCCGCGCCGCGGACCGCACCGCACCACCCGGCAGATCTCGGCCGCCACCTGGGAGGAACTGCGAGGCAACTACACCTCGCCGGTCGCCGACGCGATGGACGGCCTGATGAAGCTCACCGCGGACGACATCACCGGCCGTCTGCTGCTGCTCCACGGGCCGCCCGGCACCGGCAAGACCTCGGCGCTGCGCACCCTGGCCCGCTCCTGGCGCGACTGGTGCCAGGTCGACTGCGTCCTGGACCCCGAGCGGCTCTTCAACGACGTCGGCTATCTGATGGACATCGCCATCGGCGAGGACGACGGCACCGCGGGCGGCCGCTGGCGGCTGCTTCTGCTGGAGGACTGCGACGAGCTGATCCGCGGCCAGGCCAAGCACCAGACGGGACAGGCGCTGTCCCGTCTGCTCAACCTCACGGACGGACTGCTCGGCCAGGGACGCAATGTGCTGGTCGGCATCACCACCAACGAGGATCTGGAACGTCTCCACCCGGCGGTCGTCCGGCCCGGACGCTGTCTGGCCCGGATCGAGGTCGGCCCCCTCAGCCGGGACGAGGCGGTCCACTGGCTCGGCACCCCCGAGGGCATCGGCCGCGACGGGGCCACCCTCGCCGAGCTGTACGCCCTGCGCCGCGGTACGTCGACCACGCTCCCCTCCGCGCCCCAGGCCGCGGACGGCCTCTATCTCTGATATCTCCGATATCCCTGAGTCTTCCGCCGCGTCGGGCACCTCCGACAGGGGTGCCCGGCGGGGAGCGCCCGGGATCCGGCCCGAGGGCTACTCCCCGTACGCGGCGCGCAGCGCTTCCTCCACCGCGGCGCGCGCGTCGTCCCGGTCCAGGCCGAGGCGGCGGGTCCGCTCCACATAGGCGCTCGCCGCGGCGGCCACCTCCCGGGCGCGGGCGTCACCCGCGGCGATGTACGTACCGTGCCGGCCGCGCGTCTCGATCACACCGTCGGTCTCCAGGGCGCGATACGCCTTGGCGACCGTGTTCACCGCGAGCCCCAGCTGCTCGGCCAGCCCCCGCACGGTGGGCAGCTTGTAGTTGACCGGGAGGCGGCCCTCGCGTGCCTCCTCCGCGATCTGCCGACGCAACTGCTCGTACGGGGCCGTGGCCGCGTCCGGGTCGATGACGATCTTCAGGCTCATGTCCGGAATCCTGGCACAGCGACCGGTGCCAGCGGCACCGCACGGTCCGGGCCCGCCGGGTCGTAGGCGATGGAGTCGCCGCTCTCGTGCAGGTGGAGCAGAAAGCGCCGCCCGGCCCGGTAGGCGTCAACGCCCGCCCTGCAATAGGCGACCATGTCGTCGGGCAGGGCGTCCAGCCGGTGCCAGCCCAGCTCCGAGCACTTGTCGGGCTCCCGGTTGACCGGCTCCGCCGAGCCGGGGAGGTGGCGGGCGGCGAAGAACCAGCCGATCCTGGCCCCGCCGTCCGGAGCGCGGTGCTGCATCACCAGCACGGCTTCGACGTCCTCCGGGGCGAGTTCGACGCCGATCTCCTCACGGGCCTCGCGGATCATGGCGCTTCTGACGTCCTCGCCGTCCTCCAGATGCCCGGACGGCACATTGAGCAGACCGTCCGCGTATCCGGTGCCGTCGCGGCGGGCGAGCAGGACCTCCTCGCCGCGCAGCAGGAGCAGATGGACGTCGACGATCTCCGCGTGCCGCCTGCGCGCGGGGGCGGCGTCCCAGGACCGGCGGTCGTCCGTCTCGTCACGCGGGGAGGACCCGTCGTGCGCGGAGGACTCGTGGTACGCGGAAGGCTCTTCGCTCGGGGAAAGCTCGTCGTGGGCAGAAGACCCGCTGTGCGCGGAGGGCTCGTTGTGCATGGAAAAAGCCTGCCATCCGCCTCTGACAGTCGGGGGCCGCCCGGTCACCGGACCGGACGGCCCCGGCCGCCGGCGGCACCGCCGCCGGCCCGTGGGGATCGGCGCCGTGGGCTAACTGAACGCCGACAGGCAGGTGGTCGGGGTGGCGTGCGCCGGGTCGAGGGCGTTGGCCGCCTCGTGGAACGCGATGCGGTCGGTCAGACCGATGGCGACGTGTTCCGAGACGTCGACCGCGCACAGCTTCTGGAGCAGCACGTTGTGCACGTCGGGACCGGACAGCGCCTGGGTCGTGTACGGCGTGACGACCTCGTCGTAGACGGTCGAGATCACCGTGTAGTGCACACCGGGCACGGTGTCGCCGCCCGCGTTGAGTGTGCGCTGGAAGCTCGATCCGGCGACCTGGTCGGCCAGTCCGGGAAGGCTGCCCCGGAGGAAGCCGGAGGCGCCCGGGAAGTACGGGAGCAGCGCGGTCAGTCCGTCCAGCGTCGTGCCGTGGTTGTCGGGGGCCAGTGCGATCATGGCGTTCACCTTGGCCGCGCCGCCGAGGAACTTCAGGTAGTAGCGCGGCATCATGCCGCCCTGCGAGTGGCCGACGATGTCGACCTTGGCGGCGTGGGTGGCGGTGAGCACCCGGTCGGTGAAGTCGGAGAGCTGCTGGGCGGAGTCCGCTATCGGTCCGAGGCCGCCGATGAGCGTCTCGCCGGGCAGCATGCCGTAGTCGAAGGAGAAGACGCAGTAGCCGCGGGCCACCAGATAGGGGGCGAGGACCAGCCAGTTGTCGGTGCCGTTGGCGAAGGTGCCGTGCACGAGGACGACCGGGCGGGGGTGTTGGGCCGAGGGGTGGCAGGAGAAGTCGTTCCAGCCACTGGAGGGTGCCGCTTGGGCGGAAGCGGATGCGGCGGCGGTGGGGGCCACCGCCATCGCGGCGGCCAGCGAGAACGCGGCCAGGAGCCGTCGCCAGGGCAGCTTCATGTGATCTCCTCGCAGGGGGAAGGTGGAGACGCGCCTGTGCCCTGTGATCCGGATCACTATTGCCGGGCTCATGACAAGTTACGCACGAGTAGCCAAGGGCGGCTAGTTACGCGCGGGTAAAAAAACCGCGGCCCGCACACGCGGACACCAGGTCGGGCCGCGCGAACTCCGGTCGGGCGCGCGGACGTCGGCTCAGGCCGCGCGGACGTCGGACCGGACCGCGCGGACGTCGAGTCAGGCCGCGCGGACGTGAGGTCAGGCCGCGTCGGACAGGGTGGCGGGACGCACCGCGTGGGGGCCGAACCTGGCGCGGGCCCGGTCGGCGACGGCCTCGATCCGGCGGGCCCGGTCGTCGCCGGGGTCGAAGGCGAGCTGCCGGGAGGCGAGTTCGGCGGCGATCAGCCCCTCCGCCCGCAGCGAGACCGCGCGGACCCGGGCCCGTTGCAGCCCGAGCGACGCGTACAGCCGGTACGCGAGCGCGGTCAACGCCGGGCTGTGGCCGGTCGGTTCGCCGAGGGTACGGGTCCGGACCGTCGTGGAGCGGTCGGCGTAGTGGACGCTCAGGGTGAGGGCGCCGGCCGTCTGCCGGCCGGCGCGCAGCCGGGCGCCGAGTTCCTCGGTGAGGGCGAGCAGGGCGCGGCGGTGCAGGACCGGGTCGAGTTCGTCGCGGCCGAAGCGGTGCTCCGCGGCGAGGGCGCGGGCCGGGGCGTTGGGGGTGACCGGGACGGGGTCGATCCCCCTGGCCTGGTCGTGGAGCCGGTGCCCCGCGCTCGCGCCGACGATCCGCTGCAAGGTGCCCAGCGGGGTGGCGGCGATCCGGCCGACGGTGTCGAGGCCGTACGTGGACAGGGTCTTCGCGGTGGCGGGGCCGACACCGTGCAGCGCGGCGGACGGCAGCGGGCCGAGGAAGTCGGCGACGGCCGGCGGATCGCCGGGGACGACCCTGACCGTGCCGGGCGGCGCGTCCCGGGCGGCCAGCCGGGCGAGCAGCGGGTTGACGGCCACCCCGATCGCGCAGTCGGCGCCGTGCAGGGCCAGGGCGCGCACCCGCAGCAGCAGGGCGAGCCCGGCGGCGTCCTGGCCGAAGTAGCGCAGGCTGCCGCGTACGTCGGCCAGCGCCGCGTCGGGCGGCAGCGCCTGGACGACCGGGGTGAACCCGGCGAGCAGCGCGAGCAGTTGTTCATAGGCGTCCGCCCCGGGGACGGCGCCGGAGGGAAGACGGAAGCGCACATGGAGTACGTGCGGGGCGTACGGGGGCCGGCCGGTCATCCCGCGCTCCCGGGGCTGGAGTGCCACAGCTTGCGGCCGGTGGCGGCGCCCTCGCCGGCGGGCCGCAGATCGGCCCAGGGGTGGAGTTCATAACCGGTGGGCAGCTGGATCCGGCGGCCGTTCGCGGCGGAGGGCCCGGCGACAGGGGGCCCGCCGGCCGGCTCGGCGGCCGGGAACTCGACGGCAGGCGGCTCGGCGAGCCGTTCGGCGACGGCCTCCAGGCCGCCGGTCCTGCGGAGTTCGACGAGTTCGGCGAGGTTCCAGGCCGCGGCGCCGACCACGCTGAGGCTCTGCGGGCCGCGCCGCTGCACCACACCGCGGATCAGCAGCAGAAAGGAGTGGAAGACCGTATGGGCGCAGGCTTCGTGGCTGGTGTCGAAGAAGGCGCAGTCCACCAGGCCGGTGCCGTCGTCGAGGGTGGTGAAGATGACCCGGCGGCCGGAGCGGATCGGCGGGGTCTGGGTGGCGCCCTTGGCCCCGGCGACCAGCACGGTCCGGCCGTGCCGCACCCCGCGCAGTGCCTTGGCGGAGACGGCTCCCAGCTCGGCGAGGAAGGAGTGGTGGTCGCGCATCAGATGGCGGGAGGCGTCCATGCCGAGGACACCGAGTTCGGCGCCGAGCCGTTCGCCGGCGTCCATGTCGGGCAGGCCGGCCGGGGCGGCGCGGCCGTCGCCCCGCGGGTCCAGCGGGAGCTGGCCCTCGTGCGCGCCCCTGGCCCGCCCCTGGCGGTGGAGTTCGGCGATCCGCAGCAGCAGGTCACGGCGGTTGTCGCCGAAGGAGTCCAGCGCGCCGACCTGGGCGAGCCGTTCGGCGACCGGGCGGCCGGGGCGGGCCCGCAGCCACAGATCCTGCAACGAGGAGTAGGGCCGGCCCGCCACCAGCCGGCCGGTCTCGGCCTCGCTGATGCCGTGCACATCCATCAGCCCGAGCCGCAGCCCCCATTTACCGGACACCAGTTCGATTCGATAATCCGTGTCGGAGTGGTTCACATCCAGCGGCAGCACCGGCACCCCGCGCCGCCGGGCGTCGGCGAGCAGCAGCCGCTTGGGGTACATGCCCGGGTCGTGGGTGAGCAGCCCGGCGTAGAAGGCCGCCGGACGGTGGGCCTTGAGCCAGGCCGACTGGTAGGTGGGCACCGCGAAGGCGACGGCGTGCGCCTTGCAGAAGCCGTAGCTGCCGAAGGCGGCCAGGATCTCCCAGGTGCGGCGGATCACCTCGGGCGAGTGGCCGCGGGTACGGGCCCCGGCGCCGTACCAGGCCATCACCTGCCCCTGGCGGTCCGGGTCGGACAGCGCGCGGCGCCGCTCGTCGGCCTCGGCCCGGGTGCAGCCGGTCATGACCCGCAGGATCTCGATGACCTGTTCGTGGAAGACCACCACCCCGTGGGTCTCGCGCAGCACCGGGTCCAGATCGGGGTGCGGTGACTTCATGGGCGCGCGGCCGTGCCGGGCCTCGATGAAGGGGCGGACCATGTCGGCGGCCACCGGGCCCGGCCGGAAAAGCGATATGTCGACCACCAGGTCGTGGAAAGTGGCGGGTTGCAGCCGGCCCACCAGGTCGCGCTGGCCGGGGGACTCGATCTGGAAGCAGCCGAGGGTCTCGGCGGAGCGGATCATCTCGTAGGTCGCCGGGTCGCCGGGCGGGACCCGGGCCGGGTCGTCCAGGTCGATCCGCTCGCCGGTGGCGCGTTCGATCTCGCCGACCGCGTAGGCCATCGCGGACTGCATCCGGACGCCCAGGACATCGAGCTTGAGCAGCTTGAGGTCCTCCACGTCCTCCTTGTCGAACTGCGACATGGGGAAGCCCTCGCCGCTGGTCGGCATGACGGGGGTGCGGTCCAGCAGGGTGGCGTCGGAGAGCAGCACCCCGCACGGGTGCATGGCGACACCGCGCGGCAGGCCGTCCAGCGCCTCGACGAGTTCCCAGAGCCGGCCGTGGTCCTCGGCGGAGACGGCGCGCAGCTCGGGGAGTTCGGCGAGTGCGGTACGGGCGTCCTTGGCCCGGATGTGCGGAAAGGCCTTGGCCAGCCGGTCGACGACCACCGGGTCCATGCCGAGCGCGGCGCCCACGTCCCGGACGGCGTGCCGGACCCGGTAGGTCTCGGGCATGGCCACCGTGGCGACCCGCTCGGCCCCGAAGCGGCCGAAGATCGCCCGGTAGACATCGATCCGGCGGGCCGACTCCACATCGATGTCGATGTCCGGCAGTTCGCGGCGGCGGTCGGACAGAAAGCGCTCCATCAGCAGACCGTGCTCGACGGGGTCGGCGATGGCGATGTCCAGCAGATGGTTGACCAGCGAGCCGGCGCCCGATCCGCGCGCGGCCACCCGGACACCCATCGCCCGTACGTCGTCGACGACCTGCCCGACAGTGAGGAAGTAGGGCGCGAAGCGCAGCCGCCGGATGACGCCCAGCTCCTCCTCCAGCCGCCGCCAGTACGCGGGCCTGCGGTCGTAGCCCTTGCGGATCAGGCCGGCGGTGCAGCGCGAGTGCAGTACGCGGTCGGCGGTACGGGCGCTGCCGCCGAGAAGTTCGGGTTCGGGGAAGTGCGGGCGGCCGATGCCCAGGTCGTCCCGGGGGTCCACCTCGCAGCTCGCGGCGGTCTCCTCGGTCGCCCGCAGCAGCCGGTACGCGCCGGCCCGCCCCTCCCCCGCCGCCTCGGCGATCCGCTCGGCGATCCTGGCCATGTCGGCGGCGCCCTTGAGCCAGCGCTCGCCGCTGTCCAGCCGTTCGGGCCTGCGGGTGTCGATGGGGATCAGCCGGCGGGCCGCGTCGAGGACGTCCGCGACCTCGCCGCGGTCCGGGTCGGGGTAGCGCACGGCGTTGCTGAGCACCGCGGTCACCCCCTGCTCGGCGGCGAAGCCGACGGTACGGGCGGCCAGCCGCAGCGAGCCCGGCCCGGTGCCCCGCCTGTGATGGCAGACGGCCTCCAGCCGCAGGGCGTCGCCGTAGACCTCCCGCCAGGGCGCGATCAGCCGGGCGGCGCGGTCCGGGCGGCCCGCCGCCAGGGCGCGGCCGACCTCGGAGTCCGGCCCGAGCAGTGTGTACAGCCCGCCGTCGGTCAGGTCGTCCCAGTCCAGCCGGGGGCGGGAGCCGCCGGGCGAGGACCGTACGGGAGGCGCCGTGCCGGGGTCGGCGCCGGGGTCGACGGGCCTCGCCGCGCGGTGGGCGGCCGAGATCATCCGGCACAGGGCGGCCCAGCCGGTCCGGTTCCGGGCGAGGAAGACGGCGCGGGGCGCGCTCTCGTCGAGGAAGGCCCCGCCGCGTACGGGGGTGCGCCGGCGCCCGTCGGCCGTCTTCGGGCCCGGGCCGTCCTGGTGGCCGGGCACCGCGAGCCCGGCCCCGAGGAGCGGCCGCACCCCCGCCCGTTCGCAGGCCTTGGCGAACCGCACGACGCCGGCCACCGTGTCCCGATCGGTCAGTGCCAGTGCGTCCATGCCCCGCTCCGCCGCCCGTTCCGCCAGTTGTTCCGTGTGCCCGGCCCCGTAGCGCAGCGAGAATCCGGACACGGCATGGAGGTGCGTGAACCCGCCGCCCATCCGTTCCTCCCACTGCTCACCCACCCCCGGTCCGACCGTCTCCCCCTTCGACTCCGCTTCCCACCATAGACCAGATTTCGAACGTCCGTACGATAACCGTATCGGGCCCGCCATGCGCGGGACCTGCGCGGATACGAGGGCGCGGGGCTCACCGGGCGCGGCGGAAGGCATACGTTCGGTGGTGGCCGGGCGCCGGGGCGGGACCGTACGGGGCGGCCGGGACGGCCGGGTGGCCGGGGACGGCCGGGGCGATCGATGGAGGGGCCATCCGGGTGAGCGGCGGAACAACCGCCGCGCGGGTCGCGTTGCCGGGGAGGCCCGCCCGTAACGCCGAACTTCCGGAGTGACCATGAGTCAGGAGCCCGCCCGCAGCCCGCTGCTCGATCTGCTGAAGGAGCACAGGACCGGGGTGCTCGTCACCCTGAAGAGGGACGGCAGACCGCAGCTGTCCAATGTGGCGTTCAGCTATGACGACGCGACCAGGACCATTCGCGTCTCGGCGACCGACGACCGGGCCAAGGCCCGCAATCTGCGCCGGGACGCGCGGGCCAGCTTCTATGTCACGACGCCCGACCTGGGGGCGTATCTGGTCGCCGAGGGCGACGCCGAGGTCTCCCCGGTGGCCGCCGACCCGCACGACGCCACCGTGGAGGAGCTGGTCGAGGTCTACCGGGCGATCGGCGGCGAGCACCCGAACTGGGACGAGTACCGGGCCGCGATGGTCGCCGACCGCCGCCTGGTCATCCGGCTGCGCGCCGACCGGGCGTACGGCTGGGGCCGCGAGGCGGGCGGCACGAGCGGCCCGCTGGACTGAGCCCGCCCACCGGGGGGCGCGGCCGGGACCTCGCCCACCAGGGGCCGCCGGCCCCCGGCCCCCTCACGGCCGGTCCTCGCCCTCCCCCGCCGCCCGGGTCAGCCGGCCGGCCACCGCCCGCAGATACGCGGTGAGTTCGGCCGGCTCCCTGACCTCGAAGTCCACCCCGAGCATCCCGAGGTACATCGCCAGCGCGTCCAGCGACTCGAAGCCGGTCCGCAGTTCGCACACCCCGTCGCCGAGCGCGGTGATCGTCCCGATGGACCAGGTGTACCGGCGAGGTGTTCCGGCGAGGTGTGCAGCAGCACCCGGGCCTGGAAGCGGTAGGCCCGGGAGGTGACACCCTTGGCGACGTACGAGGCCGCGTCCTCGGGCAGTTCGCGGGGCGTGAAGCGCGGACCGGTGGGCGCCTTGGGCTCGATCCGGTCGACGCGGAAGGTCCGCCAGTCGTCCCGGGCGGTGTCGAAGGCGAGCAGATACCAGCGCCGCCCGTGGTGGACCAGCCGGTACGGCTCCACCTCGCGGCGGCTGGCGGTGCCCCCGTGGTCGCGGTAGTCGAAGCGCAGCCGCTCGCGGTCCCGGCAGGCCGCGCCGATCACGGTCAGCGTCTCCTGTCCGACCGTCGGCCCGGAGACGCGCCGCTGCACGGTGACCGCCTGCATGGCCTGGACCCGGTGCCGCAGCCGGGACGGCAGGACCTGTTCCAGCTTGGCCAGCGCCCGTACCGAGGTCTCCTCGATGCCCTCGACGCTGCCGCCCGCGCCGAGCCGCAGACACAGCGCGACCGCGACCGCCTCCTCGTCGTCCAGCAGCAGCGGTGGCAGCGCGGCGCCCGCGCCGAGCCGGTAGCCGCCCGCCGTGCCCGGGGTGGCGTGCACCGGGTAGCCGAGCGCGCGCAGCCGTTCGACGTCCCGCCGTACCGTGCGGGCGGTGACGTCGAGCCGCTCGGCGAGGTCGGGTCCCGTCCAGTCACGGCGTGACTGGAGGAGCGAGAGCAGGCGCAGCAGCCGCGCCGACGTTTCCAGCATGCGGCCCAGTCTGGCAGCCGATGAGGACAGGTTCTGACCGCGATCCCGCCTGCCGTGACCGCGATCCCACCCGCCATGGCGACCATGACGACGGCCCCCGGGAAGGCGCGGCGCCGGACCGCCGCGCCCGTCACCACGCGGACCGGCGCCCCCCACCGCGCGAGCGGCGGGGGGCGCCGGAACACAAGGAGCGCGAGGAACCCGGGGGCGCCGCCGGAGACTTCTAGTACACGCTGACCCCGTACGCGCTCAGCGCCTCGGTCACCGGCTGGAAGTACGTCGTGCCGCCGGAGGAGCAGTTGCCGCTGCCGCCCGAGGTCAGGCCGATGGCCTTGGTGCCGTCGTAGAGGGAGCCTCCGCTGTCGCCCGGCTCGGCGCAGACGTTGGTCTTGATCAGCCCGTAGACGATCTCGCCGTTGCCGTAGTTGACGGTCGCGTTGAGCGCCTGGACGGTGCCGCTGTGGATGCCGGTGGTGGAGCCGCGGCGGGTGACGGACTCGCCGACAAAGGCGTTGGCGGCGCTGGTGATGTCCTGACTGCCGACGGTGCCGTCATGGGCGACGGAGCTGTCGTAGCGGACGATGCCGTAGTCGTCGTTGGGGAAGCTGCTGCCGACCGTCGGGCCTATGTAGCTGCCCGAACTGGTGTAGTAGGCCGGGTAGCCCTCGGTGCAGTGACCGGCGGTCAGGAAGTAGTACGTGCTGCCGCTGCGGACGTTGAAGCCGACCGAGCAGCGCCAGCTGTTGGTGAGGACCGCGTCGCCGCCGGAGAGCAGCTTGCTGAAGGTGCCCTGGACACGGGTGATGCGGACGGCGTCGCCGTAGCCCGCGGTGGACGCCTTGAGCCGCGCGAGCTGTGCGGCGGTGACCTGGCTGTCGACGTTGATCTCCAGCGTGTCGCTGCGCGGGTCGACCGACCAGGCGGTGCCGGCGATGTCCGCGCCCTTGGCGGCGTCCCCGGCCTTGGCGAGCTGGGCCGTGCTGTGGCCGACCAGGCGCGGGGTGGCGCCCGAGGCGCGTACGGCGTCGGCGGCGGCCGAGGTCGTGACGTTGACGACGGTGGTCCCGCGCGCGGAGTCGTAGTAGGTGCCCGCGGTGCTGTCGGCGCCGAGGTGTGCGGCGACGGCGGCCGCGGCGTCGGGGGTCGCCTTGGCCGTGGAGGCGGCGTTCGCGGAGGGGAGCGCGAACGCCGTCGCGGCCAGCAGACCGGTGGCGACCGCGAGGAGTCGGATACGACGGGTGGACTTCACTCGTTCCTCCTGTGGGGGGTGGGAGAGGGGTCCTGGTGGGTGCCGGTGGTGACCGGCGGATGGTCGGTGACGGGTCGGCGTACGGCCGGCGGCACGTCGGGGACGCGACGACGATCCGATACCGACTTGTCGATGTACCGTCAAGTGCGCACCGATGGACGAACGCAACACGCGCCCGACGAGTACACAGGAGTATTCAGATTTCACAGGCAACA
This sequence comes from Streptomyces sp. NBC_00223, assembly GCF_036199905.1. Lineage (NCBI taxonomy): Bacteria > Bacillati > Actinomycetota > Actinomycetes > Kitasatosporales > Streptomycetaceae > Streptomyces > Streptomyces sp. NBC_00223. Next base: position 6,815,660 of record NZ_CP108109.1, on the reverse strand, counting down.
CACAAGAGGCAGTTCCGGACGCCGAGTTGCGGGCATGACGGTCCCCCGGCGGTCCTGGGACCGCCGGGGCACTCGTCGGTGACGCCGTCTCAGTGGGTGAGAACCGCGCGCTCCCCCGCTTCGAGCGCGAACGGCAGCGTGTTGCCGGGCGGCGGGAAGGGGCAGATGAACCCCTCGCCCAGCGCGCACGGCGGCAGCTCCGTACGGTTCAGGTCCACGGTCAGCGAGCCGTCCTCGGCCGGCGCGGATGTGTACAGGAAGCGGAACCGGAAGCTGGTCTTCCCACTGGTCCCGTCGGCGACGACCGCCCACAGCCTGCCGTCGCCCTCGACCGCGACGGAGAGCGTGTGCTCCGATCCGTCGACCGCGAAGGACAGTTCGCCGCCGAGGCCGAGCCCGCGCTCGCGCCCGTCCGCGTTGGGCAGCCGTACGGTACGGGTCTCGTCGAACGGGCGGAAGACGCCGGGCACCACCCACCGCCCGTCCCAGTCGAACGCCTCGATGCCGGAGAACGTCCGCCGGGCGGGCGCCTCGGGGTCCCAGACCCGGACCCCGTACGAGCCCTCGCGGGCGATCACGACGATCCTCCGGCCGTCCGTCAGCAGCAGCGGCTCGCCCTCGGGCCGCAGTACGGTCGACCCGCCGTCCGCCTCGCGCACCACCGTGTCGCCGTCGAGCCGCCAGTGCCCGGCCAGTCCGGGGATCTCACCGTCGGTCAGATCCTCCAGCCAGTACGTGCCGGTCAGCGCCAGCAGTCCGTGCGGCGCCGAGACGGACACGGTCCGCCGCTCCCGCCACCGCTCCCACTCCGCGCGGCCCTCCGGGACCGAGCCCGCGCCCGGTTCCGTTCCTGGTCCCGAGCCCGCTTCCGTGCCCGCTTCCGGGGCTGTTTCCGTACTCATGACGATCACGCCTTCCACACCGGTCGGGGGAGCCCGAGATGCTCCCGCAGGGTCGTACCGCGATATGCGGTACGCAGTGATCCGCGCTCCTGGAGCAGCGGGACGACCCGGTCGACGAAGGCGTCCAGGCCGCGGCCGCCGGGCGCGGGTTCGGGCAGCAGGACATAGCCGTCCACCGCGCCGGACTGCACATGCGCGTCGAGCCGGTCCGCGAGCGCGCGCGGCGGACCGAGAAGGGGGCCGGCGAAGAGGTCGGCGAACGGACCGCCGGGCGGCGGCGGTCCGGCCGCCCGCACGCCCCCCGGCTCCTCCCCCGGTTCCTCCGCCAGGACGTATCCGACGCGCGCCAGCACCCTCGTGCCGGGGCGCGCCCGCCGGACCGCGCCCGTGACCACGGCCACCTCAGCGGCCGCGTCGTCGCCGTCCCCGATCACCACGGGCCGGCCCTGCGGCCCGCGCGGCACCGTCAACTCCGGTACGGCGGAGGCCGGACCGGCCGCGCGCCCCGCGCTGAGCCGGTCGAGCGCGGCGATCCGGCGGGCGAGCGCGTACGGTTCGCGGCCGCCGGGGCGCACCGCGGCGGCCAGCCCGATGAGGTCGGTGACCGCGGCGAGGGCGTTCAGCACGGTGAGCGGTTCCGGCCCGGTCGCCGGGGGCGCCTGGCCGGTACGGCTGTCGGCGGGCGGCGGCCGCTCGGCGAGCAGCAGGAAGTCGAACAGGCCGCGTTCCGCGGTGCGCGCGAGCCGCACATAGGCGTCGAAGTCCGGCGGCAGCGCCCGTTCGCCCTCGCCGGGAAGCTGTACGGCCAGGTGCATCCGGCGTACGGTCCCGGCGCGCGTGCCGCCGGTCATGACACCGCCTCGGCGGCCCGGTCGGCGGCGGCGAACCGGACCTCGGGGCGGTGCAGCCCGAGGTGTTCGCGCAGCGTCGCGCCCGGGTGGAAGGCGCGGAACAGTCCGCGGTGCTGGAGCAGCGCGACCGTGCCGTTGACAAAGCGTTCCAGGTCGCGCCGGGGCTCCACCGGCCGGATGTGGAAGCCGTCCACCGCGTCGGACCGCTGCCAGCGCGCGATGAGTTCGGCCAGGTCGACCGGGCCGCCGCTGAACCGTACGCCGCCGGCGCCGTCCGCCACCGGGGCGGCCTCGACACCCGGCTCGGGCCCGAGTTCGCCGCCGCAGAGGTCGACGGTGAGGTCGGCGAGCACCCGCAGCCGGTCGGGGTCGCGGCCCGACCCGGCCGCGAGCCGCCGCAGTTCGGCGCGGATCTCGCCCGCGTCCTCGGGGCGGGCGGCGCGGACGAAGGCGATGTCGGCGTACCGGGCGGCGGTCGCGCGCGCGGCGGGTTCCGTGGCGTCCACCGCGACGACCGGCCGGCCCTGCGGCGGCTTCGGCCCTCCGCCGCCGTCCCAGAACCCGGAGACGGCCGCGGTCACCTCGGCCGCGAGCCGCCACCGCGCCTCGGCCCGCTCCGCCGCGCGGCGCCGCCGGGCCGCCCGCAGCGCGGCCGGGCCGTCGGCGCCCTGCTCGGTGGCCGGGTCGGGGGCGGTGACCGCCCACCCGGCCCGGCCGTGGCTGACCCAGTCCAGGGTCGCGACGGTCAGCGCGAGGTCGAAGGGCTCCTCACGGGCGGCGTCCACGACGGGGACCAGACCGATCCGGTCGGTGGCCGGGGCGACCCGGGCGAGTACGTCGGGCGCGCAGCCGTCACCGGGGTCACCGCCGGAGCCGTCCGCGCCGCCCAGCGTGACGAAGTCCAGCGCGCCGCCCTCGGCGAGGCGGGCCAACTCCACGTAGTACGCCGCCGGATCGTGCCCTCGGCCGTCGATCGCGGCGGCGAGGTGGAGCGTACGGGTGGGGCGGCGGGCCGACGTGAAGGCGGGGCCCGGGGCGGCGGAGGCGGCCGGGGAAAAGGTGCGGGAAATCGGGGCGGCAGGCATGCGAAGGCTCCGTGGACACGCGGAAGAGGCGGAAGATGCCTTCACACAGCCGCCGTGTCCCTCAACACGGCTGGGCCCAAGGGCTTGACACGAGGCTATGCCGATGCGGTAACCGGCTGTCAAGCATGTCCGATAGGTGGACAGCGCGTCTCAGTGCGGTTGACGGAACACCGGGCGGGCTGCTGCACTGTGCGCATGCGTAGCTGTCAGCTGGTCACCCGCGACCACATCGACTTCGGTCGGGTGTGGTCGTCCTCTTGTTGTCGCCACTGACGTTCTCCCGGCCGTTCGACGGATCGTCCCGCCTTCACACACGCATGCTCGGCAGTTCTCCGCCCCTCCCTCGGGCTCTGTAACTTTTGTGACACCCTGTAACGCCCGCGACAGCCTCCAAGGCGTCGCCGCTCAGCATCCGCAGTCGCAGCACTCCGCGCACTCGCAGCATTCACAGCAGTCGCAACAGCCGTCGCACCCGTCGCACCACGGGCCGCGCCGCTGCCCCGACCAGGCGTCGTCGTGCTCACGGCAGCACAACTGACAGGTGCAGCACATACCGGTGTAGACCAGGCACCCGGCGAGCAGCCCACGCCGCCGCGGCGGTCCGGGCGGCGGCGGAAACCCGCCGGGAGCCCCGGGACCACCGGGCGCGTACGGGTTCTGCCCGGGCGGCGCCGCGTACGGGTTCCCGCTGTACGGGTTCCCGCCGTACGGGTTCCCGCCGGCCGACCCGAGCGCCGCCGCCGGCCCGTGCCCCTCCGACGCGGGCCCCTCCGACGCATGCCCCGCGAGCCCGTCCGCCCCGGGCCCCTCGTGCCCCGCGCCCGCCTGATGCGTACAGGCCCCCGTCCCGAACGCCCGGTCCACCGACCGTCCCAGCTCGTGGACGAGCAGCACATGCGCCAGCCGCCCCGACGCCGAGTTCACGAACTCCACGTCCCGCAGCGCGAGCCGTATCCCGTGCAGCGCGTCGTCGCACAGCCGCCGGGCCTCGGCGGGGTCGGTGCCGGTCGCGGCGAGCGGGTTCCAGGCGCCCGTACGGCGGTCGGCGTCCAGGTCCTCGACCGCGTCCAGCAGATGCGCGAGCCGGCCGAAGAGCCGCCCGGCCTCCTCAAGTGCCGCCCGGTTGCCGGGCCGCCCGGCCAGTACGGCGGTGTGCCCGAAGGCCGCGGCGGTGGCCGTCTCGGTGGGTTCGGTGACGGTCAGCAGCGAGGTGCCGGGCCCGGCCGCCGCCTCGACGGCGCCCTGCCGGCCGACCGCGTCGAGCAGCACCGCGGTGTCGAAGCCGAGGTCCCCGCCGGTACGCGCCCCGGCCCGGTCCCAGCGGCGGGCGACCGTACGGGCCGCCGCGGCGACCGGGCGGCGGCCGAACGCGCCGTCGCCGTCCTCGACATGGTCGCGGACCTTGGCCGAGGCGAGCACCAGCGAGACCGCCGCGGCCAGCCGCGCGCCCTCCCCCATGGCCACCGGAGCGCTGCGCATCCCCCGCAGCGGACAGGGCCCGGCGGTGCGCCGACGGTCGTCCGCGGGCGTGGACTGCGCCTCGACCAGCACCGAGATGATCAGACCGTCGTAGTTGGTGGCCACTCGCGCGAACTGCCCGTGGCCGTCCCTGAGCGCGAGACAAAGTCCACACAGATGGGCGAGCCATGAGGCCGCCATTCCTTCCGACATCCGATGCCGGCACGGTCTGATGATCCCGAACATGGTTCCCCCGCCGAACTCGCTTCTGCGACCGGCGATCATTTTATCGGCCCGGCGTACGGACTTTCGGGCCCGCAGGGGTTGGAATCCGTGTCCCACGGGGTACCCGGTGGCCATGAGGCACCAGGTACGCGTACGGCCGTACGGCCCCCTGTATCACCCGGACGTGAAGCACGTTCCCATCGAACCGTCACCCCGCTTACACCTGCCGCGCGCTGACGGTACGCCACTATCGTGTGTGTCAGTACCGTCACAAGTCGCCTGCGTGGCGGCTATCCCTTTGGCGCATCGCGAGCATCATGGATGACGATAGGACTGCGGACGGTACCGACCGCGTGTGAGAGAGGAGGCGTCCATGGGTTCGGTTCGACGGGCGAGTGCCTGGCTGGGCCTCGTCGACGACAACAGCGGCGAGGGTTACTACGACGAGGAGTACGCCGACTACGGCGAGGGCTCCGAGCGTGCCGACACATGGGTGACCGATCCACGGGTCCGGGTCGCCGCCGAGTCGGCTCACGAGGAAGGCCGTCGGATCGCCACGGTGACCCCCGACGGGTTCCGGGACGCACGCGGTATCGGCGAGCTCTTCCGCGACGGCGTGCCGGTGATCGTCAACCTCACCGGTATGGAGTCGGCGGACGCCAAGCGCGTGGTCGACTTCGCGGCCGGCCTCACCTTCGGGCTGCGCGGCTCCATCGAGCGCGTCGCCACCCGGGTCTTCCTGCTCACCCCGGCGGACTACTCGGTCATGAACGCCGACACCCGCCGCGTCGGCGACGGCTTCTTCAATCAGAACTGAACGGCACCTCTGTCGGGGGTCCGGGGGTCGCCCCCCGGAAGACACCGCGACCAGAACCGAACGGCGCCCCTCCCGGGGGTCCGGGGGTCGCCCCCCGGAAGACACCGCGACCAGAACCGACCGAACCGACCAAGGCCCTCACCGGGCCGCGCGACGCGCGGGCCCGCCTCACCCGCGGAACGCGTCGAGCCCGGTGAGCGCCTTGCCCAGCACCAGTTGGTGCATCTCGACCGTGCCCTCATAGGTCAGCACGGACTCCAGATTCGTGGCGTGCCGCATCACCGGGTACTCCAGCGAGATCCCGTTGGCGCCCAGGATCGTCCGCGCGGTACGGCAGATCTCGATCGCCTCGCGCACATTGTTGAGCTTGCCGAAGCTGATCTGCTCCGGCCGCAGCCGTCCCGCGTCCATCCGCCGCCCGAGGTGGTGGGCGAGCAGGATGCCCTTGTGGAGTTCGACCGCCATGTCGGCCAGCTTCGCCTGGGTGAGCTGGAAGCCGCCGATCGGCCGGCCGAACTGCTCCCGGCTCCCGGCGTACTCCAGCGCGGTCTCGAAGCTGCTGCGCGCCGCGCCCATCGCGCCCCACACGATCCCGTAGCGCGCGTGGCTGAGACAGCTCAGCGGCCCGCGCAGCCCGGTGACCCCGGGGAGCACGGCGTCGGCGGGCAACCGTACGTCGTCCAAGACCAGTTCGCTGGTGACCGAGGCCCGCAGGCTCCACTTGTGGTGGATCTCGGGGGCCGAGAAGCCGGGGGTGTCGGTGGGGACGACGAAGCCGCGTACGCCGTCCTCCTCGGTCCGCGCCCACACCACCGCGACGCCCGCGACCGAGCCGTTGGTGATCCACATCTTGCGGCCGTTGAGCACCCAGTCGGAGCCGTCGCGCTTGGCGTGCGTGCGCAGGCCGGCCGGGTCGGAACCGTGGTCGGGCTCGGTGAGGCCGAAGCAGCCGATGACCTCGCCCGCGGCCATGGAGGGCAGCCACCGCTGCCGCTGCTCCTCCGAGCCGTAGCGGTGGATCGCGTACATGGCGAGCGAACCCTGCACGGAGACCAGGGAGCGGATACCGGAGTCGGCGGCCTCCAGCTCCAGGCAGGCGAGCCCGTACTGGACGGCGCTCGCGCCCGCGCAGCCGTAGCCGGTCAGCGGCATGCCGAGCGCGCCGATGGCACCGAGTTCACGGGCCAGTTCACGGATGACGGGCAGCTCACCGCGCTCGTACCAGTCGGCGACGTACGGCAGCACCCGGTCGCTCGCCCAGCTCCGTACGGTGTCGCGGACCGCGAGGTCCTCGGGGGTCAGCAGGTCGTCCAGACCGAGCGGGTCGTACGGGTCGAAGGACGGCTTGTCGGCGGGCATGGCTGGACCTCCGGCCAAAAAACTAGCAGTGGTAATCCCCGGTCGGCGCCGACGTTACGGCTCAGTCCGCCGCACGTCCAGCGCGTACGGCCGGGGTCGTCCCCTGCCGTACGGGAGCGGACGCGTCCTGGGACACCGCCGCCTGTGTTCCGCGGAGCCCGCACTCCATCACCTTCGGCAGCCGCAGCGCGGCGAGCGCGCCCACGCACAGCAGCGCGGCGCTGACCAGCAGCGTCAGATGCATCCCCGCGACGAAGGAGTGGCGGGCCGCGTGCCGCAGGGCCGCGCCGGAGCCGCCGCCGAGCCGGTCGGCCACGTCGTACGCCTCGCCGAGCGAGTTGCCCGCCGCTCTGGTGTCGGCGGCGCTCACCCCGGTGGCGTGCGGGGCATAGGCGGCGTTCATCACACTGCCGAGCAGCGCTATGCCCATCCCCGCGCCCAGCTGGTACGAGGTCTCCCCGATGGCCGCCGCGCCGCCCGCCTGGTGGGCCGGGGCCTCGCTGAGCATCGACTCGTAGGCGCCGAACAGGGTGGTCTCCAGGCCGAAGCCGAGCAGCACGAAGGCGGTGGTGAGCAGCCAGGGCCGGTCGCTCTGGCCCATCGCGGTCAGCGAGAGCACGGCGAGCGCGGTGAGCGCGAAGCCGGCCGCGACCATCCGGCGCGGCCCGAAGCGGCGCAGCACCCGGGCGCCGACCAGTCCCGCGCCCATGGCGGCGAAGGTGAGCGGCAGCAGTCGCAGCCCGGTCTCGAACGGGCTCAGTCCGAGTACGAGCTGGAGATACTGCACGGCGATGAGTTCCAGCCCGACCAGGGCCAGCATGGCGAGCACGATGCAGCCCACGGAGGTGGAGAAGGCGGCCTGCCGGAACATCCGCACGTCGATCAGCGGGTGCTCACGGCGGCGCTGACGGCGTACGAAGTGGGTCAGCAGGGCCGCGCCGAGCAGCAGCGGCAGGCAGACGGCCGGGTGCAGCGGGCCCGCGCCGCCGCCGAACCGCTTGATCCCGTAGACCACGCCGAGGAGGCCGGCGGCCGCGGTGAGCGCGCCTCGGACGTCCCAGGGACCGGCGGTGTCGGACCGGGACTCCGGCAGCAGCAGTCGGCCGAGCAGCAGCATCACCACCATCAGCGGGATGTTGATCAGAAAGACCGAGCCCCACCAGAAGTGCTCGACCAGGAAGCCGCCGAGCACCGGGCCGACCGCGGCGCCGACGGCGGCGACCGCGCTCCACACGCCGATGGCCGTCGCGCGTTCGCGCCGGTCGGGGAAGACCTGCCGGAGGATCGACAAGGTGGCGGGCATGATCATCGCGCCGCCCGCGCCGAGCAGGGCCCGGGCTGCGATCAGGACGTGCGGATCGGGCGCGAAGGCGGCGAGGGCCGAGGCGAGGCCGAAGAGGGCGTAACCGATCAGCAGGACCTTGCGGCGGCCGATCCGGTCGCCGAGGGTCCCGAAGAGGATCAGCAGGGAGGCGGCGACCAGCGGGTAGGCGTCCACGATCCACAGCAGCTCCTGGCCGCCGGGCCGCAGGTCCTCGGTCAGCGCGGGCACCGCCACGTGCAGCACGGTCGCGTCGAGGGCGACGATCAGCAGGCTGGCGCAGAGGACGACCAGGATGGTCCACCGGCTGACGGGCCGCGTCATAGACGTACCTCCACGACCACTGCTTCCTCGAACGGGTGAGTCGTCGCCAGCGTACGCGAGAGCGCCATGGCCGAACGCGGTCCGTGTCACGGCCTGTCACGCCCCTGAGCGGTGACCGGCGAGCGTCCGGCGGCGGGTTCGCGGGGGCCCGCGCGGGCCTCGGATCCCGCCCGCGGGACGGGAAACGCCGGAGAACAGCGGGGAACGTCAGAGAAAGAAGGAGGGAAATAAGCAATAAATAAGAAGACGGCAACGGTGAGTACCAACGCCCGAACATAAACTCCACGACCTCCTCCCATTCATCCCAATCCGCGTCCCCCAATGGAGTGGTGAGACCCACTCCACATCACATCGTCATTACAAAGCAGGCCGTTCAGACGACCTAAGCCGTCACACGCTGTAACGTCGATTGAGTGCGTACCGATGAGAGGCTCCACCGCGCTGCGGAGAGCCCGACCAGCCGCGACCTGCCGCGGATGAGCCGAACACGCGTATGGCTGTTCGGTTCGACCGTGGTTGCCTATGTGGCGATCGTCGTCGGCGTTCTCACCACTTCCAAGTTGGTGACGCTCGACTGGCAGGTGATGCTCTGGCGTCCCTACAAGCAATGGCCGCAAATCCATGCATTTCTGGACTATTTCGTGGTGCTCGGCCAGCGCGGTCCCACAGCCGTGATGGTGCTCGCCTGGCTCGGCTGGCGGGCCTGGCGGCACCGGACCCTGCATCCGCTGCTCGTACTCGGCACCTCCCTGCTGCTGCTGAACATCACCGTGGGGGCCGTGAAATACGGCCTCGGCCGGCTCGGTCCGCATTACGCGACGAGTGTGGGCTCCGCGGAGATGTTCGCCGGCGGGGATATATTTCCGTCCGGCCACACCGCCAACGCGGTGGTGACCTGGGGTGTTCTGGCCTATCTCGCCACCACCCCGCGGGCCAGGCGGCTGGGCTCCGTGGCCAGCGCGCTGCTCGCGCTCGGTGTGGGCGCGACCACCGTCTACCTCGGTACGCACTGGGTCAGCGACGTCCTGCTCGGCTGGGCCGCTGGCCTGCTGATCCTGCTGGCGCTGCCCTGGCTGGAGCCCACCATGGCCCGGATGGAGGAATGGCTGACGGCCGCCTGGTCCCGCGTCCGCGGGAACCCGCGGGCCGACGCGGTGACCGGTCCTGCGCTGATGCCGCCGCCGGCCGAGGAGAACGAGCCCGACCGGGAGACGGTCGGCGCCCTGCCGCGCGGCACCGTGACGGCCACCGCGCCGGGCGCCAACGCCCCGCACGCCCCCGGCCGCCCGCCCGGCGGCCGCCACCACGAGCGCACCCCGCTCACCCCGGTCGGCAGCCGCCGCCCGCCGGTGGAGCGCCCGGCCCGCCCGGCGCCTCCGCTCAGCCCAGCCAGCAGTGCCGGACGCGGCCCGCGTCCACGGTGAAGTTCAGCCGCCCGACCACGTACTCCATGGTCACCACCGAGTCGGGCGGCAGACTGCGCACGGTGGTCCAGCCGCGCTCGCGGGCCCGGCGTTCGGCTTCGGGCTGAGCCAGGCCGACATACGCGTCGAGGTCGTCGTGCGGATTGCTTCCCGGAGGGTTCGGTAGCGGCGCCATACCCGCCACGGTATTCGGTGAATACCCGCCGGTCACTTATTGGCGCGGGCACACAGCTCACGCACAGTATTCGCACAATTTCCGCCGGCGCCGTCGTTCATCGAAGGCGGCGGCGGACCTTTCCGGCCATCGCCCGGGCCAGATCCCGCCCCGACAGCAGCGCGCCGAGGGTACGGCCGACGCCCGCCCGCAGCGCGGCGCTGAGCCGGGCGCCCCGCCGGGACCTGGCGGCCAGCAGCGACTGGTAGAGCCGTAGATGGCGGTCGGCGATCCTGGCCGGGTCGAAGCGCTCGGCGGAGGCCAGCGCGGCGCGGCCCATGGCCCGGCGGCGCTCGTCGTCCTCGGCCAGGGCGAGCAGGGCGGCCGCAATGGCGTCGACGTCCCCCGGCGGTACGAGCAGCCCGTCCACGCCGTCGGTGATGATCTCGCGCGGACCGAGCGGGCAGTCGGTGGACACCACCGGCAGTCCGGCCCGCATGGCCTCCACGATGGTCATCCCGAAGGACTCCACGGTGGAGGTGACGGCCAGGACCGACGCCTTGGCCAGCTCCGGCTCCAGCGGGGAGACCGGGCCCATCAGCGTCACATGCTTGCCGACGTCCAGCTCCTTGATCAGCGCCGCCAGGCTCGCGCGCTTGGGGCCCGAGCCGTACACCCGCAGGGTCCAGTCGGGGCGGGCGGCGCGGACGGTGGCGAAGGCCCGGATCAGGTCGTCGTAGCGCTTGCCCTCGGCCAGCCGGCCGGCCGCCACCACGACCGGCGCCGAGCAGTCCGAGGGCGGGAGCGTACTGGCCGGCGCGCTGTTGGGCACGGCGCTGACCGGAACGCCCGGCAGCCGTCTGCGGTAGGCGGCCGCGTCGGCCACAGTGGTGCAGGTCACCGCGTCCAGGCCCGGGTAGCCGCGGCGCAGCGTGCGGACCAGCCGGGCCGGGTGGGTGTCCAGGGTCAGGTGCTCCTGGGCGACCCGGACCAGCCGGCGCGGGGCCTGGCGGGCGAGGTGCACATTGAGGCCGGGCCGGGTGCCCACGACCACGTCGGAGTCCAGCTCCGCCAGCGTGGCGCCGATCAGTTCGTCGGTGAGCGCGCTGTACATCGCGCTCCGGCTGTCGGAGGACGGGAAGACCGCCGACGGCCGCGCGTGCAGCGGGTGGTCGAGGACGCTGTCCGGGCTGCTTTTCCGGATGTCGGCCAGATACCGCATCCGGATACGCGGATCGAAGTCGAAGACCAGATCGTCGCGGTGGCGGAAGACCGAGACGATCTCCACCTCGTGCTCGCCGACGAGTTGGCCGGCCAGATTGCACGTGGTGCGGATGGTGCCGCCTATGCCGTACGCCGTGTGGATCAGGAAAGTGATGCGCATACGTGTCCCAAGTCGCCCGGCCGGGCGCCCGGCCTTGTCTCCCGCGTGTCACCGCGCGGGAGCGGGCCGACGGGCTTCTCCGCCGACCCTAGCAACAGCCGAGAGCTGCCCGGGAGTTCCGGGGCACGGCGGCGGCCGGGGCCGGCGGGAGCGGATGGACGGCCGCACGCGACTGCGCGGCCGGGGGCGACAGGTGACGGGGTGATGGTGGAGGGGCCGCGCTCAGCCGGGCGGCCGGGAGCGGCGGGGGTACGGGGTCAGGAGAGCGACAGCACCGTTCCGGTCTCGATCTCGTCCGGGTCGGAGCCGATCACGTCCTTGTTGAGCTGGTAGAGCGACCACCAGCCGCCGTCGACGTGGTAGTCCTCGGCGATGGAGGACAGCGACTCGCCCTCCTTGACGGTGTGCACCGGGTGGGCGTGGCCGGTGTGGCCGGCGCGGCGCGCGCAGACCGGCCAGGCGTCCCAGCCCTGGACCCGCAGGACCTCCTCGGCGACCGCGATCTGCTGCTCGGGGGTGGCGAGGTCGGCGCGGGGGGCGTACTTGAGGCCGCCGAACTGCACCCAGGTGGGCTGCCAGAACTGCAGACCTCCGTAGTAGTGGTTCCCCGTGTTGATGTGCCAGTCGCCGCTGCTCTCGCACATGGCGATGTCGTCCCAGACCGACCGGTCCCGGGAGGAGGCCGTCGCGGGGGTGTCCTGCGGCGCCGCGACGGCGGGGGCCTCGGGGGCGGGGGCCGCGGCGACGGGGGCCGGGGCGGCCTGCGGGACGTCGTCGGCCGGCGGGAGGACCTGGACGACGCCGGCGGGTACGGTGGCGGCCCGGCGCCCGGTTCCGGCGGCCGCGGCGGGCTGCGCGAGCAGCGGCAGCAGGGCGACGGCACCGAGGGCGGCCAGCACCCCGGCGGCACGGGTGCCGTGGGTGCGGGCGAGTGCGCCTCGCCTGATATCGATTTGACGATTATTCGACAGTTCGATCATCAGGCCACGCTAGGCACGGTCTCGCCCCACTCCCCCGGCAACACGGCCCGCCGTGCCGCCCGCCCACCCGGGTGGACCACACCCGGGACCCGCGAACGGCGGAATCAGGGCCGCCCAGACCGTGACTCCCGCGTCGGGCCGTCCGTTGTCACTGTGCGCCGGGCAGGCCCGGCCGCCGGATCGTCCGGACCGTGTGACCGCACCACCGCACTTCCAAGGAGACTCCCGTGGCGCCCATGCTCGACGTGAGCGACGAGGTACGAGCCGAGATCGGCGAGGAGGAGACGCTGCGCCTCCTCGCGGGTGACAACGCGCCGGGGACGTACGACTGCACGTCCTGCCGGACCCCCGGCGACACCGGCCAGGAGCGGACCAGCACCGTGCTGTTCGTCGGCGACGAGACCGCTGTGCTGGCGTTCGCGCACGCGGCGTGCATTCCCTCGCAGGTCGTGCCGGTCTCGGAGGCGCAGTTGCAGGGCGCTGTGCGCAGCATCTCGATCGGCGGGCGCGGTGACGCCGGGGGCTCCCAGGGTGGTCGGGGCGGACCCGGGGGTCAGGGTGCTCCGGGCGTCGGCGCGCCCGCGCCCGCGCCAGCGCCCGCCGAGGTGCCCGCGGCCGGGCCCCGGCAGGCGGTGCTGGGCATCACCTGCGGGCTGATCATCGTCGAGGAGCAGCTGCGGCCGGCCCTGGTGGTCGAGCCGACCGGTCCGGTGGCCCGGGTGGGCGCGACCGGCGGGGGCGACGACTTCCTGCCGCTGCTGATCGAGCAGGGCTTCGTACCGCAGCTCGACCTGGAGGCGCGGCCGTCGCCGCTGGCCGGGTGGTCGGTGCTGCTGGCGATGGGCAAGCTGCACGCGGTGCTCCAGCCCGGCGTCGGCGGCGGCCCGGCCACCGCGTGGTGGCAGGCCCATCAGCCGCTCCAGGTCAGCGACGGCTGGCGGGCGGCGGTCGGCCGCACCAATGAGGTGTACGTGTACGCGGGCCCGGCCGGCGCGGTCGGCCGCCAGCCGCGCGAGGACCTGATGCGCGACGCGCTGGCCCGGGCCTGCGCCCGGGGCCTGCTGGTGGCGGCGACGATGCCGCTCTCCGGCACATAACCGCCTACCGGCGGCCCGACCCCACCACAGCGCCGCCGTACGCCCTCCCCCCGCCGCCGCGGCGGCAAAGACTGCCCTCCGGGCACAGGTTCCCGGCTCCCGGCAGAACCCGCGCCGGGGAGCGGCACGCGCGCCCGTCTCCCGCCGCCGCGGCGGGACGCGGGACCGCACGGCGAGTTCGGCACCGCCGGCACGCGCCGTACACCGTCCCACCATCGCGGCGGCAAAAACTGCCCTCCGGGCAACGATCACCGGCCGCAAGCAGCAGCAGACGATGCAGGGACGCGGACAGTGCCCTCCGGGCAAAGGTTCCCGGCCCCCGGCGGAGCCCCTGCCGGAGGGCCGACGTACGCACCCATCCCCCGCCGCCGCGGCGGGACGCGAAACGGCGGATCTCGGCGGTGCCGTACTGCCCGCACGCCGGGTCCGGCACCACCGGTCCACGCCGTACGCCGTCCCACCATCGCGGCGGCAAAAACTGCCCTCCGGGCAACGATCACCGGCCGGAAGCAGCAGCAGACGATGCAGGGACGCGGACAGTTGCCCTTCGGGCAAAGGCTCCCGGCTCCCGGCGAAGCCCCTGCCGGAGGGCCGACGTACGCACCCATCTCCCGCCGCCGCGGCGGGACGCGAAACGGCGGATCTCGGCGGTGCCGTACTGCCCGCACGCCGGGTCCGGCACCACCGGTCCACGCCATACGCCGTCCCGGCGGCAAAGACTGCCCTCCGGGCACAGGTTCCCGGCTCCCGACAGAACCCCCGCCGGGGGCGGCACGCGCGCCCATCTCCCGCCGCCACGCCGGGACGCGGAACCGCACCCCAAGTCCGGCACCGCCGGCACGCGCCGTACGCCGTCCCGCCGTCGCGGCGGGAAAGACTGCGCTGCGGGCGACGGCCTCAGTCCCCCAGCCGGGAGGCGACCCGCGCGCTCGGCGTTCGGGGTGGCTTGACGCAGTCGGAGATCGGCGATTCAGCCCTTCGGCCCGCATCCCGGGGCAGATCCCCCTCGTTGGCAGATACGTGCACACCTTTGACGCCTCCGGCCGGGCCCCGTATCAGCGCGCCATCCCGTCCATGCGCAGCGCGCAGGACTCGGCGGCGGCCGGCGGCTCGGGCACGCCCATCTACGACGCGCTCTACTCCGAGTACCGAAGGCTCTTCCGCACGCTCCCCGGCGACCGCAGCGGCGAGGAGTCGTTGCAGTTCAAGGGGTTCACGTCCTGGCAGGCGCAGTATCCGCCGTTCTCCCCCGGCGGCAGGCACCGCGGTGACGAGGACGGCCCGGCGGCACTGCCACCGGGCCGTCCCGACAACCGGCCGCGCTGAGCGCCCCGGCCGTATCGGCTGCCCGCTACTTCTTGCGGCCGCGCTTCTCCCTGACCCGTACCGACACCTGGATCGGGGTCCCGGCGAAGCCGAACTCCTCGCGCAGCCGGCGCTCGACGAAGCGCCGGTAGCCCGCCTCCAGGAAGCCGGAGGCGAAGAGCACGAACCGCGGCGGCTTGGTGCCCGCCTGCGTCCCGAACAGGATGCGGGGCTGCTTGCCGCCGCGTACCGGGTGCGGGTGGCCGGCCACCAGCTCGCCCAGGAAGCCGTTGAGCCGCCCGGTGGGCACCCGGGTCTCCCAGCCCGCCAGCGCCGTCTCGATGGCCGGGACCAGCTTCTCCATGTGCCGGCCGGTGGAGGCCGAGACATTGACCCGGGGCGCCCACTGCACCTGGACAA
Organism: Streptomyces sp. NBC_00223; assembly: GCF_036199905.1. NCBI lineage: Bacteria > Bacillati > Actinomycetota > Actinomycetes > Kitasatosporales > Streptomycetaceae > Streptomyces > Streptomyces sp. NBC_00223. The sequence goes on along the minus strand of NZ_CP108109.1, from coordinate 6,800,554 downwards.
GATCGCGTTCGATCTCACGCTCCAGGTAGTAGCGGCGCTCCTCGTCCATCAGGTCCCACTTGTTGTAGGCGATGACGACGGCCCGGCCCGCCTCGACGGCCATCGAGATGATCCGGGTGTCCTGCTCGGCCAGCGTCTCGCTCGCGTCGACCAGGATGACCGCTACCTCGGCCTTCTCCAGCGCCGCCGCCGTACGCAGGGACGCGTAGTAGTCGGCGCCCTCGGCCAGGTGGACCCGGCGCCTGATGCCCGCGGTGTCGATGAACTTCCAGGTGACGCCGCCCAGCTGGATCAGCTCGTCCACCGGGTCGCGGGTGGTGCCCGCGATCTCGTTGACGACCACCCGGTCCTCATTGGCGACCTTGTTGAGCAGGGACGACTTGCCGACGTTGGGGCGGCCGATCAGGGCGACCCGGCGCGGGCCGCCGATGGCGTCGCCGAACGTCATGGCGGGCGCCTCGGGCAGCGCCTCGATGACGGCGTCGAGCAGGTCGCCGGTGCCGCGGCCGTGCAGCGAGGAGACCGGGAAGGGCTCGCCCAGGCCGAGGTTCCACAGCGCGGCGGCGTCGGCCTCGCCGGAGGCCCCGTCGACCTTGTTGGCGGCCAGCACCACGGGCTTGCCCGCGCGGCGCAGCAGCTTCACGACGGCCTCGTCGGTGTCGGTGGCGCCGACCTTGGCGTCCACCACGAAGACCACGGCGTCGGCGGCGGCGATGGCGTACTCGGCCTGCATCGCCACCGAGGCGTCGATACCGAGGACGTCCTGCTCCCAGCCGCCGGTGTCGACGATCTTGAAGCGGCGACCGTTCCAGTTGGCCTCGTACGTGACCCGGTCGCGGGTGACGCCCGGCCGGTCCTCGACGACGGCCTCGCGGCGGCCGATGATCCGGTTCACCAGCGTCGACTTGCCGACATTGGGCCGGCCGACGACGGCGAGCACCGGCAGCGGTCCGTGGCCGGCTCCCGCGAGGTCGTCGGCCACCTCTTCGGGGTCGAAGCCCTCCTCGGCGGCGAGCTCCATGAACTCGGCGTATTCGGCGTCGCCGAGCGCGCCGATGTCGCCGTGCTCGTTTCCCTGGTCCATGAGGTCTCTCCGTCGATCAACAAGTGGTGGTCGCCGCCGCACCGGGTGCTGCGGCGACCGATGTGGTTCAGCGGCCGGTGATCCGCCGGGCGTCGGCCAGGTGCGCGGTCAGCCGCTCCTGGACGCGCCGCGTGGCGGCGTCCAGGGCGCTGCGGGTGCGCAGTCCGCTGCCGTCACCCGCGGCGAAGGGCTCGCCGTAGACGACGTCGATCCGGGCCCGCAGCGGCGGCAGCGCGGACACCAGCGCGCCCTTGCGGGCGCTGCCGAGCACCGCGACGGGCACGACCTGCGCGCCGGAGCGGACCGCGAAGTAGGCCAGGCCCGCGCGCAGTTCGGCGAAGTCGCCGTCACCGCGGGTGCCCTCGGGGAAGATGCCGAGCACACCGCCGCGCTCCAGCACACCGAGCGCGGAGGCGATCGCCGTACGGTCGGCGCTGTGGCGGTCGACCTCGACCTGGCCGATCGCGCGCAGAAACGGGTCCAGCGGGCCGACGAACGCCTCCTTCTTCACCAGGAAGTGCACCGGGCGCGGGGAGGTGCCGATGAGCATCGGGCCGTCGATGTTGTGGCTGTGGTTGCCCGCGAGGATCACGGGGCCGGCCGGGGGCACCCGCCAGGCGCCGAGCACGCGGGGGCGCCACAGGCCGTTCATCAGGCCGATGCCGATGCCGCGCGCGACGGCCGCTCCGCGCGCGCTGGGCACGGCGGCCTGCTGGGAGGTCACCGGATGGCCCGCTTCTCCTCGACCAGAGTCACGACGCACTCGATGACCTGATCGAGGGAGAGCTCGGTGGTGTCGACCTCGACGGCGTCCTCGGCCTTGGCCAGCGGGGACGTGGTACGGCCGGAGTCGGCCGCGTCACGCCTGACCAGGGCGGCCCGGGTGTCGGCGACACTCACCGCGCCCTTGAGCTCGCCGCTGCGGCGGGCGGCGCGGGCCTCGGCGGAGGCGGTGAGGAAGATCTTGACGGTCGCGGACGGCAGCACGGTGGTGCCGATGTCCCGGCCCTCGACGACGATGCCGGCCGGGGCGGCGGCGGCCACCGCGCGCTGCACCTCCACCAGTCGGGCCCGTACCTCGGGGACCGCGCTGACGGCGCTGACCGCGGCGGTGACCTCCTGGCTGCGGATCGGGCCCGCGGCGTCCAGGCCGTCCACGGTGATGGCGGGCGCGGCGGGGTCGGTGCCGGAGACGATCGCCGGCTTGCCCGCCTGGTCGGCCACGGCCACCGGGTCGTCGACGTCCACGCCGTTGTTCAGCATCCACCAGGTGATCGCCCGGTACTGCGCGCCGGTGTCCAGGTAGCTGAGCCCGAGCTTGGCGGCGACCGCCCTCGATGTGCTGGACTTGCCCGTGCCGGAGGGGCCGTCGATCGCGACGATCACCGGATTTGCCACAGCGGTTGGCCTTCCTCGTGCACGGAAGCGGGGTGGAGGCGGGCCGGCCGACGCCGGATGCCATCCCCCAAGGTTACCGGCCCCCGGCACCTCCCTCTGCCGCCCACCCGGCCGGAGGGCGCCCGAAGCGGGCGCGCGCTCCCGGCAGGGGCCGCTCACTGCCGCAGCGCCCAGCCCCTTTCGCGCAGGGCCGCGGCCATGGTGGGGGCGCTGCGCGGCTCGACCATGAGCTGGACCAGGCCCGCCTGCTGTGCGGTGGAGTGCTCGATACGGACGTCCTCGATGTTCACCCCGGCCGCGCCCGCGTCGGCGAAGAGCCGGGCCAGCTCGCCGGGCTGGTCGCCGATGAGGACGGCGACGGTCTCGTACGCCTTCGGTCCCGCGCCGTGCTTGCCGGGGACCTTCGCGCGGCCCGCGTAGCCCCGGCGCAGTATGTCGGCGACGGCCACCGTGCCCTCCCGCCGCTTGTCGTCGTCGGCGCTCTGGAGGGCGCGCAGGGCGGTGACGGTCTCGGCGAGGTCGGTGGCGATCTCCCCGAGCACGTCGGCGACCGGGCCGGGGTTGGCGGCAAGGATGTCCATCCACATGCCCGGTTCCGAACCGGCGATCCGGGTGACGTCGAGTATTCCCTGACCGCAGAGGCGTACGGCGCTGTCCTCGGCGTGCTGGAGCCGGGCGGCGACCATGCTGGAGATCAGCTGCGGGGTGTGCGAGACAAGGGCGACCGCGCGGTCGTGGGCCTCGGCGTCCATCACCACGGGGACCGCGCGGCACAGCGCGACCAGCTCCAGGGCGAGGTTGAGCACCTCGGTGTCGGTGGCCGCGGTGGGGGTGAGCACCCAGGGGCGGCCCTCGAAGAGGTCGGCGGTGCCGGCCAGCGGCCCCGAGCGCTCCCGGCCCGCCATGGGATGGGTGCCGATGTAGCGGCTGAGGTCGCAGCCGAGGGCTTCCAGGTCCCGGCGCGGGCCGCCCTTGACGCTGGCCACGTCCAGATAGCCGCGGCCCAGGTCCCGGTCCAGCGCGTCGGCGAGGGTCGTGGCCACATGGGCGGGCGGCACGGCGACGATCACCAGGTCGACCGTTTCCGTGGGCGGTGTGGCGACCCCCGCGCCGAGGGCGGCCGCGGTACGGGCGGTGGACTCGTCGTGGTCGCTGAGGTACACGTCGACGCCGCGGGCGGTCAGCGCGAGGGCGGCGGAGGTGCCCATCAGACCGGTGCCGATGACCAGGGCGGTTCTCACTGGGCGATGTCCTTGCGGAGTGCGGAGGCGGCGCCGAGGTACACATGGACGATCTCGGACTTGGGCAGGTCGCACTCGACGTGCGCCAGGACGCGGACGACCCGGGGCATGGCTCCTTCGATGTCCAGTTCCTGCGCGCAGACCAGTGGCACATCGGTGAGGCCGAGCTTGCGGGCGGCCACCGCCGGGAAGTCGCTGTGCAGATCGGGCGTGGCGGTGAACATCACACTGATCAGATCGTCCACGGTGAAGCGGTTGCGGCGCAGAAGGGCGGTGAGCAGCTCGGTGACCTGCTCCCGCATGTGTGCGGCTTCGTCCCGTTCCAGCTGGACGGCGCCGCGGACCGCTCGTACCGCCACGTCGGGGCTCCTTCGGGTGCGTACTGGCTGCCCGACCAGGGTAGCCAGGGGTGGGGCCCGGTGAGACGGGAGCCCGCAGTTCGAGACGGGGCATCCATGCGCCCCTTGCGCCCCCCGTCCACCATGATCCCCCGGTGAAGCAGGGGAAACTCCGGCGCCCGGCCGCCGTTTCTGGCCATAATCGCCACCATGCGCGAATCGCTGGGACCGGCACCGGGGCCTGGCCCGGGGCCCGGGCCGGCGGCCGCTCCCGGACATCTTCCGGGGCACGACCTGGTCAGGGAGCACACGGTGTACGCCTGTGTGATGGGCTCGCGCGCCTTCGGGCTGGCCACGGACGCCAGTGACATCGACCGGCGCGGGGTGTTCGTCGCGCCGACCCCGCTGTTCTGGCGGTTCGACAAGCCGCCGACGCATGTGACCGGGCCGCGGGACGAGGAGTTCTCCTGGGAGCTGGAGCGCTTCTGCCTGCTGGCGCTGCGGGCCAACCCGAATCTGCTGGAGTGCCTGCACTCGCCGCTGGTCGAGCGGGCGGACCCGACCGGGCGCGAACTGCTCGATCTGCGCGGCGCGTTCCTCTCCCGCCGGGTGGACGGCACCTTCCGCGGCTACGCGGCCCAGCAGGTGCACAAGCTGGAGGCGGACATCCGCAATCACGGCGAACCGCGCTGGAAGCACGCGATGCACACGCTGCGGCTGCTGATCAGCTGCCGCGACCTGCTGCGCACCGGCCGTCTCTCGATCGAGGTGGGCGACCAGCGCGAGCCGCTGCTCGCGGTCAGGCGCGGCGAGCGCACCTGGGCGGAGGTGCGGACCTGGATGCGCGCCCTGCACGAGGAGGCCGACGCGGCCGCCGACCGTACTCCGCTGCCCGCCGAGCCCGACCAGGCCCGGGTCGAGGACTTCCTGCACCGCGTCCGCCGCGCCTCGGCCGCGCCCGCGTAGGCCCGGTCTCGCCCGCGTAGGCCCGGTCTCACCGAGCGGGCCCCACGGACCGGACCGGTCGTACGGCGGCCGGGCCGGTCATACGGCGGCCTCCCGGGTGCGGACGACCAGGTCGTGCAGGGCGTCCTGCGCGGTGGGGAGCGGCGGCAGCGCCGAGCCGGCCCGCGCCTCGGTCAGGACGGAGTGCAGGGCCTCGATGTCCGTGCTCAGCCGGTCGGCGCCGAGATCGGGGGCCGGGCCGTGCTCCGCGTCGGCCTTGCGGGCGATCAGGTCGGGGACGTAGGGCGGGGCCGTGACCTCGCCGAGCAGCGTCGGCAGATGGGCCTGGAGTTCGCCGCTGCGCATCAGATGGATGCCGGTGAGCAGCGCCCGGAAGGTGTAGAGCAGCGGCTTGAGTTCCCCGGTCTTCCCGTACAGCCGCCACTGGGTGTCCGCGAAGCCGCGGTAGTGGTGGGCGTGCCCGGAGGTGAGCACGCCCGGCGCCAGGGCGGCGAGTTCGGCGTGCGTGTCGGTGGTGTGGACGACCAGCGGGGACAGCAGCTGTTCGAGGACGTAGCCGTTGCGCCGCAGCATCAGGCGGGCGAACTTCAGCAGATCGTGGGTGACCAGATCCAGTTCCAGACCGTCCCGCCGCCACATCCGGCTCTGGGTCTGCTCGCCCTCGTACAGCCCGATGACCTCGCGCAGCGGCAGCAGATGGGCGCCGCGCAGATCGACGTCGGAGTCCACGGACGGAAAACCGTACAGATGCGCGCCGGAGACGGTCACGAAGAGCAGCGGGTGGCCCCGGCCGAGCAAATCGGTGACGACCGGGACGAGGTCGGGGACACCGGCGCGGCGCAGGGGGTCGGCTTGGATGGTCATGGGGCCATCCAAGCCGGGGACCGCCCTGGCCGCGCGGGATTTACCGGCGGTCGGGCGCCTACAGTTCGACCTCGCGCATGAGCATGCCGACCTCGGTGTTGGTGAGGCGGCGCAGCCAGCCGGACTTCTGGTCGCCCAGCGGGATCGGACCGAAGTGGGTCCTGACCAGCTTGTCGACGGGGAAGCCCGCCTCCGCGAGCATCCGCCGCACGATGTGCTTGCGGCCCTCGTGCAGGGTGACCTCGACCATGTAGTTCTTGCCGGTGTTCTGCACGACACGGAAGTGGTCGGCGCGCGCCCAGCCGTCCTCCAGCTCGATGCCGCTCTTGAGCTGCTTGCCGAGGTCGCGCGGCAACGGGCCCTGGATCGCGGCCAGATACGTCTTCTTGACGCCGTACCGCGGATGTGTCAGCCGGTGGGCCAGCTCGCCGTGGTTGGTGAGCAGGATCAGGCCCTCGGTCTCGGTGTCCAGCCGCCCGACGTGGAAGAGCCGGGTCTCGCGGTTGGTGACGTAGTCGCCGAGACACTGACGGCCGTCGGGGTCCTCCATCGTGGAGACGACACCGGCGGGCTTGTTCAGCGCGAAGAACAGATACGACTGGGTGGCGACGGTCAGCCCGTCGACCTTCACCTCGTCCCGCTCGGTGTCGACCCGCAGGCCCTGCTCGGTGACGATCCGCCCGTTGACCTCGACCCGGTGCTGGTCGATCAGCTCCTCGCACGCCCTGCGCGAGCCCATACCGGCCCTGGCCAGCACCTTCTGCAGCCGCTCGCCCTCCTGCTCGGCGCCGGGGAAGGTCTTGGGCAGCTTCACCTGCGGCTTGCTGTGCCGCTCGCGGTTGCGCTCCTCGATCTGCGCCTCCAGCTCACGGGGGCGGGCCGGCACCGGCTTGCGGCCACGGTTGCCGGTCGGCCGGGGAGCCCCGGTGCCCTTGGTACGAGGCATGCCGCCGGGCTTGTTCGCACCGGACTGGCCGGTGGTGCCGACGTCGTAGCGGCGCTCCTCGGGACGCGGCTTGCTCGGGCGCTGCGGAGGAGCGTCCGCCCGCCGCTCCTGGCCGCCGCTGCCGCCGCGGCGGTCGGCGGGGCCGCCACGCCCGGCGGAGCCACCGCGCCCGTCGGAGCTCCCCCCGCGCCGGTCGGAGCCGCCGGCACCGCGCCGGTCCGAGCCCCCGCCCCGCCGGTCGGAGCCGCCGCCGTTGCCGCTCCGGGGGTTCCGGTTGCCGCCGCTGTTCCTGTCGCTGCTTCGCATCAAGTTTCCGTAGTCGAGGTGTCGTCCGGTGCGTCCGGGTCGAACGACGGTAGCCCTTCCTGGGACTCCGCCTCGACCGCGTCCGCCTCCGGCAGGAACGGGGCGAGCTCGGGCAGCTCGTCGAGGCTGCGCAGGCCCATACGTTCCAGGAAGTAGTTCGTCGTCCTGTACAGGATCGCACCTGTCTCGGGTTCCGTCCCACCTTCCTCGACCAGCCCCCGCTGGAGGAGGGTGCGCATCACGCCGTCGCAGTTCACCCCGCGCACCGCCGAGACCCGCGAACGGCTGACCGGCTGCCGGTACGCGACGACCGCCAGCGTCTCCAGCGCGGCCTGGGTGAGACGGGCGTGCTGGCCGTCGAGCACGAACCTCTCGACGGCGGGCGCGAAGGCGGGCCGGGTGTAGAAACGCCAGCCGCCCGCGACAAGCCGCAGGTCGAAGCCCCGGCCCTCGCGGGTGTAGTCGTCGGACAGCTCGCGCAGCGCCTTGCCGACCGCGCGGCGCGGCCGGTCGAGCACCTTGGCCAGATGCTCCTCGGTGGCGGGTTCGTCCACGACCATGAGGACGGCTTCCAGGGCCGGCTTGAGGTCGAGCCCGGCGATCTCGGCGGCGAGCAGGCCGGCCGGGGGCGGGTCGCCCGGGGTGGCGGCGGTCACATCGGCCACGTCGGTCATCGCTGCTCTCCATTCGGCGCCGGGGGGTCGGGCGCGGGGTACGGCGCCGGGTCGGCGGGCTCCTTCGCGGCGGGCGCGGGCCTGGTGGGCTTCGCCGCCGCCTCCTGGTCGAACTCGTCGGTCACCAGCGGCGCCGCCGACGGGTCGGCGGCGCCGGTCCACCGGACCTGGAGCGTACCGAGGGCTTCCTCCTGGTCGAGGGCCACCGCCTTCTCCCGGTACAGCTCCAGCAGGGCCAGAAAGCGCGCGACGACGGTGAGGGTGTCGGGGGCGTCCCGGGTCAGCTCCCCGAAGGTGGCCGCGCCCAGCTCGCGCAGCAGCGCGATCACATGCTCGCCCTGCTCACGGACGCTGACCAGCGGCGCGTGGATGTGGTCCACGTACACCTGCGGCTTCGGCCTGGGCTGCATCGCCTTGACCGCGAGCCGGGCGAACCGCTCGGGGCCGACGCTGAGCACGACCTCGGGCAGCAGTTCGGCGTGCTGCGGTTCCAGGCCGACGGTACGGGGCCAACGCAGCGCCTCGCCCTCCAGCCGCTCGGCGAAGATCGCGGCGATCCGCTTGTACGCGCGGTACTGGAGCAGCCGGGCGAAGAGCAGGTCCCTGGCCTCCAGGAGCGCGAGGTCGCCTTCGTCCTCGACCTCGGCGGAGGGCAGCAGCCGGGCGGCCTTGAGGTCGAGCAGGGTCGCGGCCACGACCAGGAACTCGGTGGTCTGGTCGAGGTCCCAGTCCGGGCCCATGGCGTGCAGATAGGCCATGAACTCATTGGTCACCTTGGACAGGGCGACCTCGGTGACGTCCAGCTTGTGCTTGGAGATCAGCTGGAGGAGGAGGTCGAAGGGGCCCTCGAAGTTCGCCAGCCGGACGGTGAAGCGGTTCCCGCCGTCGGCGGCCTCGGCGGACTTGACGCTCTCGGTGGGCTCTACGGGCTCGCCGTCCGCCGTGGGAGCCGCGGGCACGGGCGTCTCGGGGACCGCCGCCTCGTACGGCTCCGGTGCGGGCTCCGGCGCGGGCGTCTCGGGACCCACCGGCTCCGGCGCCACCGGCTCGTACGGCTCCGCGTCCGGCACCCCGCGCGGCAGCGCCCTCCCGCCCCGGCCCAGCGGGCGGCGGGGGCGGTCCGGGTCGGCGGGCGTGGTGGTGGGCATCGCGGTCCTGGGTGCGGGGATCAGGACGGCAGGCTACCTCGCCCGGGTCCGGGACCGGCGGACCCCGCACGGGAAGCGCCGCGGGTCAGCGTCCCCGCAGACGCCGTACGAGGATGCTCGCGTCGCCGCGCGACTCCAGGTCGGCCAGGACCACGGCGACGGCCTCGCGGACGATCCGGCCCCGGTCGATGGCCAGTCCGTGCTCGCCGCGGAGCACCAGCCGGGCGTGCTCCAGGTCCATCAGTTCCTCGGCGGAAACGTAGACGGTGATCTTCTCGTCGTGCCGCTCGCGCCCGCTGGGACGCCGGTTCTGCCTCGGGGCCTTGCGCCGGGAGCCGGGCTGGGCCTGCTGGGAGGGCTGCTGCGGCACCGCGGTGATCGGCGGCTGTGCCTTCTGCGGCTGCTGGTTCTGGTGGTTGGCGTTCACGGGCGGCATGGGCGGCACGGCCGGTACCGAGGACGGGGTGCCCCGCTCGGCGGTGAGCGCCCTGCGGGCCTGCGGGACGTCCCGGCCGCCGTGCTCGGCGCCGCCGTCGTCCTCCCGCTCGCCTGCGGGCCGCTCGTCGCCGGGGTGGTACGCGCCCTCGGTCTCCTGGCCCTCGCCGTCCCCGCCGCCGGGGACGGACCGCAGCCGCGGGTCGCCCTGCGCCTCGGCGCCGTTGTGCTGCCGCGGCTGCGGTGCCTGGAGCGAGGCCCCGCCGGTGGTCCGGAACAGCTCGTCGGCGCCCGGCAGACTCACTCGGCGTGGCACCGGGCGAGCACCTCCCTGGCGAGCTGGCGATACGCGGCCGCGCCGACGGAGTTGGAGGCGTAGGTGGTGATCGGCTCGCCGGCCACCGTGGTCTCGGGGAACCGTACGGTCCGGCCGATCACGGTGTGGAAGACATGGTCGTCGAACGCCTCGACCACGCGGGCGAGCACCTCGCGGCTGTGCACGGTGCGCGAGTCGTACATCGTGGCGAGGATGCCGTCGAGCTCCAGCTCCGGGTTGAGCCGCTCGCGGACCTTCTCGATGGTCTCGGTGAGCAGCGCGACACCGCGCAGCGCGAAGAACTCGCACTCCAGGGGCACGATCACCGAGTGCGCGGCGGTCAGCGCGTTCACGGTGAGCAGACCGAGGGAGGGCTGGCAGTCGATCACGATGTAGTCGTAGTCGGCCAGCAGCGGCTTGAGGGCGCGCTGGAGCGCGGACTCACGGGCCACCTCGCTGACCAACTGGACCTCGGCTGCCGACAAGTCGATATTGCTGGGCAGCAGATCCATGCCGGGCACGGCAGTCTTGAGCAGTACTTCGTCCGCCGCGAGACCGCGTTCCATCAGCAGGTTGTAGACCGTGATGTCGAGTTCCATCGGGTTGACCCCGAGGCCGACCGAGAGCGCGCCCTGCGGGTCGAAGTCGACAAGCAGCACCCGGCGTCCGTACTCGGCGAGCGCGGCACCCAGGTTGATGGTCGAGGTGGTCTTGCCGACCCCGCCCTTCTGGTTGCACATCGCGACGATCTTCGCCGGGCCGTGGTCGGTGAGGGGGTTCGGGATCGGGAAGTACGGCAGTGGGCGGCCGGTGGGTCCCACGCGCTCACGGCGCTGGCGGGCGGCGTCGGGGGCGAGCGTGGCCGCGTACTCCGGGTCCGGCTCGTACTCCGCGTCCGGGTCGTAGAACTGACCGTCCTGCAGGTCGATGTCGTCGTTGTAAGGCGTCATGGCGTAAGCAGGCTGGGTCGCTGAGAGCGTCTCGGGTCGGCGGGACTCGAAGGTGCGGACCGCGACGGAACCGACGGTCATTCCTGGTTGACCACCCCCGGGAGCAAATGTCGACTCATTCACAAGTCGTCTTACCTCCTTGGTGACCAGGAAACTTCTAGACAGGTCGGCGTGACTACAGCCGACGCTTCGCGACTCTATGGCGTGTCGGTGGTTCACAGCAACACAATCCGCCGGACACGGCACGATGTGTCGGCAATCGAACGCCCGCCTGTCAAGGGCGAAACCACGCGCACGGCCGGGTCTCGACTGACAAGACCCGGCCGTGCGTGCGGAGTTGGCACAAAGTGCCGAATCAGCCCAGCAGAGCGGCCAGTTCCGCGGTGTCCAGACCGTGCGCCTCGGCCACCGGGCCGTACACCACTTGGCCTTCATGGGTGTTGAGACCGAGGGCGAGCGCCGGGTCGCGCCGCAGCGCGTCCCGCCAGCCGCGGTTGGCCAGCTCGACGATGTACGGCAGCGTGGCGTTGGTCAGCGCGTACGTCGAGGTGTTGGGGACCGCGCCGGGCATATTGGCGACGCAGTAGAACACCGAGTCGTGCACGGTGAAGGTCGGTTCCGCGTGCGTGGTCGGACGGGAGTCCTCGAAGCAGCCGCCCTGGTCGATCGCGATGTCGACAAGTACGGAACCCTGCTTCATCCGCGACACCAGCTCGTTGCTGACCAGCTTGGGCGCCTTGGCGCCGGGGATCAGCACCGCGCCGATGACGAGGTCGGCGTCGAGCACGGCCTGTTCGAGCACATATGCGTTGGAGGCGACGGTCTGCACGCGGTTGCCGAACACCTTGTCGGCCTCGCGGAGTTTGTCGACATTCTTGTCGAGCAGGGTGACATGGAAGCCGAGACCGAGCGCGATGGTGGTGGCGTGCCAGCCGGAGACGCCGGCGCCGATCACCACGGCCTTGCCGGAGACCACGCCGGGCACGCCGCCGGGCAGCACGCCGCGGCCGCCCGCCGAGCGCATCAGGTGGTAGGCACCGACCTGCGGGGCGAGCCGGCCGGCCACCTCGGACATCGGGGCGAGCAGCGGCAGCTGGCGGCCCGCGGTCTCGACCGTCTCGTAGGCGATCGCGGTGGTGCCGGACTCCAGCAGCGCGTCGGTGCACGCGCGGGAGGCGGCGAGGTGGAGGTAGGTGAAGAGGGTCTGGTCCTTGCGGAGGCGGTGGTACTCCTCCGCGACCGGCTCCTTGACCTTCAGCAGCAGATCGGCGGCGGTCCACACCTCGTCGGCGGTGGCGAGGATGCCCGCGCCCGCCGCGATGTACTCCTCGTCGGGGATGGACGAGCCGGCGCCCGCGCCTTCCTCGACGACGACCTGGTGACCGTTGCGGACGAGCTCGTGCACGCCGGCCGGGGTGATGGCCACGCGGAACTCGTTGTTCTTGACTTCGCGGGGGATGCCCACCTTCACGTGGATCACTGTCCTTGCACTCAGGGACGACAGGAAGGGTAAAACGGCGAATTCGGGAACACCGAAGTCAGTCCCGACATGCTGCCTGTTGGCACGACACATCCGGACCTGTCCGCGTTGTGCGCGGCGGGAACAGTTTAGTGAAGGAAGAGCCGCTGTCCAGCCTTACAAAGTGGCAGGTTTTTCACAGACCATTGGCTGTTTCGTAGGCTGTGCGGCGCCGGGAGGGTGAAAAGGGCGAGGTCGGCAGGTCAGCGGGCGGCCGCGGGCGAGGCGCGCGGGGGCAGCGGGCCCCGCAGACGGGGCTCGCGCGGGCTCAGAGGTCGGGGAACTCGCCGGGGCGGAAGAGCCGCCGGGCCGCCGCGCGCTGGAGCCGGGCGCCGCCCTGGTCACCGAGCCGTTCCAGGGTGTCGGCGAGCCGCAGCAGCACCGCCGCCTCAAGGCGGCGTTCACCGGCCTGCCGGGCCCAGTAGAGCGCGTCACGGCAGCTCCGCAGCGCGTCCTCGGGGTGGCCCGCGTACTCCTGGACCCTGGCCGCCTCGGTCAGCGCGCGGGCCTGCGAGGCGAGGTCGCCCAGCCGCCGGTGGACCCGCGCGGCCGACCGCCACTCCCGCAGTGCGGGCCCGTAACGGCCGAGGTAGGTCAGGACCGAGCCGATCCTGGCGTGCAGCCTGGCCTGCTGGACGAACTCCCCGCGGGCCTGCCGCAGGGCCAGCGCGCGGCCGAACCAGTCGGAGGCGCGGGCCAGGTCCCGCCGCTCCTGGTACGTGCTGCCGAGCGCCTCCATGATCCGGCCCTCGGCCTCGGTGTCGTCGCACACCCTGGCCGCGTCCAGGGCCCGGCGGTACGTCTCGATCGCCTGGTCGCCGCGGCCGGCCTCCGCGTCCAGGTCGGCGAGGTTGATCAGGGCCGCGGCCTTCTCCCGGTGCAGCCCGCGGCGCTCGGCGACGCCGAGTACGAGGCGGTGGAGTTCATAGCGCTCGGCGGCCATCGTGCCGCCGCCGGGGAAGGCGACCAGGGCCCGGACGAGCGCGGCGATCAGCCGCCGGGCCAGGGTGTCGAGTTCGCCGTCCGCCACGGCGGCCCGGGCGGCGGCCTTGAGCGCGGGCAGCCGGGAGCGCAGCCAGTCGGCCGCCGCCGGGGAGGACGCGAAGCGCAGGGCTCGCGGCAGCCCGTCGCCGGGGGTCTCCTCCCCCTCCAGCGCGGCACGGCACGCCTCCAGCAGCCGTACGGTCCGCTCCAGCATCCGGGCCCGCGCGAGGCGTACGTCCTCGGGCCGGTCGGTGCTCTCCACCAGCCCGCGCAGCAGCGGTTCCAGGCAGCCGGGGACCTGGTAGCACTCCTCCGGGCCGCCGGAGAGCAGCGCGTTGCCCACGAAGTCGTCGAGTGTGCTCTGCGCGGCCGCCACCGAGCACCCGGCGAGCGCGGAGGCGACCTGGGCGTCCACCGCTCCGGCCGGGGCGAGCACCAGCAGCCGCAGCATCCGCGCGGCGGTGGCCGGCAGGTCCTCGTAGACGACCCGGAAGGCGCGGGTCAGCTCGGCGGGGGCGCTGGCGCGGGGCGTGTCGGAGGCCGCGGCCTTGTCGGCGGAGGGCTTGTCCGTGGCTACGGCCGACCGCTTGCCGGAGGCCGGCGGCTTGTCGCCGGCAGCGGCCGGTGCGCGCTCGGGCGGCCGGACGAACGGGGTGGCCGGGGTGGCGCGCAGCCGGGCGGCCGCGTCGGAGACCGACAGCCGGGGCTGGGCGGCCAGCCAGGCGGCGACCAGCCGCAGCGCGGTGGGGTGGCCGGCGATCTCCTGGACAAGGCTCTCGGCGGCGCGCGGGTCGTTGGTGACGCGGGTGTCGCCGATGGTGTGGGCGAGCAGTTCCAGGGCCGCGGGGGTGTCCAGCCCGCCGAGGGTGCACGGTCGGACGTCGGGGACGCCGGGCAGCGGACCGTCCGAGGTGGCCACGACGAGGCTGCCGGGCGCCTCCGGCAGCAGCCGGGCGAGCTGGTCGGAGTGGCGTACGTCGTCCAGCACGAGCAGCAGCCGCCGCCCGGCGGTGGCCGCGCGCAGGGCCTCGACGGCGTCGGTCCCGACCGCCTTGGCGTCCAGGGCCCGCAGCAGGGTGCGCGCGGCGCGGCGGACCGGTACGGGGTCCCCGCCGGGGGCGGTCAGCCGTACGAAGAAGTGCCCGTCGGGGTACGCGTCGCCGACCTCCCGGGCCAGCCGCAGGGCCACGGCGGTCCGGCCGACGCCGGGGCGTCCGACGACGAGCAGCACCCGGGCGCGCGCGGCCCCGGCCTTGCCCGCCGCGCCGAGCCCGGGCCGCTCGATCTCGCCCCGCAGCTCGCCCAGCTCACGTTCCCGCCCGGCGAAGAACCCGCCCCCGGCGGGCATCGTCCCGACGCGCCCGCCGCCGCCTCCCGCGGCGGACGGGCGCCCGGCAGCGGCGGGTGCGTCGGGACGGGCGGGCGGGGCGCCGCGGCTCGGCCCGGCGGACCGGGGTCCGGCAGGAACAGGCCCGGCGGGTACGGAAGCGGCGCCGGCGGACGTGACGGGAGCGGCCTCGGCCGGCGTGGCGCTCACGGCCGCCGAGGGCGCGGCCTCGGCCTCGGCCGGCCCGGCGGACGGCGCCGGCGGCGGGTTGAGCGCCTGGTCCGTCACGGGGCACGCTCCCGGCTGGTGAGGTGGTCGTCGCGTGCGCCGAGCCTAGTTCACAGCAGGCACACATCCCCAGGGTCCGACGCGGCCGGGGACCTCAATGATCACCCCATCGGATCATCCCGCCGCCCACGGCCCCCTGACCGCAGCCACCACAGCGGCCGTACCCCCCGTACCCCCGCGAAGCGAACCTCCCTACACGGTGAACGGCCTCGCGGGCCACGGCGCCTCCGCCGGCCGCAGCGCGTCCAGCCCGTCCCCGGCCAGCGCGGCCGAGAGCGCGAGCACCCCGAGGACCAGGCAGCTGTTGTGCAGCTCGCCCGCCAGGATGCCCGCGACCAGCTCGGGCAGCGGGACCCGGGCGTACTCCATGTCGGCCTCCTCCTCGGAGACCGCGAAGCGCTCGCCGTCCGCGTCGGAGACGTTCCGCGCGAGGAAGATCCGTACCGCCTCGTCGGAGCCGCCGGGCGTGGTGAAGACGTCGGTCAGCACCCGCCAGTCCTCGGCCTTGACGTGCGCCTCCTCGTACAGCTCGCGCTGGGCGGCGTGCAGCGGGTTCTCGCCGGGGATGTCGAGCAGGCCCGCCGGGATCTCCCAGAGCCTGTGCCGCACCGGGTGCCGGTACTGCTTGAGGACCAGCACCCGGTGGTCGTCGTCCAGGGCGAGCACGGCCACCGAGCCGGGGTGGACCTGGTAGTCGCGGGTGACGGTGCTGCCGTCCGGCATGACCACCGCGTCCGTGCGGACGGCGGTCTTCTTGCCGGTGAACGGGGTGGAGCTGGCCGTGACCTGCCACTCCTGCGGGGTGTCCTTGAGCATGCTGCGCCCTCCGGGTGCGAGTCCTGTGCCGGTCCCGGGTCCGGCCGAGGGCCCGGGTCGGTGATCCGTCTCCGTGATCATCCCCGTTTCGCGGCCACCGCGGCCTTCACCAGTCCGGCGAAGAGCGGGTGCGGCCGGGTCGGGCGGGATTTCAGCTCGGGGTGCGCCTGGGTCGCGACCAGGTACGGGTGCACATCGCGCGGGTACTCGACGTACTCCACGAGCTTGTTGTCGGGCGAGGTGCCCGAGAAGACCAGCCCGGCCTTCTTCTCCAGCTCGGCCCGGTAGGCGTTGTTGACCTCGTAGCGGTGCCGGTGGCGCTCCTCGACGTACGGCTGGTCGCCGTAGACCTCGCGGACGATCGAGCCCTCGGCGAGCTTGGCCGGGTAGGTGCCCAGCCGCATGGTGCCGCCGAGGTCGCCCTTGCCGTCCACGATGTCGAGCTGCTCGGCCATGGTGGAGATGACCGGGTGGGCGGTGGCGGGGTCGAACTCGGTGGAGTTGGCGTCGGCGATCCCGGCCAGGTTGCGGGCGGCCTCGATGACGACGCACTGCAGGCCGAGGCAGAGCCCGAGCAGGGGCACGCGGTGCTCACGGGCGAAGGTGATCGCGGCGACCTTGCCCTCGACCCCGCGGTCGCCGAAGCCGCCGGGCACGCAGATGGCGTCGACGTCGGCGAGGTGGGCCGCGGCGCCGGCCGCGGTCTTGCAGTCGTCGGAGGTGACCCACTTCACATGGACCTTGGCGTTGTTGGCGAAGCCACCGGCCCGCAGCGCCTCGGTCACCGACAGATAGGCGTCGGGCAGGTCGATGTACTTGCCGACCAGCGCGACCGTCACCTCGTGCTCGGGTTCGTGGACGCGCTTGAGCAGGTCGTCCCACTGCGCCCACTCGACATCGCGGAACGGCAGGTCGAGCCGCCGGACCACATACGCGTCCAGGCCCTCGGTGTGCAGCACCTTGGGGATGTCGTAGATCGAGGGCGCGTCGATCGCGGCGACCACCGCGTCCTCGTCGACGTCGCACATCAGCGAGATCTTGCGCTTGATCGCGATCGGCACCGGGCGGTCGGCGCGCAGCACGATCGCGTCCGGCTGGATGCCGATGTTGCGCAGCGCGGCCACCGAGTGCTGGGTGGGCTTGGTCTTGAGCTCGCCGGAGGGGCCGATGTAGGGCAGCAGCGAGATGTGGACGACGAAGACGTTGTCCCGGCCGACCTCGTGCCGCACCTGGCGTACGGACTCCAGGAAGGGCAGCGACTCGATGTCGCCGACGGTGCCGCCGACCTCGGTGATGACGACGTCCACGTCGTCGGTGGCCATCCGGCGGATACGCGACTTGATCTCGTTGGTGATGTGCGGGATGACCTGCACGGTGTCGCCGAGGTATTCGCCGCGGCGCTCCTTGGCGATCACCGAGGAGTAGATCTGGCCGGTGGTGACGTTCGCGGAACCGGCGAGGTTCACGTCGAGGAAGCGCTCGTAGTGCCCGATGTCCAGGTCGGTCTCGGCGCCGTCGTCAGTGACGAACACCTCACCGTGCTGGAACGGGTTCATGGTGCCCGGGTCGACGTTCAGATACGGGTCGAGCTTCTGCATGGTGACGCGCAGACCGCGCGCCTTGAGCAGTGCACCGAGGCTGGAGGCGGTGAGCCCCTTGCCGAGCGAGGAGGCCACGCCACCGGTGACGAAGATGTGCTTGGTCGTCGTGGATTTCGGCCCAATTGCCAAGAGGGGGCTCCCGTGGTCGCGAGGTGAGGGTCGGGACGGCGTTCGTTCTGGGAGCGCCGTCGCGGCGGTTCAGTGGTTCGGCCCACCGGCCCACGGGCTACCAGGGTAACAGCGACAGCGGCCCCCACCAGCAGGTGGCACAGCCCGCGGCCGGGTCCGTGATCGACTTTGTGGGTCCACGAGCGACGGCGTGGCGGCTGTGTGAAGACTTCGTGTCGGCACCGCGTGGCACTCGGGGGGACAAAGTGCGCGTTACGCTCGGACGCAGGCCGGAAGACCGCGTGTGCAAGCGCTTTCGGATCCTCTGCCGGTGAGGTGGCAGGGGTCCGGCCCACCGGCTCGGCGAAGATCGCCGAGAGACGCACACCGCCCTCTCCGAGGACGTATTCTGCTCGAACGCATTGCGCGAGCCGACCGGCACCGGCACCATCCCCGCCCTTCTCCGGATCATGAGCTCGTCCAAAGATCCAGATTTTCATCCCCCCAAAACCGCAAGGTTTCCCCCATACCGCAAGACCGTCCCAAGCGGGGGCGGCGCCGTGTTCGACTGGAGTTGCACGTGGCCGGGCGTATCGAGGACTACGCACTCATCGGTGATATGCAGACCGCCGCACTGGTCTGCAGGGACGGCACGGTGGACTGGCTCTGCCTGCCGCGCTTCGACTCACCGGCGGTGTTCGCCGGACTGCTCGGCACCGACGAGCACGGGTTCTGGCGGATCGGCCCGGCGTATGCCGAGGGCACCGAGCCGCCGACCGCGACCCGCCGCCGTTACCGCGGCGAGTCGCTGGTGCTGGAGTCGGAGTGGGACACCCGTACGGGCACCGTACGGGTGATCGATCTCATGCCGCCGCGTGACGGAGCACCCCAGGTGATCCGGATCGTGGAGGGCGTCAGCGGCCGTGTGCCGATGCGCTCGGCACTGAGGATGCGATTCTCCTACGGGCAGATCACCCCGTGGGTGCACAAGATCGGCGACCGTACGGTCGCGGTGGCCGGGCCGGACTCGGTGTGGCTGGACACGGAGGTGGACACCTTCGGTGAGGACCTGACCACGTACTCCGACTTCACCGTCGCGCCCGGGGACCGGTTCGCCTTCACCATCAGCTGGGAGCCCTCCCACAAGCCGCAGCCCGCGCTGGCCGACCCGGAGGGGTCGCTGACCGCCACCGAGGACTTCTGGCGCGAGTGGGTCGAGCAGTGTACGTACACCGGCCCCTACCGGGAGGCCGTGGTCCGCTCGCTGATCACGCTCAAGGCCCTGACCTACGGGCCGACCGGCGGGATCGTGGCCGCGCCCACCACCTCGCTGCCCGAGGACATCGGCGGGGTGCGCAACTGGGACTACCGCTTCACCTGGCTGCGGGACGCGGCGATCACCCTGTCCTCGCTGCTGCGCACCGGCTACCGCGACGAGGCCCGCGCCTGGCGCGAGTGGCTGCTGCGCGCGGTGGCAGGCGACCCGGAGAATCTCCAGATCATGTACGGCATCGCGGGCGAACGCGAGCTGGGCGAGAACGAGCTGCACTGGCTGCCCGGCTACGAGGGCTCCACCCCGGTCCGGATCGGCAACGGCGCCGCCCATCAGCTCCAGCTCGACGTCTACGGCGAGGTCACCGAGGCGCTGCACCTGGGCCATATGACCGGCCTGGCCCGCAACGACAACGCCAGCGCGCTCCAGCTCAAGCTGATCCGCTACCTGGAGAAGCACTGGAACGAGCCGGACGAGGGCATCTGGGAGGTCCGCGGCCCGCGCCGGCACTTCGTGCACTCCAAGGTGATGGCCTGGGTCGCGGTGGACCGTACCGTCAAGCTCATAGAGTCCGGCGAGGTCGAGGGCCCGCTGGACCGCTTCAGGGAGCTGCGCGACGAGATCCACTACGACGTGTGCGAGAAGGGCTACGACCGGCAGCGCAACACCTTCACGCAGTCCTACGGCTCGCGTGAGCTGGACGCCTCCTTGCTGCTCATCCCCCAGATGGGCTTCCTGCCGCCCGACGACAAACGGGTGATCGGTACCATTGAGGCGATCCAGCGCGAGCTGTCCACCGAGGACGGCTTTGTGATGCGCTACCCCACCTCCAACGTCGACGAGAATCTCGACGGGCTGCCCGGTGACGAAGGGGCCTTCCTGGCCTGCTCGTTCTGGCTCGCGGACGACCTGGCGATGATCGGCCGGGTCGACGAGGCCCGCCGGCTCTTCGAGAAGCTGCTCGCGCTGCGCAACGACCTCGGGCTGCTCGCGGAGGAGTGGGACCCGCGCCGCCAGCGCCAAGTGGGCAACTTCCCCCAGGCGTTCAGCCATGTGCCGCTGATCGACACCGCGCTGCGGCTCACCGCGTGCGGCGCCTTCCCGACGTAACACCCGTCGGCCCGGGGCGGTTTGGGCTTCAGCCCCGGGTCAACTCGTCGTAGACGCTGAGCACCTGGGCCACCGTGTCGTCCTCGGTGGGCCAGGTCGCGGCCTGGGCCCGGCCCACGATGGCCAGCGCGGTACGGCGGACCGGGTCGGCGAGCAGGCCGGTGACCGCGCGGGCCAGCGCGCCCGCGTCGCCGTACGGCACCAGGAGGGCGGCGTCGCCGACGAGTTCGGGGGTGCCGCCGACCGCCGTGGCGACCAGCGGGACTCCGGCGTGCAGGGCCTCCTGGGCGATCAGCGAACGGGCCTCCCAGCGGCTGGGCAGCACCACCAGGTCGGCGGCGGACAGCAGTTCGGGCACGTCGTCACGGCGGCCGAGCAGGGTCACGGGCAGCCGCTCGGTCGCGATTCGCCGTTCCAGCGCGGCCCGTTGGGGGCCCTCCCCCGCGATGGCGACCAGCGGCCGGGGTTCGCGGGTCGCCCAGCGCCCGGCCGCGTCGAGCAGCACGTCGTATCCCTGGTGCGGCTCCAGCCGGCCGACCGCGAGCAGCAACGGGCGTTCGGCCGCGCCGAGTTCGGCCCTGATCCGCTGCTTCTGACGCTCCCCGTCGGCGGGCGGCCGCGGCGGGCGGGCCGTCGGGCGCGGTACGGCGGCCGGTGCCAGCCGTACGTCGGCGGCGCCGTAACCCCGGGCCCGGTCCACCAGGTCGGAGGAGACGCCGAGTACGACCCCGGCGCGGCGGACCGCCCCGCGCTCCAGCCAGCGCAGCGCCAGGCCGCGGCCGCCCTCGGCGGGGATGTCGCTGCCGTGCCAGGTGACCACGAGCGGGGTACGGCGGCCGCCGAGCGCGACCGAGGCCAGCAGGCCCGCGCGCAGGCCGTGCGCGTGGACCACGCTCGCGTGGGTGAACACCGTGCGCAGCGCGGCGATCGCGGGGGCGTCGGCGGCGGCGTACCGGCCGAGCTCCACGGGGGTGAACCCGGCCCCGGCGGCGCTGAACCCGTACACCGCCTCGACCGCGGCGGGGGCGCAGACGGTGACCTCGACCCCGCGGGCCACCAGGCCGCCGGCCAGCGAGCGGACATGCGCGCCCGCCGCCGTGCTCAGTACGTGCACGGCGTGCAGCTGCCCCTGGACGGGGTGGGAGGTGCTGCTCACGCGGGGTCCTGCTCCTGACTCGGCGACGGTCGGGTATCTGCTCGGCGGGACGGCCGGCGGCTGCTGCTGTTCGACTCGTCCAGGATGCCAGGCCCGGCGCCGGACACCACGGTCGAGGGCGACGCCGTGCCCGCCCGCCCCGACCAGGGATCACCCATACGGGTGAACTACCCGGCCCCAGGAGTCAACCTGCCGTACTCCGGGGGCGTTCCACAGCCGTTCGTCCCCGGCCAGCCGGTCACCCGCGACCGCCATCGCGACGACCGCGGTGGCGTGCAGCAGCAGGCCGGCCCGCCCGTTGGACGTCGCTATCGCCGCGCCGAGGGCGGCGCCCAGCGCGTGCGCGCCCGCGTCGCCGAGCATCGTCCGCTCGCTCAGATCGTCCCTGAGCACGGCGGCCGCGGCGCCCACGGGCGCGGCGGCGAGCACCGCGCCGGGGCCACGCCGCAGCAGGCCGGGGGCGCCGACCGCGATCACCGCCTTCGCGGCGCGGCCGGGGGCGACGTCCACGAGGTTCACGGCGTGGGCGGCCCCCGCGATCACCACGCCGGCCAGCAGCCGGTCGAGCGGGCGGGTCTTGAGCAGCGCTCCCGCGGCGAGTCCGGCCGCGCTGACACCGAGCAGTTTGACGCCGCCCGAGGTGAGCCGACCCTCCCCCAGCGCGCGGAGGTGCGCGGCGAATCCGCGCTCGTCCGGTGAGCCCTTCTGGTCGTCGTACGCGCCGCAGACGCCGGCCGCCAGCGCGGCGCCGACGGCGGCGAGCCGGGTCCGGGCGCCGAGGCCGCGGGCGGCGGCGATGGCGGTGGCCGCGCCGGCGGCCACGGCGAGGCCGCCGTACAGCTCGACCCCGCGGCCGGCGTAGTTCGTGCGCTGCCACAGCCGGGCCTCGACGGGGGGTCGGCGCCGCAACTCCCCGTACGCGGCACGAGTCGCCGCGGCCGCGGCCATGGCAACGGAGATCCGTCCGTTCTGCGCGGTCATCCTGGCCCTCTCTCCGTCTCCCCTCGCGGGGTGGGCGTCGCTCTCAAGTGCACGTCCATGCGGTGCCCTCGCCGGGCGGGCCCCGCATACCAGGTGCACGTCCATGCGGTGCCCTCGCCGGGCGGGCCGCCGCTTACCAGGTGCACGTCCGTGCGGGGCCCTCGCCGGGCGGGCGCCGCATACCAGGTGCACGTCCGTGCGGAGTTGCCCGCGCCTGCGGCGCGAGCCGTCTCCCGCCCGCACCACCCGTGCGGATTCGTACCCCCGTGCGGGTGGCCCCTGCAGGGGTTCGCCGCCGTCGGCGGGTACCACCCACAGGGGCCACCAGCAGACAAGTACGAAACCCGCACGGGTGGTGCGGGCGGGATCGACCCCGCGCCGCCAGGCGCGGGCACCCCGCACGGGCGTGCACCCGAGAACGACGCCCCGCCCCGCGAGGGACCCCGCACGGGCGTGCACCCGAATGTCGGCCCGCACCCCGCGAGGGACCCGCACCCGAAAAACCAGCCCCGCCCCGCGAGGGACCCCGCACGGACGTGCACCTCGTGGACAGCGCGCGCCCCGCGAGGGACCTAGCGCGCAGCCTTCGCCGCAGCGAGCAGCTCCTCCGCGTGCGCCCGCCCCAACTCGGAATCCTCCAACCCCGCCAGCATGCGCGAAAGCTCCCGCACCCGCGCCTCCCCCTCCAGCACGGTCACCCCACTGCGCGTCACCGACCCGTCATTCGTCTTCTCGACCAGCAACTGCCGGTCGGCGAACGCCGCCACCTGCGGCAGATGCGTGACCACGACCACCTGCGCCGTACGCGCCAGCCGCGCCAGCCGCCGCCCGACCTCGACCGCCGCCTTGCCGCCGACGCCGGCGTCGACCTCGTCGAAGAGATACGTCGGCACGGGGTCGGACCCCGCGAAGACCACCTCGACCGCGAGCATCACCCGGGACAGCTCACCGCCGGAGGCACCCTTGGCGATCGGCCGCGCGGGAGCGCCGGGGTGCGGGGCCAGTTGCAGTTCCACCTCGTCGGCGCCGCTCGGCCCGAAGGCCACCGCCCGGCCGCCCACCTCGATCCCGTGCCCGGGATCGGCCGCGTCGGTCTGCCGGAGGGCGACCGTCACCCGCGCGTGCGGCATCGCCAGCTCGGCCAGTTCCGCGGTGACGGCCGCCGCGAACCGGTCCGCCGCCTCCCCCCGGGCGTCGCTGAGGCTCTGGGCGAGCCCGCCCAGCTCGGCCCGCAACCCGTCCCGTTCCGCCGCGAGTTCGGCGATCCGCCCGTCGTCGCCCTCCAGCTCGTTCAGCCGCGCCGCGCTCACCTCGGCCCAGGCGAGCACCCCGTCGATGTCGGCGGCGTACTTGCGGACCAGGTGGTTGAGTACGGCCCTGCGTTCCTCCACCGCGGACAGCCGCAGCGGGTCCGCGTCGAGGTTGTCGGCGTATCCGGCCAGTTCACCGGCCACGTCCCCGAGCAGGATGCCGACCTCGCCGAGCCGGGCCGCCAGCTCGGCCAGTACGGGGTCGTGGGCGCTCGCCGAGTCCAGCGCGCGCTGCGCCCCGGCGACCAGCGTGCCGGCGTCCACGCCCTCCGGGTCCTCCGGATTCCCGGCGAGCGCGGCGTGCGCCACGGTCGCCGCGGAGGCCAGCGCCTCGGCGTGTCCGAGCCGTTCCGCCTCCGCGGCCAGCTCCGTGTCCTCGCCGGGCTGCGGCTCCGCGGCCGCGATCTCCTCGACGCCGAAGCGCAGCAGATCCGCCTCCTGGGCGCGCTCGCGGGCCCGCGCGGTCAGCTCGTCGTACTCCGCGGCGACCTCGCGCAGCCGCCGGTACGCCGACCCGTACTTCGCCAGCGGCACGGCCACCGCGTCGCCCGCGTACCGGTCGAGCGCCTCGCGCTGCCGGGCAGGCCGCAGCAGACCCTGCTGGTCGGTCTGGCCGTGCACGGCCACCAGGTCGTCGGCCAGCTCGGCGAGCAGCCCGACCGGGACCGTACGGCCGCCGACGTGCGCCCGGGACCGGCCCTCGGCCGAGACCGTACGGCTGATCAGCAGCGCGCCGTCGTCCAGCTCGGCGCCCGCCTCCTCGGCGCGCGTCCAGGCGCGGGCGTCGGGGCCCATGGTGATCCGGCCCTCGACCACCGCCTGCTTGGCGCCGATCCGCACGAGCGCGGGGTCGGCCCGCCCGCCGAGCAGCAGACCGAGGCTCGTGACGACCATGGTCTTGCCCGCGCCTGTCTCACCGGTCACCGCCGTGAAGCCGGGTGACAGCTCCACCACGGCGTCCTCGATGACTCCCAGCGACCGAATCCGCATTTCCTCCAACACGGATACGACCATACGAGGTTTGCGACCGTACGCGCGACGCCCGCCGCGCGCCTCCCGCGCCCGGACCGCCGCGTAGCCCCCCGTCAACCTCCGCGGAACCCCCGCCGGACCGCTTCCGGGACTACCTCGGCGCGCCCCGCCAGCCCGCGACCGGCAGCGCGAACTTCGCCACCAGCCGGTCGGTGAAGGAGGCGTGGTGCAGCCGGGCCAGCCGGACCGGGACCGCGCCGCGCCGCACCTCGACCCGTGCCCCCGCGGGCAGCTCCACGGTCCTGCGGCCGTCGCACCACAGCACGCCGTGCGGGGTCTGCGGCTGCACCTCCACCGCGAGCACCGAGCGCGGCGAGGTCACCAGCGGCTTGGCGAAGAGCGCGTGCGCGCTGATCGGCACCATCAGCAGCGCCTCGACCTCCGGCCAGACCACCGGCCCGCCCGCGGAGAACGCGTACGCGGTCGAGCCGGTCGGGGTCGCGCAGACCACACCGTCGCCGCCGAAGCCGGACACCGGGCGGCCGTCGACCTCGGTGACGACCTCCAGCACCCGTTCGCGGGACGCCTTCTCCACGGACGCCTCGTTGAGCGCCCAGTCGGTGTGCACGATCCGGCCGTCGTTGCGGACCAGGACGTCGAGGGTCATCCGCTCCTCGACCTCGTACTCCTTGGTCACCACCCGGTCCACGACCTTGTCGAGGTCGTCGCGCTCGGCCTCGGCGAGGAAGCCGACCCGGCCGAGGTTGACGCCGAGCATCGGCACGCCCGAGGCGCGGGCGAACTCGGCGCCGCGCAGGATGGTGCCGTCACCGCCCAGCACGATGATCAGTTCGCAGCCCTGTACCGATCCTGGCCCGACCTCGCCGACCAGTTCGACCGCGGCGGGCAGCGGCAGGTCGGCGGCCTCGTCCTCCAGCAGCCGTACGCCGATGCCCGCCCGCAGCAGGCCGAGCATCACCCGCTCGGCACTGCGGATCGCCTCTTCCCGCCCGGTGTGCGTGAGCAGGAAGACCGTACGGTCCTGAGGTTGGCTATTCACGGTCAACGGGGCCCCTCCGCCACAGCTCGGTCGACTTCGGCCGGGTCCAGCGCGGGGGCGCCGGCGCGCAGCCACAGAAAGTACTCCACGTTCCCGGACGGACCGGGCAGCGGACTGGCGGTCACGCCCAGTGCTCCCAGCCCGAGTTCGGCGGCCTGCGCGGCCACCTTGCGCACACTCTCGGCGCGCAGCTGCGTACTGCGGACGACACCGCCGCTGCCGAGCCGTTCCCTGCCCACCTCGAACTGCGGCTTGACCATCAGTACGAGGTCCGCTTCGGGCGCGGCGCAGCGGACCAAGGCGGGCAGGACGAGGCCGAGCGGGATGAAGGACAGGTCGCCCACGATCACGTCGGCCGGCTTGCCGTCGATGTGATCGAGCGTCAACTCCCTTACGTTGGTGCGGTCCTTGACGATCACCCGGTCGTCGCTCTGCAACGACCAGGCGAGTTGGCCGTAGCCGACGTCGACGGCGACCACCTCGGCGGCGCCGTTGCGCAGCAGCACATCGGTGAAGCCGCCGGTCGAGGCACCGGCGTCCAGCGCCCGGCGGCCGGCCACGGTCAGGCCCAGCGGGGTGAACGCGGCCAGCGCGCCCGCGAGTTTGTGGCCGCCGCGCGAGACGTAGTCGGGCTCGTCGGTGTCCTTCGCGACGACCACGGCGGCGCTGGTCTCCACCTGGGTGGCGGCCTTGGTCGCGGTGGCGCCGCCCACGCTGACCCGGCCCGCGGCGATCAACTGGCTTGCGTGCTCCCGGGAGCGCGCGAGATTCCGGCGCACCAGCTCAGCGTCGAGTCGGCGTCGTGCCACGTACGGTTCAGCCCCTGTTCTCATCCAGCGCGGTGAGCGCGTCGCGCAGTCCCGCGTGCACGTCCTCGTACACCTCGATGTGCGCCTCGGTCGGCAATGCGTCCGCGTCGGTCAGCCGCACAACCGCGGCGTCCACGTCAGCATTCCCCGTCGGCGAGACGGTCACCCCCAGGGGACCGCCGGCAGTGGTCCCACCGGCCTCCCCAGTCTCCCCCGTGGGGGTGTGGTCATCCGCGGGGGCGTCCGGGTCCGTGGGGGCGGGGTGGTCGTACGGCTCACTCATCGCCGGTGCCCGTTCCGCTGTCGCGCGGCTCGGCGGCCTTCTTCGCCGGGGCGGTCCTGCGCGCGGGCGCGGTCTTCCTGGCGGTCGTCTTACGGGCGGGGGCCCCGGGGTCGGGTACGGCGGCACCCCCGGCGGTCTTCTTCGCGGCCGTCTTCTTCGGCGTCGCCTTCTTCGGTGCGGGCGCCCCGGGATCGGGTACGGCGGCCTTCTTCGGCGCGGGCGCCTTGCGGGCGGGCGTCACCGGGTCGGCTGCCGCCGAGGTCGACGCGGTCCTCCTTGGCGCGGCCTGCTTCGGGGCGGGCGCGCCCGGGTCGGGTACGGCGGAACTCCCGGCGGTCTTCCTCACCGCCTTCTTGGGCGTGGCCTTCTTCGTGGTGGCGGTCTTCGGCGTGGCCGTCCTACGGGCGGCCGGTGGGCGCTTGGCCGCCGGGGCCTTCTTCACCGCGGCCTTCCGAACGGGCGCGGGCTGCACAGGCTCCTCGGCCTTGCCGGTGTCCGAGGGAGCGGTCTGCTCACCCGCCGCCGGGCGCGGCGCCGCCTTCGTTCCGCCGGAGCCGCCCCGCCGTACCGGGCCCGCCGCGTCCGCCGGGACCACCGCCCGCTTGCGCGGGCCGGCCGCCCGCTTCGGCGCGCGGGGAGCCGTACCCGCTGTCCCGGCCTTCTGTGCTTCCGCCGACGACGTGCCGGACGACGGCTTCGCCTCCGGCGTGTCCAGGTCGACCGGGACGTGCTCGACCGGCGGGTTGGGGACTCGGGCGGTCGGCGGGGTGGGCGCGGGCTCGGACGGCGGCGGAGTCGTCGGCGCGTCCTGCGGGGTCTCCAGGTTGCGGATACGGCGCTCCATCGCCTCAAGGACGACGCCGACCTTCGTGACCTCGTCGGCGATGCGGCCGACCCGGCTCATCGCCTTGTCGACCTCCTCCCGGACGATCCCGAGCAGCAGGTCGCGGTTGGCCCGGCCGGAGGCCATCAGCTCGTCGGCGAGGCTCTGCACCTCGGGCGGAATCGCGGAGTTGATCCGCTGCTGGAGTACCGCGGGGTCGATCCCCGCCTGCTCCAGCAGCTCCTTCGCCGCCTCGATCGTGCGTCGCCGGGTGGCCTCGGTCAGGCCGCCCGCGATCTGCAGACAGGTACGCAGTGCGTCCCGCATCGCTCACACTCCTCGCCTCGCCGTTGACACATGCGGTCCCGACGCTACCGCCTCCGGCGCCCGCGCCCGGCTGTCGATGCCCTGCGGTACCGTCATCCGGACGTACCGCACGACCGGGAGGCGCCGCGCCGATGGCCACCATCGAGGAGTGCCGCAGCGCGCTCGACCAGTTGTCGGCGAATCTCGCCAAGGCCGACGACGGGGTGCGGAGCGCCACGGCGCTGGACCGTTCGCTCAGTTGCCGCATCACGGATCTGGACCTGACCTTCGTGGGCCGGCTGGCCGGCGGCCGGATCCAGGACGTGACGACCGTGCCCGGTGAGCCCGCCGAGAAGGCGCAGATCCGGCTGACGATGACGGGCGACGACCTGGTCGCCATGGTCGGCGGCCAGTTGAACTTCGCCAAGGCGTGGGGGTCGGGCCGGGTCAGGGTGCAGGCGAGCCTGCGGGACGTGCTGCGGCTGCGCTCGCTGCTCTGAGCGCGCCCGCAGCTCCGGCTGCCCGGCGCTTCGGCGTGCGGGCGGCACTGCCGCGAGGGACGGCGGCGGGGTGCCCCGTAAGTGTGACGGGTGGGTAGTGACGGTCGACCGACGGAAAAGTTAGGTTAGCCTACCCTCACTAAGCACATCACCACGAAGAAGGTGAGCTCACGCCATGTCCCCCATGCCCTACCAGTTCTTCCACCCCCGGGTGGTCCGCACCCAGCGGCTGTCCCCCACGCTGATCCGGGTCGTGCTCGGCGGCGAGGAGCTGGCCGGGGTGGTCAGCGGCGGCCGCGATCAGCGGCTCAAGCTGTTCCTGCCACAGCCGGGGCAGGACGCGCCCGTGCTGCCCGAAGTGCTCGACCCCGACTGGTACTTGCGCTGGCGCGAACTGGACCCGGACGTGCGGGGCGTCATGCGGACGTACACACTGCGGGACGTACGGCGGGACCCGGCCGAGATCGACATCGACTTCGCGCTGCACGGCGACCTCGGCCCGGCCTCCCGCTGGGCGCAGCGGGCCGCGCCCGGCGACCGGCTGTCCGTCCTCGCGCCGGCCGTCGAGGACAACGGCGGCGTCGACTTCTGCCCGCCGGACGGTACGGACTGGGTGCTGCTGACCGCCGACGAGACGGCGCTTCCGGCGGTCGCGAGCATCCTGGCGTGGCTGCCGGCGGGTATGCCGGTCAAGGCGTGGATCGAGGTCGCCCACCCCGAGGACCGGCTGCCGCTGCCGACGAAGGCCGACGCCGACATCACCTGGCTGCTCCGGGGCGCGTCGGAGGCGTCGGGCCTGTCGCGCGGCGACCGTACGGGGGCGCTGCTCGCGGCGGTCGGCGGGGCCGGCTTCCCGTCCGGTACGCCCTACGCCTGGCTGGGCGGCGAGTCCGCGGCCATCCGCGCGCTGCGCCGCCACCTCGTCCAGGACCGCGCCTTCCCGCGCCGCGCGATCACCTTCACGGGTTACTGGCGCCAGGGCACGACGGAGGACGACCTCCTCACCGAAGCGCTGACGGCCTCCCACGCCTGAGCGGCCCGCCCGTCCGGCGAGCGCCAACCGCCCCACCCCGGTCGAGGCGGGAAACCCGCACACACGTGCGCACGGCGGCTGCCGACGCCTGAGCGGCCCGCCCGCCGGGCGAGCGCCGACCGCCCCACCCCGGTCGGGGCCGGAAACCCGCACGGACGTGCGCACGGCGGCTGCCGACGGCCGAGCCACGGGCCTGGGCGGTGCTTCTGCGCCGACGTGGCGCGCTGTGCCTCGCCGTGAGGCTTCGGGGTGGGCGAGTGGCCCATTCTTTTCCCGCCGCGACGGTGGGTCGCGGGATGGTGGTGTCCGGCGGTGCCTGCCGGCGGACGGGGCGAGCCTGGCTGCGACAGGCGGGGCTCGCCGGGTGGTGGACGAAGCACCCCGCGATCGGGAGCACCCCGCGCCCGTGAGACGCGGGAACCCCGCGCGGGCGGTGCCCCGCGACAGCCCGGCCCCCACGCGGTCGGCGGGCGCCGAGGGCGGACGGCACCCGCGGCGCGGATCGCCCGCCCGCGTGGGCGGTGGCCCGGTACGGCCCCCGGGCCCCGGAGCCCGCGCCAACACGCGCCACGCGGCGGCGGGCCCGGCTATCGAACCGCGCCCGGGGCTACAGCTCCAGGCGGGTCAGGGCCTTGGCCGGGTCGAGCTCGGACGAGCTCTCGCCCGCAGCGCCCCACGCCGCCGCGCACAGTGCCCGCAGGCCGTCCAGCGGCTCGCCCTCGCCCGCCAGGGCGAGCGTGTCGCCGGCCACGGACGCGGTCCACCCCCCGCACGTGGGACCGTCCGCGGAAGAGCCGACCTCGGGGTGCGGCACCAGCAGGTCCCGCAGATCCCGGCCCACGTACGTGGGCCGGTGCCGCGGCTCGGCGGCGAGCAGCGCCGCCGGGGACGTCACCCCCGTCAGGACGAGCAGCGAGTCCACCCCTGCCGCGAACGCCCCCTCGATGTCCGTGTCGAGCCGGTCCCCCACCACCAGCGGCCGCTTCGCCCCCGTCCGCAGCACCGTCTCACGATGCATCGGGGGCAGCGGCTTCCCCGCCACCTGCGGCTTCCCACCGGTCGCGAACCGTACCGCCTCCACCGCGGCGCCGTTGCCCGGCGCGATCCCCCGCGCGCTGGGGATCGTCAGGTCCGTGTTGGACGCGAACCACGGCACCCCCCGGTTCACCGCGTAGGCCATCTCCGCGAGTTGGGCCCACCGCAGCTCGGGCCCGTACCCCTGCACGGCCGCCGCCGGGTCGTCCTCCGCGGACTCCACCGGCCGCAGCCCGCGCTCGCGCAGCGCCGCGAACAGCCCCTCGCCGCCGACCGTCAGCACCTTCGCGCCGGCCGGCACCTGCTCGGCCACCAGCCGGGCCACCGCCTGCGCGGACGTGACGACCTCGTCCGGGGTCGCGGGCACCCCGAGCCGCGTCAGATGCTCGGCGACGGCCTGCGGCGTACGCGACGCGTTGTTCGTCACGTACGCCAGCCGCATCCCGTGCCCGCTCGCCGCCTCCAGCGACTCCACCGCGTGCGCGATGGCCTCGCCGCCCGCGTAGACCACTCCGTCGAGGTCGAGCAGCGCGGTGTCGTAGGCCGCGTCGAGCGGTCGTTCGCTGGCGTGCGGACTGGTCGGGTGGGTCATGACGGGCTCGCTCCTCGTATGTCGTCGATGACCCGATCATCCCTCATGCCCGTGGCGGACGTAGCATGCCTCGGTGAGCAACTCCGGTCCCACCAGCGCTCGAGGGCTGCGGCTGGCACCCTTCCGCGGGCTGCGCTACGTGCCGGAACGCGTCGGCAGCCTCGCCGCGGTCACCTCTCCGCCGTACGACGTCGTGGTACGGCCCGACGGCCAGCGGTACTTGGAGACCGCGGACCCGCACAACGTCGTCCGGCTCATCCTGCCCGACGCCGAGACCCCGGCCGCCCAGCACCGCAAGGCCGCCAGGACCCTCGACCGCTGGCTGGACGAAGGCGTCCTCGCCCCCGACCCGCGGCCCGCGCTGTACGTGTACGAGCAGCGCGACGGCGACCACCTCCAGCGCGGTGTCATCGGCGCGCTGCGGCTGAGCCCGCCCGAGGACGGTGTCGTCCTGCCGCACGAGGACGTCATGGCGGGCCCGGTCGCCGAGCGCGCCGCCCTGATGCGCGCCACCGGCGCCAACCTCGAACCCCTGCTGCTCGCCTACCGCGACGGCGACGCGACGGCCCGCCTGGTCGACCGCACGGCCGCCGACGCCCCGTCGCTGCTCACGACCACGACCGAGGACGGCGTACGGCACCGGCTGTGGGCGCTCACCGACCCCGCCGACCTGGCCGCGATCGACGCCGACCTGGCCCCGCGCCAGGCGCTGATCGCGGACGGCCACCACCGCTGGGCCACCTACCGCCGGCTCCAGGCCGCCCAACGCCCGGGCACACCCTGGGACTTCGGACTCGTCCTGCTCGTGGACACGGCCCGCTACCCGCTGCGGGTACGGGCGATCCACCGCGTACTGCCGCATCTGCCGCCGGCGACCGCGCTGGAGGCGGCGCGTACGGTCTTCCGGGTCAGGCCGGTGCCGGGGCCGTTGGACCGCGCGCTGGACACCCTCGCGGAGGCCGCCGCCGACGGCAACGCCTTCCTGCTCGCGGGCGACGGCTTCCACCTGCTCGACCGGCCCGACCCGGCACGCGTCGAGGCGGTCGTCCCCGCCGACCGGCCGGGGGCGTGGCGCCGGCTGGACGCCACCGTGCTGCACTCCCTGCTGCTCGACGACGTCTGGCGGGTGCCCGACTCCCCCGCGCACATCCGCTACATCCACGACACGGCGGCGGCCGTCGGACTGGCCGAACAGCACGGCGGTACGGCGGTGTTGATGCACCCGGTCCGCGAACAGGTGGTCCTCGACCTCGCCCGGCAGGGCGTGATGATGCCGCGCAAGTCGACGTCGTTCGGGCCGAAACCGGCGAGCGGGCTGGTGATCCGGAGCCTGGAGCTGGACTGAGGTCGCTCTGTCCTGGCGGGCGTTCAGGCTCGGGGTCGAGGTTGGAGTCGGGGTCGGGTCCGGACATGGCTGAGGGCGGCACTCGCGGGATGCGGGTGCCGCCCTCAGTCGTGGGTCATACGGTGCTGCCGGGTCGGTCAGTCCTCGTCGTGGGAGGGCTCGCGGAAGGGCGAGACCAGGAAGGACGAGGGATCGGCGTCGTCGGCGTCGTCGGTCGCGTCGGCCTCGGGGGCCTCGGGGGCGTCAGCGGGCTCGTCGGCGGCGGCCTTTTCAGGGGCCGCGGCGGCGGGCGCCTCGGACTTGGCGTCGGCCTCCGAGTCGGCGTCGGCGTCGGCGGGGTCGTCCCCGTCCTCGTCCTCGTCGGGGAGGTCGCCCTCGTCCTCCTCGTCGTCCTCGAGGTCGTCCTCATCGGTGACGTCGTCGTCGGTGAGGTCGTCGTCAGCCGCGTCGTCGTCGGCGGTGTCCGCTTCCGCGTCGGCGGCGGTCGGCGCGGCCTGGTCGTCGTCCTCGGCCGCTTCACCGTCGAAGACGTCCACGAACTCGACGCCGTCGAGCTGGGCGAGCCGGTCGGACGCGTCGGTCGTACCGTCGTGGTCGGCCTCCAGCGCCTTCGCGAACCAGTCGCGGGCCTCGTTCTCCCGGCCGACGGCCAGCAGCGCGTCGGCGTAGGCGTACCGCAGCCGCGCGGTCCACGGGTGCACGGCGTGGGACGCCAGCTCCGAGCTCTGCAGGGTGACCACGGCCGCCTCGGCCTGGCCCAGGTCCTGCCGGGCGCCGGCCGCGACCAGGCGCATCTCCACCTGTCCCGCCTTGTCCAGCTTCTGCACCTCGGGCGCGCCCGCCATCTCCAGGGCCCGCTCCGGACGGCCGAGGCCGCGCTCGCAGTCGGCCATGACCGGCCACAGGTCCACGGTGCCGGTCATCCGCCGGGTCGCCCGGAACTCCGCCAGCGCCTCGGCGTACCGCTCGGAGGCGTACGAGGCGAAGCCCGCCGCTTCCCTTACGGCCGCGACGCGGGAGGCCAGCCGCAGCGCGACGCGCGAGTACGCGTACGCCTGCTCCGGCTCCTCGTCCAGCAGCCGCGCGACCATGACGAGGTTGCGCGACACGTCCTCGGCGAGGGTCTTCGGCAGGCTCATCAGCTCCTGCCGCACGCTCGGGTCGATCTCCTGGCCGGTCACCTCGTCCGGGATCGGCAGCCGCTTGATCGGCTCGCGCTCGTCGCGCCGGTCGTCACGGCCGCCGTGGTTCTCGAACCTGCCACGGCCCTGGACCGCCGGACGGCGGCTCTGGCCGCGGTCCCGGTCCCGGTCGTTGTCACGGTACGGGCCGCGGGGGCGGTCGTCGCGCGGCCTGTCGTCACGGGGACGGTCATCGCGACGGAAGCCACCACGGTCGTCCTCGCGGCGCGGACCACGGGGGCGGTCGTCACGGGGGCGGTCGTCACGGCGGAAGCCGCTGCCGCCGGTGGGACGGTCGTCCCTGGGGCGGTCGTAACGCGGCCTGTCCTCACGGGGACGATCGTCGCGCGGGCGATCGTCGCGCGGCCTGTCATAGCGCGGACGGTCGTCACGGGGACGGTCGTCCCTGGGCCTGTCATCGCGACGGAAGCCGCCGCCGGTGGGACGGTCGTCCCTCGGACGGTCATAACGGGGACGGTCCTCACGCGGCCTGTCGTCACGGGGACGGTCGTCACGACGGAAACCACCACCGGCACCCCCGCCCGGACGGTCGTCACGCCGGAAGCCGCCACCACTCGGACGGTCATCACGACGGAACCCACCACCCGTGGGACGGTCACCACGCGGGCGATCGTCGCGCGGCTTGTCGTAGCGCGGACGGTCGTCACGGGGACGGTCGTCCCTGGGCCTGTCGTCGCGACGGAAGCCGCCGCCGGTGGGACGGTCGTCCCTCGGACGGTCATAACGGGGGCGGTCGTCGCGCGGCCTGTCGTCACGGGGACGGTCGTCACGACGGAAACCACCACCGGCACCCCCGCCCGGACGGTCGTCACGCCGGAAGCCGCCACCACTCGGACGGTCATCACGACGGAACCCACCACCGGTAGGACGGTCACCACGGGGACGATCGTCACGCGGACGGTCATCCCTGGGACGGTCGAAACGGGGGCGGTCGTCGCGCGGACGGTCGCCATGACGGAAACCACCGCCGGCGCCACCGCCACCGCCGCCGGGACGGTCGTCACGGCGGAAGCCGCCACCGCTCGGGCGGTCGTCACGACGGAACCCACCACCCGTGGGGCGGTCACCGCGGGGACGGTCGCCACCGGGGCGGTCGTAACGCGGGCGGTCGTCACGGCGGAAGCTACTGCCGCCGCCGGCCCCGCTGTTGGGACGGTCGTCGCGACGGTAACCACCGCCGGCGCCGGTGGGACGGTCACCGCGCGGGCGGTCGTCACGACGGTCATCACGTCGATCGTCACGACGGTGTCCGCCGGCGGGACGGTCACCGTCCCTCCGCGGGCCGCCGCTGCGGAAACCTCCGCGGTCGCCGCCGCCGGTCGGGCGCGAGTCCCGGCGCTCAGGGCGCTCGGGCCGGTCTTCGGGCGAGTTGGACATCGACGTGACTCCTGTCGGATCGTACTGCTGTAGTGCAAGTCTCCCGCAGTCGCGGGGAGGGTGCGTTTCGGGGAAAACAAAAGGACCCCCGATCCCAGCGCTCAGGCCAGGACCGAGGGTCCAGAAAGATTGTTCGGCGGTGTCCTACTCTCCCACAGGGTCCCCCCTGCAGTACCATCGGCGCTGAAAGGCTTAGCTTCCGGGTTCGGAATGTGACCGGGCGTTTCCCTAACGCTATGACCACCGAAACACTATCGGGCCGTCCCGCAATACGGGACATCGACAGAGTCCAAGCGAACAAGCACACTTTTCAGTTGAGTGTTCACCGGTGCGACTGTTCGCAACCCGGGAACCAAACAGTGGACGCGAGCAAATGAGGACAAGCCCTCGGCCTATTAGTACCGGTCAGCTCCACCCCTTACAGGGCTTCCACATCCGGCCTATCAACCCAGTCGTCTACTGGGAGCCTTACCCCATCAAGTGAGTGGGAGCCCTCATCTCGAAGCAGGCTTCCCGCTTAGATGCTTTCAGCGGTTATCCCTCCCGAACGTAGCCAACCAGCCATGCCCTTGGCAGGACAACTGGCACACCAGAGGTTCGTCCGTCCCGGTCCTCTCGTACTAGGGACAGCCCTTCTCAAGACTCCAACGCGCACAGCGGATAGGGACCGAACTGTCTCACGACGTTCTAAACCCAGCTCGCGTACCGCTTTAATGGGCGAACAGCCCAACCCTTGGGACCGACTCCAGCCCCAGGATGCGACGAGCCGACATCGAGGTGCCAAACCATCCCGTCGATATGGACTCTTGGGGAAGATCAGCCTGTTATCCCCGGGGTACCTTTTATCCGTTGAGCGACGGCGCTTCCACAAGCCACCGCCGGATCACTAGTCCCTACTTTCGTACCTGCTCGACCCGTCAGTCTCACAGTCAAGCTCCCTTGTGCACTTACACTCAACACCTGATTGCCAACCAGGCTGAGGGAACCTTTGGGCGCCTCCGTTACCCTTTAGGAGGCAACCGCCCCAGTTAAACTACCCACCAGACACTGTCCCTGATCCGGATCACGGACCGAGGTTAGACATCCAGCACGACCAGAGTGGTATTTCAACGACGACTCCACCACGGCTGGCGCCGCGATATCAAAGTCTCCCACCTATCCTACACAAGCCGAACCGAACACCAATATCAAGCTATAGTAAAGGTCCCGGGGTCTTTCCGTCCTGCTGCGCGAAACGAGCATCTTTACTCGTAATGCAATTTCACCGGGCCTATGGTTGAGACAGTCGAGAAGTCGTTACGCCATTCGTGCAGGTCGGAACTTACCCGACAAGGAATTTCGCTACCTTAGGATGGTTATAGTTACCACCGCCGTTTACTGGCGCTTAAGTTCTCAGCTTCGCCACACCGAAATGTGACTAACCGGTCCCCTTAACGTTCCAGCACCGGGCAGGCGTCAGTCCGTATACATCGCCTTACGGCTTCGCACGGACCTGTGTTTTTAGTAAACAGTCGCTTCTCGCTGGTCTCTGCGGCCACACCCAGCTCACACAGCAAGTGTGCTCACCAGACGTGGCCCCCCTTCTCCCGAAGTTACGGGGGCATTTTGCCGAGTTCCTTAACCATAGTTCACCCGAACGCCTCGGTATTCTCTACCTGACCACCTGAGTCGGTTTAGGGTACGGGCCGCCATGAAACTCGCTAGAGGCTTTTCTCGACAGCATAGGATCATCCACTTCACCACAATCGGCTCGGCATCAGGTCTCACCCTCATAAGAGACGGATTTGCCTATCTCTCGGGCTACACCCTTACCC
Organism: Streptomyces sp. NBC_00223; assembly: GCF_036199905.1. NCBI lineage: Bacteria > Bacillati > Actinomycetota > Actinomycetes > Kitasatosporales > Streptomycetaceae > Streptomyces > Streptomyces sp. NBC_00223. The sequence goes on along the minus strand of NZ_CP108109.1, from coordinate 6,764,264 downwards.
CGGGACAACCACCGCCCGGGCTGGACTACCTTCCTGCGTCACCCCATCGCTTACCTACTACCACCTCGGTTCAGCGGCTCCACCACTCCCACCTCATCCGAAGACTCAGCAGGCGGCTTCACGGCCTTAGCATTAATGGGCTCGATACTGGGCGTTTCAAAGCGGGTACCGGAATATCAACCGGTTGTCCATCGACTACGCCTGTCGGCCTCGCCTTAGGTCCCGACTTACCCTGGGCAGATCAGCTTGACCCAGGAACCCTTAGTCAATCGGCGCAAGAGTTTCCCACTCTTGTATCGCTACTCATGCCTGCATTCTCACTCGTGAACCGTCCACCACTGCCTTCCGGCGCAGCTTCACCCGGCACACGACGCTCCCCTACCCATCACAGCCTCCGTTGGGAGTACATGCTGCAATGACACGACTTCGGCGGTACGCTTGAGCCCCGCTACATTGTCGGCGCGGAATCACTTGACCAGTGAGCTATTACGCACTCTTTCAAGGATGGCTGCTTCTAAGCCAACCTCCTGGTTGTCTCTGCGACTCCACATCCTTTCCCACTTAGCGTACGCTTAGGGGCCTTAGTCGATGCTCTGGGCTGTTTCCCTCTCGACCATGGAGCTTATCCCCCACAGTCTCACTGCCGCGCTCTCACTTACCGGCATTCGGAGTTTGGCTAAGGTCAGTAACCCGGCAGGGCCCATCGCCTATCCAGTGCTCTACCTCCGGCAAGAAACACACGACGCTGCACCTAAATGCATTTCGGGGAGAACCAGCTATCACGGAGTTTGATTGGCCTTTCACCCCTAACCACAGGTCATCCCCCAGGTTTTCAACCCTGGTGGGTTCGGTCCTCCACGACCTCTTACAGCCGCTTCAACCTGCCCATGGCTAGATCACTCCGCTTCGGGTCTTGAGCGTGCTACTCAACCGCCCTATTCGGACTCGCTTTCGCTACGGCTACCCCACACGGGTTAACCTCGCAACACACCGCAAACTCGCAGGCTCATTCTTCAAAAGGCACGCAGTCACGACAGCAACGTGCAAGCACGCACTGCGACGCTCCCACGGCTTGTAGGCACACGGTTTCAGGTACTATTTCACTCCGCTCCCGCGGTACTTTTCACCATTCCCTCACGGTACTATCCGCTATCGGTCACCAGGGAATATTTAGGCTTAACGGGTGGTCCCGCCAGATTCACACAGGATTTCTCGGGCCCTGTGCTACTTGGGTGGTCTCCAAGAGAGCCGTACAGATTTCAGCTACGGGGGTCTTACCCTCTACGCCGGACCTTTCGCATGTCCTTCGCCTACCCATACGGTTTCTGACTCTCCGACCGGCCGGCAGACCGATCAAGGAAACTCCCACAACCCCGCCCACGCAACCCCTGCCGGGTATCACACGTAAACGGTTTGGCCTCATCCGGTTTCGCTCGCCACTACTCCCGGAATCACGGTTGTTTTCTCTTCCTGCGGGTACTGAGATGTTTCACTTCCCCGCGTTCCCTCCACATGCCCTATGTGTTCAGGCATGGGTGACAGCCCATGACGACTGCCGGGTTTCCCCATTCGGACACCCCCGGATCAAAGCTCGGTTGACAGCTCCCCGGGGCCTATCGTGGCCTCCCACGTCCTTCATCGGTTCCTGGTGCCAAGGCATCCACCGTGCGCCCTTAAAAACTTGGCCACAGATGCTCGCGTCCACTGTTCAGTTCTCAAGCGACGACCAGTCACCCGCGACCAACGCTGCATGCGTCGTCCACG